>JACKHI010000002.1 GCA_020639075.1 Phycisphaerales bacterium | reverse complement strand
CAAGTTCCTTAATAAATGCTTCGTTGATTCCCGAATCAAAGCATGCCGCAAGTGCGTTAGTATCCACAACGAAAACGCACTTGTCTTGAATCGTCTCGGTTTGGATTGGAAGGGTCAGATCGACGCCCCAATCGAGCAAGACCTGAAAAAGCAAGTCTTCGTTGGTACGACCCGCCTCAATATTGTCAATGTGACCGGGCAGTGTCGCTTGTGCAACGGAATCGGGAGAGTAGTACACCGGCTTCATATTAGAAGAATCCGCTCGTAGGACGCGGAATCCAATGTCCAAGTTTTGGCCTGTCAGGCCGACCTGTTCTCGATACTTAACACCAATTCGGCGTATCCGCTCCTTTGCAACGTCTGCAATGCTCTTGTAGCCCGCCTTGAATGCATCAGTTTCCTCGCCGCACGGTTCCGGTAGCTGTACTAATATAAATTGGCGATTGCCAGCGTCAGTCGAATTCAAAGAGATTATCGCATCGGCTGAAGTGCCAGAACCCGCGAAGAAGTCGAGGTAAATGCCAGAGGGATCGGGGTCGTTATTGACTACAAACGAAAAGAAGTATCGCACGAGCTCCGATGGTTTCGGAAACGAAAAGACCCCCTTGCCGAGTAGCTCTGTGATTTCCTTCGTGCCCGCTTGATTAAAGGGTCCATTGAGAAATGATATCGGCTTCCCAAGTCGCTCGACTCCGTTCTCATCTCGAAGGTACTGTTTTGTTCTAACACTATATTTGCCGGCGGTTTCGTTGATGACAAGCTCATCATTGCGACGAGCTTCCTCTGTCCTCTCTTTGGACCATATCCACTGCTTCTCAGGCCAAATCTCGACGCCTTCATGTTCGATTGGGTAGCGAAGATTTGGGCGGTCATCCTTGCTAGTTGTGGCAAGTGGTTGAGTAATGAAGCCACCTCGAATCGTGAATTTCGAGTCTTTGTTCTTGTATGCTGCACGTTGGTCGTCATCCAGCGGAGCCGCGATGTTGTTTACAGGTTGTTTGGAATAGACAAGCACGTACTCATGCACGTTTGCAAACCCGCGGGTTAGGGCACCCGAGCCATATTTATTCTTCCAAGCAACGTTTTCGATGCGGTTGCGTCGCCCAAATATTTCATCACAGAGTTTTTGGAGATTTGCGAGTTCTCCGTCATCTATCGAAATGAAAATGAGTCCATCGTCCCGAAGAAGGTTGCGGGCGAGCCTTAGGCGAGGATACATCATGTTCATCCAGTTAGAATGGAATCTGCCGTCTGATTCAAGATTTGCGACCAGCCGGCGTCCAGATTCGTCTCGTTGCCCAGAACCGGATTCGTAGACGGTTTTTTCCTCATTAAAGCGGTCGGAATAAAGGAAGTCCTGACCCGTGTTGTATGGAGGGTCGATGTAAATCATCTTCACCCGGTTTAGGTATGATTCCTGAAGGAGTTTCAGTGCGTCAAGGTTGTCGGCCTCTATAAAGAGATTCCTAGTAGTATCAAACTCTACGCTTTCATCGCGACAGGGTCGCAGTGTTCTTGTGATCGAGGCGTTCGCGACGACTAAGGCTTCGCGTTTACCGGGCCAATCAAGGTGATATCGTTCACGTGGTCCGTCCACAACGTGATCGGATAGCTCTTGCCGAAGCAGGTCAAAGTCGATGGCCCGCTTGACGCCGCCTTTATCGTCTTTCGCTTCCGTAACACAGTTCGGAAACAACTCCGCAATTCGAGCGATGTTGGCATCCGTCAGGTCTGGAGTGTGCATCTTCAGCTTGTCCACGTCTATCCTCACTTATGTTCCGTCACCGACCAAAGCGTCGACTTCGGACTTAACAGTTCGTAATCGAGCGTTGAGCTCAACCTTGCGGTTAAACTGCTTCTCACGTTTCAGTTGGGCCTCAAGCTTCTCAGCCTCACGTTTCTTCATCGCCATCACACGATGTCGTTCAACGAAGGCCTGAAGCGATTCACCCGGTCGGGCCGCAAGCGGCACGAGCCGACGAATCATCTGCTCATAAAGCCCGGCCAAGGTCAATGCTACGGGTAGGGGCGACCTTTCGCCGTTAGCAGGGAGCCAATCAGTCGAAAAATAATCGCCGACCACCCACTTTGCCGAGTCGGCTTCGCTGGGCCGTTTGTAGGCGGCCACAGCCTTGATGCGTTCGCTCCCCGCCATCGAGGCGGTCAGCTCGAAAATGATGGGGAAGGCGATGGCGTGGTCAATGCAGGAGAGGACGTCGTTCGTCACGTCGTCGACGCCCGGCTTGAGTTCGACGCCGAAAATCTGAATCTCGGCGACGCCCGGCCCCGCTGGGATGTTGGTCGTCTCCGGGGCGAGCTTGAATCGCCAGACGATTTGGCTCACCTCGGCGGCGAAGAGCCTTTGAATTCGCCGCGTCGCCTTGCCGAAGGCGTACACCTTGTTCTTGGGCAGAACACGGCCGAATGCAGCCTTCTTCGGATAATCAAAAAGCTCCCCCGTCACGGCAGCTCCTGGACGACGAGAAACGAGAGGAGTTCGAAATCGTCGAGGCCGGCAATCGTGTCGGTGAGTGCGGTGGTCGTCTTACCGGTGAAGAGGCTGTCGATGTCCTTGTCTTCCTTGATTTCCACAATTGAGTGAATCGCCTGAGCGAGAAGATTGGAATAGAAGGCCATGTTGCGGCCATCATCGGTCGCCTCGTTGAACGGACCGTAGGCTGAGGGAACTGCGTCGGATTTTCCGCGGCATGCCGCACGGGCCAAGTCGAGCAGCGGCTTGACCTCGGTGTGGTTGGCGATGACGTGTCCATCGTTCGCCAAATAAAGCAGGTAGTACGGATGAAGGCGGTTTTGCCGATTGATGTTCACGGCCTGGTTGCGGTTGCGAAGCGTGAAGATGACGCCAGGATGAAGTCCGCGTTCGGGGTCAGCCGAAACGACGGCGTGCATCCCGCTTGGGAGGCTCGACAAGTCTCCACTGGACTTGACGTAATTCAACAGGTCCATGCGGAAATCGTTGAGACCAAGGTCGGTGATAGAGACGCCGGTTTTCAAATCCTCCATGTCGATGACTTCATCCTGAAGCCGGCGGAGCTGCTCTTTGCGATAGGAGACATCATTCGATTCAGCGGTGAGGGGATTGTCGTCGCCGGTCGCGGTTACGTCGGCGATGACCATCCGGCTTTCGACACGTTCCTTGAGGCGGATGTATTCGTCCAGCGTGATGTCTGGCCAATAATTAACAAGCTGGATAGTGGCGTTCGTAGAGCCGATTCGGTCGATTCGGCCAAACCGCTGAATGATGCGGACCGGGTTCCAGTGGATGTCGTAGTTGATGAGGTAGTCGCAATCCTGAAGATTCTGCCCCTCGGATATGCAATCGGTACCGATGAGGATATCAATCTCACCGGGTTGGTCCGGCATCGTAAGGGCCTTTTCTTTTGAACGCGGAGAGAAGAGCGTAAGCAACGCCTGGTAATCGAATCCCTTTCCAAGCGTTGTCCGGGGCGTGCTGGTACCCGTGACAATTCCGGCGTGAATCTTGTGGTCTTTGAGCAGGTGAGGGGAGAGGTGCTTGTAAAGATACTCCGCCGTGTCGGCAAACGCAGTGAAGATGAGAATCTTCTTGTTGCCGGGATTGATGGGTGACGTAAGCTTGCTATTGACCTGAGTCTTCAGGTGCTGAAGCTTCGCGTCGTGCTCCGGCGTGATTTTGTGCATCTCCTTTAGCAGTTCACTTATGACGTCGAGGTCAGCTTGGAGGTCGTGCTCCCACGACGGCAAATCCATGTCGGACAACCTCACTTGCACTTTGCCGCCGATGCTGCCGTCACCGGGGTCGGGATAGTCGTCACCGTCCGGGTCAGTGTTTTCAAACGCGGCCGATACGTCGGCGAAACCGGGGTCGATGCCATCCTTCTTGAACTGCTCAATCTTCTCAAGGGTGTCCACATGGTTATCGTGCAGCTTTTGGAGCGTGATACGAAACGACTCGACCGAGCTCTCAAGTCGCTTAAGAAGGTTGACGGTCATCAAACCCTGGAGACTTTTTTCACGGTCGGCCTGACGAAGCGTTCCGGCACCTGACCGAACCTCTGTGTCGTACAGTTGTTCATACTTGGATATGCGACTCGGCAGGACGTAGGTGAGCGGAGCGTACACAGCGAGTTTCAAGGTGGATAAGTGCGTGAAAATCTCGTTGAAGCCGATGACATCTGTTCGATGCGTCAGTTGGCAATGCACGGAGACCGGTTTGCGGCGTTCGGGGAAGCTGCCGATGTCGCTGGTGTCGTAGAAGGTCTCGATGTGCTTGCGTGAACGAGCGATGGTGACGCTATCAAGCAATTCGAAGAAATCGAAGTCCAGTGATTCGAGAATCGATTCTGCGGTTCGCTCCTCGGGCGGCAACTTCGACCACTCGTTGAATACCGCTTGGGCCCGCCTAAAAATCTGTTCAATGTCGGACGAGGCGTTGAGTTTCTGTCGAAGCGTCTCCGATTCGCCTTCGTAAGCAAGTGCAAGCTGGTTTCGCAAATCAGAGAATCGGTTGTTCACAGGGGTTGCCGAGAGCATCAAAACCTTGGTCTTGACCCCCTTGCGAATGACTGAGTTTAGAAGACGCTGGTATCGGGTCTCTCGGTCTTTGAACACGTCGTTATTTCGAAAGTTGTGTGACTCATCGATGACAACGAGGTCGTAGTTCCCCCAGTTGATTCGGTTAAGTGGCGTCCCAAAAGACTCGCCGCTTGTCCGCAAGAGGTCGGTATGACACAGCACGTCGTAGTTGAACCGGTCTTTTGCGAAGATGTTTGTGGTGAGGTTGCGATTGTAATTGAGCCAATTGTCAGCGAGCTTCTTCGGGCAGAGCACGAGCACCGAGCGGTTTCGTAATTCGTAATATTTGATAACGGCGAGTGCCGAGAAGGTCTTTCCTAGACCAACGCTGTCTGCAAGGATGCAACCGTTATACGTTTCAAGCTTGTTGATGATGCCCGTGGCCGCATCACGTTGGAAGTTGTAGAGCTTCTTCCAAATTAGGCTCTCCTGGTAACCGGTCAAGTCGTTCGGCAACACGTCTTCCGAGATGCTTTCCAAAAACTCACTAAAGATATTGAAGAGCATCAGGAAGTAGATGCGTTCAGGCGAATTCTCCTGATAGACCGTGGCGATGTGCTCGCAGAGTGCCTCGGTAACGTCCTCGATTTTCTCGGGGTCGTTCCAAACCTGGTCGAACAACGAGAGATACATATTCGTGAACGAAGCGTCGTCGATTCGGTTGACGAAGTTTGAGACGGCGTCACCGCGTTGATAGCCAAGGTCAACCGCCGTAAAGCCGTGGAGCGGTTGATAGACGGCCTGTCCTTGGTTGCCGTCTAGACAAATAAACTGCTGCATCGGAGCTTTGGTCTTGTTCGAACGGAACCGGGCCTTCCGTCGCATCCACTCGGCACATTCCTTGGCAATCGCCTTTTGAGTCAGCTTATTCTTGAGCTGGATTTCAAACTCGCTGCCGTAAAACCCACGCTCGCGTTCGGCTTTGGGGATAAAAAACTCTCGACGAACTTTCCGCCCGGCGTCCGTTACCTCGTCCGGCACAAACGTCGGAGCCGTGAAGATGAACTCAAACGAATCGACGCTCTCAAGCTCGGCCTTTAGAGCCTCGAAGGCGTAGATGGAGAAGCATGATGCGGCAATCTTGAGCTTAACACCTGCGGCGACGGACCGTTTAAGGCTGTCGCCGAGGAGGTGATTGATGTTGTCGATAAGTTCCATCGCCATCACTCAGTCTAAAGGTGCGGAGAGAGTGCGTTCGCACTCTTACTTTTTAAATCGATATCCTCTCAACAATGTTGCGGGTCACCTGCTTCTTTCGGCGGTCATAAAGCCTTGTAGTCCTCGGGTCTGCGTGACCCGCGAGATACTGAACATCCTCCAACGGGACACCCTGGTCAAGCAAATCCGTAATGGTTGTGGCCCTAAATGAATGGCATGTTAAGTGTTCAGCCGGGAGGCCCGTCTTGCGGAACCGACGTTTGACCATCCGAAGGATATCGTTCTCAGTCATTCCCTTGTCCGATAGCTGATTCGTGCGGCCAACAGCCGTGCGGAAGAGGGGAGAGACCGATTCGGGCGGCTCCGCCATGGCGAGGTACTCCTGAACGAACCCCTCCAGGTCATGGCGACAAGGGATATCTCGCACCTTGCCGCCTTTCTCGTGAAAGCGAAACATGGATTGACCGCCATCGGAAAAAAAGTGGCCCCGTTCGAGCTTGGATACGGCCCCAGCCCGAACGGCAGTGTAAAGCATGATGGCGATGATAGCCCGGTCGCGGAGGCCGGTGACCGTGCGAGTATCAATTGCCGCGAGGATGTCCCGAGCCTGCTGAACGGTGAGAGAGGGCGTCTTGCCTTGCGTGACAGAGTGCCTCGGTCCGCGAACGGACGAAGCAGGGTTCAACGGTATGGCATGCCTAACGACACAGACATCGAAGAACTTACGGATGCCAGCTAGATGAAGCTTCTTGGTTGGCTTGCTTGCCGGCTTGAATTTCTGCGGTTGACCTTGGCGGGTACGGACCTCAGCTTTAAGGCCTTTCAAATAGTTCTTAACGACGGTTGGCGTAACGTTCGGCAACGCGATGCCGAGCGATTCGCAATGTGCAAGGAATTTGAGAATCGCATGTCGGTACGCTCGTTCGGTGTGCGAGTTTTCTTCGCCCCCGAAAAACTCGTCGTACGCATAGCGAGCATTGTTCCCGGCAAACCTGACGATTGCCGGTGGCTCGTGGCGGTCAGCGATGACCTGGGGAATATTCTGGACGACGATTTCCTTTGCCATAGGCCCGATGCTTGCCGAAACCAGGGCCTCCCAAACCGAAGGCCCCTACCCTTAGTTTCGTGCATGATAACATCCTTTATCATGCATGACACTGCCGGGCAAGGGGCCAAATTCGGCTACTCGCGACCTATGGGGTGTCGGACTTTGTCCCCAAGAAGCCGCAAAGCGGCGTGTAAGAAACGCATCTTCGTACCCACTACACCGGCATCTCGAGACCGTGGCGAGATTTGGGCCTACGCCCTCGAAAATTGCGTTCGCACGAGACGATGGCTGGATACATTCGGGCGGAACACGAAGTGTGGCTATTCGCTGCTCAAAACGGTGAAGTTGGCTACCGCCATTTTCTTAAGGAGTAGTTCGGTCGTTCCGAGCAACTCAAGAATTCCATCGCTAACTCGCGATTTTGCGAGCCCCGGCTGGACAATAGATATTTCGAATCTCAACTTCACCCTTCGTGCTGCCTTCTCGATCGCTCGCAATTCAAGAAGGGTTCCTTTTGCAAATCGGGTATGTCCATTCCCTTGCCATTTCATTTCACGGCTCTTCATGTGTTTCACAAGCGATGCGAGCCCACGATGCTTCCACCGCACGCTCTTCTGGGCCTGCCCACATAGTTGGTACATGTCGTCGATTCTCGCGCCTGGCTGCCCTTCTGACGAATATTTGCAATGTACAAATCTTAAAGTAATCGCATCCTCGCCATCACGCCGCAAGGCCACTATGTCGGCGGCCTCGCCGGCTCCATCGTCATTAAAAATGACTTCAAAGTCGTCCCGTATTGACTCAATCATATGGTACTGAATGCTACGCATATCTCGGTTGGGGCCCTCCGACTCGGTTCTAATGTCAACGCCTGTCCAGTCGTGAGCGTCAATAGTGCGAACGTCAAAAGCGGCGACACATGGAGCACTTACAAGATACTGGTTGTAAGAAAAAGAGCCATCCGCGTAGTAGATAATAAATGGGTCGCCGTCACACCAATCCGGGAGCGGCATTCGCAGTCCGCTGCCGAGGCGAATATCCACCGACGAGGCTCCGATTCTCTGGTATTCGTATGCACGTTGGGTATTCGGTATAGCTCCAATCTGCAAAGCATAGGTTGCAACTTTGTCGTCAGTTCGTATCTCAAAGTTGATAGGTCCCGTTTCACTAGGTGAGTCAATCGCTATTGTCACCTCATTAAGTCGATATTCCCTATTGTCTATGAATACGAACACGCGGTCCTCTTCCTCTCTGATAACACGCTCGCCCCATTCAATTGCAACTGGAACCGCTTGGGTGCGGGCGGCCATTGATTCTGGTCGCAAGAATCCACGAATCACCTCAACCTCGTCGACTGTCTGGTCGAGGAGTTTATCGCCGATATTCTGGCACCACGCCTGCCAGTCCATTACTACGCCGCCGGAAGTTGACCAGACCTTTCCTTTGCGTGACGAGCAGCCACGCGTCACAATCTCGCCGTCCTCGTAACCCCAACCAAATAGGTTGTTCAAATCAGATTCTGCCCGCTCCACTTGGGACAACCCGACCGATACTTCAGGACCAAAGTACATAGTGAATGAAATCGTTCCTGTCTTAGACGCACCAAGATTCTTGACCATCGGACGCTCTATTCCAGAAAAGACGCGAAAGACGTCGCCGCCATTAAGCAACGCAACGTCTTGGCCACACAGTCCCCTAGCCACTTGAAGTAAATTCACTACGTTATAGTCGCTTGCATAAATAAAGAGGAGGTTCCGTTCATGCCAGGCATGTGCGATGACTAGATTCCAATAATGGTCCTTGATGTTTCGGAATCGGCCCCAACGCACGTCCTCCTGTTTTGCCACTACAGCAATGGTCACCCGTTCGTCTGCATTGATTGCATGCCAGTATTGCACATTCCTAGGCAGTGAGTCTTTTAGTGATTCCGGGACCCAAGTCTGACCGGATGTACGATAGACCACCGTCGAGTAGCCAGGCCGCAAATTCCAAAGTGGAAGTTGTTGTGGCAGGTCACCAGAGAAACTGTCTACGTATTGCTGCAAAGACATCTCACGAGCAATTCTCCGCTCACTCGTTCGCTGAAGCAGCAAATTCCAGTCGGGGTCTTCGGAATACAAGCTCTGCAATTCTCTATCAACCCGCGGGTCCGCCATGTTGACGACAACAGAAGCTCCGCCAACATCTTGGGCGGTGCGGACAAAGCGTCCCACAAATTGGAGTGTGATAGGGAGGCTCTTATGTATGTCGTGCATGGCCGCAATCTTGAGCTGAGGCAGGTCGAATCCTTCGCCGAACATATCAACGCATACGAGTATGCGAGACTCACGACTCTCTAGTTGCCGAACACGGACTGCCTTTTGCGAGTGCGGCATTGTCGAATGAATTAAGACCGGTTGGAATTCCTGCCCGAGGCCTTCGTAGACCGCTAGCACGTCTTGTGCCCGGGTAATGCCTTTCGCTCTTGCGAGGATGATGTGGTCTAATCCGTCAGACAGGTCATTTCGTAGTCTTTGAACAGCCTCAAGAGCAATCGCTCTGTCGGACCGGGCATCATCGAGCTCTTCGACAGTGAGTAATTCAATTGGGCGAAAGAAGCCGGCCCTCTGTGCATGTGAAAGGGGATAATTATAAATGATTCTTCCGTCTATGCGTTGCTCATCATTTCTGAATGGAGTTGCGGTAAACTGAAGCACTCGCTTGCCGAGGAAACGGTCTTTGATACGGGTCCAACTTGGGGCCGGCAAGTGGTGTGCTTCGTCTACGAAGAGATGGGTACTCTGCGTCGCCAACGTATCCAGTGCCTCAGGGGCCGACGCCGAAAGTGAACTGGGAGTCGCAATCATTACATTTGATTCGGAAGCTATAGTTCTGGCTTCTTCGGCGGTCCTAATTCCAGAGCGGATGAAGGCAACTCTCGGGAATGCGGTATCGAGACTAATCACGCCGGCATCGCGAAGGCAGCCAAGAGTTATGAACTTTCTGAATAACTGAGTGCGGAGCGTGTCTGACGGCACGATAAGGAGTACTAACGAGCAGCGGCAATAGACAAGTGTCGCTAACATCGTTTCGGTCTTCCCTGTCCCGGTAGGCATTACGATGGTGGCTGGAGCATCGGAAACCGTCCAATGTGCCGCAATGGCGTGCAAAGCTCCAATCTGTGGCGTGCGAAGACCAGAGGTCTCACTTTGGACATCCTCTTCGATGAACCGAAAGGAATCGGCCCAAGTCTGCACAATCTCGGAAGGACGCTTGGGCCATAGAAGATGCGGGTGGGCTTCCCATGCAAATCGGGTTGACGTGGTCAATGTAGACGGCGAATCCACGGAGTCTCGCATACGCAGGACTCGCGAGCGGTCACCAATAGGGACTCGGCTTCGCTGCTTATACAGATAAGTTTCAACACCACTAGGGGATACGGCCTTGAATACGGTCGGCTCCACTTCGGATGCCTCGATGTTTGTCCTGGACTCCGCCTCCCCGACCTGCAAAACGAAATTGCGACCGAAAGCGAGTCGGTCAATTTGCAGCTGCGGGAATGATATGCTCACACGGTGATTTGTAGCATCTGGCCGCTGTGTGCGATTTCCCGAAGACCGATTTCTCGTTCTTGCCATGTCAATCTCTCCTCGGCACGCGATAGAGAGTAAGGGTAGTATGAATAGATGGGAAACTCCAGCGGCGGGCGTCTGCGGCATCCCTCAAATTCGTTTAGTGTGAGTGACAGAAGTGTGTCTGAACTAGGGTCTTGAGTCACGGATAGGTTTGTTGGTGGAACAGCGAGGATGGAGGTCAAGCACGTAGGGATGCAAGCATGCGTCGCCCCCGGCCAATGACTCCTTGGTATTCCGGGCGTTCAGGCCGCATGTAAACATCAGCCATGTCTGAACCTGCGGAGTGTCCTAACCACCGCTTGACGTCCCCGATGGAAGTACCCGGTCGTGAACCGAATTCAGTAGCCCCGAGATGTCGAAGCGTGTAGAATCCGAGCAGCGATTCTTTGCTCTCCCCTGACTTTGTTTTCCGAAGCTTGTCCCACCGCTGGGTGACCGCGTTTGATTTGACGTGAACCAACAGAATTCCAATGCTTATCACAAAGAGGAGTTGCCCTTACGCGGGCACAGCGACCACTTCGGCCTTCGGCCCAAGATGGATTCCGAGAGACAGCGTGTCGTACTTGGTTGCGAAACACTCAAACAAGAAAACATGCTTGTCGCCATTTACGTCCTCAAGAATGACATGCTCTTCGCCAATCTTGCCGCATCCGCGTCTCTCCACGACACGAGCCAGCATCCGAAAAACTTCGTCTCCCGTCACATTTGAAAATTGCTGTGCGTACGAGACATTCGGAATGAAGTGACGAAACGCCTCTTCAGCAGGCTGGAGACGCGTCCACGGGTGGACGCTTACCAAACCAACAGCCGGCATTTCAAGAGTCTCGACTGTCCTCCACATGGTGGATGTAACCGTGTTGCCGAAAGTCTTGCCAAGTTTCTTGATGTGGTCGAATGAAATCGAGTTGCCGAGCAATTCGTCGGCGAAACGGTCTTGTAAAAAGAGCAATCGTCCTGCTCCGAAATTCGCTTCCGCTTCAAGCAACTCACGGCACCCTGGTTGCAACGCGTGGTCAGGGTCGCCAAGTGTCAGTATTTGATGGTGTGGAATCATACTGTGTGAAATTTCGTGAGCCTCTCCCCATCGCTTCTTGAGCTCGTACAAGTCGTTGTCAATCAGGATACGTCGGCGTTCGGGCACCCAAAGGGCACGAAGGCTTCGCCTACGAATTGCGTCGATGATACGGGACGGCTTTGCGAGGACCTGCTGGGAGCCGATACGCAACTGGTGAATCACTTCCTGCAGGATGCCCCCGTCACCTGAAGAGTAGTATCGCAAGTCGAGCTTAAGCAGTTCCCGAACCGCCGCTAAGTCGAGAGGCGGCTCGGGGTTATCCAAGTCTTTAAGGACCTTGGCTATTCGCTTATCGATGTCCTGAGCCGTCCGTTGGCTAATAATCGTCTGTGACAACAATCTACTCCGTTAAGTGCGTTCGCCGCGACGCTAATCCGTGGCTGCAACGACAACGCGGGCAAACTCCCCGAGAATCCGCTCCTCATCCTGAGTGAGCGGCTCCGCTCCCTGCGACCATGCCGCGAAACGAACAGCTTCACGGCCGAGCTGCTCGTCACGGGATGTGACGTGGCCGGCCAATTCCATCAGTTTCTTCGCGTCAGCTTGCAGCAACTGAGCGATAGCAAAAACTACGCGAGGCTCCGACGGTGGAGCATCGCTGTCCTCAATCTGTAATACCTCGCTTGGGTCCACGTCTGCCCGACCTGCAAAATCTTCGACGGACAATCGCAGTTTGCGACGCGATAATTCCACGAAGCGAGCCAATGCAACGCGACGTGGGTCGAACGATGGCTGGCCCTCTTGCCTACCTTCAGCAGGACGAAGCATTCCTGCGGTAGCAGGAAGTCCTCCGGCCGAGACACAGCAACCTTCTTCGAGCTTGGCCATCTGCCGCATCCAATCAAGACTCTTTGTCATCTCAGTTTTCATGGCCGCTCTCCTCTATTCAAAAACGCCATTGCTTGCTGGCGTGTCATTTCGTAATACCTAAGATTCTCCTTTTTCGGGTCGTGTTTCAACTTCGTCATTCCGCATCGCTCGTAAAATTGCTCGGATTGCGGAAGCGAGTGAAGCCCCACGCGTCCGTGATAGCCCTCATCTTGGCTAAATCGAATCACCGCCTCCATTAGTCGCGGACCGACAGGCGTGAATCGACGCTTCATACCGCCGAAGCTGATGTTCCACGGTGCAACCTCAAGGAACTCGACATACATCAACGGCTTGGACTTGTCTGGTTCGATTTGGGAAACATACCTGTCAGCGTCGACAAGGACGATTCCATGCAGTTCTTCTTCATAGCGAATCGCCATACATCGAAATGTCGGATATCGAAGCAGCGGCCCCTTTCGCCTCCAATCCCACTGCCAGTGCTGTGGCACTGATTCGGGGCCGTGCTCTTTTGCAAGCCTCCTCGCAGCTTCGCGACGTAACGGCCCCCAAATCGATTCGAGCACTTCGAGGTCGTGCGGACCGATGTCCATGTCAAGCTCGGCGTTCACAACTTCGCCCGTTGACTCCTCCATGAGCAATACGGTTGGGCGACTCACAGCATCATCACCTCGGCCTTTTTGTTGAGCTTATCGTCTTCGAGCACCAGCCGCTCCCCTTGAGCCAGTCTCTCGCCCACGAGTTGATAGAGCCGAAGTGCCTGCCGAATGACGGCTGTTTTTGACAGCTCCTTCGTTCGAGAGAGCTCTTCCAACGCCTCCATCTCCTGGGGCGACAGATTCAAAGTCATCGTTCGTTTTTCGTTCATCCCCTTGGTCCTCCTGTAAATATTATATATGTTTCGGCCACTTTGTCAATTGACAATGGCTACAAAATGGCTATGATGTGTATAAACAAGTTTTCGGACGCGACCGGGATGGTCCTGGCCGCGTCTGAAATCGCTTAGAAAACGAGGTAGTTATGGCCAAGAAGAACATTCACGTCGTGCCGCAAGGCAAGCAATGGGCAGTGAAGCCCGAAGGCAGCAAAGAACCGGTGTCGAAACACCGCACTCAAGGTGCGGCTGAAGACGCCGGACGAAAGCTCGCTCGAAAAAACGAGGGCGAACTCGTCATCCATCGGCCGAACGGGCAGATTCGGGACAAGGACTCATACGGAAACGACCCGAATCCTCCGAAGGACACGAAGCACTGAAAGGGGGAATCACGAGGTGACCTGTCGCTCCGGGTGGTGCGTTTGCAGCATCATCCGAAGCGGCGGCAACCTTTCGGCTCGGCGACCGCGTTCACGATTCTAGCCGAACTCGAACCCAATCAACGATTTCGCGAATTTCGGGACGGACTGGACGCATGTAGACATCGGCCATGTCCGAACCGGCCGAATGCCCCAACCAACGCTTGACGTCGCCAATCGATGTTCCGGGTCGCGAACCAAACTCGGTGGCCCCCAAATGTCGAAGCGTATAAAAACCGGGAAGCGTCCCCTTGCTCTCTCCTACCCTCTTCCGCAGCTTGTCCCACCACTGGGTGACGGCGTTTGACTTGGAATGGACAAGCGGAGAGCCGTTGCGGGTCACCAAGAGGAGTTGGCCCTTCGGCCTATTCTCTCGCTCCTGATACATGTGAACAAACCGCCATACGCGTGGCGGTGTCTCGCCGAAACGTTCGACACCGGTTTTGCTTCGGCGAAGGTCATACGCATCCTTCGTGATTTGCCCGACTCGAATCGCGGCAAGGTCTCTGGCCCCGAAACCGCAGCCGATTCCAAGCCAAATCATCGTGCGGCCCCGCAAGTCGGCTTCGCGGAGCATTCTTACAAGTTGTTTCCGGGTGGGAAGAATTCGCTCGGCCGGTGGCGTCCCGTGCAACACGTCTCGTGAATCCCAGTTCCAGGCCAGAAACTGTCCACCATGTTCTGGCCGGCCGGCTCTGTCGATGATTGATTTTACAAGTTGCAACCGCTTCGCTACTTGCGATGCAGAGAATCCACGTTTCACGATGGAACGGTTAAAGGCTTCAATGTCTTCCATCGTTAAGTCTGCGAGCCGCATCCGGCCAACCGCTCCAACGCCATGTAGCTCGTTCATGAATTCGAGGAAGTCACGGATCGCTTTTTTCCGGTCACGAAAAACCGGAGCGGCGATACTTCCACGGCGACGTGGCTCATCACCCTCGCGTGAACGTCCACGCTCGGCTTCGATAAAGCCGCTCGCGACCTCAAGCAAACTTCCGGACAGAACCTGCGGCGGGAGCTTCACCCTCGGGGCACGCTTCGCCTGCGTGGGATGAGTTGCGTCGACGTTGCCGCCAAGGTGCTCCAGGACCCAGCCGTGATACAGAATGCGGGCCTCTGGTTCCCGCTCCTTTTCTGTGATGTTGAATCGGTGTCTTGTTGGCAGCCCGGTCCTCTCATCCCGGTAAGAAACGTGCCAACCGATGTCACGAAGTGTCGTGAATCGGAGCTTTGGAATCCGCTTATTTCGGTGCTTTGCCACGCGGTTTCCTCGTGGTAGGATTCGCAAGGTTTGGAGCCCGAAAGGCTCCCGTCGGCACCGAATTGTAGTGCAAGACTCCGACGAAATGTAGTGCAAAACCCCATTCGCGGGCGTAATTCAGTGGTAGAATGCCAGCTTCCCAAGCTGGACGTCGTGGGTTCGAATCCCATCGCCCGCTTTAAGCAACTCCCCCACCTCAACTTACGTCATTTCGACGGACGCACCTTCTACTGATTCAACGAGGAAAATTGGTCTCGTTTCGTCGCTGTAAGTCCTTAATTGACCGTTTGCGTCTCTCCAAACCGCCAGTAAACCGCCAGCCACAAGCTGCCTCCTCCAGATCCTCGTTCGACTCCACGAGGACTATTCACGCTTCTTAGGAATCGTTGGGGCGACTACCATAGCTACGCGAATCGGAGTCCGACCATGCCCACAAACCGACCAAGAAAAGGCGTTTCCACGCTGACCTATCACATGGAAAAAGGTCTCACGGTCAGGCTGGAATACGATGCAGCCGAATCTCGGCAAAGCGTTTTCCTAAACGACCGACTGGTGTCCTCGTTCATCTGCCCTGTCGGACAACGTGGAGAGCACACGTTCAGATCTGCTGACGCAAAGAGCGAAGTAAACTCCTATCTGGGCGATTATCGTGTGCGGATGGCTGTCGAAGAGAATACCTACAAGATTCGTTATGAGATTAATCGCAAGAACGCCGGGGGAAGCGACACGAAGTGGTACTGGTACGACCGCAACACTGAGGGACTGGAGTGGTTACGTTATCCCGACGCAAGTGACTTCGAATCAAAAGTTAGTTGCACTGAATGTGGCGAGGAGTTGACCTGTCCTGAATGCGACCAAGAGGGAGCCCAAAAGTGCAGCGAATGTGGCGAAGAATTGCACTGCATCAAGTGCGATCAGCTCACTGGTATCATCTGCGGCAGCTGCCGGACTTTTTTTTCTTGCCCAGATTGCAACCCACGAGACCCGAGCCCTAGAGAGCTAATGGCATTCGATGCGGTGAGAACTGCCGAGGAACTCGAACTCGTTGATAGTGATGAGTTCAAGACGTTTGTGATCGACGCCGTTGGAAGCGCTACCGATGGAGAAATGTCTTGGATTCAATTCTTGCGAAACGCGCTCGACGAATTGGGATGTGACACGTCGTCGGTCCAGGTCAGGCTTCGCGACGTAGAAAACGACGAATCGCTAAACTGAAATCATGAATCCACTGCGCCAGATAGTTGGTGAAGTAGAATCCGTTCCAACAACTTCGAGATCTGAGGGTATTCATCCGAGTTTGAGTCTCCCGTCCTCATAGACTTGTTCGGACTCTCCGCCCAAACGCAATCTCTCGCCCCGCTCTTACACGCCCAATCTTGTCACGGACATGCGATGATAGAATAGTGAAGATCGTCAAATGACTCCTATTGTGATTCGTCGCCCGCAGAATTGCACCGCTCGGTAACGGAGAGCTTGACCAACTCAAGCCACTTCTCGGTTCCATCGTCAAATCGTTCAAAGAGATCCCCAATCCTCCCTCGCGTGGCATAATATTGGACGGCTGCACGAATCTGCTCATCTGAGAATTCGGGGTGGTCGCAGAGCATATCCCCGGCATAGTGAACGAGCGCATCGATTGTCTCCTCTCGAAACCAAGTCTCCAGGACTTCCTCTTCGAAACGGCGGCATGCCCATTCGAAGAACTCATTGCCTTCCAGCACAGTGCCTTCTTCGAGTTTGTCGTCATCGAGGTATTCAATGGTTCCTTGCAAGTGCTCGGCATCGTCCGCAGGTAGACCTTCAATGACCGGAAACCTTTCACGAATGATCTTTTCGAAGATATCCTGAATCTTCATCTTGACATATGCTTCCATGTTCCTTCGTTTTTCCGGTGTATCGATCATCGTTCTTCTCCTAATTTTGCCTTCGAGCAGTCGCCGCACAACCCGAAGTCGATCTTTTGTGCTTCGGCGACGAGCCGAGCGTCGTCGTTTTGTGCGTAATACGTTTCCAAGATCAGCTTGAAATCACCGTGCCCGAACATCTTGATCATCACTTGCCAAGGCATCCCCTGCTGTGCAACCGTTGATGCCCAATACTTCCGCAGCGAATGAACGGTAAGCCGCTTCTTGAATCCCAATCCATCACAGATTTCTCGAAACCGCTTTTGCACGTTGCAGGGGTGAAGTCGCGTACCTCGATTCGTCTCAAAGACCCAGCGGTTCAGCCGGTTGGTTTCTCCCACCCGTCGTAGAATCTCAGTTAACTCTGGAACGATTGCGATACGGCGATTGCCGTGCTTCGTTTTCGGTTGCCAATATTCACCGTTTTTCACTCCTGAACGGATCAGGATCACGCCGTTTTCGAAATCCACGTCATCCCATGTCAGGTGGATGGCTTCGCCGATCCGCATTCCGGTATAGCAAAGGACCGCGAACACATGCAACACTGCAGGCCAAGGGCGTGCGTTGCTGCGAGAACACGGTGGCGAAAATCATGCGTGAAGACGGCATCAGCGCACGACCGCGGCGCAGGAAAGCGCGGACGACCGACTCGTCGCACGGTCTGCCCGTGGCGGAGAACTTACTGGCTCGCGAGTTTGATCGCAGTGAAGCGAACCAAGTGTGGGTCAGCGACATCACGTACATTCCGACGGAGAAAGGCTGGCTTTACTTGGCGACGACGCTGGATCTGTATTCGCGTCGGATCGTGGGCTGGTCGATGTGCGAGCGGATGACGAGTGATCTGGTGATCGACGCGCTGGCGATGGCGATCGAGCAGCGGCGACCGCCGTCGGGCTTGATGCATCATTCGGATCGCGGCAGCCAGTACGCGAGTCATGCGTTTCGCAACATGTTGGCGGCGCACGGCATGATCTGCAGCATGAGCCGCAAGGGCGAAGTGTACGACAACGCGGTCATCGAGAGCTTTTACGCGACGTTGAAGCGGGAGCTGGTCAACGGGAGTCAATACGCCACGCGGGACGATGCCCGCCGGGCGATTTTTGAATGGATCGAGGTGTTCTACAATCGTCAGCGGCTGCATTCGAGCTTGGGCTACAGGAGCCCTGCCGACTATGAAGCCGCCGCTTAAACTCTCTTAACCGCGTGTCCATTTAGGATGGGGAATACCACTTACCAGATCGCACCAGATAAGCGGAGATTACCTCCTCGTGGTTGAAGTCCAATCTATGTTTGCGTAAGCACACGAAGCAACTGGGCGATTCTGGTGGAGATTTGGCGAGCAAGCAAAATCTCGTAGCTTCTGACTCGTTGATATCAAAGTTACCTCAATTCGAACGATGCCACCCGGTGATCACCCGCCATGTGACTTCGGGAGACACCGATTTACGCCTGTTGTCTGCACAGAATACGAGCAAAACTGTGTCCCTGCTGTCGGTGCCTCATGGAGCGTGTCCGGCGAATCGAGACCTGCCCATGCACGTGAACTCCGAATACAGTAGTGTTGCAGCAAAGTGCTCTTGGATGACCGGACCAGTAAGGAGATTCGGATGAGACGGCGGCACCGTACGATACTCTCCCTTGTCGTGCTCTGCATCGTTGTGGTCACGGTAGTAGTTGCAACATCACGCAACCGTTCAACGGCCAAGACCTTCGCTCCGTGCATGCGTCTTGCAATTTCGCCGGGGGAATCCCGAGAAGTTAAACTAGGGACCGATCTTCTGATCATCGCAATTCCTGCGGGAGAGGGATACTCGATTGGCACCCTTACCATCAGCAGGAACGGGGCGACCATCACGACATGCGAACGTGATGGTATGCCGGAGTCCCTTCACGTAGATGACATCACGGGCGACGGAAAGCCGGATCTTGTGATCGTGAATCGCAGCGCTGGGTCCGGCGGCTATGTCGAGATATGGTTATGCGAAAGCAAACCGAGTGGATTCAGTGCCCGCCGCCTGCCTGAACTTCCAGTGAATCTCCTAAAGGGCTACGGTGGACATGATGTGGTAGGAATTGTTGATGGACGGGTCACGAGGTTGCACCCGCTCTACGCGAAACATCTCGAACTCACATTATCGCTCAAGTCGTTTCCGCTTCAGTTGGTTCCTGATTCCAATGCTGCTCCCTCAGGCGGACAGCAGAGTGTCTACTACGACACGGAAACGGATCAATGGATTGCCTCTCACTAGTTGAGGCGACGCACGCCCGTTTGCAATATTGCGGCCTACGGACCCAACAACTCCTGGGTGAATAGCCCAACGTCTACGGCATCAACGATTCGATCATCATTCATGTCCGCCGCGTATCTATCTCTAATCGTTGCATCACACGGGGCAACCAAGACAGCACAGAAACCTGCTACGTCTGCCAGATCGACCACCCCATCATCCGTGAAATCTCCACGGGTGATAACGACTTCCGGGATGTACGCGACCCATCCCTCTTGTTGATTACTCGGGTTTAGCCCGCTTCCCACGAGAACGGTGCCGTCGTTCGAGAAGTCGTTTGGTAGTTCAAGATCCCAACCGTTCACGTCGGACAGCCCTAAGTCGTCTCGGAGATACGCCTTCAAGTTTCGAACGCCGTTGACCGGATCCCAGATCCAGGATTCGCCAAAGGGGTTTGATCCTGCGATGACCAGTCCGTTGGCGGATGTGGCGCGGGCATCATACTCTGTACCAAGCGGCTCTATCCCGCATTGATCGGTCCATCGAATGGCAGATTGCAGCACTTGCACTTCGTTGCCGACAACGACGGTACCGTCCGCCGACAGTCCGCGAGCGCTGCCGCCAAGTGGGATAATCTGAGTAACGCTGATCCCAACTCGCCACAGATATGTTCCATCATCATTCACACCAAGTGCGATTGTCTGTCCGTCATCAGAAACGGCAAAAGCTGAAGAAGGGCTTGTAAACGCGACCGGTACCAACGTCACAGAATCGGGTGTCCAGATTCCTGCGCCCCCAGATATCGTCCCGACAACGACCTGCCCATAAAACGATGCATCCAGGGCTTCTCTTCCGATGTACTGGCATAGGTTGCGATTTAGATCCAAGAATCCCCAAGGATCACCCCATAGGGCCGCGCCGGGCGACGCTCCACCGACCGTACCCACAACCCACCGGCCATCTCCACTTATTCCATACCCGTACATCGAAACATCTTGTTCACAAATTCCATTTCTAACTTTCGTCATTCCTTCAGCTAGCGACCAACGAAAAGGGCGAGATCGAGACTGCAAGCCAACAGCGATGTCGCTGGCCCCAACGACAACTTGGCCGTCAGCAGAAACAGCCTCGGCGAAGCTTCGATAGCTTCCGCCCGGCAAATCCCCGACGCCCACAAAATGCGGCACAACTGGATCAGGATAGGCTAGGCGAGGCAACGACCAGATTATGCACGTGATCATGAGGATAGTTCGAAGCATTTCAACGCCTCCGCGAATTCAATTAGGCAGTCCGACTCGGAAGCCCGAAATCTGATCACGAATTGTACACCCCAGTAGTCCAGAAACGAAGGTGGCATCACTCGAAACGGAAAATTCGGAGGGGGGGGATTCGAAGCGACGCCTCCAACCCGTCAGTATCCGGCGGATGCAATCTCCGACCTCCTACGAATAACAGTTGATCTTGAGCCGCACATCCTCTCCGTATGAACAGAAGTCCCCGTTTGAATCGGAAAGACGCCTCGAAATTCCTGGGAACGGAAGCAATTCCGAGCACCCAATTGAGTTGACACCGGAAGCTATCTGGGATCCCGTGTTTGAGTGGAATAACCCGTCGAGGACACGCACCTTGCTTAGCTGCTTCAAGACCGCCGCTTAACGTAACGGTCAGCCGAAAGTCGGTCGGACGAGCAATGCGCTTGCTCGACGCCATCATCAAGCATTGGGAGCAACTTGGCGGTTCTGCTCGTTCGAGCGCGCTTGGAATGGACGACGATTTCATCAGTATTGCACTCTCCGAGTCGACGAAACCAAAGGAACGCCACGCGAATACCGACTCATGGCGAAGACCACAACGATTCCCAACAGGTGAACTGACACTTTCGGCGAGCGGGGATTACGGAGATCGTTTGAGGTGTAACTGGTCGGACGGTCGACGGCAGCGCCTTGAAGACCTCATACCGTCGTTCATCAAGGGCGTCCTCCGACACATCGAGAATGTTCGACAAAACCGCCTCGACAGAGAGTGCAGAGGTCGGCAAAAAGAACAGGCTCTCGCGGTTCGAGAACGAGAACAGCGACTCGCCGAGGCAGAATCCGCAAGGCGCAAGGGGCTTTTGACGATGGTTCGTGACCATCGCAAGGCGCAGCAGATTCGAGCCTTCTTGACCGAGGTGGAAGCGCTTTCCCAATCAATGGAACACTCGTCCGAAACCACCGAACCTCGAAGACGATGGCTTGAGTGGGCGAACTGGTACGCCGACTGCATTGATCCGACAAAACCGTCCCGCACCTCTCCCGTTGTCCAAGAGCCGATTCAACCTCGCTACCTGAAACTCGATCAACTCGACCTAACCAAATCGACCCGGGCGATTCTGACCCGGCTCGGAATAGTCGATACAAACGACCTTCATCAACTCCAACGAGAGGACGTGAAGAAAGAAGAAACAAAGGGTAGCTGGGGCGCGTGGAACGAAATTTGTATCGTCTTGGAGGGGTTGGACTACGATGTGTCAGGTCGATGCTATTGGATGTGACATCTCCAAAGGAGCGGGCGCTCGAATCCGCCCACCGCACATGCATCACACAGCGAACGTGCTCTTTCATCTTTCAGAAATCGTCATGCACCATTTTTCTGTGAACGTACCACCCATACAGGCATTAGCGCAGGGCAAAGACCGTGATGATCGCCAAGAGGATCACGCCGACAACGACCAATATTGGCACAACGAAGCGAGTGTCGCCGCCCCGTACTTGCATGTCGATCCTCCCAGAACCAGTCTCGGCGCTAATCTTGCTGGAATAGATCTTCTTTTCGTGATCGAGGCGGGCCACGTTCTCGTTGTGAACATGGAGGTCGTTCTCAGCGATTTGGCTCTTGCGGACTGCGCGGGTTGTATCGACAAGCACTTCAGCTTGCTTCGCCGCCAAGTCTCGCAGAATCACACGCCGATCCTCTTCCGGCAGCTGCTCAAAGCCAACGGGGAGGTGCTGTTCCGTGCTAATCCTTCGCAAACCTCGTTGATCGTTCTCGCTCATATTCGCGCACCTCTCTATGCTTGTCGAAACTCCATGACCACAGCGCTGAGACCGGCGCGAGCACCATCCATATCCCACAAGGCAACAAGCCCCGCAGATCCTTCGACGTATATGCTGCTGCGATTCCAGCAACGCATCCGAAAGTGAATAGACCCGCTAGTGACATTCTAATGAATCGCTGAGCCTTGAGTCCAGAGACATTCTTTCGGCAAACGGTGCCCTCGAATCTTCCACCCGCCCCGCTAATCTGAAAGCTCGACTCTATCGATTCAGATCGGGAAACTGAGGCAATCGCCGTCTGAAGAATCGAAAGATCGAGCTGAGCAACGGCATGTCGCGCTTGCCGAGCCCCCTGCTGTACAAGCATGTCGCAATAGTGGTCGAGCAGTTGTTGTTCGTATTGCCGTCGGTGCCGAACGATTAAGTCTGGTACAGGGGGCATTTCAAAGGCGGTCGAGGGAAGGTCAGACAACGAACCGTACAACTCGATAACGCACTTCGGTTCATCAAGACGATAGCGCACGGTGACTTTCGCATCCACCGCCCGGAGGTGACTCATGGCCGTTGACAGATCGTCCCTAACCGCAGTGTACGAACGATGAAGGCGATCCAGCGCGGTATATCGAGCTACATTTGCAAACGCAGCAATCTCTTCATCAGAGAAGACGCCCCTTACAAACCAGTCGAGACCTGGCTCTGCCCGGCGGCATTTTTCGGCCGCATCGGCGAATGCCTTCGGGACACCTTCGATTACCAAGTTTCGGACCTTGAACGCGGCACGAAGCTTGTTCATGTATTCGGGTATGTAAAAGCTCAATATCTCAAATTGTTTTTCTTCAGACAGAAATCTCGGAACACAATGTAAGATTCGATCTTGCGTTTCGCTCCTTGGCTGCACCTCCCCGCTTCGCCATTTCTGGAAAGTAGATTCAAAGTACTTTCGGGGGCCGCTTCCATGCTCGCGGCCGTATAGGTCTATTACGCGGCGCAGCGCGAATTCGTCCAGCTCGAAGAACTCATGCAAGACATACGAGCGAGCCCGCTGCGAAGCATTTGTTGCATGAGTTTCTTTCCAACGATGACCGCTTGGATCTCGCCTACTTCTCCGTCGGCGGCCCATGTTAACGCCCGCCCTTGCGCCATTCCCACGGAGGCATTGGCGAATCGGAGCCCCAGAGTCCCGTCTCTTGACTTCGTGCCCTTGCCTCAGCGTCTCGAAGCACTCGCGAGTCGGAATTCGGATACACCCATTCCCATCCATTCTGAACGATTTCGATATCGATTCGGCGTGAGTCAAGGTAGACCTGGGCAAGAATTCGACCGAATTTCTCGCGACCTACATTTTCTAATTGAACGATCTTGCCTTCCAACAGACCTTGAACGAACTGCGTTGCCTCTTGCCCAGACGGCTGGTCCTTTTCGGGTGCATCAATCTCGGCAAGCCTGACCGTCTGTTCGATTTCATCCCGGCCCACCACGACGATTGTGTCGCCGTCCACGACACGAGTCACTCGGAACCCATGTTCGGAAAGGGAAATTGAGCCATCTGACGGGAGGCTTCGGCTTGCCGGTCTCGTCATGCGCGAGCGCGTGATTGCAAACCCTATGACAAGGACCGCGAGCCCAACAAATGCCACGACGACCCACGTAATGGCCCGATCACCGGCTCTCCTTGATTGTTGACGGCACGCCGGATCCACAAAGTCACGACTACCGCCTTCGCGTACTCTCCTGACCTCATTCATGACAATCATGATACTCGACCGGCAAAACTCGGGATTGTGATCCAACGATGGCCTCAAGATCGCGACCGTTTGAGAGAGATCGTGCACTCATGATTCACAGCCAAGCAAGCGGCATCCACCTCGGAATCCGTGCTATCTAACGGGCGATGCTCTTCATCGAAAAATCAGGTGACTGGTGCGTCGGAAGCCCCCAGAAACGCCAGTAAAGCGCCAGTAGCACTTTCGTAAATAGGTCACCTGAAACAACTTATGGCAACAGCGCCTGCATTGCCAGCTTCCCAAGCTGGACGTCGTGGGTTCGAATCCCATCGCCCGCTTGCATATCTCCCGCCAAGGAATCAGCTTGGCGTTCTGCACGTAAGTCCACGACGGCCTTTCAATTCGAGCGCAGGGGAGTAGATGCATGTCTGGACTCCAGATTCCGACGCACTAGATCGCGACGCAAGCTTATTTCTGAAACGACGTTGGATCGGTTTCGGCCCAGAGGTAGTCGTCTGGCGCGCGCGGCTGGACTTTGTCGGTCCTCGCAAATGCGATTCGAGTCGAAACAGCAGGCGCCATCCAACATTATTTTTGCGTATTTTCTGAATTGGCCGGCGCCGGCTGTGTATTTCGAACACCCTCGGCAGCGTCGGCTTTGGCGATACTCCCCTGCGCTTGGGGCGGGCGTGCCGCTGGTACGGATGAAGCCCTTGGTGGAGTTCGATGGATTCACTTTGCGGTCCGGCCGTGGCCGGCAACGCCTGGGCGCGACTGAGGGCACTGTCTGACAAACAAGGCCCATTGGGGGCTCGCGACTGAGGAGCATTTCTGGTGCGGAAGCGCGTCAAGACACGCTGGTCCGATTTGCAGCACGACATTCAATCTGCGTTCGAGTCACTCGATCAGTTCCGTAAGCCCGTTCGGATTGCGGGAAAGTTGCGGCGCCTGGAACATGGTTTGAACCATGAGAATTACCTGTTCCAGATTGACGGGGAAGACGCCCCGTCCATCTCACAGACTTATGGTTATGTCCTGCGCAAGTGCCGCCGGGATCTGGATGACTTGGCCTACGGGCAGCGCATCGGCAGACTCCAAATGGAAGCGTCGGTGCTGGAGGCCCTGGTCAAGGAGCATCTGGATTTCGCCGTGCCCCAATTCATCTGTTTTGCGGAGGGCGCGTCCACAGGCCGGAACGCCCTCATCGAAACAGCGCTTTGCGGGGCCCGGCTCGATGGCATTTCCAAACTGCCGGAAAAGCGCGATTTCGCGATCGAGACAATTGCCCGCATCGCCGCCGCGGTTCACCGAATTCCGATCGCCCGGTTTCAGTTTCTGGGCGGTCACGCCGATGCGAGAGCGCATGTCGAGGCGTTGCGCAGTGAGCTACCGCTAAACACCCTGCCTTCGGCTCAACAACCCGAACCTGTATATACGGCTCGTCCAGCTCGGCGTATTTCAGGAATGGAACGAAGGCCCCGAAGGAGAGTATGTCATGGATGCAAGCGAAGGTTCGCGATACTTCAACGACGACGGCACCGAATTCAACCCTGATCTGATCCCGACGCCGGATCTCTGTGTTTCATGCAAGAGCCATGAAATACCTGATGCCGAGGAAGAAGTCCTATGCAATCTGACGCGCGCAGACCAGCAAGGCGATGACGTGTTCCTCTGCCACGCATACCGTCCGATTTCGCCTACAATCAACCGAGAAGATGTCCTGCGCGACCGATGCAGGCAGGCGGGCATCGAGTACTCGGAAGAACGATTCGACATGGAGGGCGATGATCCCGGAATTCTCCCGTTCTGAGTTTCGCTCGGGCCCTTCGGCCTGATTTCACGCCGCGTTTCTGAGGAAACCAAGCGAAAGCCGTGTCCTGCATACGACTCACACCCACGGGGCATCTCTGCTGGGATGATCCGTGCGGAGCTGTCGCGTTGCATCATCAACGCTTGCGTGACCCGCAATCGCCGCGAATTCAAAGGGTGCGAAGGAAACGAGCTGGTCGGGTCGGCGATTCCGCACGCATTTCCATCCGCTGGGAATTGGCAGCGATTTCCTCGACGGCGGCTCGCTGCCGCGGGCTCGTGAACAATTGAGTTGGACCTTCGGGCCAGGCAGGACATCTGCATCATTGAATCCGCCATTCGACCCCATGCAACCGATAGACCGATGACTCCTGGATCATGCGATGCGCTGCTTGATCATATTCGGATCGCGGGCCATCGTGACGGCCATGTCATATGTGATGTCTCCTTTCTTATATAGATCCAACAAGGCGTGATCCATCGTGACCATGCCGTACTTTCGCCCCGCTTGCAGTTCAGAGTAGATCTTATGAATCGTGTTCTCACGGATGTTGTGGCGAATGCCCTGCGTCCCCACCATCACCTCGCAGCAGAGGATTCGCTGACCGCCGGTTGCGGTCGGAAGCAGCTGCTGTGCGATCACCGCCTGAATGGTATTCGCCAGCATGTAACGTATTTCGTTCTGCTGCCCCTCCGGAAATGCTGAGACAATGCGCTGAATCGCCTGTACAGCGTCGGGTGTATGCAAAGTCGCGATGACCAGATGTCCGGTCTCCGCCGCAGTCAGCGCCGTATACATTGTCTCGCGATCGCGCATCTCGCCGATTCCGATGACGTCCGGATCTTGCCGCAGAACATGCATTAGCGCCTGTTGGAAGTTCTTCACGTCCGTGAGCACCTCCTGCTGCACAACGACGGCGCGCTTGCAGGGGTGGGTATATTCAATCGGATCCTCGATGGTTACGATTTTGACCCGGCTTTCGTTATTGATACGGTCAATCATGTAGTGAAACGTCGTGGTCTTACCAACGCCGGTTGGTCCCGTAATGATGATCAGGCCATTGGGCTTGCGGACGAGGTCGTCCACGATCGCCGGGAGATTGAGGTCCCCGCGTGACCTGATTACCGGTTCGCTCAGGCGGATCGACAACTCCGGGGAACCGTTTCGCATGTAAATTGTCACCCGCGCTCGATCATGTTCGCCGAATTGCGTGGAAAAGCAGAGTTGCCAAGTGGATTTGAGCACTTGCTGCTGTTCCGGCGTGAGCCCTTCGTACACCAGCGTACGGGCCGCGTCCGCCGTGACGACATCGCCTTTGGCGGTCACGACTTCGCCTTCAACTCGAAGGATGGGCGGCAGTCCGACAACGATGTGAATGTCGCTCGCGTTCAGCTTGCGGCCGCTGCGAAGCAGGTTTTCAATCTGAAGACTCATCGGCTTCTCCAGCGGCGCAGAACACCGCGCAGCCAATCCATGAACGACATCCGGTTGAGCGCGGCAAGTGCATCGGCGGCCTCCCGGCAATTCGAGTTGAGATCGAGGCAATGCTCCAAAGTCGTCGTGGCGGCGCCGACGAGGCCAAGCTCCCTCTGACACGCGCCGAGTTCATACCATGCGTACGCCTGTTCCGGCGCCATCTCGACGGCCGCCCGCAAGTATCGCATCGCCGCGGGTGCGCGCTTGTAAAACCGATAGATTCGAGCAACAACGACGCGATCGAACCAATCGGCGTCGGGCTCCTCCAGCGCCTTCTGAAAGCAGACGTCGAATTGCCGATCCCCCCGCGCAAGGAGAACTTCTCCGCGAACCTCCCATCGCCAGGGGGAGCTCCCGGGCGCCTGCATCGCGCCATCGCTGCTGGCCAACGCGGTCTTCCTGTCATTCAGGCGTATGCACGCCTGCGCTTTGGCTGCAAGCAGCTCGCCGTTGTTCTTGAATAGTTCCAGGGCTTTGTCGCCCCAGACACGGGCTTCGTGGAGCTCGCCAAGATTCACCAGCATCTGTACCTGTCCGACCCAGGCGCGAATCAGCCGACGGTCCTCTTGCAGCGCACGCGTGTAAAGCCGAAGTGCCGCCTCGTGCTGCGCCTCGATGTGTGCGGACCGGGCCTGCTCGAGAAGGGACCAACCGTCCCGTTCCGATGACGGAGCCTCCGCCTGCGTTTCTGCGCTCTCGTGGCGCTCGTCATCGAATTCCAGGTTTGCAAACCTACCGGTCATTCCAGTTCTCACTCGATTCGCCCGAATCGGGACCACGGTTGCAGTCGAAAAAGGACCCTCCCAAGAATGAAATCGCTCGGGGGGAGGGAAACGCGCAGAATCATCTCGTCGCGAATGGACACATTGTGCGTCTGAAACGAAAGCCGCGTCGGGAGGATGACGTATTGCCCCTTTGACACCACGAAGTCAAGATCGGGCAGCGAGGAAGTACTGCCGATCGGCATTTCCTCGGGCCTCGGCGCTTTCCCGTTGACGAGTAGATCACCCCCTTTGACCGATACTTCATCTCCTGGGACGCCGACGATTCGATCAAGTCCGAATCCCTCCAATGAGTAGAACTGATTGCCGGTCGTGGCGGGAATCTGATAGAACACGAGATCGCCCCGTTCGAACTGTTCCGGCCGAAGCCAACGCCCCTCGTAAACCAGGCCGTCTCCCGCCTGCGTCACAGGGCCGGGGACGAGATTGTCGGGCACGATGATCGGGACCCAGAACAACTGCGCCAAGCCGCCGATCGGCGCATAGACGAGTTGCCGCAATGCGACAAAGAGGAGTACTCCGAAGAGGATGCGCATCGCGATCCGCTCGAACGAAAGTTCGACCGCCAGGACCGAGATCACGGCTGCCGCGTGCGTGGCAACGGCACCGGAGAGAAACCAAGGCGTCACCCAACTTGGCAGCGTCAGGAGACTCAACAGGAGAAACGTCAGCCAGATCGAAAGAAACATCCAGCCCGCAACTCGATGGCCGATGTGAATGTGCCCCAACCCCGGCAGGGCGGTTCGGGCCAGCGCCGGCCACACTCTCGGCCCCCTGGTTTTTGGCAACCACCACGGAATTCGAAAGTGAAGAACCCGCGACGTCACAGCCGCGACGCGATTCCTGAGTCGGTCGAAGCGTGTACGCAACCTGAGTGCGGATGCACGCCCGGGAACCACTGAGACGTCGCCAAGCGCCAGCGAACTGGCGCATCGTGCGCACGACTTGAGTCCCGGCATGTTTTCGAATCCGCAGTTCAGGCACCGCATGCGCCTTCACCTCGCATCACCGATTGAGCGGTCAGTTCCGATTGACTTTGGTGTTGATCCGCACCTTGGAGTCAGGTGCGTAGTATTCCGCCGTCAGCGTTCGTTTTTCCTCATGGCCGAGGATCTCCTTGATCAAGTCCGCTAGTTCGAGGCATCGCTTGCCGCTCGTCCCCTTGACTTCGACGGTGACCTTGCCGTTCTTTCCGATGTTGATTTCGAATTCAGGTCGTTCCACGATCGCTTCCTTTCACATCACAGCCGTACGCGAACGCGCACTGATTCATCCGCCAGAACCTCCTCGTCCACAATGGAGTAGTTCCGATTCTTCAGCTCGGTCATGAGCTTGTGGTAGGCAAACTGCTGAACGACGCGCCCCGCCACTTCCTCGCCGATCGCCCGAAGCTCGACGTCGCTGTGCTTCGATCCAGTCACGCAGACCGTGCACGCGCCTCGCTCATCCTGGCCGATCTCAATGGAGATATCGCCCTTGGTGATGACAATCTTCTGTCCGGGGCCTATCTCGTCCTTGATGATCTCACTGTTTTCGATCTCCGTTTCCACGCCCTTCTTGCGGACTTTTCGATTCTCGTCCTGAACGACGGCAGGTTGAATCGTAAACCCCATGCTCGCGGCGGCGCCGGCGATTGCCGACGCGAGGACGGGCCACGATGTGATGACCAATGGTGTCAGAACACAAACTGCGCTCATGGCTGTTCCTTTCAAACAGAGAGAGTCACATTTCCAGTTTCCGTCGAAGTTCCGTGTTTGTGATGTCGTCGCGCCGAGACGCAAAGCGGGACCGGCCATCCGCCCAAGCCCGTAAAGCGGAAATCCCTTCCGCCATTGTCTTGGAGAGAGGGACCGTCTCGCGAATGGCCTCGAGGACGTCAACTGACTCAAGTTCCTTACCCTTGTAAAACACGTCATACAAGGCACTGATAATCGCTTCTTCGATTTCAGCACCGCTGAACCCTTCGCTTGCCAGCACCAGTGCGGGGAGATCGAATCCCTTCGGATCACGGTTTCGTTTGCGGAGGTGAATGTGGAAAATCTGCCTGCGCTCGGCGGCGTTCGGCAGGTCCACAAAGAAAATCTCGTCCAGTCGTCCCTTGCGCAGCAACTCCGGCGGCAACTGCGAGATGTTGTTGGCCGTCGCGAGCACGAAGACCGGCTGCTGCTTCTCACTCAACCACGTCAGGAACGTACCCATCACGCGGGCCGTCGTACCGCCGTCCGTGTTGGCGGACCCTTGGGACCCGGCAAAGGCCTTGTCGATCTCGTCCGCCCACAGAACGACTGGCGCTATGCTCTCCGCGACGCTGATGGCGCGGCGGATGTTCTCTTCCGACGATCCCACGAGACTCGCGAACATGCGGCCCATGTCAAAACGCAGCAGCGGCATGTTCCACATTCGGCTGACCGCCTTGGCACACAGGCTTTTGCCACAGCCCTGCACACCGACCAGCAGGACGCCTTTCGGCGCCGGCAGACCGAATTGCTTCGCCTTCTCGGAGAAGGCGAGCGATCGCTTTTGAAGCCAGGACTTCAATTGCTCGAGCCCGCCGATGTCTCCGATGTCGGTGGTGGATTCGTAGTACTCCAACAGACCGCTCTTTCGAATGATTTGCTGTTTCTCCGAAAAGACGATCGACATGTCTTCAGCCGAGAGATGGCCGTCCGTCACGATTGTCTTGGCGAAGACATTCTCCGCCTCCTGAAGCGTTAATCCCAACGCGGCCTGTACGATGCGTTCCCGATCCTCTGGCGTGAGGCTGATTTTCAGTTTTGCATGCGCAGCGACGTCCTCGCAAATCCGGGCGAGCAGGCGATCGAACGCGGCCGCGTCCGGAAGCGGATAATCCAGAACGGTGACGACCTTCTCGAGTTCCGGCGCGATTTCAACGATCGGCGAACAGATGACCAGTGTCTTGTAGCTGTCGCTGAGCGCCTGGGCCACTTCGCGGAGCTTTCTCACCACGGCCACGTTGGAATCACGTTGACGTGTGAAAGGGTGGAAGTCCTTGAACAGGTAAATGGCCGGCTCTTTGTTCTCGATCACCGAGTCGAGCGCTTCCACGGGATCGGCCAGGCCCTTCTGCCGCGATGCCGTCATCGATCCGGACGTGGTCAAGCCGGTCGTGACCGACCAGCAGATCAATTGCTTCTTTCGACGGTTCGCGATCTCCTTGAGTCGGCGTTCAATCCGGCTTTCCTCCCAACTCACGACGTAAATAATCGGATATCGCGCCCGAATCAGGATTTCGAGTTCCTCGCGCGCCGAAACCCGCGCCGGAGTCTTCTGTTCACTCTTGGGTTCACTCATTGCTCGTCTTTCGCCAGTTCATCGCATGCGTTGCGCCGCACCTCTAGTTCGTCATGGTCTCCGCACAATGCCGCGAGCACCGGTATCAGGGCCGGTGTGATGTCGTGGCAATAAACCCGGCCATCCGTCCCGATCGTGATCGACACTTCACAGTTCGGCGGCTCCACGTTTCGATTACTGTTCTCGAGTCTGTCCGTCACTGCCTGCATCCCAGTTCAGGTTTTTCCCCTTCAGATAGTCGACCGCCTCTTGAATCTCCCTTCGTGAATTCAGTCTGGAAATCGTAGGATCATCCTTCGCACGATAGCAGGGTACAAAGCCCGTATAGAGCTGGAACCGCGCACCCGGAAGGTGGCACGACAACCAGTCCACAACGGGCCGAAAGCAACACGCCATGTGCCCCGGCATCAGTAGGTGCCGCACGATCATCGGTGTTTTTCCGTCGATGCGCAACAGATTGCGGGTCACAGCCTCGAAGTAATGTGGCACGCTCGCGAGCCTGCGGGCGCAGGCATCGTTTCCGAATTTGAAGTCCGCCAGATACAGCGATACGACACCGTCCAGCAGATCGATCACCTCGGCTGTCATGTACAAGTTCGTGTTGATGGCCAACGGTAGGTGCCGGGCAGAGGCTTCTGCCAATTCAAGCAACGTGTGGAGATGAATTGTCGGCTCGCCGCCGAGGACGCTGATGGACTTCGCGCCGGATTCAACCGCCGCCGCAAGTTCGCCCGCGAGGACCTTCGGATCGACCCTCTGCCCCGAAGTTGCTTCAAAGCAGGCCGGGGCCGTATCACAGAATCGGCAACGGAAGTTACAGCCGCCCAGGTATACGCGGACGGCAGGCCGGACTTCGGGTTCCTCGGTCAAGCTCATGTATCGATTGAAAACGAACGATTCCCGGCCGAGTCTGCACGGGGCGGACTCGCCACGGGTCCTGTCCGCACCGCATCTCCACTCGCACATCTCGCAGTTTGCGAGCATCTCACGGGCGCGGGTCACCCGCTGGGGCAATGACAACGAGGCTCGGGCCTTGGCCAGTCGTGTATTCATTCGGGCTTGCACAGTGCCCCGCGACAGGTCTCTCTTTCATTTCTCCAAGAGCTGCCGCAGATCGCCTTTCCGCCTCTTTCCCGCTCGGGTCCGCCGGACCGACGACCGGCCCGTCCCGCGTCCAGGGGCCGTCTGGCCCCCGAATCGAGAATCCCCCATATGAAACGTCGCTACTCGCGATTTGTTAATTCCAGGTCAAAATCGAAGACTGTGAATAGGCTCTTGTCGCTCGACGACACCGCACAGCCCGCCGGCGTTGGTGGGGCCCCGTCAGACGTATTCGGGGCGTTGCCGACATCGTGGGGGCAGGATGCGTGTATCCGAAAGCACTTTCGCGGATCACGCTCCCCGGACTCACGGTCCAGCAAACGCGGCTTTCACGATTGCGTCGACGATGTTGATCCGGAATCCGCGATGCATGCATGGCAAATACAATCGCTGGTTTGCATTGAAATTCGTCCCACGGCGTGACGCGACCACTTCAATGCCTTGCCATCACGATTTCTTGCGCATTCCGGCGCATTCGCCGGTGCCTGTTTGACTTTGCACGCTCGATGTCGCGTTCTCTCGTTGCGGCATGATGCCGGCGACCGAGGGGTATCATCGTAGCGCCCCCTTCCTAGAAACATCTCACCTGCCAACCCGCTGGCATTGGCGCGCGCTATAACGCACCTACGAAAAAGCCCGCTCGCCGTGGTCGATCGACTTTGGCGAGCGGGCCTTGACTTGTTGGACGTCATGTTGCCCTGCGATCAGCCGCGCTTGACGCGTGTTACCGGCGACTCAACGCAGGCGCTCTTCGCCACCAATTCCTATCCGCCACAGGATTCAACTTCGTTGTTCTCGTGGGTCGTGCAAATGTCGAGGTCGTCAGTAAACGGCGACGCTCCTTCGATCGAACCGTCCGCATCCAGATCGCTGCGGAAGTTCTCGCCATCGAGATCGTTGCCGTCATAGCTGATGATGAAGTCGGCGTCCGTTGCGTCGACGTCACCGTCGCCATCAACGTCGCCGAGCAGCATCGGCCAGCACGCCTCGACCTGGATCTGGAATCCGCTCGCGTCTTCGGCGTCGAACCCAATGGTAAACACTTCGCCGTCCGCAACGTTCTCAACCTCCACAATGAACTGGTCCCACGTCTTTACCGGCGTGACGCCGAGAATCGTCCCGCTGGAGACGGAGATGTCGTTCGCCGTCAGTCCATCGCCGTCCGTCGACCGAATCTCGCGGTCAAACGCGAAAACGATCTGCATGTTGCCGCCGCGCGGTTCGACACTTCCGACCTCGATATCGAAGTACTCGGTCTTGTGCGTACGGCGCGACACCATCGAAGTTACTTCAGGCGAACAATTGCCGACCGCGTTGCCATCGGAGGCAATTGCCATCGCGTAGTCATCGCCGATCGGCGCCGAATCGCTGCCCTCGATGAGACCGTCGGCATCAAGGTCGCAGCGATACTCGTCCTTGCTGGGCGCCTCGCCGTCGAGCGCCTTGATGGCCTCCGAGTCGTACTTGTCGACGATGCCGTCACCGGTCACGTCTCCTTCGAGTATCTGCCAGACGTAGTCGGCAGCGATCTCGTTGCCTTCAGCGCTCTCGACAATGAACGAAAGGCCCACGCACGTTTCGTTCGCGATCCCGGTGCAGGTGATCTCAATCGTGTCGAGGCCCGGTGATTGCGTGACGGAATCGACACTCGCATTGGCCGTGGAAATGTCGCCCGTGACGAAGGCGTCGCCATCCGCCGAATAAACCGGCCGATCGTACATGAACTGGAATGTCAGCATGCCATTGAGATACCGGCACTCGACAGAGCCGGACGGAATCATGTAGTCCCCGGCGCCGCCGTGCGGCATGCCGGACCCGCCCATCAGCAGTCCTGGCGCACGGAATTCGTAGCAGCCCATATCGACGATCGGCGCCGTGCCGTTGCCGGTATCGACAACATGCGAGTCATCCTCGAATCGACGGCTAAGATCCAGATCGAGCGGCGTTACTTCCGTGAAGACAAGGTCTTCGTCGAGGTCCGCGACGTCGAGCGGGACGCGCTCATTGTCGCCGGCATCGATGCATGGGGATCCGCTTGCCAGTCGATAGTCTGATGTGTTCTGGAAAACCGGATCCCGGTTGATGTTACGCGGGCCCTCATAAGGATCTCCATTCGGATCGCCGACATCGATGCAGCAGTAGCTCACTTGCCCCGTCGGAAAACCGGGCGCTCCCGAATAGTGAATCTCCAACTCGTCCGCCGGGCACGGGTTCGTTCCGCAATCGAATTTGTCGTCCCAGAGGATGCAGTTCGCGACGATCACATTGGAGTCCACGTTTCGGATCGCGGGACCAGCAAAGTCCGACGCATTATCACTGAACGTGCAGTTCGTGACGACTGAACTGCTGTTCCCATGGTTGTACATGCCGCCACCACCACCAACGGTCTGCTCCAGCCCGGCGTTGTGCGCGAACAGGCAGTTCGAGACGATCGGCGAAGCGCCCGAATTGCTCATGCCACCGCCAAGATAGGCCGCGTTGGATTCGATTCGGCAGTTGAGGATGACAGGTTCGCCATTCGAGCAGTAGACACCGCCGCCCTCATTCGCACGATTGTCTTCGATTCGGCAATTACGGATCGTCGCCGAGCCGTTGCTGACGCGCACGCCGCCGCCCTCTGTTTCCGTGTATCCACTCAGTACGATGAATCCGTCCAGTACCGCCGTCCTGTCGACACCGTCGGCGACGACCACATGCTCCGTGTTGTCCGTCGGATCTCCCAATGTCCCGATGTCGCCGCTGAGTACCGTTTTGAAGTTCACGAAATCGCGCTTGTCGGGATCGGGACCGATGAGTCCGGCGTAGCCTCCGCGCAGGGTTACGTAAGGCAGCAATTGGAAGCTCTCGGATCGATCACCCGTGTTCTGGCCGGCGATGTCGTCGGCTCGATACGTGCCCTGTGCCACGTGTATGGCGACGCGATTGCAGAAATCCGCGCCTGCGGCTGCGGCGAGCGCGTCCTGAAGAGAATTGAATGCACTCTCCCAATCGCTTCCGTCGTTGAAGCCGTTGGCGATGGCGTCCACGTAGAGAATCAGCGACTCCGGTTCGCCGGGTGATTCGCAGGCGTCGATGATCCCGTTGGCGTTGCAGTCAACGTCCGGCGTGCGCGTGCGTATGTTCGCCGCACCGGCCGGGTAGAGATAGGAATCCACTTCTGCCCATCCGCCGACGATGACATAGTGCGGCGCGATGAGCGAAGACGTCGCGTGATAACCTTCATCGATGCCAATCCTCGCGACCTGATAGCCGCTCAATCCAATTGCAGTGAATTCTGACAGCGGAATATAGTCATTATCGAGAGTCACACCGCCCAGGTTCGCATCCGCGTCTGACGCGAGGATCATTGCAAAGTGATGTGGAAACTGCACGCTTGGCCCGTTGTTGAGATCGACGGCAGTCGAGAACTCATAGCTCATGGCGAATTGCTCAACCGGAAGCAGGTTTAACGTCGCTGGATCACCTCGATCGGATACAACCCCTTCCGGGAGATTCGTACTACGCATGAATTGTACGACAAAAATCGGTTCTCCACCCTGGCTGGAGAATACATGATCTCCGGTCACATCCTGTTCGATGAACTCCCCGCGATCGATGGTCCCGATATCCACACCATCTTGAAGAATAACCGTATTGTCTCGTGCTGCTACAATGCGATAGATGCTCGGCCAATCGGTGCCATCCCGCTCGGGAAGATTCGCCGCAATGTACTCGCTGCCCCAGGCCGTAACCGGATGTGCAGTTTCAAAAATCGTATCGCAAGGGAATGCCGTCGACGGAACGGTCGCGCAGTTATTTCCATTAATCACAAACACGGGTTTGTCTGAAACAATGATCGACCCGGTCAGGTCGGGCGTCGGGGCATTTACGAATTGCGGCACGACGGCCTGGGCGAGAAATCCTTCGCCGCGCTCCAGCGTCACCGGGAATTCGCCACCTGCTGCGTAAGCGCCGCCTGCGCCATTCACGATGTCTGCTGTCGGCGTAATCATGAGGTGTGTCGCGTCTCGGGTGGCAACCACGACAAACTGCGGGCGATCCTCGCTGACCCCGTTTGCATCCTGCGTCTCCTCGGATGTGTTGTTTGTAATCGCGATGTACTCTTGCCCCAAGGCGTCAACCGGATACGCCAGGGATCCGTCAGTGATGTGTTCACTACCCACGAACTGCACACAGCGGACATCGTGGTTTGCCTTCACGGCAATTGCATTGGGTTGAACGGTTCCCGGGTTCCAGCCGATTGAAGCATCCACAGGCAGCGACAGTACAGCCACCGCCTTCGGCTTGACCGTGATCGAGATCTGATGGACGGGATCGGTGAGTCCCATCGGGTATGTCACGTTAACTTCCGTTTCGACATCCGCCGTAAAGTGCAGTTCGACGATAAGGTCGTCGTTGTCCGCGTGGGCCGGCGCGAAGGCAAGGACAAAGTCACGTCCCTTGGTATCGGCGGGCAGCGGCGCCTCGTAGTCATCGGGAATCCCGTTGCCGTCGCAATCCGGGTCACACGTGTCGGGTACGCCGTTCAGGTTGATGTCCTGAGATGTTCCGGTTGCGATGTCGAGATCATCGGGCGTGCCATTCCCATTGCAGTCCGGCTCGCAGTCGTCGAGAATACAGTTCGCGTTCTCATCATCCGCCCCCAACTCGTTGATCTCGTAAGGGTCCGGGAGTCCGTTCTCGTCGCAGTCCTGGCAGGTGTCGATGATGCCGTCGTCGTTCATGTCCTTGTCGGGACATTCCGGATCTGCGTCGCATTCCGCGATCTCGATCAGATCGATGCCGCCGACTCCGTTGCAGTCCAACGTCGCGAATTCATAAGCCCCCAAGTCCACATCCTGCCCCGTGCAGCTGCTCTGATATGACGTCGGATTCCCCGGTAGCTTCCGCGGATTCAGCACGATATCAGGCGTCTTCTCACCGGCATCGTTATCATCGTCGACGTTGGTTGTGTCGGCCGGCACGTCCGTAATGTCGCCGATATCGATACATGGAGAACCAAGCTGCAGCGACAGGTCTTCGCCATCGAAAGTTCCGGGAATCCCGTCGGCGCCGAACTCACTCACATACGCCGGCGCCAGGCTCGTATTCCCGTGGCCCGTCACCGTAGGGGCGGGGTCAGCGGACTGAATATGTCGCCGGGAATTGAGAAACTGGATATTGCAATTGCGAACTCCCAGTTGAGTTGCAGGGAGATCGAGATCCGGGACGACGATTTGTGAACTCTCCAGCGGACCGGCGTCCGACGCATTGTTCCAGAAGATGCAGTTCGCGATGAGGGAAGGATCGCCGGCGTCCAAGCTCAATAAGCCGCCCCCGAGATTGCCGCCTTGCACTTCGTTTGCACTGAATGTGCAATTGACGGCTCTCAAGACTCCCCCGGAGTGCATGACCGCGCCGCCTTGGGCCACTCCCTGTCCGCTGTCGTCCCGGGCCATGTTGGCGCTGAACAGACAGTTTGTGATGTTCGTGTCCGCGTTGACAGACACAGCTCCGCCTTGAACGGGCCACATGCCGTCATAGGAACTCGCCGTGTTGCCGATGAACTGGCAGTTCACGATGTCGACCGTCATCTCCGGTGTCAGCGACTCGTCGTCCAGGCGAATCGCTCCTCCCTCATCGCCGGCGTTGTTGTAGTAGAATTCACTGTTGACAATCTCGACGTCGTGGGCACCACCGTGAACGGAAACGGCCCCTCCCGCCCCTTGCACGGAATTCGTAGACTCGTTCCCCCAGAAGCTGCAATTGCGGATCTTGAGCTTGAGATCATTGTTTGCGAATCCGCCACTGTAGTAGATCGCCCCACCGTCCGAGCCGGATGGGCAGTAGTTTCCGATGAAATCGCACTGAGAGATTAGCGGGTATGAATCCGAGTCAATATATACAGCGCCGCCGCCATTCTCGCACGAGTTGGCGTCAAATATGCATTCACTAAAACTGGGATCTTCGCCACCTGAACACAAAACCGCCCCGCCAAGCCCTTGCGAGTCGTTTTGCTCGAATTTGCAGCCCTCGACCGCAATGCGCGAACCGTCCACGAACATGCCCGCGCCACCCAGGCTGTTGTCCGTATTCGTATGAATGAACAGCTTGCTGAAGCTCGCCTGGCTTCCGCTCCCTACTTGTATGGCGTGCCCCGCAGCACCGGTGATCTCGAACGACTCGATTGAGGTCTGAGACTGGTTTCCCTCGGAACTAACGATGACCTGCGCATTGCCACCGCTTGAGAGGACGCCGCTGAGCACGGTGTCATTGGTCTCAGGATTTGCGTTTCGCGTCGTCGCGTTGTCGAAATCCTCGTCGCCTACAAGGCCACGAAATCCTCCGATGATTTTGACTCGATCACGGAGCTCGAACGGCCCTTGATCGGCCACGTAGGTACCCGTTGCGACCCAGATCTCCGACTTTGCGGGAAGTGGAGCGACATTGTTTAATGCAGCATAGAATGTACGAAATGGTGTTGCCCAACTCGAACCATCTTCCAATCCAATGTAGTCTGCTCTCACGTAGATTCGCTTGACACACTCCGTCCCGTCGCAAACAAGACCTGAACTCCACGTCCCGTTTGCGCTCAGGCAGGTCGCTTCGTCGGTAATGCCGGTAGCACAGTTTCCGCCAGGCAATTCGCAGCAATCCGACTCGGCGCGATTCGCAAAAGCGGCCACAACGAGTGCATTCAGCGATAAAAACACCAGCGCTCGAGTTTTTAGCATCTCTTTTCTCCTTTGTCGCAATGCCGTTCCTTGATGCTCAGTTGCTTGCAATCCCCCTATCGCATGAACTAAAATTCAATCTACCCCATCAAAGGAGGTTCTTTGCCCAGTAACTTTGGTCGCACCATTCTGGCTATTCTGATTGCCTCCTGCACGACTTCGAGGGTCTTCGGGAACTCGTTCACTGTGGACAGTTGGCTGCTGCTGGTTGGGATTGACGGTGAGTCGTCGATCGGAACGGGCTCCGCCACCGTGAGCAACCCGTTTGTCACCACCCACAGCCGCATGCTGGGCAACGATTGGGTCTCGGCCGATTACGACTTCTCGTGGGCCGAGCAGGGTCACTTCCTCATCGATGCCTCCCTCGCCGCCACCGCCACGCCAACCGAGAGCACCACCACCGGCGTCTCCGGCCGCATCAAGATCACGCCGACAGAGGACCTCGTCGTTCGCTACCGAACCGTCTTCGACGTCACGCTCCCCGCCGACTTCATGATTGCCTATCTCAGTTTTGACGTGCTCGACGTCGTCACGCATGAGGAGATCCACGATGTCTCGGCGTCTGCCGATACCTTCTTTCAGACCGGCGACAGCCATCTGGCCGACGAAGGCGAATTCCTCCTGCCCGCCAATCACACGTGGGACTTTGTTTACGACTTCACGATCGTCGGATACTCGTCTGCCGCCGGCGCTCAGGGCTTCGGCGGTGGGTTTCTGGAGTTCGAAATCATCCCGGAACCCGCCACCATTCTGCTCTGCGCACCGATCGCATTCCTGATTCTGCGACGAGCCCGTGAATCGTAAGCCCGATACAGGCGATGTAATTTGATGGCCCATGCAAAATCTCCTGCCCATTGAGAATCTCAAAACTAACGATTGCCGCAATGCATGGCAAGCATTTTCCGGACAAACCGTGCAATTGCATGGTCATTGCCCGTAGAATGAACGCGGTCTCGGAGTACCGCGCCAATGCAATGCAATAGACTCGTGACGCTGACCTGCGTGTTTGTGTGCACGATGGCGCCGCGCGTCATTGCCGGCTCCTTCACTGTCGATAGCTGGATGCTGTTCGTGGGAATCGAAGGCGATGGCATTACCGGCGCAGGCTCCGCCACCGTGAGCAACCCGTTTGTCACCACCCACAGCCGCATGCTGGGCAACGATTGGGTCTCGGCCGATTACGACTTCTCGTGGGCCGAGCAGGGTCACTTCCTCATCGATGCCTCCCTCGCCGCCACCGCCACGCCAACCGAGAGCACCATCACCGGCGTCTCCGGCCGCATCAAGATCACGCCGACAGATGACCTCGTCGTGCGCTACCGCACTGTCTTCGACGTCACGCTCCCCGCCGACCTCATGATCGCCGACCTCAGATTCAAAGTTTCCGACACCGGCTCGCAAGAGGTCATTAATGATACAGGCGCGTCTGCCGATACCATCTTTCACACCGGCGACAGCCATCTTGCCGACGAAGGCGAATTCCTCCTGCCTGCCAATCACACGTGGGACTTCGTTTACCTCTTCCGCCTCCTTAATGATCAATCGTCCGCCGGATTTCAGGGCGTCGGCGGTGGGTTCCTGGAATTCGAGATCATCCCGGAACCCGCCACGATATTGCTCTGCGCACCGATCGCGCTCCTGCTCCTGCGACGTACCCGTGAAGCGCAAACCCGATTCAGGCGATGAGATTTGATGGCCCATACCGATTCTCCTGCCCATTGAGAATCTCAAGAACTAACCATTGCCGCAATGCATGGCAAGGATATCCCGGACAAACCGTGCAATTGCGTGGTCATTGCCCGTAGAATGAACGCGGTCTCGGAGTACCGCGCCAATGCAATGCAATAGACTCGTGACGCTGACCTGCGTGTTTGTGTGCACGATGGCTCCGCGCGTCATTGCCGACTCGTTCACTGTGGACAGTTGGCTGCTGCTGGTTGGGATTGACGGTGAGTCGTCGATCAGAACGGGCTCCGCCACCGTGAGCAACCCGTTTGTCACCACCCACAGCCGCATGCTCGGCAATGATTGGGTCTCGGCCGATTACGACTTCTCGTGGGCCGAGCAGGGCCGCTTCCTCGTCGACGCCTCCCTCGCCGCCACCGCCACGCCAACCGAGAGCACCACCACCGGCGTCTCCGGCCGCATCAAGATCACGCCGACAGATGACCTCGTCGTGCGCTACCGCACTGTCTTCGACGTCACGCTCCCCGCCGACTTCATGATTGCCGATCTCAGCTTTGACGTGTTCGACGCCGTCACGCATGAAGAAATCCACGATGTCTCGGCGTCCGCCGATACCATCTTTCACACCGGCGACAGCCATCTTGCCGACGAAGGCGAATTTCTCCTGCCTGCCAACCGTACGTGGGACTTCGCCTACCTCTTCCGCATCATTAACTTCCCATCCGCCGCCGGCGCTCAGGGCGTCGGCAATGGGTTCCTGGAATTCGAGATCATCCCGGAACCCGCCACGATATTGCTCTGCGCACCGATCGCGCTCCTGCTCCTGCGACGTACCCGTGAAGCGCAAACCCGATTCAGGCGATGAGATTTGATGGCCCATACCGATTCTCCTGCCCATTGAGAATCTCAAGAACTAACCATTGCCGCAATGCATGGCAAGGATATCCCGGACAAACCGTGCAATTGCGTGGTCATTGCCCGTAGAATGAACGCGGTCTCGGAGTACCGCGCCAATGCAATGCAATAGACTCGTGACGCTGACCTGCGTGTTTGTGTGCACGATGGCTCCGCGCGTCATTGCCGACTCGTTCACTGTGGACAGTTGGCTGCTGCTGGTTGGGATTGACGGTGAGTCGTCGATCAGAACGGGCTCCGCCACCGTGAGCAACCCGTTTGTCACCACCCACAGCCGCATGCTCGGCAATGATTGGGTCTCGGCCGATTACGACTTCTCGTGGGCCGAGCAGGGCCGCTTCCTCGTCGACGCCTCCCTCGCCGCCACCGCCACGCCAACCGAGAGCACCACCACCGGCGTCTCCGGCCGCATCAAGATCACGCCGACAGATGACCTCGTCGTGCGCTACCGCACTGTCTTCGACGTCACGCTCCCCGCCGACTTCATGATTGCCGATCTCAGCTTTGACGTGTTCGACGCCGTCACGCATGAAGAAATCCACGATGTCTCGGCGTCCGCCGATACCATCTTTCACACCGGCGACAGCCATCTTGCCGACGAAGGCGAATTTCTCCTGCCTGCCAACCGTACGTGGGACTTCGCCTACCTCTTCCGCATCATTAACTTCCCATCCGCCGCCGGCGCTCAGGGCGTCGGCAATGGGTTCCTGGAATTCGAGATCATCCCGGAACCCGCCACGATATTGCTCTGCGCACCGATCGCGCTCCTGCTCCTGCGACGTACCCGTGAAGCGCAAACCCGATTCAGGCGATGAGATTTGATGGCCCATACCGATTCTCCTGCCCATTGAGAATCTCAAGAACTAACCATTGCCGCAATGCATGGCAAGGATATCCCGGACAAACCGTGCAATTGCATGGTCATTGCCCGTAGAATGAACGCGGTCTCGGAGTGCCGCGCCAATGCAATGCAATAGACTCGTGACGCTGACCTGCGTGTTTGTGTGCACGATGGCTCCGCGCGTCATTGCCGACTCGTTCACTGTCGACAGTTGGATACTTAGTGTGAGTATCCAGTCGGAATTGGTTACCGCGACGGGCTCCGCCACCGTGACCAACCCGTTTGTCACCACCCACAGCCGCATGCTCGGCAACGATTGGGTTTCGGCCGATTACGACTTCTCGTGGGCCGAGCAGGGTCACTTCCTCGTCGACGCCTCCCTCGCCGCCACCGCCACGCCAACCGAGAGCACCACCACCGGCGTCTCCGGCCGCATCAAGATCACGCCGACAGATGACCTCGTCGTGCGCTACCGCACTGTCTTCGACGTCACGCTCCCCGCCGACCTCATGATTGCCGATCTCAGCTTTGACGTGTTCGACGCCGTCACGCATGAAGAAATCCACGATGTCTCGGCGTCCGCCGATACCATCTTTCACACCGGCGACAGCCATCTTGCCGACGAAGGCGAATTTCTCCTGCCTGCCAACCGTACGTGGGACTTCGCCTACCTCTTCCGCATCATTAACTTCCCATCCGCCGCCGGCGCTCAGGGCGTCGGCAATGGGTTTCTGGAATTCGAGATCATCCCGGAACCCGCCACGATATTGCTCTGCGCACCGATCGCGCTCCTGCTCCTGCGACGCGGACGCGGTGTTCACGAACGGAAAAGGGGGGCGGAAATGGGACGGAAAAAGTGCCAGGTTGATTTCACCACCTCTCGCAAAGTGGTTCTTTCCTGACACCTCTTTCCATCCCTATCCCAATCAATCACTGTTGATGCGGCCTGTTGCAGAGTATCTCATCACCTTCACAGTCGGAATAGTCCCAGGCTTCATCAAAATTGCACTGCTGTTCGGTATAGTAGTGCTCTGCATACGCAGCCTGGACCTCCGAGTTGTAATCGTCGATGCAGGCCTGCGAGCTCCCGCACTTCGCGAGCGCTTCTTGTGCCGCCGACAGTCTGTTCTCCAGCTGAACATCATTGTCATGACGACAGCCGTCTGCCCGATCCCTCGCTTCCTTCTCACAGAGGACTCTCAAGTCATGGCAACGCTGAGATCCACCGTCAGCCATCAACGGCTCGGTTGTGCCGGGCAGTGAATTCTCAACGTTCGCGATTTCCGGCTTGGCCTCCGCATAAGTCGCCGACAACAACGCAACACTGCCCAGCATCAGTCCGATCACAACGATGGTACGAATCCTCATCTTTACGCTCCATTACCAATCTTCAGCGAGCTTTCTCGATGAAACCGCTTCACCGACCCGCTTATGATACCCATGAGTTTGGGTAACAAGAACAAGATTCGACTTGGGGTACTTCCCCCCTAGGGCGATCACACATTAGGAACCACCGACCCGAGCATCCCGTTTCCAGTACGTAGGGTCCTCGCCGCGGACCGATTGCAGAGGCCTTTCCAAACCACTCCAAGATCCCATGGCATCCGTGCAAACGACTCGAATCAAACACACCGTTGACATCACGCCCCTGCCCCGTCAACCATATCCGACGTCGGTTGAGTCTGTCGGCGGTGCGACCGTACCGTTCGCCATCGACATGTACTCAGCGCTTGGCTCCCCATGAAGATCAGACGAAGCGGACTTCTTGGGGTCGAGCCGCGGAAACAACTGCAATATGAGCGCGAAGAAAAAAACTCTCGGACGTCGTGCCGATCAATCCAAAGCCAAGGCTCCGGACGCCCCCCAATCCGCGGCCGCACGACGATCGGCCGAAGCGCAAGTGCGCACGATCATCGACAAGTTCGCAGCCGATCATCTTCGGCTGATCAGCGCAGCCCGACGACACCTGCGCAAGCGCCTGCCGACCGCCCACGAAGTCGTTTATGAATACCGCGACTTCCTTGTCGTCAGCTTTTCGCCGAATGAGCGCGGATACGAGGGCGTAATCGGAATCCGCGCCGACGCAGAAGGCGTGAAGCTCTACTTCAATCAAGGCAAGGAACTCCCGGACCCTGAAAAACTGCTTCAAGGGTCCGGCAAACAGACACGATGGATCAGCCTGGAGGGCGCATCGACACTCGCGCGTCCATACGTCGCCCGCCTCATCGACGAAGCCATCGCCCGCAATCAAGTCCCGTTCGCCCCTGCCGGCCGCGGTTCGATCGTCATCCGCCCTTCGACCACCGAACGACGTCGCCGCCCCTGACCCGGGCAGAGAACCCCCCTCGACAACCGCTCCGGCCCCGAGCCTGTTCCGCCTCTATCGTAACTGGCCAAACCCATCTCCCGCGGCACGGCCATCACGATGGCCGGCCCATTGGCGAAATAAGTCCGCAGCACCGCCGCGAATCGTAAGGCAGCCACTTCGCCCCGAATCCACGTGGATTTGAGGGCTGGCGTGAATTCGTGGCGGTTAATGCCAGGCGAATTACGGGGCACTCAGGAGGCGGCGCATCCGGGCACTTACGCTGAAAACCCTGATGCCATGACGAATGGCGATGCAAACCGACTTGTTTGCACCGGGATCCGTCGGCAGAACGGGAGACATCGAATGAACCGCTATCCTTCAAGAACAATCAGCATGCCCTTGATCGCGACCCTTTCGTTCGGACTGACAATCGGCGTCGCCTGCCAGCTCGTGCCGGACCCGACGAACACAACCGATTCGAATGTAACGACCTGCGCTGAATGCACCGCGCTGCCACAAGGATGGCTATTCACAAACGCCAATCGCATCTTCATTTCTGATGGAAATGGTGGCGGCACCGCGTTTCACGGACGCGGCGCAAACCTGCAGGACACGCGCGGTTGCGTCGCGTGCCTGTGGGACGACAACGAATCACCGAACGAAGTGATTCGCCGTGCAGACACGCTCATCGACGATTGGGGAGCGAATTTTGTGCGGCTGGCGCTCGAAAGCCACGCCGAAGGGACGCAGTCTTTCGCAAAACACTATCGCGGAATCCTGAACGATGCCCAATATTTCGACGACATCGTCACGATCGTTCATCACATGACGAGTAAGAACGTGTATGTGCTGCTTTCACTATGGATCGACCCGACAGTCGACGAACTCGGTGCGCCGACGCCGCAAACGGACGAAGTCTGGAAGAAACTGTCCGCAGCCCTCTTGGACGATTCGCACGTCATGTTCGGCATCTGCAACGAGCCGGAGGAGAATTTCGACGGCGCCCGCGATGCACTCGTCTGGACCGCCATGAACCGTGCGGCGCAAACGATCCGGATCGTGGAGGACGCGGCCGGCACGTCGCACCATCTGATTCTTGCACAGGGCACCGGCGCATGGGCGCGGCGTCTGACTTATTACGTGGATCACCCCATCACGGCCGGCGGCGGCGACAACATTGCCTACGAGATTCACTTCTACAATCCGATCACCGACCTCGACGAACTCCTGGTCGGTCCGGCCTCGAAACTCCCCGTCATCATCGGTGAATTCGGCCCCATCTCAGACCCTAACGACGTCGGCATGAGTCTCAACGATTGTCAACAGTTGATGGACTATGCAATGCAGGAGGAGATCCCCTTCCTCGCCTGGACATTTCATCAGAATTGCCCACCTAACTTAATCGAAAACGACGTCGGCGAAGAATGTGGAATCGGCATGGACCTGCGCCCAACCCAATGGGGAAGCCTGCTGCAGGAGTACCTCGCGAAGTCTTGGTGAACAACACGAGTCAAGACTCGGCGTTTATTCCCGGCATTTGGCCCTGAAGGTGCGAAACACTTCAGGTTCATCACGAAATATCGTGAAACTCTAAAGGCATCCGCAGTAGCGCGAATACCGCGTCCCGATAGGGACGCGCTGAGAATAGCCCAGCCTATTCAAGGCTGGGAAAGCTGGTTGGCCATCACCATAGCCGTGCCGTAGGTACGGCGCGACTCAGGGCAACAAGCTCATCCCGTCCAGCAGGAACGGGGCCTGAAAAACGGCCGGCAACCACGCGATGGAAACGGGGGCTACTCGCACGTGACCCCAACGGGCCCCAGGGTGGATACAACTGTCGCGCTTGTATCGGCACACCGAATCATCCAGATACTCCGTGATGAACCACATTTCACCCCGGAATCAGCGCAGAACGCGAAGCAATCGAAGCGCAACCCCGGGTTTGCAGTATCGTCTCGAGATAAGCCCTGAGAGGCCACGCCGTGAACTGAACACAATGGCGGCAGCACTAGTCGGAGCCGCCGTGTCCTCACGGCGGAGTCATGCTCATGGACGCCGGATGATTCGCCATGCTGAGTCAGCGAGGCTCAGACTTGAGGGTTGAATTCACGGCGTTGCCGGAAAAGACGTTGCAACTCCCAGATACCCTCGAGACGCCCGAGGCTTCCCCGGAATACGAGTGACGATTTCCGATTTGCACAACCATCGAAATCGCCAATGTCTCCAAGACCAATTCAGCTCCGAAGGAGCAAGAGTTCCTAGCCACGGGTGAAGCGGAGACCGCGAACCGGTCGGAGCGCACCCCGTGGCCGGCGTTTTTTTTCCTCGCATTTAGCCCGGAAAGGGCGTTGTATTTCGCGGACAGCCTCGACTCGTCCACGACTGCCAATCTCATTCACGGCGACAACAGTGCCAAGCGGCCGCGATCGTCGAACGACTAGAACTTGACGACTATCCTGACTGATCCCATGATTCACTTTGGGCCCTTTCCTTCATCGTGGGGTTACATATTATCTTACAACACCATAATCGATACTCGCTGGAGTCACCCTCATGTTCTTTGCCGCGAACCTAATCTTGCTGGTTGGCTTGCAGGCCGCACAGACCCCCGCCGCCGAAGCCAATCGCTCCGATTCGGTTTTTACGAGACCATACCGAATCGGCATCGTCGCATATGACAACATCACAGGCCGTGCCTCGAAAATGGCACAACAATTCGCGCAAATTGGCCACACCGTTGTATTCGCCAGCGGAACGGCAGAAGAGGTGTTAGATTGGGTTGATGCCGGACTAGTCGATATCGCAGTGTTGAGTCCGGGGGCACTAGCGGCGACGAGCGCCGTGCTTAATGAAAAGGAACGCATCTCACGTCGTGCCGACGGCACATATCCAACGTGGGATTGCCGCTACCTAATCACACCCGAGCTACCACCTTCTATCAGTCCTTTCGCGTCCCCAAAGCGGCGTGGGGAAGGCTGTTACACTTACGCACCACTCTGTCTAATTCATCGTGAGAGCCTAGCAAAGCTCCAAAACGAATACAAGACAACTTCGAAATCCCTTGTTGACATCATAGTTCGCGCCAGTCGTGACGGAAGGCTTCAATTCGTATTCGGCGACCCAATGTCATTATCCGGGACCATCGTACCGCGGGCTCAGCTCGATTCCCTCAATGTAGACTGGTTTGACTACTCAGAATTGAGCTTTGGACACAATGATACACTACAACTACTGCTGGACTCGCCCGAGGTCATCATAGCGAACACGGTTCGTCATCGAGTAGGATTCGTCTTTGATGGCTCTGTGCCCTCCAGACCGATACCACATAAGGATTCCCACTTAACAAACTGGTTTGAAACTCGACTCCAGCGGATGCAGAGTGATCTGATTGTCATTAACCTTCCCCCGCCGCCAGAACCGAATGAACTCGGCGGGCAAGGCGGTGTCGCACCCCAGCCACAGATTGAAGAATCTGAGCGCCAAGATCCCTTGGGCGTGACTGCATTACCTGCCGAAGTCTGGGTCGTTCGTGCAGATTTTGAGCCCGAGGATATTTCGACTCTCCGAGCCAAGTTGCTCACGATACGTTCCCCCGATGGGGCACGCCGAGTATTTCGCCATCAGCACGACTGTGAACAAGGTAATAAGGAAACAGCAATCCAGCAGTTAGCAAAGCGCATACAGTTCTGGGCAAGGTCCACAAGGGTCAGCTTTGGTGGCAACGGCAAGACACGGTATATTTCCCTGCGAGAGATCCTCGACTCTATGCGCCACTATTATCGCCGCTATGGAGATCGCCCCAGGCTTGCGCTCGTACTTTCAGGAGGCGGAGCGAAATGTGCGTATCAAGCCGGAGCAATCGCGAGTATTGAGGAACAGATTAGAGCTATTAACGACCAGGCATCACAACCACACGGTCTTCCCTCCCCGGACATTGACCTCGTCGTTGGTACCTCCGGAGGAGCCCTCAATGCGCTCCCTACGGCGATAGGGGTTACGGCGGCCGACAACGCAAATGCATCTCGGCTGTGCGATGTTTGGAGATCAATCGACCTCGTTAATCTCTTGGATCCATATCTTGCTGCCCGAATTCTATTGGGCATCCTAATTGGCATGATCCTCATTCAAGCCACGTGGTTTATTGACATCATCAGGGATGGGATCGATAGGCGACTGACCAAACTCACCATGTCCCCTCCTGAAACACGAAAGAAAGTTGTTCGCGCAATCAACCTAGCCTATCCCGTGATTCGCCTAGCGCGGAGTGGGTCACTGGTACGCACACGAATATTGCTGCTGTTGCTAATCGTAGCCTTCATGCTAACAAATACCTGCTGCCCCTCGCTCATACGCGATATCACTCCAACGTCGCGACTTACTTACTATCTCTTCTGGCTTCCTTTTCGGTTGAGTACCGTATGGATTGTAATCGTATTACTTGTAAACTCCGCATGGCTGGTTTCTCATGGGTATAACAGGGCTTCTTCAACCATGAGATTCGCCAGCATCGAAGTCCGTGTTTGGCGTAGAGGCGCACTCTTTCTGACGACGCTTGGGCTTTTCTGCGTTTTCTCTGCGTTCTTTCATAAGTCGCTATCACAAGGGGACTTGATGCGAGAGCAAGTAGTTGGGCATTTCCAACAGATACTGGACGGAGAGATCAGACAGAACCGCTCAAACTTGGGCGGACTTGATCAGCAAGAAACAGCGCTGAGTACCGCAATATGTGATTCCACACTGAATAGACGTCGAGACTTCGTAATGACTGTCTCTATTCTTGGAAGCTCAGGTACTTCGGATAAATATGTGTACTTGCCCGCGCAATCAAGCGATTCGCAACCAGAGTATCTCCAGCGTGCAATCAACATCCGGCGAGGCAGTGAACTCAGTTTCGTTGAGGACCCAACACAGATCATTCGGTTGGTCATCGCATCAGGTACTATTTTCCCTGTCTTTCCGGCGCGTCCGTTCATCGACCCATCTGGACGTAGCACTGACCTATATATAGTCGACGGAGGTTTTGCCCACAACATACCGATCGAAGCGGCTGTTGATTGGGGGGCAACACATATTATCGCAATCGAGGCCTCACCTGTCGCCGACCTACGGGAGCGAGGGAGTTTCCTCCAGAATATTGGCGTCGCGTTTGACCATCTCTTCGCCCAAGCCCAGTTAACTGACATGAGATCACGGCAGCGTGTTGAAATCTATGTCCTACGCCCTAGTCAGGAAATCCTAAAGACTCTCGACTTTATTCCCGAACACTTGGATCGAGCTATTAATGTCGGCTATGACGACGCTACGAAGGGTCGATTCCACCAGAATTCGAGGGCACCTGTGTTTGAGATCTTTGAGACTCGCGACATGTAATCGACCATCCATGGCAAAGATTCGATACTCGTGGGGAGCGCGTCCAATGGGATCGTCCGTTTCGGCCAGATTATCTGTCACGATGAATCGCTCCGTCCCCCCCGACGATACGCATCACGAACCCACGCCTGCCCTCACACACCTTCACCCCCTCTTCCATCGCCCCGCAACAACCTCAACACACCGACTCAACTCACCATCGTTCCGCCGCTCTTCAACCAAATACCCCTGATTCAACACCCCCAAACGCCCGAACTCCGAATCAAAATCCCGATTCCATCGTCGCGCGATCGGATCCGCCTCCCTCATCAGCGCATCCATCGCGATCTCAAATGTCCCCGCGTATGGATAGAGTTCAAAACTCGCCTCCGCCGGCTCGTTGCCGCCCGACTCCCATACGTCCAACTCAAACACGACGCCCCGATCGTCCACCAGCAGATACACTTCGTCCTGGATCGTGTGCGAGCCGATCGGATAGAGTGCATGCCCGACTTGCGATGCCAGGAAACGAATCTGATCGACGTACTCCGCAGCGACGGACGGTCTAAGCACCACTTGCCTGTCGCGCTCGCGCGTCCAGAATTCCAAATCGCCGTACGATCCAAGGATGCGTCGCGCTTCGGAAAACGGCTGAAGCCCATCCGGCTTCTCAATCGAATCCCACACGTCGCGACTCGGCGTCCACCCCGCAGGGACGAGCTGCTCCCGAATCACCGTCTCCCACTCATCAACGCCGGCTCGCTTTTCCTGGCAAGCCGCGCAAAGGCTGCGATCGCCGTCACTCAGAACGGCGCTGCACGATTGGCACAACCGTCCGCGCCGTCGTCGCACCTCGGCGCGCGCGCGCATGTGCAGGTCATACCACGCAGGTGCCGCCACGAGCAGGATCAGCCAATAGGGAATGCCAAACCGACCACCGCTGGCAGTCGGCATGATCAGCCCATCTGAATACGCACCAAGCTTGCCGACCGACCAGCCGGCGGGCGCATGAACAGCCTCATCTACAGAATCCGGTTCGAAGACAACCCAGAACGTGCTCGCATTCACATAGACCTGGAAGCCCGAGGACGAATAACCGACCGCCCCCCGCGAACTCACGACCCTGGCCGCAATGACCCCGACGAGAATCGATAACAACAAATAGCGAACGGCCCTCATGCCCGCCATTCTACCAGACTCGCGCGCGTCGACGCACTGCAAGCGTGGTTACATTTTCAACAATTCAACGCGAGTTGACGCGTCCGACCATCAAATTGTCCGTCGCGCGAGTCAGAGTTGAAAACCGCAATTCACCCCTTCAATTGTGGTTCGTCACGAACGCACGCTGAAAGCGTGCCATATGAAAGATAGGGATGAGCGTCCGTTGCCGGGCTGGTATACGCTACCAGCCCGAGCAAAAACCCTTTTCAGGAGCAACGGACATGAATCATTCTACACAGGTTGAGGCGGGCAGGCAGGTGTTTGTAGGTCTTGATTATGCGACGGCGTTCGTTCAGGTCTGCGTCCTGGATGCGTCGGGACGGGTTCTGGCCAATCGGCGCTGCGAGAATCACTGGCTCGCCATAGACCCCTTCGTGCGTCAGTTCGGTTCTGTCATTCGGGCGGCCATCGAATCCTGCACCGGCGCCGCGAACCTCGCCGACGAGTTGATCCATCGCGCCGGCTGGTCGATCGATCTCGCCCATCCCGGTTACGTCCATCGCATGAAACAATCGCCCGACAAGACCGACTTCACCGACGCGCGGATGCTCGCCGATCTGGTCCGCGTCGGTTACCTCCCGCGTGTCTGGTTAGCGCCGGAGTCGATTCGCGAACTTCGCCGGCTGGTTCGTCACCGCCAGGATCTAGTCGATCGACGGCGCGTCCTCAAGCTGAAGGTCGCTGGCTGGCTGCGAGACCTTCGTATCCAGGAGCCGAAAGGCATTCGATGGACGCTGCGCTGGCGCCACTGGCTTCAGATCGTCGAACTTCCGCCCGAAACTCGCTGGCTCGTCAACGATGCGTGCGACGAATTCGACACCATCGTCAAACGCATCAAACGCGTCGAATCGCACATGGATGAAGTGACCTGCGACGATCCGATGGTCTCGAAGCTCAGATCGCTCCGCGGTCTCGGATTGATCACGGCCTGCGTCATCCGCGCCGAAATCGGCGACGCGACCCGCTTCCGCACCGGCAAACAACTGGCCAACTACTGTGCGTTGTCGCCGCGCAATGTGTCCAGCGGACTGCGACAAGCGGACGCGGGTCTGATACACGCCGGCAATCGATATCTGCGAGCGACTTTGATGGAGGCGGCGCATCGACTGCGGCGATACGATCCGCGATGGATCCGGTTCTCAGTCGAGATGGAAGCACGTGGCAAGAAGCGCTGTGTCGTGGTTGCGGCAATCGCGAATCGCTGGATTCGAGGGCTGTATCACGACCTTAAGCTCGTCTCGCGCATCGCGGCGTAGAGCGCAGAGGAAGAAGAAAGAGCATATAGGTGAGGAACTTCGCTGGCAGTTTACGACGAAATCGATTGGGGCTTTGAACAAACGAGTCGCTCGTGTCATGATGACTCGCTCGTCCCCGGGCTGGGCTCACGGCTCGAAGACAGATGGGGCTGTCATCAACATGCTCGGAAAACCCACTTGGGCCAGGCGCGATCGTGCCGATGCTCGGATAGAAGAATGAGCCGACTCCAACGCGAGGCCACACTTGACATCCGACGGACACTCATAGAAGCCCAGGGCAAGTGCAGCCCGCGAAGCGGGCAACCGCAGCCCTGGGTCCCGGACCAACACACGATTCAAGCACTGAAAGTGCGAAATAAGCGCCCAAGCGCCAAGCACTTCGCGATCACCAACGTCGCATCGCCGGCGTGCATTGCCTTCCCGGAATTCCGAGATGAACCCCCGATTCCCCGGAACACAGACCAAGCATCATCAATGGCGCGGCGCTCCGGAAAGCCCGGCCCGATATCGCAGGTGCCTGTCGCCCTGCGTCGCCGAATTTGCGAGAGTTTGCGACACTTTGCGGGAATTTGCACGAATGAAAATGCTCAACCATCAGGAACCAGCAGCCGCGGAAAGCCGAGTCGCGAAGAACCACCCCTCGGATTTTCCGGCGACTCAGAATGACCCCGGATTTTGCACAATTTGCGCCAATTTGCAGGGGGGCGTTTCTCATGCAAAACGACCGATCCCGAAGCGGCAGAAGAAGTTACACGCGTTTCGCCATCTGCAAACTCGATGCGAACTGTCGCATCAATGCGATCCGGCGGGAGCTTGCTGCAATGAAGAACAGCCGCTCAGCCCCCCCGTGCGTCCCGTCACGCACCGTTCGGCTGGAATACAAGAAAGCCGAAACACGCCCGGTATCCACCGTCAACGCGTTTCGGCTCTTGTCTTATTGCTCCGGCGAGACCGACTCGGGAAGCCTCCACTCCCGAACCTTCTCCACCGGAGCGCGTGGAAGTCTGGTGCCTTGGATTTACCAGGCGACGTAGCTGCGGCGCGAAGCGCTGGAGCGCGTTCGGCTGTTGGCGCGAACCTTCGAGCCGTTCATCGTTCGGCGCGAGCTCGTTCGCGTCGTGCCGGTTCGTCGAGCGCTCGTGCGGCGAGCCGACGTCTTGTTGCTCGTCGTCTTGCGGCTGGCCGTCGGTCGCGACGTCTTGTTGCCCGTCGTGAAGTTGACCATGTTGTAGTTCTTCGTGACCCATGTGCAGCCGCCGAAGCCGAAGTTCTTCCAGTTCTTGGAGCACATTCGCAGTTCGGTGCAGATCCGCTTGGCTTCGTTCTTCAGGAACGTCTTCTCGCCGGTCGTCTTGGCGACCTTAAAGCGTCGCTGGCAGCGATTGAAAAACGCCTGCTTTCGCTTGATGTCCGCCTGATACGTCGCCTTGGTGATGTTGCCAGAGTTCATGGCCATGTTTCGATTCCCTCTAAATTGAAATCGGTCCGATTGAGCCACGATGGTCCAGTACCCGTGGCTGTTGAGGGTCGTCGGCAAGCCAATGTGACGAGTTAACTTGCGCGTCGGGGCGCAAGACCGGATTGTCGGGGAGTGGCGGATCGTCAATTTCCCCGCCAAACCGACAGCACCTCTCATAAGGGACTCAAAATGCAGCACTTACGTCAACGCCCACACGGAACGACAGCATCACGCCGCCTCCAGACGTTGCGAAAAATCGACGCATATTTTTTTGGTTTGATCGGTCCATGCCGCGCGAATCGCCGCGATTCGGCGCGCAGTTCAGCGGCCGAATCTCGACGACAGATCGCTGACAATTCGCGCGTCGATGCGGATGCCGAAGCCCGTGCCGTGCTTCTCGTGACTCGACACAACATGAAGATCCGAGCCGCCGGTTGCGACAAGATCGAAGCGCTTCGCCAGCGCCAGCAGTCGCTTCTGCTTCGCCTCATCCTGACTCGGATGCCACACTTCAATGCCGCCGAGTCCATCGGATTCGAGCCGGGCGACGATCGTCTCCAACTCGAGATCGGAACTGCAACGCAACGTTGTTGGATGAGCGAGGACTGCCACACCGCCAGCGTTGCGAATGGCCGATATGCACGACGACGGTTTCAGCTTGTCGCCGACGACGTAAGCCGCGGCGCCTTCTCCCAGATAGTCTCTGAACGCTGCCTCGCGATCCCGCGCCCGGCCGGCACGGACGATAGCGTCGGCGATATGCGGACGCCCCAATTCCGCCGCGCCGCGCCGCCCAAGCAGTTCCGATTCGTCAATCCGAACGTCGAGCTCGCGCAAGCGCCGCAGGATTTCTCCGTTTCGATTGGATCGCGCCGACTTGGCCGCATGCAGATGACCCTGCATGCTCTGCGCCGTCGGATCGAATCCATAGCCGAGAATGTGCATCGTGCCTTGGTAATGAGCCGCATCCAGTTCAACCCCGTTGATGAAGTCCATTCCGAACTTCTCGGCCGCTGCTGCCGCTTCGGCCAGACCGTCGACCGTGTCGTGATCCGTCAACGCAACAGCGGAAAGGCCGCGCAGGCTTGCGAGCTCCATGAGATAGGCAGGCGTGTAGTGACCGTCCGAGGCGCGCGAGTGCATGTGCAGATCGGCCCATCGGATTGCCGGACGCTCGACTTGCAGGCCGACTGCCCGAGTTCGGGTTCGCTTTCGACGTATCAAGGAGTCCCGCTGTCCCTCATGATTCCGGCCATCGAGATGGCGGTCAACAATCGGCCGCCTTACCTGTTGCGAAGCCCATTCTACTCAATCTCGTTCCCGCTCCATCGAATTCACGCTCGCCGAAATGAACACAGCCCGAATCGATTCAGGGAATCGACTCGGGCCGCGAAATGTCTGTTCAGTATGATTGCCGTCGCCCGCGTGCCTTTCGCCGCGAACGATGGCGATTCGTACTTAGCGTCGGCGACGAATGAGAGCGATTCCGCCGAACACGAACATCAGAGCGGTCGCCGGCTCCGGAACATACTCGTACGTCACTGTGACTGTACCCTGCGTCACGCCCGGAACCGGATCGATCGGTCCGAATCCGCCGGACGTGCTCAGGAACGTCTCAACACCCGAAGCCAGCTCGACGTTGAAGGTCCCCAACCCCGTGAAAGCCAGAAGCGTGGCCGGGGCCGTGCTCATATCCATGTCGCTGTCCATGCCGGACCCGCCGACGACGGAGAACGAATCCGTGCCAATGAAGTCCGCCGCGCCGTCGTTGTCGGCGTCCACGCCCATCGCCGAGCCCGTCTGCAGCGGAAGCGCGACAGCCGTGAGCAAGGACTGAGCTGTGACCGTCACTTCGGCGCCGATGCCGAGCGTGATATTCGTCGAGGTCGGGGCCTCATTGTCCCAGGCGATCGTACCGCCGGAGGTTGTCGAATCGAGCGTCAATGTGACTTTTGTGAGCGTTCCAAGCCCCGGGTCAAAGAGCGGCAGCATCCCGACCACGTGGTTCGGCGAAGCCGCAGCTTCCGGGCCGTAATTGACGTTGTATGAAACCATGCTGGCCTGTGCCGTCGAAAAACCGACAAGCAAAGCAAGTGATGCGACCAAACTCTTCATGAATCTCTCCCTCGTCCGATTGCCGTTTTTGCCGATCCACGCGGGCGGCGCGACAACACGTCCCTGTTTCCCTACCTCGGACGCCCCCCGGTCGCGACCACTCGCCGAACGTCGGAATGCGCCTCATGTCACATCCGCCTCAATGAGCGGATCGACAGGCGTGATAATAATTACCTTGATTGTCCGAATCAACAGCTGGATCCATGACGGCGACATTAATTTCCTGTTTACCTCGGTCAGAGAGGTCAACAACCGCCAGCCGTCAGAAATGACGCATAACTTCAATCAGGAGATATACTTATGGAAATGCCGAATGAATGGATCACCGCAACTCGAGCAATCCCATCATCTTCAGCAGCTTGATGACGGCCTCGCTGCAGTCCTGGATCCCGTATTCCTGTGTCCTGAGAACCAATTCCGGGGCCAACGGCGGCTCATAAGGATCATTGACGCCCGTGAAGTTCGAAATCGCCCCAGCCCGTGCCTTTTTGTACAGCCCTTTGGGATCTCGTGCCTCGCATGCTTCGACCGGCGTATCGACAAACACTTCGACGAAAGGTATCGAAACTTCCTCATGGAGCGACCTGACGAGTTTGCGATCAGCGCGATACGGACTGACAAACGAAGTGAGCGTGACGAGTCCCGCATCTGCGAAGAGGCGGGCGACTTCACCGATCCGGCGAATATTCTCCGCCCGATCCTCGGCGGAGAATCCGAGATTGCCGCATAGGCCGTGTCGAATGTTGTCGCCGTCCAGCACGTAGGCGGCTTGGCCGGCATCGATCAGCATACGCTCGACTGCGAACGCGATCGTGCTCTTGCCGCTCGCCGGCAGGCCCGTCAGCCAGACGGTGCAACCGGATTGCCTCAGCAGGCCGCGGCGATCGTCGCGCGAGACGTGCCCCGCATGCCATCGAACATTCTCAGACTTGGGTGTCGGATCGGGCAAGTCACGGAGCCTGCTGGAACAAGGGCGTGCTCAGGTAACGCTCGCCGGAGGATGGCAGAATAACGACGATCAATTTGCCGGCGTTTTCGGGCCTCACTGCAACACGTTCGGCCGCGCAGATCGCCGCACCCGACGAGATGCCGCAGAGAATCCCCTCTTCCTTCGCCGATCGGCGAGCCCAATTCATGGCGTCCTCTGACGACACTCGCTGGATTTCGTCAAATATGTCGGTATTGAGGACCGCCGGCGCAAACCCGGCGCCGATCCCTTGAATCTTGTGCGGCCCCGGCTTGGTCGGTTCATTGGCGCGCATCTGCGAGAGAATCGGGGACTCTTCCGGTTCGACGGCAACGGACTTGAAATCTGGCTTCTTCTGCTTGATGACTTCGCTGACGCCCGTAATCGTCCCGCCTGTTCCGATACCGGAAACGAGGATATCGACGCGACCGTCGGTGTCGTTCCAGATTTCCATCGCCGTCGTTCGGCGATGGACTTCGGGATTCGCCGGATTGTCGAATTGTTGGGGCATATAACTTCCCGGATGTTCCGCGTGAAGCTCTTTAGCACGCCGGATGGCACCAGGCATTCCCTCGGCCGCCGGCGTCAGGACGAGGTTAGCACCGAGCGCCTTGAGCAGCATCCGGCGTTCCATGCTCATCGATTCAGGCATCGTCAGCGTCAGCGGATAACCCTTGGCGGCGCAGACGAAGGCGAGACCGATTCCCGTGTTGCCACTGGTCGGCTCGAAGATTTCTGTACCGGGCGTGAGTTTCTTTTCTCGCTCTGCGGTCTCGATCATCGATTTTGCAATTCGATCCTTCACGCTCGCGAGCGGATTCATGTACTCGAGCTTGGCGTAGACCTCGGCGTCGGCCTTGATGATCCTATTCAATCGAACCAACGGCGTGTTACCGACGACATCGAGAATCGATGCATACAGCTTTGGCATACTCAGAAACTCCAGCTTGAAAAGCGACTTCGACGAATCGGCGCACCCACAAAGCTCGCCTGCAGCGGCCCCGCCGTCCGAACCGGGCTGGCGACTCGACGCGCGATGCCGAAATCGTACCGCGCGGCTGTCGGATACACTCGTTCTATTAACGGAAATCTGCGATTCGAGCAATGAATTCCGCGGAATCGGCTTCTGGACCGATGAAGGCTTCCCCAAATAGCACGACAGCAGCGAAGACGGCCACGATCCAAAGAACCGCACCGATGGCAATTGCCAGACGGCGTCGCGTCGTGGGCTCGGACGAATCCAAAGTTCTCATGCGACGCTCCGTTGATCGTCGCCCCCGACGCGGCGATTCGCCAACCCGGCGCGCTCACGATCCGTAATACGCACCGCAAAATCGAGTCCCAATCGGTTCTCAGCCACGACGTCGATCTTGACCGCACGCGCCGTCAGGTAGTCATCTTCCTCATCAACCAGCATCAACAACGGTACATCCTGATCCGGACCGCCCGAAGAATCTTCAACGCCGGCAACTGAGGCATTCCGCATTTCAGCAATCATCTGGTCCGCTACATCAGCCTCGGCCGCCTCGTCTGCGGTTGGGGCCATTGTGACCAGACCGGACGCGCGCGATTGCGGTCCGGCTGAGGCCGATTCACGCGTCTCGGTGTCGTCCGCCCGGCCGGAGTCGCCGTCATTGTCCGGCCAGGCTGCAGCGATGATGTTCTTGTCGACAGCGAGCAATGCCGACTGCGACTTTTTTCGTGACCAGAGCAGGAGAACTGTTGATAGATTCGCGAGTAGCGACAAGCCAACCGCCCCCATGGCCCAATACCTCGACATCGATGTGTCGGTCGAGCGGGCATCCGAATGGGCCGGCATCGCAGCCAGCGTGAGATCGGTCGCTCCAAGCGATTTGTCCGACGGCCCGGCAAACTGCCGAATCGGATCTTCCGACGGCGGCGCTAAGGCGGATAATCCGATTCGAAGTTCTTCTAATTCTCGATTGGACGCAGCCACCTGCGTTCGCAATGTCTCGACCTCGGTCCGCAGTCCCACATCGAACGCTCCTCGAACGGCATCGGATCGGATCGCGTCAATTCGCAGGACGGCATCAGCAATCCGCTCCTCGAGCGATCTGATTCGCTGTGCCTCTGAATCAAGACGCGGCGGCGATTCGGCGGTCGCGGCGCGTGCATCCTTCTTGTTGAGCGCTTCGGCAAGAAGACGCGCTTCGACAGGATCCACATCGTTCCGATGACGACGCAGATAGGGCTCTCCCAGCCAATAGGCGATGGCGATCGATCCGGCAAACCAGACAATCATGACGCCGCCGATGAGCAGTCGGCTCCCGCGGCGCGACCAAACGGCGGACGATGGGTCGATTACGTAATGGCGGCGCTCAGCTTCTGCCGCTCGACGTCTGTGCATCGATCTTGACACGGTTTCGGATGACTCCCACGGGGTCCGCAGCGACTTAACCCCTGTAAGTACATCGGATTCATTGTCCAATCGTCGATACCGCAACCTTGAGGCGAAGTGCACTCAGTGCGGAATCCGGCCGTGTTTGCGTGAATAAGTGCAAAAAGTGCGTACACCGGCCGGTGGTGCGGACTTGAATCCGGATCGCGAGCCGGTAAGAATAAATACCCAGTGCAGGCGAAGTCGTTTTGCCGCACGACTTACCCTCTCGCTGTCTCGCAACTGCGCGGGACGCCTCGCCGACGCTCGCAACTTCGGGAGGTTCCGATGATCCCCATGAGAAGTACCGTGCGTTGCCTGGTCATGGCCTTGTGCGCCGTTGTTGCGCCGACATCGCTGGTTGCCGGGCCGGGTGATCTGCTCGATCAGGCCATTGAGGAAAATGAAGGACAACGTCAGCTCGAGGTGAATGCAGGAGAGGTCGCGGACATCGTCGCTCGCGCTGATCGTCTGATGGACCAGAAGTCGTTCACGGAGGCGGTGCGACTCTATGAAAGCGCGTACCGCCTCGCTCCGGACAATCGAGCGAATTTTGCGCGCATGCTCGTGGCCCGCCGAGCGGCCGGACTCATGACGGACAGCGATCGCGAAGCGTTGTCGATTATCGAGGAAGAGCAGCGCGCGAATGTCGCTTCGACATTTCGCGGCGTTCGACTTGATATCATCCAGACGCGAGAAGCACTTGGCTCCGCCGATTTTCAGCTCGCAGAGCGACTGATCGCAGGCGCAGAGTTCGACCTGCGCGGTCTGCCGCGAGACATCGACGCCACACCTTACTGGCGACAACTCACGCAATTGCGGAAGTCGCTTGCGCGGAAACGCGGCTATGAGCCCAACGAGCCGCGCGGCGCCGACCTCGCACGCGCGGAAGAATCTCGCGGCAGGATAGATGATACTGGCGTGTTATTGCTGGGGGACACTGGCGAAGAAACGGCAGCGACAACCTCGCCGCCAGTTGACGCGAGCGTTGTAGCGTCCCATTCGGATACGGGCGACATCGTCGATGTCGATGACCTGCTTGCGGCAACACAGCGACGACTCGAATACGATCGGGATCTAGACAGGGCCATCGCGGCGGCCCGGGCGGATATGCTGTTGACGGCCGCGGAGGCCGCTTTGCCGCCATCGGCCCAAGGCGACATGACGTTCCCGCAGAACTGGGCGGAAAAGTCGGCGAAACGCTCGAAATATCGAGATGGCGTGATCTATCGCACGCCGGACTTCACGGGCCCGGACGGACAAACCTATTACACGGCGATCTACGACCTGGGCGATCTGGTTCATCCGGTCCCGAATTTCTACGCCCCTTGGGCGTTGTCCGGATGGGAACAGCGCGTGCAAATGGAAGATCGGGCCGCACTTCGCAATCGCAGTCAGATTTTCGGCGGCTATGCGGACGACCTTGCCGCCGGCCTCCCGCTACTGCATTTCTTCGGCGGTGTGGACAACAACGCCGTGTCAACGCGAACGGATCCGCGCGAGTCACAACGCGTTGTTCGAATGATCGAACAATTCATGCGTTAGGCGACGCCGATCCGCCTAGCCCATTCCGCGGTCGATCCACGGACTCCGATGTGGCCGGCAAGCCGTCGGCCACCCACTTTTCACGCTCCGGCCCGACGCATGCACACGCGATCTTCGGGCTCGCAACCGCAATGTTAACAACAGGTTAAGATTGTTGTTGACACTTGACTGATCGAGATTGACACTAGCGTTCGAGGCAATGCGGTACGAATGGACTCGAACCGGGGTGCGCCGTTTTCGGGGCGCCGGTGCCTTCAGCGAAATCAGGAGCGAGTGGAATGAATCGAAAACAGCTAGTCAGAGCCAAGAAGCTGATCCTCGTGGTTTCGACAGGAATCGCGTTCAGCGCATTGAGTTGCGTGACCGCGGCCTCAGACCTCTTTGGAACCGGGTTGTCGTTGACCGGCATCAGCGGCCTGCTGGGCCCAGTCGGTCCTGCGGCGACGGGTCTCGGTACGGGGCTGGATGCGCTGGCCGATCTGCTCCGCCTTGCGAATTGAGGCGGCCTTCGGCGGACGCTCGATCATCGAATCGGCGGCAGTTGCTTCGCCACGCCGGCGTGCATGGCGCGAGTCGCCGATCGCTCCAGGATCCGACTGATCGCCCCATATCATATGCACGGGCGGGTATGCGCGAACGGTTCGCGAATGCGTCTGACCATCCTCGATACGCGCGCAAGCGAATTCCCGCTATAACTCCCCACAATGTCACTACCAATGGTTGCCATCGTGGGCCGACCCAATGTCGGCAAGAGTTCGCTGCTGAACTGTCTCTCCCGCCAGCGCATCAGCATTGTAGAACCGACTGCAGGCGTCACGCGCGATCGAGTCAGCGCCGTCGTGGAGTATGAGGACCACTACTTCGAGCTGATCGATACGGGCGGGTACGGAATCGACGATCACGACAATCTGACGGAACATGTCGAGGGGCAGATCCAGTATGCCATTGCGGGCGCGTCGCTGATTCTGTTCGTTGTCGATCTCCTGACGGACTTGACGCCGCTTGATGCGGAAGTCGCCCGCCTCTTGCGCAGCGTGAAGGCGCCCGTGATGCTGGTGGCGAACAAAGCGGACACGCCGGCTCACGAAGTCCAGTCGGGCAGCACGATCACACTTGGCTTCGGCGATCCGATCTGCGTTTCGGCGTTGCACGGTCACAATCGGCGGGCGCTGCTGGAGCGGATTATTGAGGTCCTTGGGGACGAATCACTCGAAGAGCCGACGGCGCCTGTGATGAAGATCGCACTCGTCGGCCGGCGGAACGTCGGCAAGAGCACGTTCATCAACGCGCTCGCCGGCGCCGAGCGCGTCATCGTCAGCGAGATCCCCGGCACGACGCGCGACTCGATCGACGTGCGTTTCGAGATGGCCGGCCGTGAGTTCCTGGCCATCGACACGGCAGGACTCAAGCGCAAGAGCAAACACAAGGACAGCATCGAGTATTTCAGTTCGCATCGGGCGTTGGCGTCGATTCGCCGGGCGGATGTCGTTCTGTTCCTGGTGGATGCGACGACGCCGATTACAGAGGTCGACAAGAAACTCGCCGAGTACATCGTCAACGAATTCAAGCCCTGCCTGATTGTGGTCAACAAGTGGGACCTGGCCAAGGGCGTCGCCAACGCGGAAGATTACGCCGACTATCTCGCAAAGACACTGCCGCATCTTGCGTATGCGCCAATCGCCTTCACGACCGCCACGCAGGCGCGGAACATTCAATCAACGATCGACGCCGCTCAGAGTCTGTTCAATCAGGCGCGGGCCCGCGTCACGACAGGTGAACTCAATCGCGCAGTTGAGGAGGCGCTCGGAGCTCGTCAACCATCCTCCGACAAGCATGGCGCCCAACCGAAAATCTATTACGCAACGCAGGTCTCCATCCTGCCGCCGACGATCGTGCTGTTCGTCAACAATCCGGCCCTGATGCGAGATCAGTATCGCAAGTTTGTCGAGAAACGACTTCGCGAAACTTTACCCTTCCCCGAGACGCCGGTACGATTGATTTGGAGGGCGAGACCGCAGCGGGACGCCACGGGCCCGGGCAGTCGCCGCCAATCCAAGGAAACACTCGAGGATTTGTCCTGACCGCTTCACGTGGAAGAGCCTCTGTATGAGCATCGAATTCCATTGCGAGCACTGCAACATGGTCGTCAAGGCCCCGGACGACGCCGGCGGCCGCCCCGGCAAGTGTCCGCATTGCCAGGGAACCAACTACATTCCAAGACCTGACGCCGGCGAGATACCGCTTGAGCCGCTCGACGAGGGCTTCGAACAGCATCGCAAACAGTCCGCGGCGGAGGATTTCGCATACCAACGCCGGATCATGAGCGATCGCACGATGCCCGGCGAAGGCGGCCGCGGCGCGCGACCCGGCGGCGCGAGGCCAACGGGCGGCTCGGCCCGATCCGAACGCTCGGCCGGCGCGGAACCCGCGGAAGTCTTGTCAGACAAGCAGATTTCGTCGTTGATTGTTTCATTTATCAGTGCAATGGCCAGCGGCTCGCTACCGAAGGCCGAAGAGATTTCGCAACGGTTGCGCCCCAACGCCGCGAAGGTCAACGGAATCCTCGACGATATGCTGAGCACTGAGAACATCGCCGGCTACGGATTGCCGACCCTTCCTAAGCCCGTTCTCAATGGGTTCGTAAAGCAGCTTCGCGCGAAGATTTCGTAAATGCGCTGTGAATCGGATTCGGACGGCGTATGCTGATTCGTTTGGCGCCGACCCGACGTGGATCACCCGGACATCCGGCCGGCTCTCGTAAGTTATCCAGACGGCCCGCCGAGCGACGGCGACGGCAAGGGGAAATCCCCTCGGGGCGGCGCGTATGATCTACAGCGGGAAGAGTACATTCGCGGCACGAGGCCGAATCGCATCATGACCGACTTTCTCTCGGACCAGCCCAGCGACCATCGCGATGTCCAGCGCGTGGCCGTTGTCTGTCCGCATTGCGGTCACGCTTATCGGCTCGCCCGCCAGCTCATCGGACGCAAGCTGAAGTGCAAGGAGTGCCGACAGCACTGGCGAGCCAAGGAGATCGCACCCGACGAGATCAGCCGTTATCGGCGCGATCGCGTCGGCGCGGGGTCCGGGCAGACGGACCTGTACACGGAAGGTACGGGCCACAACGACTCGAGTTCCGTCGCGATTGATATGAGCTGGGCCGGCAAGAAGATCGGCCGCTATCAGGCCAGGTCCCTGCTCGGTCATGGCGGCATGGGCGTCGTCTGGCGGGCGCATGACGACTCGCTGCGAAGAGACGTCGCACTCAAGATTCTGACGCGAACCCGGGCGGACACCGAGAAATCCGGGCTTAACCTCGACTTGTTCATGCAGGAAGCGCGCGCCGTCGCGAGACTTCAGCACCCTGCCGTCGTCGCCATCTACGAGATCGACGAGGATCACGGCCACGTCTTTCTCGCGCTCGAACTCATGGACGGCGGCACGCTGAAGGAGCACGTCGAACGGAACGGTCCAGTCAAACCGCGTCGCCTGTTCGAATGGCTCATCGCCCCGGTCAAGGCGCTCGCGCTGGCGCATCGCAGCAACATCATTCACCGCGACATCAAACCCAGCAATCTGATGTTCGACGATCACGGGCACATGAAGCTGATGGACTTCGGCCTTGCCGATGTCGCGGGGGAGGACGTGAGTCATCGGCTGCGCGGCAAGGCTGTCGGCTCCCTCGGATGGATCGCTCCCGAGACCGCCAACGGCAAAGAGACGACGACGCGCAGCGACCTCTACAGCCTCGGGCTCGTGATGTACTACGCACTGACGGGGAAGCCCCTGATCAACGGCAAGTCACGATCGGTTGTCATTTCCCTGCATCGCAACCCGCCGCCGCCGAAACTCGATGACATTCCGGGCCTCACGCCTGCGGGACGCAAACTTCTGGAGAAGTGCCTTGCAATCAACCCTGACGAGCGTTTCCAGACCGCCAGCGAATTGTTGAGCGAACTCGAAGCGTGCGCGGCGGAGGACGTCGCCACCAAGCGCGCACAGCGCAAGGCCACGCTGACGTTCGTTGCGATCGCCGCCGTTGTCAGCGCTGTGCTGAGCGTCGGAAGCGTGCTCTATTTGATGGTCGACATGATGAATCGCGAACAGGCCGCGGGCGAACCCGTCGTCGTGCCGCGAACGTCGATGCCGCGGGCGACCACAGACCAGCCGACAGCGCCGTCGCAGTCGCCGGAAGCCGCATCACGAGAGCCGCAACCTTCGCCGACCTCTGTTCCTACTCCCTCCACAACGCCGACGGCGAAGATGCTGCTGTCGCCGGATAGCGACTTGTCAACGTATCGAGAACCCTGGCCGGACATCGTCGACGTATCCGGTTATCCGTTCATCGCGTCCGCTCGCGGTCGCGTATTCCACAGTGCCGATGCGGAATGCGCCGCGAAGATCTTTGCGTCCAACCTCTCCGTCTTCAAGAGCTATGAGGATGCGATCGCGGCGGGTCGCAAACCATGTCCGCAATGCCGGCCGGCGCCGATCGCTCCGACTGTGCCGTAGAAGCCGTCACTTGCACCACCGGCCTTCCAACGATATTGGATCGCCTGGTATCCTCAACCTGTCGAAAACCAAGTGGCCGGCGGTCTTTCGCGCGTTGACGCGCGTGTCTCCGTGGAAGCGTTCAGACCGGCGAGCTTTGCGTAGCGAGCCACGCGCTCCTCGGCATAGGCACTCGGCGCTCATGCGGGCGATCGCCTGATGTCTGCACCTGCAGAGTCATGTCAAGGTTCCGAGGCGGATTTCCGCGCCGGCGCGGGCCGTTTTTCATAAGATTGCGGTGGACACTCCCTCTCCGACCGGCCATTGGAGCTTGTGATGACGCCAGAGGATCGGGATCTGACCGCCGCGAAGGCGGGCGATCACGCCGCGTTTGCCCGGATCTACGACCGGCACTCGGCGTTCGTGATCTCGTATTGCCGATCCCGCGGCGATGGCGACGGAACGGACGCGGCCCAGGAAGCCTTCCTCCGCGCGTTTGATCTGCTTGACCAGGTCGTATCACCCAACGCGCTGCGATCCTGGCTCATCGGCATCTCCCGGCGCGTCTGCGCCGAGAGACGTCGCGCCTTACGCCGCAGAAATCATCACGAGGAGCAGGCCATGACGATTCGACTCGCCGCGATCGAACAGCCCCGCGTGACGGACGACGCCATTCGCGCCGAACGGATGCAATCCCTGACGCATGCGATCAACACGCTGCCCGACGACGAACGACTCGCCATCCACCTGTTCTATCTCGAAGACGACGCCGCCAACGCCGCGGCCGAGACGCTCGGCCTGTCGCGCAGCGGTTTTTACAAGCTCCTGGCGCGAGCGCGACAGCGACTCGCCAATGCCATGCGGGAGGTCCCCCAGTCATGAACGAACGATTCAATCAAGACCGGAACGACAGCGACGACGCCCCCGACATGCGGGAACTCGACGCCCTGCTGCGCGACTGGCACACCGAGAACATGGATGCCGCAAAAACGGGTCGTGATCGTCTGCTCGCGGCATTAAGCGCGAACAAACCAGCCGCAAGATCGAAATCCCTCACTGCCGCGACGGCCGTCCACAACCGCGCAGATGACAATGGTCATACGATGCTCTTCGCTAGGCTGCGCGCCTCCGGCCGATTGCACCAGTGGCGAACGCTCGCTGCGAGATTCAGCCCGGCCGCCGCCGCAATCCTGCTGATCGCCGTCCTCATCGCGTTCAACCCCAGTCGACAGCAGCGAACGCATGCGGACGTCATCTACGCGCCGGAAGGCGGCGCGTTGACGGCGCTGGACGAGGCGGGGCGCGTCAAAGGTCCGTGCCCGCTCAAAGACACCTACGTCGATGTCGACATCAGCGGTCGCTTCGCACGCGTCACGCTCTGGCAGACGTTTCACAATCCGTATCACGAGAAGATCGAGGCCGTCTACACGTTTCCGATGGGCCACGACGGCGCCGTCGATCGTATGACGATGAGCATCGGCGATCGCGTCATCGTCGGCGAAGTCCACGAACGCGAGCAAGCGAAAGAGATCTACAACACGGCGAAGCAACAAGGACACGTCGCCGCCCTGCTCGAACAGGAACGACCGAACATTTTCACGCAATCTGTCGCCAACATCGAGCCCGGCGCGGAGATCCTCGTCGAGATCAGCTACGTCGAGACGATTACGCCGAGCGACGGCGTTTGCGAATTCGCGTTTCCAATGACCGTCGCGCCGAGGTACATCCCGTCGTCGGATGACAGACCGCTCGGCGATGCGGGCCGATTCGCAACTCCCAGAGATGGCGTGAATCTGCTGGCCCCCGGCCGGCTCCAGGCCGTTGAGAAGACGGAGTTGGTTCTGTTCAACGCCCCATCAGTGTCGATTGAATCTGCGACGCCGATTGATATCGTCGACGCAACGGCGTGGGAATCCGACGCCGATGGTGAGGCGACGACCGAAGTCGCATCGTTCGTAGTCGATTACGAGGATGTGCCCGACGAACAAGGCGCGATCTACTCGAACGGCACAGGCTATGTCGGCAATCGCTGGTTCGCTTTCGATCGCAATCTTCTTCAACACGGAACCAGCGCCGTGCCAGATGCACCGCGCATCACGCCGCCCGCCGCCGCGCCGGGCACGCGAGCCGGTCACGACATCTCGATCGGTGTGACGCTCGACACCGGCGGCCCCGGCATCACGGACCTGGAGACGCCGCTGCATGCGACGATTGTCAGGAATGAGGCATTCAACGCAGACGGCCTGCCGACGCGCAGCACGATCGATCTTGCCGACGTCGCCGACATCCCGAATCGCGACTTCGTGCTCCGATGGCGGCCCATGACGGAGGAAATCACCGACAGCGTTTTGGCGCACACGAGCGACTTGGGGAACTTCGTGACAATCATGATCGATCCGCCGTCTCGCGTGGAGGCGAACGATCTCGTCCCGCGGGAACTCGTCTTTGTGATCGACACGTCGGGCTCGATGAAGGGCCAACCGCTGGACAAGGCGCGGCAGGTCATGGCGAACGCCCTCGAGTCGATGGGGCCGAACGACACGTTCAACGTCATCGCGTTCAGCGACAACGCAACGCGGCTTTGGGACTCGCCCCGTGAAGCGACAACGGAGAATATCGACGAAGCACATGTCTTCGTGATGAAGCACGACAGCAACGGCGGTACGGAGATGATGAACGCCGTGCGCATGGCACTGTCGTCGGAAGTCGCCGACAGGGCCGCTATCTTCGATGACCTCACGAAGGTGTTCAACGCGATCCATCTTGACGAGCTTGCGCAGTCGCAAGCCGACGGTCGCTTTGTCGTCGTCAGGCTGGAGCCGAACGATCTTGTTCAACTGCGACCTGAGTCGGGCGACGATCCGTATATGGCAGCTATCAGGTTCGCCGACGAATCGACACTCTACGTCCGCGGTCTGCGCCAGCCTGTCGATTCCCTTCGACCGGGTATGTCGTTAATACTGATGGGCAGTCTTCACAGCGATGCCGACGGTTATGACTACATCGAGCTGGATGAGTTCGGCCCCACAAAACGGCCAGCCGGCACGATTGCACCGTCTCAGCTCGCGACGCTGCCGGCCGACGATCGGCGCGTCAGCGTTCTCGTGAAATGCGAGGAGGTCGATGGCTATACAGACCGACGCACGGGCGAGTGGATCGAAGGCGTACGGACGAGCAACGACGAATTCATCGAGTTCGACGGATTCCAGATCCACGACCACGACGACGCCTCGGCAATGCTGCTGACCGGCCGCTGGACGGGTGGAGAGGATCCGCGATTCGTTGTGGAAGCGGGCATTCATGTGCCGAGGGAATGGGCGGAACCGTCGCCTCTGCGCGTTGTCTGCTTCCTGACGGACGGCGAAGTCGGCAACGACATGTCCATCATCGATGAGATTCGCAACACGGCGGGTCGCACGCGCTTCTTCAGCATGGGCATCGGCAACAGCGTCAATCGTTTTCTGCTCGACGGTATGGCCGAGGCGGGCCGAGGCGCAGGCGATGTGATCACGCTGGAAGACGACGCGCATGCCGCCGTCGAGCGATTCGTGCAGCGAATGCGTTCGCCCGTGTTGCTGAATCCGAGTATCGAGTTTTCGGATGGCCTCGACATCGTCGACATGCTACCAGCAGCCCTGCCGGACTTGTTTGATGAGCGCCCCATTGTGATTCACGCAAGGTATGTGCTTCCCGGCACGGGCACGATCACGATTCGCGGCGACGCAGCGGATGGACCCTTTGAAAAGACGATCGACGTCGAGTTACCGGAATTCGAACCGCAGAACACGGTGCTGCCGGCGTTGTGGGCGCGGGCGAAAGTCGATTCGATCATGAATCGCGACCTGAAGGCGGCGCAACAGAACGCGTTCCCCGACGAGTGGCGGCAGGAAGTCATCGATATCGGCGAGACGTTCCAGATCATGACGCAGTACACAAGTTTCGTGGCCGTGGAACAGCTCCGCGTGACCCTGGGTGGTGAACCGACGCGGATTCATGTGCCCGTGGAACCGCCGGACGGTACGACGCCGGAGAGCGACGTCGCGCAGCAGTTGCTGGTGAATGCGGCGGGTTATGAAGCATGGCCGGACGAGGTGAGTCGGCAGATCGTCGGTGAGCGGTATTACCTTTATCAGCAGGCGGTGCAGGCGGCCTCAGAGGTTATCGAGAGAGAAAATGCTAGTGATGATTCCGGCATCTCCATCGAAAAGCCGACGCTGGACATCTCTGAATTCACTACAAGTCGTCCCAATATGCTGACAGTGCTCGATGACCAGAACGGGCGACAGGATCCCGAGGAGTACAATCGCAGGACAGAGCAGAAGCTCTCTTCGCATGTGGCCAATCTCCACTTCGATGGTGCGAGACTTGAGGATGTGTTCGCCGAATTGCGTCGGCAAACGAATCTGAACATCGTCCCGGCTTGGTCACCGATGGAAGCTGTCGCGATCGAGAAGGGCAGCGAAATCTCGCTTGACCTGACGGATGTCTCTTATCAGGAAGCGCTCGAGGCGATTCTCGACCAGGTCGGCGGCCGCGAAGTTAAACTTGGTTATAGAATCGACGAAGGCATCATTCGCATCTCTACGGCGGAGCATCTTCAACGAACGACGCCGCTTGCGATGTATGACATCAACAACAACGACCTTCCAATCTCCATACCGGAGTTCCGAGGGCCTGCGGATTCAACGACCGCATCCAGCGGGGAATCTGACGCCGAGGACGGCTCGGCGGCGGATATTCATGACATTGATAGCGACGGTCTGCCCGATCACGAGAACATCACCAATCCCGAGAACTGGCCGGAAATCGCGGCACGTCGCCAAAGCACGGAAGAACTGCGAGAGTCCGAATCGACGCGCAGGGCGCGAGATGTCCTGAATACGCGTGCAGACGAATTGCGGTTTGATCGCGCAACGTTTGAAGAGGTCATCGACACGCTGCGCACGCGAACCAATCTCGACATCGTCCCCGGCTGGCGGGCGATGGAGGACGTCGCGATCGAGAGGGACGCGGAAGTCTCGCTCGAATTGACTGATGTTACGTACAAAAAGGCGCTCGAACTGATTCTCGACGAGATAAGCGGCGGTGAAGTCGATCTCGAGTACGAGATCGACGATGGGATTGTGCGGATTTCCACAAGCGAAGACATCAGCGGTCACACGCAAGTGCATGTTTACAACGTGCAGGATCTCTTGTTGTCGATTCCTGAAAAGGAGGCGGGGACAGGCAACGATGAAGCAGGCGCTAATGCGAACACCGACAAGATGCAGACACTTATCGACCTGATTCAGTCGGTCGTCGCGCCTGAAAGCTGGCAGGATTTCGGCGGCAACACAGGCTCAGTCGCAACGCTGAACGACCAATTGGTCGTCACGCAGACATCTAACAACCATCACAAGCTGCAAAGACTGCTCGCGGACCTTCGCCTCCGCCAGTCCGCCGCCGCCGGCGAAGGCGCGGAGGTGAGCGAGGACATGAAGACGCAGATTCCGGAGATGGAGAGGATTATCGAGACGGAGCCGGAGGAGTCTTCGCAGGGCGAGAATCGATCGCAGTCCACGCATTCTGGCCTAAGCAAATCCGAGCGAATTGCGCTGATCCAGCAGACGAAGGAAAGACAGATCCGCGAGTTGATGGACCGTGCGACCGAATATCGCAAGGAGGGCCGACTTGGCGATTCCGTCCAGGTGCTTGACCAGATTCTGGTGATCCAGCCTGATCAGGAGCAGGCCCTCTGGATGCGCGACACGTTGGAGGATCTCGCGCAGAGCATCCGCGACCGCGAAGTTGTCGGTGAGCGAAAGAGCCAATCGCGCGATTTGCTGATTGAAAATGATCTGTCGGGCATTCCGTATCACGATAACATGAAGTATCCGAAGAACTGGCCGAAAATCGCCGCTCGGCGACTGACAATCGATGAGTGGGCGGCGGAGGAAGGCAATGACGACCCGGCTGATTCGGAGGGACTCCTCGGGGATACCGTCGCGGCGCTCGACGATGACGCATTCAGCGACAAGGAAGAGAGCCGCCCGATGATCGGGGCATGGTCGCAATTCGACACTCAGCACGTGGACCTAGCGCTGGGAGGAAGATCGGATGCCTGCATCACCCCCGATGCCGGTCCACCGGCCCAGGCATTTGGGCAACCTTTCGGTAAACCCGGTCTCGTGCCGACCGACGCTTCTGCAGCGACAACGGGTAAAAGGGCCAGCCCGATTGTTCCTCGCAGCTATTTAGCCGAGCGGACGTCTGCCGGCGGAATCAGCGGCGGTCGATTCGTCGGCCAGGGCGGCGGACTTGGCGGCGGAGGCCGAGGAAGCGGGCGTGGAATCTCGACTCAGACGGCGACCGCTGATCCGACGAGCGTCAACCTCTGGACGACTGTCGTTCGCGACTCGACCAATTCGCCGAAGCAGTACATCGCACCGACAACGACGAACGATCGAGCGAATGACGCCGCCGCGTTCGCGGGAACGCAGACACAACCTTTTTTGGCGTTCGGCCAGCCGTCGGGCGTGCCAGTCGCGCCGTCAAACATACCCGCAGATATTCACGTTGCCGCGGAGAGTTATGACGCGACACCAACAGCCGGCCTTTCGATCACACCTGCAACGGCCGGTGGCACTGGAGGCTTTCGTCCGGTGTTTTTCGTCGATGCGAGAGACTCAGTTACGCGGGCTGATTCAGCGGGCAACAACGACTCAAAGATAGCACTTTCTTTCGGTACGCCGACCTTATCTGCTGGTCGGGATGGACAATTGGGGGAGGTTCCGGAACGAATCGAGGTTCGTGGATCGAGTTCGGACGACAATTTTGGAAGAGTGCGCGACAAAGGCGTATCTTCTATGACTCCGGATCCGAACGGTTTAGCCTCTCTATCCGGATATACGATTGATACTATCCCCGCTCTGGACGCGGTCTCTTCGCCGTCCGTGAGCGATCGTGTTGCTCAATCGGTGCAGGCGGATGCCGCTTTCGATCCGGTTTACTTCTTCTCCCGCACGACAACTGCGGACGACAACAGTGCGGACAGCACGATGTCCTTCGGCATACCTTATGCACGCACCTCGACGAGCGCAGTATCGGACACACTTGGGAAGCGGTTGTTCGAAGATGACACCTCCGCGGGTCAGGCCATAAAACCCGGTACTGCCGGGGCCGATCTGCTTGTCGATGCAAGGATCGGTCGTGATTTTCTTGGCTATGACTCAAGAGTGAATCCTGTATCCCCAGCGGATACAAGCAATTCGACTAAGACGCTATACGCGGATACATCGAATACAGACGCCCCCGAATTTCTCGCGACCGCAGGCCTTGACGTAAGCACTAAAGGCATTGCGACTGGCGAGCCGGTCGCTGAACTGGAATTGGGCGATTCGTTAACGGCCGGTCCCGACGGGGAACTCATTATCGCCGGTCCCGACGCTTCTTCAGAGGAACTCAAGGACGCCCCGAACGATTTCATGGCAGCGTCACCGCCGATGGGCTCTCAAAAGCGAGCTGTCTTTGCGCTCAGGGATATTACGCCGGAAGAAACTCGGGCACTTATCGAAAAACTGCGAACGGATGATCGGTCCATCCCAGGGAACACAACAGCGACGAGAACGCGCCCTTATGATTCACGAGGTCGCAGATCACCCGCAGCTCGAGGTGCAAACGCCTCGCAGGCGGAGCTCGGCGAGGAAGCAGCACCCAAGGGCACAGCGAAGAAATTTGTCGTGAGAAGCCAGCGCGACGCTGCGAGCAATGCCGCATCGGCGCCTGAAACCGAGGAAGCGATCGCGTCATTCGATCGAAACGTCGAATCGCATTCATTCGACAACTTCACTCTTGAATCAGCGATGGAGCAACTGGGCGATGACACCAAGACGACCGTTGCCATTGACGCCCTGTCACTTCATGCTGCCGGCTATGGCTGCGACTCGACATTCACGGCTGCTACTGAGGCCGGCCCGCTCGCCGACGCATTGGCAACGATCCTTGCCGCCTGTTCCGGCGACGGCGAGCCGTTGGACTTTGTGGCGACGCGCGACGGGACTCTCATTACGACGCAATCGACGGCGCTGCGTATGCTGGGACTGGCGACGATCACATACGACATCGCCGACTTTTTCGCAACCGCCGACCTACCGGACGCCGTACAACTCGACGACAGCAACGCGTCGTTGCCGCCGAACTGGCGGATGGGCGCTTTCCTCGTGAACCTCACGGACGCCAATGCGCTGTCGCATGCGGGGCGCGTGCGGACGGGCGCTGTGATTGCGGGAGATCGCGTGACGATCACGCAGTCGCCCGCGTTTCATCGCTCGCTGGCGGCCTGGCTGTCGGAATTGCGCACGGCGCGGTTTGAGGCACCGTCGACGGCGTTGAGTGTGTATCAATTGGCGGCGCGGATTCGTGCCGGACTTGCCGGCGCGGACGACGTCATCGCCCTGCTCGATACCTTCCCGACGGATCGGCTTGCGCGGGAGTTGCTGGACGCGGTGCTTGGAGAACATGCGGACATCGTTGGACCGCCGCCATCGCTGAGCGCCGTACTCGCGGACGCGGCGAAGGAACTCGATGCCGCAGCCGCGCGTTCGAAGCGGATTGCGGCGTGCCTGGATGCGCCATTGCTCGGGTTGATGGCGGGCAAGGCGCCGGCAGCGTCGGATCGCCGTAACGGCTTGATCGATCCTCGCATCGGGCCCGACGGCGTGACCGTCAGCGTGTTGCTGGCGGATTCGCAGAGTGCCACGCTGGCGGCAGTCAAAGGTACTGGACTGCAGGTTGAGTCCGTCGTGTCGGCCGCGAATGTCGTTGTCGGCGAGATTCCGTTGTCGCGACTGGCGGATCTTTCGGTGTTGCCGGGTGTACGGCGGGTTGAGGCGACGCGCTGAGCGGCGGAGCATTGCTCGCGGCATCGGCGTTGTGCTGATGCCTCGGCTTCGCGCGACCGACTCCCTTACGGTCGCGGTTCGGAACGGGCGTCGCGGCTCTGAACGGATTTTGAGGTTTAGGTTTATCCGCGCGTCCAGGTTTCTCCTGGGTTCATGGTCTTCACTTCGATGCCGACCGGCTTGAACGCCGAGATGTCTTCGGCGAGCATGCCGGGGAACGTCTTGTAGTGAATCGGAACGGCGATCTTCGCGCCGATCATTTCGGCTGCTCGCCTGCCGTGCTCGGGGCCCATCGTGAATCGATCGCCGACGGGGATGAGTGCGATGTCGGGCTTGTAGAGTTCGCCGATAAGTTTCATGTCGCCGAAGATGCCGGTGTCGCCGCAATGATAGATCGTCGTGCCGCCGATGTTGATGACGGCGCCCATGGGCTGACCGAGGTAGCGCCCCCCCATGCTCGATGAGTGGAAGGCCTGCGTGAAAGCGACAAAGCCGAAGTCGGTCTTCAGCTTGCCGCCCGTGTTGCCGGGCTGGACCTTCTCATAGCCCTTCTCGTTGAGAAATTCTATGATTTCATAGGCTGCGTAGACCGTCGCCCCGTTGTTTTTGGCGATCTGTTCGACGTCACCGAAGTGGTCCGCGTGACCGTGAGTGACGACGATGTGCTGCGTCTTCAGATCGGCGGCCTTAATTGTTGCGACGGGATTCCCGTCGAGCCATGGGTCGATGGCGCAAGTGTGCCTGCCGTCATCAAAGAGGAAGCCGGCGTGTCCGAGGAATGTGATTTTGAGAGACATTGGGATCACTCCTTTCGGGCGTGTTCAAGAGATCGATTTCAGATCATAATTTACGACAGGCCGGGATTGCGAGCAAAGTCGGTTGGAGAATTCGGGCGATTCTGCTTCGTGAGAATTCACTCGATGTGTCTCTTGCGGCGTGAACGGAGATCTGAAGTCTTGAATGAGAAAGAAGCCAGGCGGATCAGCAAGTTTCTGAGCCTGGTGCTGCGGCATCAGCCGGACGCGATCGGCATCTCGCTGGACTCCGCCGGTTGGGTCGGCGTCGACGACTTGATACGGGCGGCACGCGAACATGGAACGGCCATCACGCCGGCGGAACTCAGTCATGTCGTTTCGACGAACGACAAGCGGCGATTCGCGTTCAGCGAGGACGGGCTGCGGATTCGGGCGCAGCAGGGTCATTCTGTAATAGTCGAGTACGACTACTCGCCGATCGAGCCGCCGGCGGTGTTGTATCACGGAACGGCAACGCGTGTGCTGGATACAATCCTGGCCGAGGGTCTGCGGGCAATGTCGCGAACGCATGTTCATTTGTCTAGTCACTTTGAGACGGCAATCAAGGTCGGGCAACGGCATGGAAAGCCGGTCGTCTTGCTTGTTGACGCCGCGGCGATGCACAACGCCGCGTTCAAGTTCTTCAAGACTCCCAATGACGTCTGGTTGGTGGAACGGGTCCCGCCGTCGTTTCTGCGCGTCGCAGACAAAGACGACCTCTGATGTCGTGCGAGTAACGCCGCCGAGGTTGCGTGTGATCGGAGCCACTGCCGATTGCCGCCGCTGTTGTCTGAAAAAACAACATGTGCAAACGTCCGCAAAGGGGCGCAAACCGGCGCAAATTGTGCAAAATACGCCGAGTCGGCCGCAGCAATCGGCATTTCCGCAGCGCACGTCTCATTCTGATAACCATGGCTTGTCCGGTGTTCCGGCTCGGCACCAATGCGCCCTCCCGCTGGTTCGCCCGGTATAGTTACGCAGAAGGTGTGGCAAGAACTCATCGCTGAATCTCGCAACGTCGTGCCCTGCCAAAGTGCCACATGTCTGGCATCGCGATGGGAAACTCGCGGAAATAAGGGCCTTCCGGACTTTCCCAGTTTCACTTGCGTCACGACGCGGCCGATTCGATCACTTGTGGATCATATATTTGTCCGATGAGCATGCCGTAATTGGGCGGCAAGATTGTGATAGTGCGCCTATTAGCCTACTGGAGGCTCACGAATGCCGAACAGCCGGGTCACCAATCATGAGGATGTCCATAAGCCTGACGCGCAGGAGTTGATCCGGACCTTTCGCAGCCAGGCGCCGCAGATCAATCGCCTTCTCGACGAGCTTGACAAGCAGACGGAGAGGACCGACGACGGACGGCTGAAGTCGCCGCGTTTTTCTTATCGGAAACCCGCAGTCCTGCGACTGACGAATACGCGCGATAACCGATCGCAGGCGTATCTGATCGCCCCGAGGACTCTGGGATCCAAGATGATCAGCTTCCTGTTCGGCGGATTCGTGCATGCAAACACGCCGATCTCCGTTCGACTGACCACGCTCTATGGCGCGTGGACGGATCATGTTGGTATCGTACATGATTGTCGCCATGTCGAGGCGAATATCCACGAAGTCGATCTTGAGCTGAACGAACCAATCGACCCGGCGATGTACGCCGCCAAGGCGGCACAGCCTCGCGTACTCGTAGCGGAAGACGACGCGCTGTTTCAACATCTGGTCAAGCAGTTGCTCGGGGAACTCAACGCACACGTGGAACTGGCGACGAACGGCAAGAAGGCCGTCGAAATGGCCCAGGCAGGGATTTACGACATCGTCTTCATGGATGTTGAAATGCCCGAAATGGACGGCATTACCGCGACACGGACGCTACGTGAAGCCGGATATACAGGACGGATCGTGGCCGCGACGGGCATGACACGGCCAGAATACAAGGCGAAGTGCCTCGAAGCAGGGTGCGACGGGTACATCAGCAAGCCGTACAAGCGAAGCGATCTGGAAGACGCTATACGCAGCCTGCAAGGCGAGCCGATCTTCAGCGAGTTCGAACATGTCGCTTCGATGCGCGAAGTCGTGGCGATGTACGTCAAGGACCTGCCGAATCGCATCAGCGCGATCACGAGCGCGTTGGCGACGAATAATGCCGAAGCGACCGAATGCGCGCTTCGATCGCTGAAATCGATTTCGGGATCCTGTGGGTTCGCGGCCTTCTCGGAAATCTCGGCCACCATAGAAAGCAGGATCATCGCGGGCGAACCGTTAAGCGCCGTTCGCGGGGAGATTCAGAAACTCGTCTCGCTTTGCATGCGGGCGCGAACAAGCCAGATCGCCGCATCCGCCCCGTCCGGTTCGGCCGGCACAGATACAGCGGGATGAGGAGCTTGTCGCGACGCGACGATCATTGCCAGGTAAACGTCGGGTAGTCGCTGCCGGGCGGCGTCCACGTCGTGATGAAATCCCAGCCGACGAACGTCGCCTGCTGGTGCATCTGGGCCGTCGTCCTGGGCGAACCGCCGGCACTCGCGGCCACTCCCGTCGTCTGCGAATCCCAGTAGCAATCCGTCACGGTCTGCGATCCGAGGAGGCGACCGATGAGACCGCCGAGATTCGCACTGCCGCTGACATGCCCCGTCGCGTAGCAGCGCGTATAGGTCGGATTAATGAATGAGACGCCTGCAAAGCCGCCGACGCTCGACGTGCCGGTCGCCGATGCTCTCGAATAGCAGTCGGTCATGATCGTGCGATTGTCGCCGATCATACCGCCGACATAGGTGGATCCGGTGACAGCGCCCGTCGAATAGCAACGACGGACGATGCCGTTGTTTTCCGCCGCAAACCCACCGACGCAGAGGTTGCCCCGGATGTTCACATTTTCGATGCCCAGGTCCTGAACGATCGCGTTCGGACCGAGCTTACCGAAAAGCCCCAGGACATCGGTTCCCGGAAGTTGGATCGACAGATTCCTGACGCGATGTCCGGCGCCGTCGAAGAATGCGTCATAGTGGACGGTGTTGTCGCCAAACGTTGTATGCCCGATTGGCGTGAATGCGACGCCCGCGAGATCGATATCGGCGGTCAAAACAAAACTGTCATTGAGATGACTTCCTGCCAATTGAAGCTGTGCGGCATTGCAGATTTGATACGGGTCCGCCATCGAACCGTCACCGCCTGCAAAGCCGCTGGCGAGCGTCTGACAATTCGCACACTCGGCGGCGTCAAACAGCTGGCTGATGAAACCGGGGATGTCGCGCGCGTCGACGATGTTATTGCTGTCAACGTCTGACGCGTCGATCCGGGACGGATCCGTATCGGCGCCGATCAGGACGGAGACAAACGGCGCAACATCCTCGATCGTAACGGCGCAGTCGGCATTGAGATCGCCGGGGAGCTGCGCCTGGAGATTGCGGACGATCACGAACAGAATGATCACGCAATAACGATGTTTGATCATACCCCTGACTTCCCTTCTACCTGATTGGATGGCGACTTTGCAGCGGCATCGAGTCGAACGAGGCGAGATGTCCAATTGGACGATGGAAGCCCAAATGCCGACGCAATCCTCTTCCGCCCCCTTAAACCCTTAGCAGCCCGGGATTATTCCGTCGGGCGTCGATCGTGGCGCATCGTCAAGATACGGAGGATTCTGTCGCATTCCGCGTCCCCGGCGCTCCGTGTGGTCAGCGACGTCGCGCCGTCCCTACTGGACGGCAATGTGGCTACGGACGTCAATCGCAGCCCTGCCTTGAAGAGGCTGAGCTATTTTCATGTCGTCCCTGCCGGGACGATTATGGTGTACAACCATTGGACGGCAGTCTGTTGAAGGCGGCCTCCGCATCGGAAGGCGCCATCAAACGTCCCGGCAAATACGCGCGGCGTACCAACCCATGTCATGCGGCGACAGAGTCGTCGGCCGGGGCGGTTCCGAGGATCCGTCGGCTTGTGAAGCGATCGATGGTGCCGACGAGGACGTTCATGATGAGGATGGCCCAATAGCATTCGCATTCGAGGACGCCGTAGAGCCGCATGAAAATCGTCAGGACACCGATGCCGATGCCGTAGACAACCTGGCCATGAGCTCTCATGGGCGATGAGACGACGTCACCCGCGAGAAGGAACGCGCCGAGCATAAGTTGGCCGGCCGTCAGGTGGTAGAGAACGTAAGCGAGTCCGACCGCCCTGCCGCCCTCAATCGCGAAAACGGGGAACCAGACATAATCCCCGCCTGACTCGATCGGTAAGATCGATGCCGCAACGAATGCGGACGTCAGGACGGCGACAGGTAACTGCCATCTCAAGTATCCGCGATAGATCAGGAAGAAACCGACGACGACGATTGCCAGCGTCGAGGTTTCCCCGATGCCGCCGGGGACTGCGCCGATCAGCGTGTCGATCCAGGGCGGCAGTGAATCGCGCAACAGCGGCTCGAAGATCAGGCGGCCATCGGCGGGAATCTGTCCCTGTGCAAACTGGCGCAACGACCAGAGCGGCGGCGTAAGCTCCAGGGCGTCGGCCGGCGGCGGCGGCGTTGTCTCCAGCCACCCCTGGTAGTGTTCGACGCGGACGGCTTGATTGAGATCCCCAACGAAGAGATTTGCGGCCGACAGGACCGGCCCCAGCGCGACTGTCGCGCCTGCGAGGGAAAGCTTCTCCCAGAACAGAAACTGCACAAAGACGCGTCCGACGAGCGCCGGATGGAGCCAGCCGCCGAAGATGACGTTGCCCACGGCGGCCGAGACGGTGCCGCAAATGGCCGCGACATGCCAATCCACATCGGCGGGGAGCGTCAGTCCTGCAAGGACGCCAATGAGGAATGTCCGCGAAAGTCGGCCGCTCGATGCGCGGCGCAGCGAAACGACGAACATCAGGTCGACGCCGAATGTGAAGATCAGCGTCACGATGATGACGCGCAGCGCGTCAATGCCGAAGAGCGCGCAGCCGACGAAACCGACGACAGCGGCGGCGGCAATCCACGTACGGAGAATGTGTCGATGCGTACTGATGCCGCGTCGATGAGGCGGTTCGCCGCGCAACGCGGAGGGAGACAAAAGCCAGGGCGCGCCGGCGGTCAATGTCGCGTCCCCCCTTCCGGCGCCGACTCCGTCCCCGCAAACCGAATTCGATTGCGGATGATGGTCTCGGACAGCGGCAATCGCGAGGGACATACGTGGCTGCACAGTCCGCATTCGATGCACGCACGCAGTGCGATGCGTTTCGGTTCGGAACACGTCGCTTCAGTTTCCAGACGCATCAGCGCAGGCGGGTCGATGCCAACGGGACAATCCTCAATACACCAGCCGCAGCGGACGCAGGGAACCGGCCGTGATACGTCGGCGCGGCCGAACAACAGAAGCGCTTTCGAGTCGTGTGTGACGACGGCGTCTTCGTACCCGAACGCGCTGCCGGTCAATGGTCCGCCATAGACGGCCTGGGCGGCGGGCGCGAGCATTCCGACGCGTTTTGCGAGACGGGCGAGCGGCGTCCCGACGGGCACGCGATAGGTCCCCGCGTGTTCGACTGCATCGCCCGCGACGGTCATCAATGCATGTGTCGTGGGCAAGTCGCTCAAGATCGCATCCGAGGCGCGGCGGACTGTCGCCAACGGCAGAACGACGGCGTCTTCCGAGAGAATCGACGCACCTGGCGCAACTTCTCGATCGAGAATCGCCTTGACGAGCATGACGGGATGACATTGCGGGTACGGATTCGACAGTGCCACGATTTCGACATACCGCCCGGCGGCCTCGCTCTGCAACCGGCGCACGACGCGTCGATGTCGAAACGGGACGGCGAGAATGGCGCGTGAAACACCCAGCGCGTCGGCGAGTTCGCATGTGGCATCGATCATGCGGCCGGGATACTCGACGAGCGTCCGCAGATCCGCCGTCAGATACGGCTCCGTTTCCATTGCGTTGACGATCAGGTCGGTGACGCCTGCGGCGATGGCGTCTCTCATGACGACGTGGAGCGGCGCCCGGGGCATATCGCAGACGACGCCGCATTCCGCGAGCTGTACGATAATCGACTCGTCGTCCCAACCCTGATGCTGCGGGACTTTGTCGCTTGACCCGTCCGGCACGAGCACGGCGCCGGGAAGGAAGCCGTCTTCTACCGTCCAGACGCGTTCCAGAGAGAGAATCTCGCCGGCGCATGGTGCGTGCACGCCGACGGCCTGATCGTTCGTCGCGCGGGAGAGCGCCTGGCCCAGGACGACGCGATCGCCTTTGCGGACGACGGGCTCCGTCGTCAGATCCCGCCGAACGGTCAGAGGAACGTGCAGCGGACCTTCGGGATGAAGCGTCTGGATCGGTCGACGGGCGAGACCGGCTTTGCGGTCGGGCAGGTAGAGACCACCGTCGAATGCACTACGTGGCCCCAGAAGATGCGTTAACAACGACATTTGCATATTACGGACGACTCATCCCTGATGACCGGTTCAGTTCTCCCGTCTCGCGGCGCCGCGCTATTGGGCCGGCGCTCCTTCGCAACTCGTTTGAGCATCGTCGGCAAATTCCGCATCGTCCGCGCCTCTGCGGCCCCGGATGATGCCAAGACGTGAAGGCGTCGCGATGAACTCGAGGATTCGTCGGCCCGTCCGCTGCGTCACAGATTCGCGAAACAGCTCGACGGCAGTCGTGAAGGCGAGCCGTGTTCGATAAAGGGCGCGAAACGCCCGACGCACTTCGGAGATCTCGTCGGGCGTAAACAGCCCGGATCGTCGCAGGCCGATGGCGTTGTACGAGACGCAGGTCGACTCGAAAGCCCCGATCATGTACGGCGGAAGGTCCTGCTTGATCCTCGCGCCGGCGGCGACGAACGCATTTTCGCCGATGCGGCAGAACTGATGCACCATGCCGGCAGCGCTGATGATGACGTTGTCGTTGACGATCGCGTGGCCCGCCACTAGTGCATTATTGTACACTTTGACGTTGTCGCCGAGTTCGCAGTTGTGACCGACGTGAGCGTTGGCGAGCAGGAAGCAGTTCTTCCCGAGCTTTGTCGTGCTTTCGGGCTGCGTGCCTCGATGGATCGTTGCATGTTCGCGGACAATGGTACCGGCGCCGACTTTGCAGAATGATCGCTCCCCCTGGAAGTGAAAGTCCTGGGGTAAGTGACCGACGACGGCATGGGGATGGATTTCACAATCCTCGTCAATCTCGGTCCAGCCGTTGACATAGGCGCCGGGGTAGATCCTGACGCGCGGACCAATCCGGACGGGCCCGTCGATGATGACGAACGGTCCGATCTCCGCGGATCCGTCAATCTCCGCCTTGCTGTCGATCACTGCCGACGCGTGAATGGGCATACGTCGCTCCTCGCCAGGTTCGTTCACACGGATAAGGATTGTAGGCCGAGGCGGCGCAACGGCAATCGCCCTCAAGAAACGCCGTTGATTCCTGATTGCGGGCATGTCAAATGGTGTTTGCGCCGACTAATATGCCCGACCGGGTAATGTGCCGCCTGCGTTGAAACGCAGCGACGACGGCTCGATGCGTGGAGCGGATGGTTGAAGCCGAATAACGAGACGAATGCCGCACACGCCGCCGAGATCCGAATCGGGGTTTTCTACGGACTCGGCTGCTACCTGGCTTGGGGCGTCATTCCTATCTACTTCAAGGCGGTCAAGGCGGTTCCACCGCTGGAGGTGCTTGCACATCGGGTCATCTGGTCGGTCGTGTTCCTGGCCGCGCTGCTACAGATCAAGCGTGGCTGGCCTGCGATACGCGTTGCGATCAGCTCGCGTCGAACCATGCTTGCCCTGATTGCTTCGACGCTTTTGATTGCCTGCAACTGGTACACGTTTATCTGGGCTGTCGGGCACGATCAGGTCGTACAGGCGAGCCTTGGGTATTACATCAATCCGCTCGTGTCAGTCGTGCTCGGGTTCGCGTTTCTTCGAGAACGGATGCGTAAGCTGCAATGGGTCGCCGTCGCGATCGCGGCTTGCGCTGTCGTTTACCTGACGATTCGGATCGGCAAACCGCCAGCGATTTCGCTGATTCTCGCGATGACGTTCGGACTCTATGGGTTGTTGAGAAAAGTCGCGGCCGTCGGCGCGCTGCCGGGGTTGGCGATTGAAACGACGATGCTCGCGCCGATCGCCGTTGGGTTTCTTGTCTGGCGATCTCACACGGGGCAGCTCGTGTTTCTGAATGGATCGACGGGAATCGACTGCCTGCTGGCGGCCGGCGGCATCGTGACGGCGGTTCCGCTGCTCTGGTTTGCGAACGCCGCGCGGCGTCTGCGTCTCTCGACGATTGGAATCATGCAGTACATCGCGCCGACGATGCAACTCGTGCTCGGGGCGTTGATCTATAGCGAGCCGACGGGGCGACATCATTGGATCACGTTTGCGGCGATCTGGGGAGCGCTTTTGATTTACACGCTTGACGCGCTGTCGGCTCGACGCAATGCGGCTCGATAGTCGGGAATCGCCGGCTCAGTCGCGTTGCGCCCATTCAGCGATTCGGCGCATGCCGTCGAGGACTCGATCGCAGTTGTGCGCGCAGAAGTCGGCCGGGAGCGGCTCGTCGAGGGGGATGGTTTCGCTGGCGGATAGCGCGCGGGCGCCATCGAAGTCGACGTAGGAGAGGCGGGCCGTCAGTTCATTGGTCTGTCTCGCGAACGACGAGCCGGGGAGAATCGCCACGCCGGCTTCGTTCAAGAGTGCCTGGCAGAGTCTCGGCCCGGTTGTGATGCCGCGCCTTTCCAAACGCTCTCGCAATTGTGAGAAATCCAGGAAGAGATAAAAGCCGCCTTCGGGCATCGGTACGCGAATGCCCGCGTCGGTCAAAGTCGCAACGGAGCACTCTGCGAGCGCGGCGAGGATGCGCCGTGCATGCCAGAGGTAGCGCTCGATGAAAACGTCCGTGCGAAAGGCGTGAATGGCAGCGTACTGAATCGGGGCACAGACGGATGTATACGTTTCACTGGCGATCGCGGCCATGGCGTCGCAGAGCCAGCGCAGATCGGGCGGGAAGACAAATGTCCCGAGGCGCCAGCCGCCGGCGCCGCACCACTTCGACAGCCCCGAACTGACGATCGTGCCTTCAGGATAGTAGCGACCTATGGAGATGTGGTTCCCTTCGTGGTGAAGCTGGCCGTAGATCTCGTCGGAGAGGACGATGAGACGGTACTTGCGCGCGACTTCGGCGAGTTCCTTCAGCTCCGGTTCCGTGTACGTCAGGCCGGTCGGATTGGACGGGTAATTGAGGATGAGCAGACGCGGCCGATCGTCGTCATTCACCTCGTCGATCATTGCACGGAGAGATTCGGGCGTGATCTTCCAGCGAGTCTCATAGCTGGAATTCACAAGGTGATGATTGCGGCCGATGATCCGGGACTGGGGTATGTAGGAGACCCAGCATGGGGACGGCAGGATGATCTCGCCGTAGAAAGCGATCTGCAGGATGAACATGAGCTCTTTCGAGCCGGGGCCGACAATGACGTTGTCGGCGGTCGCTTCAACCTTGTCCGTTTTGCGATGAAAGTCGGCGATCGTCTCACGAAGCGAAGGCAGACCCTTGACGGGCAGATAGTCCTTCTCCGGGGCGGCGACGCGCAGCGCCTCGACGACGGGATCCGGTACTGGGAACGGCGATTGTCCGAGACCGAAGTCGATGACGTTCTTGCCTTCGGCGGCGAGGGCCCGGCATCGTTCCTTGATGGCGAGCGTGGCCGAGAGGCCCATTCCACGGACATTCAGGTTCAGGCTGACTGGGACTTTGTTGTTCATCGTTCGCGAGTTTCTTTGAGTGGCCCGGCGACGCGTTTGGGCAGGCAGTTGTCTAGTCTTCGGGCGTTCATGGGCTTGGTTTAATGCGCGAAGACCCACGATGGAGTCCTCACATGCCGGTTTACCGCGCAGCGCATTTTGAGTGCGCGCGTCGAGAGTCTATCATGGCGCCGCTCCCGCCGAGGCGATGCTGCGGCGGAATCCATTGTGTCCGATGGAGGTAGATACATCCAATGTTTTTTCGAATTGCCGCCTGCACGATCGTGATCGCGTGCATCTCGTCGAGGGATGTCGCCGCTCAAGTGAACGTATCCAGACATCCAGGCGCCGAATTCGCCCGAGTCGCCATGAAGACGTTCGGAAACGCTCGATTCACGTGCCTGGCCGACGGAATCATCCGCATGGAATATGATGCGAATCGGCGGTTTGAAGACCGGCCGACGTTGGCATTCATCCATCGGGATCGCCGCAGTGCGTTCCTCGATGTCTCCACGGAAGCATCGCTGGCGGGTCCCGCCTCGATTCTGCGCCTGACGACGCCACGACTGACGTTGACGTACGTCAATAACGGCGAGCCATTCAACGCCACGAACCTCACTGTGCAATTCATGATGAACGGCGAGAAAGTGACGTGGCGTCCCTGCGCCGATGCCGGCGGAAACCTGCTCGGAACGTATCGCACGCTGGACGGGATCTCCGGCGCGACGGATCTGCCCGAGGGGCTGTTATCGCGCGACGGCTGGGCGATTGTCGATGAGTCGGACAGCGTTGTGCTGGAGCCGCGCAGGGACCGACTGTGGCCGGCGCCGCGCAACAACGGCGATGCGATCGACTGGTATATCTTCGCGTACGGTCACGACTATAAAGCGGCGCTGGCGGACTTCACGGCCGTGACGGGGCGAGTCCCTTTGCCGCCGCGTTATGCGTTCGGCACGTGGTGGTCGCGCTACTGGGCATATTCCGCGGATGAGCTGCGAACACTGGTTAACGAATTCGATGCGAACAAAGTTCCGCTCGACGTGCTGGTCATCGACATGGACTGGCATCTCGACGGGTGGACGGGGTACACATGGAATCGCAAGTACTTTCCGGATCCGGACGGCTTCCTGAAGGAGATGCATCATCGAGGATTGAAGACGACGCTGAATCTCCATCCGGCGGACGGCGTCGGCAAGCACGAGGCGCAGTTTGCGGAGATGTGCAAGGCGATGGGGCTCGATCCGGAGAAGACGGATCGAATTCCATTCGACAGCACGGACCCGACGTTTGTTGATGCGTATTTCAACGTGCTGCATCATCCGTTGGAGAAACAGGGCATCGACTTCTGGTGGATGGACTGGCAACAAGGAGCGGAAACGAAGGTCGCCGGGCTCGACCCGCTGCCGTGGTTGAATTACCTGCATTGGACGGACATGGCGCGCCGCGCAAAGGAGACGGGTCGGCGACCGCTGATCTTCAGCCGCTGGGGCGGATTGGGCAATCATCGATATCAGATCGGATTCTCGGGCGACACATTTTGCAACTGGCAGTCGCTGGCTTTTCAGCCATTCTTCACGGCGACGGCGGGCAATGTCGGGTTCGGTTACTGGAGTCATGACATCGGCGGACATCAGCCGGGCCGCGTCGATCCTGAGCTCTACGCGCGGTGGATTCAGTTCGGCGCGATGAGCCCGATCCTGCGGACGCATACAACGAAGAATCCCGAAGCGGAGCGACGCATCTGGAAGTTCCCGGCCGAGGCCTACGATGCGGCGAAGAAGGCTTTTCAGCTTCGATATCATCTGATTCCGTACATTTACACGGCGGCGCGCGAGTGCTTTGACACGGGGCTGCCGATCTGTCGTCCCCTGTATTACGAGTGGCCGGAGTTGTCCGAGGCATATGCGCGGGATGCGGGCTATCTGTTCGGCGACGCGCTGCTCGTCGCGCCGGTCGTGCGTCCGGCCGATCCGGCGAGCGGCATGACGCCCGTGACTGTCTGGCTGCCGCCGGGTCGCTGGCGTAACGGATTCACGGGTCGAGTGTATAACGGCCCCACACAGGCGCGACTGCTCGTCCCGTTAGACGAGATGCCGATCTTCGTCCGCGAGGGTCGCGCCATCCCTGCGATGCCCGTGAGAACTCGGCTCGGCGAAGCGCCGATTGAGACGCTCGTCGTGCATGTGTTTCATCAGGCGAAAGACCGGACCTCGACGGCGTCGGTCTATGAGGACGACAACATCAGCGATGCGTATCGCGACGGCGCGTTCTCGCGACAGACGATCACAACGAAGGGAGATGACGACGATCTGGACATCGACATCTCCGGCGCCACGGGCGGCTACAGCGGAATGCCGTTGAGTCGTCGATATGAGATTCGCGTCGAAGATTCGTGGCCGCCGAAAGAAGTTAAGGTCGACGACGAAGAACTCCCGTTCGAACGTGATGCCGGCAAGCCTGGCTGGAGCTATGAGCCCGAATCCCTGACACTTGTCATTCGCACACCCTCAGTTCCGATCAAGGACAAAGTCGAGATCGAATTGGAATTCGACGACGCCGCTGAGGATCGGAGCGTTCTCGACGACGGCCTGCGCGGACAACTTCGCATCCTGCGCGATGTCGAGACTCTGCTCGGCAGCGCCACGCCCGAGAGAATTCGACAGTTCAACCAGCGCGTCGCGTCGTTGTCGTCTGATTCGGATTCGACGATCTCGACATTGAGGGCATTGCCGGGGTATTGGCCGACTTTCGTTGCCGACGTCGCAGACTCCGGCGCTAGTGAATCGGCAAAACAAAGAGCGTTGATTCGACTGCTGGGCCTGGTCGCCGACCTGCACGTGACACAAAACGCGAATCGCGGGACGGCGCTGGATGCCAGACTCGACATCACGACGACTGCGCCCACGAGTTCGATCAATGGCATTGCGGGCACGGCCAAAATCCAGGTCGATTCGCCCTGGCAGGTTGATGGAGACGCGACGTTTTCATTCGACAATCAGGCACGCGGGGGCGAAGTCAGCAAGACATGGAACGTCGAAATGAGCTCGGCTGAAGCGGGTCCGGACCACGTCTGGCAGACGAGCGCGATTCGACTCGACATGCAAATCAACCTGCCGGCGACGACCTCCGGCGCCGCCGGGAAAGTGCAAGCGGTCTCGCTCACGATAGACGAAGTCGTGCTGCCGTCGATCAATGCATGGTGGATCGTAGGACCGTTCGACGCGGGGCCGCAGTCGAAGAGTCTGTCGAAGCCGTTTCCGCCGGAAAATCAGCCGGTCGATTTGACGGCGACTTTCGAAGGCAAGGACGGTAAGCAGATCGGTTGGCGTAAACGTGCGAGAGAGATTCAATCCGGCGACAACCTGACGGAGGAGTTCTTCACCGACTTCGACGATTTTTGCGGGCATCGCGTTTATGACACGCTCGCCTATGCCGTCACATGGATCGAGGTACCGGCTGACACGGACGCCGTCCTGGCGATCGGAACGGATGACGGCGTCGTTGTCTGGCTCAACGGTGAGGAAGTGCATCGCAAGGATGTCGGCCGGGCCTACACCTCCAAACAGGATCGCGTGAACATCCATCTGAAAAGAGGCGTCAACGAACTGCGGATAAAGGTCAACCAGGGCGGCGGAGACTGGGCGTTCGCCGCGCACGTGGAGACGCCGAACGGCGAACCTCTGCCTGGAATGCAGGTACGGCTTAATCCAGGCCCGTAAATGAGTCGCGGTGGATTTTTCAGGTCCCTCGTGCAATCGACGAGCGACTAGTCGGAATAAACAGCCGGCGTTCAGTCAATGAATGAAAGGAACCGCTGACATGTTCAACTCCGCACTCGCCGCCCTGCTCCCCTTGTGCCTTGCGTCCGCTCCGCCGGCGGATGTCATCCGGTCGAGTGCGCGACTTGACGGTCCGCTGAAAGTCGGCGCCACGACTCGCCTCGTCGTCGAAATCGACATGAAGGATGGCTGGTCAATCAACAAGGCCGGCATTCCGAACGCGATTATTCAGATCGATGCACCGACGTGCGTGACGATGATCGGCGAGCGGGCGAAGGACAAGACCGAGCTCAGCAGGACGGGTTTCATGAAGCACCCCGAGGAGCGAATGGCCGATGGGCGAACCACGGCGTTCGAATTCGAGCTACGCGCACCACCCGCCCAGGATGATCAGTTTGAAGTCAACGTCCTCGCCTACGTATCGCCGCCCGATAAATCCGACGCGTGGTATGTCAGGCAGCGACTTGCCATTTCGCTGAAGGACGGCGCCCAGTCGTCGTCGATCGACGCGAAAACGTCCGACTGGGGCGTCGGCGATGAATTGCAGCTCGGCGATCAGCTTCCCCGGCTCAAGTTGCCGAAGGCCGACGGGACGCTCGTCGACCTCGCCGCCCAGCTTGGGAAGAAGAACATCGTCATTACGACCTATCGTGCCTACTGGTGACCTTACTGCGCGAAGCAACTGGTTCAGTTGCAAAAGTCCTACGACGCATTCGATTCACGCAACACGATCGCAATCGCCATCTCCCAGGAAGACACGGATCTGGCGTCACATGCGAGGTTCTTTGACAAGGCGTTCCACGGCAAAGCGCCGCCTTTCGACATTGTCGCTGATCTGGAACGCGAAAAAACCGTCCGATTCGATCGAACAACGACCTATCTTATCGACAAGTCGGGCGTTGTGCGGGAGATCTTCCCGGCAACGGTTCGCATGCGGCCGGATTGGCGGGCGGTCCTGAACAAGATTGACGAACTTGGCCTGAATGACGCCCCGCCGAAGCCCGACGTGAAGTCGAAGGAATAGGCAACCCCGGGTCGCCTTGCCGGGCGATCACGAAACCTCGGTAGTGGTCCGGCGTAGTCGCCTGCCGCGGGCCGGCGCATATAATCTCCCGTATGAGAATCGGGCTTGCGCAGCTGAACCCGCTCGTCGGGGACGTCGACGGAAACACACAACGCGTTCGTGAAATGATGCTCCGGGCCCGGAACGACAACGTCGATCTCGTTGTCTTCACCGAGTTGGTCATCACGGGGTACCCACCGAAGGATCTCGTTTTGCGATCGCAGCTCGTCGATCGCAATATCGCCGCGATTCATCAGCTTGCCGGAACCACAAAGGATGGCCCCACTGCGGTCGTCGGATTTGTCGATCGCAACAACGAAAAAGAAGGCGCAACGCTGTTCAATGCGGCGGCGGTGCTAACGCAAGGGACGATTGCCGCAATCGCCCATAAATCGCTGCTGCCGACGTACGATGTTTTCGACGAGCATCGGTACTTCGAGCCCGCCGAATCCTCCACGACGTTCGAACTTCAGTCGAAACACGGACCCCGGAAAATCGGCATCACGATCTGCGAAGACGCCTGGACGGACGAAACGTGTTTCGCCGGCCGACGATATCGCCGAAAACCCGTGCAGGAGCTGGGAAAGGCCGGCGTCGATCTCGTGATCAACCTGTCGGCCTCCCCGTTTGTTGTGGGAAAGCAGGCCTATCGGGAAACCCTTGTGAGCGGCCACGCAAAGTCCATCAATCGCCCCATGCTGCTCGTCAACCAGGTCGGTGGAAACGACGAACTGCTCTTCGACGGCGCGAGTTTTATGTGCGACTCTGCGGGGCGACTCGTTCATCGGGCGGCAGCGTTCCGCGAAGACTTCACTGTCGTTGAGATCGACACGAACGGCGCCTGCCGCGGTATGCTCCAACCGTATCCCGACGAGATCGCATCGATCCGTGAAGCGCTGGTCCTGGGCACGCGCGACTACGTTCGCAAATGCGGTTTCGAGAACGTCGTGCTCGGGCTTTCGGGCGGCATCGATTCGGCCGTGACCTGCGCGATCGCCGTCGAGGCGCTGGGGGCCGAGCATGTCCTGGGCGTCGCCATGCCCTCGAGATACAGCAGCGATCACAGTATCAGCGATGCCGAGGCGCTGGCGAAGGCGCTCGGGATCGAGATTCGCACGATCGCGATTCGTGACATTCACACGGCTGTCGAGCGGGATCTTGCTCCGCATTTCGACGGTCATGCCCCCGGCATCGCGGAGGAGAATATCCAGGCCCGGATTCGCGGAAACATTCTGATGGCATTGTCGAACAAGTTCGGCCGGCTGCTGCTGACGACAGGCAACAAAAGCGAAATCGCCGTCGGATACTGCACGCTGTACGGCGACATGTGCGGCGGCCTGGCCGTGATCAGCGACTTGCCAAAAACAACGGTCTACGATCTCGCCCGTCATATGAACGAACATGCGAAGCGCGAAATCATCCCGCTGTCCACCATCGAGAAGCCGCCGTCGGCGGAATTGCGGCCGGATCAGCACGATCAGCAGTCGCTCCCGCCTTATTCCGTTCTGGACGCCATCCTGCATCGGTATGTCGAACTAGACGAATCGGTTGAGGAGATTATCGCCGGCGGATACGACGCTGCGACGGTTCGCAAAGTCGCCCGGCTCGTGGACCTGAATGAATACAAGCGCAAACAGATGGCGACGGGCCTGAAGGTAACGTCCCGCGCTTTTGGAATCGGCCGTCGGATGCCAATCGCGGCGAGGTTCTGATCGCCGAATGACCGGCTTGCGTCCGCACATCCGTCCGCGTATATCTTTGCGCCGTGTTAAGTTTCTCCCTGCAATCCGGCTCGAATGGGAACTCGATCTACGTCGAGGCGGGCGATGCACGGCTGCTGTTCGACGCCGGCATCAGCGGGCGGCAAATGGCGCTTCGGCTTGCGGCGCGCGGTCGCGATCCGGCGGACTGCGACGCCGTGATTATCTCACACGAACACACGGATCACGTCTGCGGCCTGCGCGTGCTGCAAAAGAAATACGGCGTGCCGGCCTATCTGACGGAACGCACGTGGCGCGCGGCGCGAAATCGCGTCGGGCCGCTGACGGACGTTCGGCGATTTACGGCCGGCGAGGCGTTTACGATCAAGGGCGTCACGATTCACACGATTCGAACGCCGCACGACGCCGTGGACAGCGTTTGCTTCGTCGTCGAACACGACGGCAAGCGGCTGGGGATCTTCTCAGACCTGGGACATCCGTTCGCCGCATTGCGAGACGCATTGAACGACGTCGATGCCGCCTATCTGGAGAGCAACTACGATCCTGAAATGCTGGAATTCGGACCGTATCCGGCACATCTGAAACAGCGCATCGCGAGTGACGCCGGTCATATTTCCAACCAGGAGGCTGCGGCCTTGTCGCGCACCGTCGCACGAGGCTCGCGACTGAAGTGGCTGGGGCTGGCGCATCTGAGCGAGCAAAATAACGCGCCTGAATTGGCACTCGATGCACAGGCGGACGCAGTCGGAAAGTCGTTCCCGGTGTTCGTGGCATCGCGCAAAGCCGTCAGCGAAATCTGGGAAGTCTAGCGGACCGCGCTTACAGGATTACGTCGATGTAGGCGCCCAGCATCGGGCGCTGCCCTTCGTCAGCAAACACATTTGCGTCCATCGTCGGTTCAATCATCGGATAGTGAAACGGCCAGAGCCGCGTCGGATGGGCCTGGCCTGCGCTCGCCGTATTGGCGAGGCGTGCATCGGCCAGATCGGCAGCGTCCTTCAAGGCGATCATCTTCAGGTAGTCGGCGTAGTCTGTGAGTCTCCGCGCGCAGAGCGACGATTCGGGCGTCAGGCTCAGCAGGTAGGCGGACGTCGTGCATCGACCTAGCGCGATCGCACACGCGCGACGTCGCCATACGCTCAGCGCACCAGCGAGCGTGGTGTGCGGCAAGGCGTGATGCAGGGCGATTACTCCTGGCTGTGCTATTCCTATTGGCTGAATTCCGCTCACGCTTGGTCGTTCCGAAACATCCGGCGCGCACGTCGACGAACGTGCACAAGTTGCTCCATTCATGCTATTAGAAGCGCCGGCGACAATTGAAGGGAAGCTGCGCATTGCCGATAACGCACAGCGATCTCGTCGTGTGTAAGGCGTATTAGAGGACTCGGCCGCGGGGGCACGATTCGAGATGACGTTGACTTAACGACCGATCGTGGGCCGTCGTCGCGCTAAGCCCGCTTGCGCTTGGCGGCGATCCACTTTCGCAACTTGGGCAGGTGCCAGGTGTTGATCACGTCGTCGGGCGTGGCGCCGCCGCGTCGCGCCGTGACGATGCCGAAACGCATCTGATCGAATTGCGCGACGGCGTGGGCGTCGGTGTTGATGGAGATCTTCACGCCCGCATCGAGCGCCATTCGGATGTGTCGATCGTGCAGGTCAAGGCGCTGCCAGGAGGCGTTGCACTCCAGCGCTGTGCCCGTCTCGGCGGCCTTCTCGACGACGGCCTCCATGTCGAGATCGATCGGCTCGCGCCGGTTAATCAGTCGAGTTGTCGGATGGCCGATGACGTTGACGTAGGGGCTTTCAATGGCGCGCAGCACGCGCGACGTGACTTTGTCCCGATCCTGCCGCATTGCCGAATGCACGCTGGCCACGACGAAGTCGCATGCGGCGAGGAGGTTGTCGGGATAGTCGAGTTCACCGTCGGAGAGGATGTCGCATTCGCAACCGACGAGAATGCTGACTGTGTCGATCTTCTCGTTGAGTTGTCGAATCTTCTCGATCTGCCGCCACATCCGATCGATGGAGAGACCGTTGGCGATGGCGCTGGACTTCGTGTGATCCGTAATTGCCATGAACTCATAATGCCGCTCGCAGGCGGCCCGGACCATCGTCTCGGCGTCGTCCTTCCCGTCGCTGGCTGTCGTGTGCGTATGCAGATCTCCGCGGATATCGGCGAGTTCGATGAGCGTAGGCGCCGCTTTCAGCTCGAATTCACCCCGATCCTCCCGCAGTTCGGGCGGAAAGTGCGGCAAGTCGAGCTTCTTGTAGATGCTCGCTTCGTCATTGCCCGCAATTTGCTTGTCGCCTTCGAACAAGCCCCACTCGTTAAGTTTCCAGCCTCGCTTGATCGCTCGTTCCCGAAGGCGGACGTTGTGCTCCTTGCCGCCCGTGAAGTACTGCAGCGCCGCGCCGAATGCAGCTTTTGGAACAACCCGGCAATCGACCTGGATCTCCTCACCGTCGCGGCGATCGACGATGACGGACCCCTTGGTATCGCCGGACGCGAGCACGCGCTTCACTTTCGGAAGCGACGTGAACGCCGTAACGACTGCGGGGCCGTCGTCGGATTCGCAGAGAAGGTCGATGTCGCCGATGGTCTCGCACCCGCGCCGCAGGCTGCCCGCCGTTTCGACGCGAGCGACGCCGGGGACTTCGCGCATAGCGGCGGCGAGTTCGTCGGCAAGCGGCCATGCAAGGCCCAGCGGTGTGCGACCGGACGTGGACTCTGCGAAAGTGATGCCATCGGCAATCTGCTTGACGCTTTTTTCGCCCATGCCCTTCAGCTTTGCGAGTTCGCCGGAGGCAATGACGCGCTTGAGATCGTCGATGCTGCCGACGTCGAGCTCCTTCCATACGAGGGCGACTTTCTTGGGACCCATTCCGGGGATGGATAGGAGCTTCGGCAGTCCTGCCGGGACTTTCGCGAGGAGTTCCTGATGAACGTCGATCCTGCCGTCGGTGAGGTAGGACTGGATTTTCTCGACAGTCGATTTACCGATGCCGGGTAGATCTTCGAGCTCGCCGGAATCTAGAAGCTGCGCGACGTCTTTGGTCAGGTCCTTGAGAGTGCGGGCCGTTCGCTGATAGGAGTTAATTCGGAACTTGGACTCGCCCACGATTTCCATCAGTGCGGCGATCTCGTTGAAGATTGCGGCGAGGTCTTTGTTGGCCATAGGCGGGACTATAGCACGGTTTTGCACACACGTTTAGGCGCTTTTCCGCTGCGCGCAATCGCTATACGTCGCCGAGCCCGAGGGACGCATCGAGGACCGCGTCGAGGGTCCCCTTCCAGCCGCATTCGGGACATCGGGCTTCGCTCAGCCCGCGTAGCGAGTAAGCGCATGACGGACATTGCGGGCCGATGTCGCACTCTTCTGAGAGGCGCTCCATTGCGCCAGCGGCGTGTCCGGGGCGATTGCGCCAGAGCCAGGCGGTCCCGATGATCCAGAAGCCCCACATCCAGACGGGGGACGAACACACGATCGAGTTGATCGACTCACTCGATGAATCAAAGTAAGGCACGGCGATCGTCGCCAGGAACGCGCACGCCAGGATGGCGGTGGCGACAACTCGATTGTGCGTCCAACGAACTTCCGTGCGCCAGATGGCGATCCACAGACCAATCGCGAGCATTTCGCACGGAATGAGGCTGACAGTCGCGTTCCACTCGTCAGAGAGTCCGAAGTTGAAGTCCCACGTGTAGAGACTGATGAAGAATAGCGCGGGCAGAATCGGAACCAGGCTCAGGCCGAGCAGAATTCGAATCGCGGTACGAGTCATGCGCCGCCTCCCTCCCAATCGTTTTGGGGATTTTCGTTTTCGAGAGATGATGAAAAGGCCCCACCAGAGAAACGGCGCGGCGAGCCTGAAGAGGCCGTACACGCCCAAGCATTGTGCCGTTACAAGCGTGTCGCGATCCGCGTCACAGCTGATCCACCAGATGGGCTGAAACACGATAAGGTGCGCAACGACGGGCACGACGAGGAGGATGGTACCGATGCGCCGTCGCCGGTCCCACTGGATGTACTGCCACCAAAGCACAAACGTGGCGAGCATCGCCGTCGCTGTCACCATCACGCACGGAAATTGAACATCGGGGAGGCCAATCGGCCCGCCGATACCGAAATAGACAAATGTCAATCCTGCGGCCAGCGGGCCGAGACCGATCATGCAGGCGAGGCGGCACGCACGATCGTTCATGTCGTCCTCCGCGAATCACTTCTTGTCTCAATGCTCGTCAGCGCCATCGCACTACGCTCCCGGCAGGTCTCGATTGACAAAGCGAACCAGTCCGATCAACCAGACCACGAGCCCTGCCGCGAGCAGGACTCCGATATTGGTCCACTGCCATGCCGCATCGCGGGCGACGGGAAGGGGCGAGTAATAGTGCATAAAGCTGGAGAAACCGATGCTTCGAATCGCCGGCCAGAAAGCCTCCAGCACATTCAGTACGAACGAGTAGAAGATGTACAGGAAGCAGATGCCCGCCGCAACAAGTCTACGGTTGCAAACGCCGCTCATCGCCATGCCGAGGCCGACGACGAAAAGGCACGCGGCGTAAAGATGTGCCGCGACGATGGCGAGGACGCTCCGACCGGCTTCGTGATCGCCGATTAACGAGAGGCCCGCGCACGCGCCGGCCCAGATGGCCGCACACATGACTGCGACGGCCAGCGCGACGACGACGGAATACGTCACGTAGAGTCGCGTGCGAGAAATCGGCAGCGTCGCGACGAGGTCGAAGGAACCGTGATCGACTTCGCCGGCAATCAGACCTGATGTGCTCGTGAGGATGAACGTCAGCAGCATGGCCCAGGCGGCCGGATGCGCGAAGGCGAACGCGATCATTCCCGTCCGCGTAAAATTGTCGATGATATCGCCGCCGATCATGGAACTGATCAGTCGGCGCACCCAGGGCGTCTGCATGACATCCAGGCGTTGCTCGATGTTGATCGACGTCGCAGCAAATACGAAAATGATGACGAACGCGAACAGGAGCGCGGCCGCAACGAGCATCATCCAGCCGTAGTCGCGCAGGGCCTTTCGAAAAATCGTCGTGTTCATCGCGCCTCCCCGGCTGATGTGTACGACGATTCCGCCGGCGGCGCACTGTCGCGATAGAGTCGATGGAACAACTCGTCCAGCGTCGGCGGCCCGATTTCCAGATCCGTCACGCGCATCGATCGAAGCCAGTCCAGCAGCGTCGTCGTTCGCCCCACCCAGGTGCCCGTAATGCGACCATCCATGCTGTCGCCTGAATGAAACGCATTATCAGGCGCCGGCGTCATCGAATGTCCGTTTTCAAGCTTGAAAATCACGCGGCGCGGAGCGCGACTCCGCAATTCCGCCATATCGCCGGATTCGACAAGCCTGCCCTGCCGGATGACGGCAACGCGATCACACAATTGATCGACTTCGCTGAGCGTGTGGCTGCTGAAAAGGACCGTACGGCCGTCGGCAGCGACGTGTCGAAGTTCGTCGTAGAGCGTCTGGAGGACGAGCGGGTCCAGGGCCGTGCCGGGCTCGTCGAGAATCATCAAGTCGGGTTTGTGCATCAGCGCCTGGATTAATCCGAGCTTCTGTTTCATTCCGCGCGAGTAATTACGGATTCGGCGCCCGAGATCCAGATCGAACCGTTTCGCGAGGCGTTGAATCTCCGCGCCGTGATCGCCTCCTCGCGCCCGATTGCAGAAATCAAGAAACACGGCCCCTTTCTGACGTTGCTGAAATCGTACATCGCCCGGCAGATAGCCGACGCGAGCCGCGATGGCCGTGCGATCGTATCGGGCATCGAGACCGAAGACGCTCGCTCGCCCGGCCGTGGCGTTCAACAGTCCCAGGAGAATGCGAATCGTCGTGGTCTTACCCGCGCCGTTTGGGCCGAGGAAGCCGAAAATGGCGCCCTGCGGGATACGAAGACTGAACTCATCCAGGGCCCTCAAGTTGCCGTACGACTTGACGAGACGATCGATCTCAATGACGTTCACGCGAAAGTCCCTCGTAGCGGCGCAACGGATTCCGCCGCACCCGACGATAATGGAAACGGAGGCATCATGCGCCCCTTCACGGTGTCATCTTTACTTCGGCGCTCGTTCTTTACACTGCTGACATTTCTTGTTGCCGGCGCCTGTGCATCAGGTTGCGCAGCTGACAGTCGGCGAGACATGCTTGTCTTGAACGCCCACGTTTGGACGGCGTCCGCTGCGACCCCGGAAGCGGAGGCGTTTGTCGTCCGCGACGGACGGTTCATCTTCGTCGGCGCCGCCACGGATGCGAAGACCATCGCCGGGCACGACGCGCTTGTGCTGGATGCCCACGGCCGCCGAATCATCCCGGGAATCATCGACGCCCACATGCACCTCTTGGCGGGCGGCGAGCAGATCGGGCACCTGAACTTACGCGATGCAACTGATCGTCGGGAGTTCATCGCTTCCATTGAGAAAGCCGCCGGACTCCTGCCGGAAGGCGAGGCATGGCTCCTCGGCGGTCGATGGTCGACGGAAAGCTGGCCGGACCCGACGCAACCCGACCGATCGTGGATCGATCCTGGGACCGCAAAGACACCTGCGCTCCTCTATCGCATGGACGGTCACGCAGCGCTGGTCAACACAGCCGCGCTTCAACTTGCCGGCATCGACGCAACGGGGCCTGCCGATCCACCCGGCGGCCGAATAGAACGCGACCCACAGACGAACGAACCGACGGGGATTCTGAAAGACTCAGCCATCGATCTCGTCGCGAAGCATGTTCCTCCAGCAACGAAGCGGAAACTCGACGCCGCCCTGGTTCGGGCCGGCGCACATGCCCTGTCCCATGGCGTTACCTGCGTTCATACGATGGAGGACTGGCAAGCGTTCGAAACATTCAATCGAGCGCGGCGGCGCGATACGTTGGGGGTTCGCGTACGCCAATACCTGAGCGAGCCGAATTGGATAGAGATGCTGCCGCGCGTCGATGCGAGCGCGCGTGATGCGATGCTGCGCCTCGTCGGCTTCAAGGAATACGCCGACGGCTCTCTCGGATCGCGAACGGCGTACATGGCGACGCCGTACACGCACACCCACGATCACAATCCAACGGCTCGCGGTTTGCTGCGCGAAGGCATGCTCGATCAGCCGCGCCTGGAGCGCATGTGCGAAGCCGTCTATCGCGCCGGATACACGCCGGCAATCCATGCGATTGGAGACGAGGCGAATCATGAGGTCTTGGACATCTACGCACGTATCTGCGATCGCGTTCGACGCGACGACGGACGCGTGACGAAGACCGGCGCCAGTCGTCTTGCACCGCGCATCGAACACGCCCAGCATCTTCTTCCCGGTGACATTGCGCGCTTTCACTCGATCCCCGTTACGGCTTCGATGCAACCCTATCATAAGGCCGACGACGGACGTTACGCCGAACAGGCCATCGGCGTTGAACGATGCAGGACGAGCTATGCGTTTCGGTCGCTGTTGGACTCGGGCGCACTCGTCTGCTTCGGCAGCGACTGGCCCGTTGTTTCGTTGAATCCGTTTCTCGGTATCGCCACGGCCGTGACAGGCAAGACACTGGACGGCAGGACATTTGTGCCCGAGCAGAATATCGCCGTCGAGGAAGCCCTGCTTGCCTACACGGCGCACGCGGCCGAGGCGGCGGGCGATCACTTCCTCGGGAGAATCGAGAAGGGCTGCTACGCCGACTTCGTCATCCTGGATCGCGATATTCTGACGATTCCCCCGAGCCAGATCGCCGATACGCGCGTCGTCGCAACGTACGTGAACGGAGATTTGTCGTTTGGTTCGACTGTCGCGAATTGAGTTGCGTCTGGCGGATTCTCAACGATTGACATTCCCCAGGATTTCGCATTCGTGATATTGCACTGTAGGCCTTGCGCACGAAGTCGTTTGAGGACGCGCCGCCCCGTTGCGCGCGAGAGTGCCGAGTCGGAGATTTTCCAACTTAACATGCACGAATCGCGCCGAATTGCCCAACACGTCAGAAGGCGATTTTCGACTGGAACGGAATGATATCGCGGCCGTCCACGGCGAAGTCCGCGTTCATGTCAGCCGCGCGGAACTCGATTGCATCGGCGTCGTCGGGGGACAGTAACACATCAACAAATGGACCAACGTCCGCCTGCGTGATACGACCATCTCCGTTGACGTCGCCGATCAGGACTTGACGCAATTCGAATTCCTCGGCGGTCCCGGTCGGGGCTTCATTCCCTTGCATCGATAACGCGCCGCCGATCAGGAGGACGCGATCGTCAGTCAGTCGAACAGCCACAAAGTCATCGCGTGGCTGCTGCATGGCGCCGACGAATTCCCAGGACTCCGATTCACCGTTGAAGATGGCGACGTAATCCAGCTCGGTGTCTGTCTGCCCAACTTGTTGCTCACCGCCGAAAACAATGACGTAATTTCCGACAGTCATCATCTCATGATCGGAAATACCCTCTTTTCGCAATGGCAGCGGAGGCAGTTCGCGCAGGCTCTCATCGACGGGATCGAAGATCAGTACATACGATTTCGTCTGGAGGCTATGATTGATCTGCCCACCGACGATCAGGACTCGACCATTCGACATTCTCGCCGCGGCCAGATCGTTCACGTACTCGGGCAACATGGCCGGAATCTGACGGGAAGTCATCATCGCGGGATCGAGTATCTCCAGCCAGCGACCGCCGGCGCCGAGCCCGCCGATCACAAGCACGCGATCCGTTAATGATGCGTGCTCAGCCGGCAATAGAACCGCCGCGTGACGAGTGCGGGATCGCACCATCTTGACGGGACTCGACCAGGCGTCATCCGTTGGATCGAAAATCTGCCACGATGCGCCGCCGGCAACAAGTACGCGATTGTCGGAGAGCCTCGTCGCGGAGTGGTATGCGCGGGGCTCGTTCATAGCCGGGCCGGCGTGGATTCGGCCTTTTGCGGGATCTACAATCTCGGTGGTTTCAGTCGCTCGTCCAGTCGATCTTCCGCCGGCATCAACGTTTCCACCCGCGATCAAAACGCGTCCGTCCGGAAGCGTTGTCATTGTGTGGCTGCTTCGTCCCACGATGAGATGCAGATGCGCGGCGCCGTCGACCGATCGGATTTGCGAAAACTGCCTGCTGAGCGGATCGAACAGCGAGATGTCTGTTAACGACGTCAGCCCCGGGGGAAGCATCGTCAACCCCAGACCGCCGGCAACCAGAACCTGACCATCGGGCAAAAGGACGGCCTTATGAAAAAACCGCGGGATAACGTCGGGGCCGCACGTACTCGAGAACCCAACCGTTGCAAAGTCACTCTCTACGCCATACGTGCGTCCGTCAGCGACCATCATCAGCGAGACAGCGATCCAGCACGCGATCGCGCCGGCCGCCGCAGACCGTGGGCGACTGCAATTACGCGCATGAAGAACTGTCGTCATACGCCTCATCATACCGAACAATATTGTAACTGCGTATTTTTCGCATAGACTCTGCCCTATCAGCTTGGCGAGGATCACTCATGGCAACAGACTGGTTGGTCACTGGCGCAGGCGGGCAGCTTGGGAGCGTGCTGCTTCGCCTTCTGGCGCGTCGTGGCGCAGCCGCCGTAGGCACGGTCACCGACAAGGGGCCTCGCCCGGATGTTGGCGAATCGATTCCGATCGATCTGACGGATCGCCGCGCTCTTGAACCGCTGGTTCGGCGCCTTCGCCCGCAATTCATCATACATACGGCGGCGATCACCAACGTCAATGACGCCTATCGACATCCCGATCGCGCACGACTCGTGAATTGTGAGACGTCGTGCCTGATCAATGAACTCGCCGCAGAACTGGGCGCACGGCTTGTGTTCACATCGACGGATCTCGTGTTCGGGGGCGGCGAAGCGCCCTATCGAGAGACAGATCCAACATCTCCCAAGTCCATCTACGGGGCCACTAAGGTCGAAGCGGAGAATGCGCTTGGGGATTCACCGAATGCTATCATTCTGCGGCTTCCTCTGATGTACGGCGTGCCGGCCGTCGATCGGCCGACGACGTTCATGAATCAAGTCCGCGCGATGCTGGATCGACGTGAGTTGACGCTGTTCGGAGATGAGTATCGAACGCCGATATGGCTGGAGGACGCAGCGCGTGCGTGCGTCGATGTCGCGCAGAGAGACATCAGCGGCATCCTCCATGCGGGCGGCCCACAGAGGCTCTCGCGGCTCCAGATGGGTGAATTGACCGCCAAGGCGTTGGGCGTCTCCGATGCGCGAATTCGCTCGATTTCGCAGTGCGAGATCGACGCGCCGGAACCGAGGCCGGCGGACGTCAGCCTGGAATCATCGCGCTTCGAGTCGCTCATGCGCCGACCGCCCGGCATTCCGATGCACGAAGCCTTGATGGATATCGCTGAAGAGCTGAATGTAGCGAGCTGACGCTGCCGGAACGAGCAAGACCGTCTCGCGATCGAGTCGCGACGCCCTGCGCTCGGCATTGATTCGCACTGATCAGTGACTCGATTTCGACGCGAGGTTCTTCTGCATGAAATGTCACGGACAGCCATTGCCCAACAGGCAACTCACGAAGGCGTCGATGTCGGCCTGCTCGAACGCATAGGAGTCGTTCATGTCGGCGCAACCGCAGCCGGACGCAAGTGGATCGCCATTGGTGTAACACGAAACGAATTCGCCTACGTCAGCGCCGTTCACGACGCCGCTTGCGTCAAGGTCACCGAGGATCGTCCCGCATACGGGCTCAACGGGCGCCGCCACGCAGTTGTAGCAAACGAGTGAGAAGTCCTGGTCCGTCTGGTCGCCGCTGTTTGGAAGGCCATTTGAGCTGATATTCGACGCGGATACGCGTATCAAGGCGGCAGCCGGCGACGTCGGCCCGAGGAAGACCGCTTCCGTGTTGTTCTTCGCATCGGCCGTACCGCCCGTCGACGAAAACCCGCCCGACGCGATCTGGTTGCCGCGATACGTGTTGGCGCCGGCCTCCACGATCAAATCCAGGTTGTTATTCCATGCAGGCGTTGAACCGCCGAGACCGTGACCTGGCGCGTCCGTCCAGACGAGCATGATTCGCATCGGACGACTCGCATTGGCCGGTTCGACAGCGACTGACCACTCTTCGCCGGTCGCATCGAACACGACCTGCTGATCGAAGTACAACACGTTGTCCTGCGGGGCGACGAGGGCTTCGAGATCGAAACGACCATATCCCTGCCGGCTGTCGAACGGAGGCCCCATCACGGCGCCATCCGCATCGAGATGGCCTTCGAGCGTTCGGGCGACTGCAAGGACGGCCGCCTTGACGAGCGACGGGCTGGGATCGGTCGTGTATGAGGGCAGAAGTCGATAGTGTTCGATGAACAGCGCGACGCCGCCAGAAACCTGGGGCGAGGCCATGCTCGTGCCGCACCAATTGAAGACGCTTTGCGTGTTCGTCGGGACGGTTGATTCAACATTGCAGCCCGGCGCGACGATCTGCGGCAACTTGCGGCCATCAAGGCAGGGACCGTGGGCCGAATTCGCGGAGACATCATTGATGTTGAGGTTCTGCGAACCATCGTTGTTCTGCAGAACGGTAGAGCCGACGGCGATCAGGTTCTTGGCTTCATCGGGCGTGCCCTGGGTGCCGTTGCCCTGAAAGTTGCTGCCGTAGCCGTTCATGATCGACAGTACGTATGTCAGGGGTTGATCGCCGGGCGACATCGCGTCCGCGTCGCGAACACCGACGTCGACCTGCATCGTGTCGTCGTCGTAGCCGAGCGGTGAACCCGCCGGTCCCCACGAGTTTCCGGAGAGCGACGCGCCGTTGTTGTAGGAGTCCTTCATCAGCGCCAGCATTCCGCCGGGATTCGCGAAGTGCGGAGAGTAGTGTTGAATCACGAGATTCGCGCCTGGGGCGACGCCGAGTCCGCGAAGGAACCCCTGCGCGTCCATCGCCCCCGTCGAACCATCGGCGGCCATGATGCCTGCCGTGTGCGTGCCATGACTGAAGGCCGGCGAATTGCCCGTGCATGTCGTGCCGGTACACGGGAGGATTCGACTCACAAGTTCCGTGTGATTCTGCTGGCATCCGCCGTCGACATTCGCGATCGTGACGCCCGTTCCATCCAACCCGACGAGGTTAAGCCATGTCGGGTAGTCGCCCGTCGCTCGATTGGTGCCGTCAGTGCTGTTGACGTTCACGAGGCAGCTGACTTCGCCTCGAACGCCGCCATCCTGCGGGATTGGCTTGACGCTGTACACGCCCGGAATGCGAGCGATGTCGGCAAACCTGTTGCCATCGATTGTGAAACGAATAATGGAGAACGTCGAGCTGATTGCGGTTGACACTTGCTGCGTACCGCCCGCCGCGGCGATCGCATTCCGAATTGCTTCCTGATCCGCCTTTGCAATGACCAATACGCGCGAATCGACGCCGGTCTGCGTCAGACCGCGATACGTGGGAAGTAGCGCGTAAGCGGGTTCGAAGACACCGCTCCATCGGAGCCACTCGGGCTTGCCGAGTCGCTCGATCGATGCCGCGTCCGACCAGACGACGTATGTAAACGGGTGAATGTACTGTACGACCTGGATGTCGGCAGACGCCATCGCGTCGATCCACTCCGGCCGAGTCGGACCGACGACCTGAATGAGCCGGGCGCTGATTCCGTCGCCGCCTGTCGCCGTCAGATCGCTCGGAATACTCGGCGATTCACGCGTCGGGTCGAACGTCTGCTCGCCGAGTGTGATGCGATAGTCGACCGGTGCGTATGAGAACACAGCGCCGTTCGCGACGGCTTGTTCATACGCGGTTCGGGGCAGGATAATCCACCGAAACGTGCCGTAATCGATTTCGCGAACGGCCGCAGCGCTGACTGCGGAGATTGCGGCGGTATCGGATGAGTCGATACGCAATCCAATTTCGCCGTCAGACACTGACGCCGCATCGGTCGATGCCGCGACGAGGGCCTGCGTGGAAACTGCAATGGACAATAATGCGGTAAGGACCGCGTTTGCGACGAGCGAGCGCATGGGCATACCTTCCATCCACTGAAAATCGAACAAGGGAACCGCCACTCCATTTACCCTGCGGATCTCCGCTCCTGATTGTATCCGCTGGGCGCGGCAAAACACCAGATTTTCTTCTCGGACCTCGTTTCCTCGCCCCGCACGGGAACGTCCGGAGCGTGGCAGGTGCGACGAAGCCCTACCCGAGAATCACGCGACGGCGTTTGACATAGTCCCAAACGACATAGCGATCGAGTTCCCGTCCGCCGACGAAGATCACGCGACCGGACGTGCTCTCGGCGAGGTTCTGGGCGAAATGGACATCCTCCTCCGTCTGCCCCCAACTCGACAGCAGGAAGATGTTGATCGTGATGCCCTGTTCCCGGCACATCAGACCTTCGCGCAATGTGTGCTGCTCCGTTCGAGCGTGCGGCGGATACAGGAGGTACAGCCAGCTCCCTTCAAAGTGGGCTGTGGGCAGACCGTCGGTGATCAGGATGATCTGCCGGTTCGGCGTGTCCTGAACCTGCAGCATCTGGCGGGCGACGCTGAGGCCACGCTGGATATTGGTAAAGTGCGGCGGGATGTCCATCGACGTGATTCGCTCATCGCTCATGTCGGCCTTGAGACGCACGACAGGATCGAAAATCGTCACGGGCTTCGGTAGCAGCTCAGGCACTTCCGAGATGTGGACGCGGCGCGGTAATGAGCAGACTTCCACGAAATCGACGAAGTCGCCGGGGTACTCGCTGCGTATCAGACCGTGGAGCGCCAGGGCCATCCGCTTCACGTTGATGTACTGGCCGTTGTAGCGCATCGAGCCGCTCATATCCATGCAAACGGCCGTTGCGCACTTCGGCGTGTTCCGCGTGATGTGGACTTCGATGTCCTCGGGAAGGATTCGAACGCGCCCCGCCTTGGCGGTCGTGGACGGATCAGGCGTCTTGGCGCGCTCGCGGATCATCGCGTTGATGACAGTGGCAGTAACGTCCATGTTCGCCAGGGAGTCGCCGAATTCGTAGGATCTCGTTCGCTGCGTTTCGACGGCACCGTCCCCCACGACCTCCGCATCGTGCCGTCCTGTTCTTGCCGCCTGGATGTCGCCGAAAATCTGATCCAGCAGTTTGGACTGAAACAAGCGGAAGGCCTTGGGCGTCAGCGTGATTCTGCCGCCCTTCTGTTGCAGGCCCTGCTGCTCGGCGAGCTGGCGAAGTGCTTCGGCGACCTGTCGCTGTATTTCCTCCATGCCCTCCATCTGCTCTGCGCTGGCGAATTGTGAGAGGGCGTTCATGTCGATCAGGTAGATCTTCGCGTTCTTCGCCGCTTCGCGAAGCTGTTCGATCAGGCGATCGATGCGCTCCAGCTCCTCCTTGATTTCCATCGCCTGCGGAACGTCCATTTCGCGGCGTCCCGTGAACTCATATTTCGACGCGAGCTGTTCGATCTCGAATTTCTCAGCGAGCCGCTCCATCATTCCAACCAGGGACGTCGCGAACTCATGGCGACCGTCCAGGCGATACCAGAGCCGTTCAAGGTCGGCGAGGTGTTCGTCGCGCACGGCCTTTTCGAATGCGGCCTTGGCGAACGCCGGCGGTTCGCCGATGCGCGACGCTTCCAGAAAGGCCTGGTCGGCCGCGCGCCTTGCGGAGGACGTCTCGTATGTTTCGAGAATTCGACGCTTCCGTTCCTCCAGCATCGCCAGCAGCGACTGGATGCTCGGCCCTAACCCCTTGATCTGAGATGGATCGATCTCGATCGCCTCCGCCAGTTGCTCCGGCGTCAGGTCGTCGAGGTTGCCGTAGGCGAGAAGGTGGTTGAAGGCGGGCGTCACAAGATCCGCGGGCGCGTCGGCCGGCATGGGAAATCGCTTCGGGTCGTAGCCCCGATAGGTATGAACCAGACCGCCGGGAGGTTTCTTTGCCTTGTCTGACATTGTCAGGGATTCTAGCCGCCCGCCCTGGGAAAGCGGGAATTCCGCGCGACGGCGCTGCCGCCGCCCGTCAACGCAAACTCGTGCCGATGGATTCGCGCGGAATGCGATCCTTCCCCAACACTCACGCACAATGACCGGAGCGCTCGACGGTCCTCTGCAATTGACAGAAACCGGGCGTCGGCCTACGCGACAGGATCCTTGCGGCGGGTCAGATACTCGGAAATCTTGTTGATCTTGTCCTGGACCGCGCTGAGTTCGGAGTTCAACGCGGCCTCCAACTCCTCTAGCGCGGAGTTGTCGGACATCGATTTGGCGTCGGCAAGACCGTCGAGCTCACGTTCGAGTTCCTCGCGGCGTGCCTCTGCCTCAGCCAGTCGTTCAGGTGTCGTCATGTCGGTTTCCTCCCTTGTTGTTATGCACTCAATCCAGCCCTTCGTAGCAGCATCGGCTCAGGAAGCCGCACGAAATTGGTACTGTATTATGGCATTCAGATCTCGTCCGATAAGGCAATTATTTCAGTAAAACGATTTACTTTCAACAATTATAGCACGAATATCGCGCGAAGATCACGTTTGGATTCTCATATCGTCAAGGTGCCGGTTTTCTTTCGGACGCGCGGCGCCGGCTCCAATCCGACGACGCGTCCCGTTATAGTCAGCCTTTTGAATTGCCAGCGGCCCGGCTAACCGACATTTGGAAGGTAGGAAATCCATGACCAGCGTGACTTTCGCAACCATAGGACTCTTCATGCTCGCACAATCCGCCCAACCGACCGGGAAGACAGCCGAACAGACGTTTGATGCCGTTCACGCTGCATACCTGGCTGCCTACGAACCGCTGGTGATCGAAGCGGGCAAGGCCTGGTGGGAGGCCAGCATTTCCGGTGAAAAGTCGGCGTTCGATCGTCGCGAAAAAGCCGACAACAAGCTGATCGAGCTCCACAGCGACACAGAGACATTCAAGACCCTCCAGAAGCTCCGCGACGAGAACAGGATCACGGACCCGATCAAGCGCCGCATGCTGGATGTCATGTACCGGGAGTTCCTTCCGGCGCAGGCCGACGCGGATCTGCAGAAGAGGATCGTTGCATCTGAGACGGAGATCGAGCGGATCTTCAATACGCATCGCGGCGAAGTCGACGGCAAGGAAGTCAGCGAAAACGACGTTCGCGACATTCTCGCCACGACGAAAGATACGGAAAAAGCCAAGCAGGCATGGGTCGGGTTCACGTCCGTCAGCCGGAAAGTCGCGGACAAGCTTCGCGAGACCGTTCGGATGCGGAACGAGCTGGCGAAGAAACTCGGCTACGACGATTTCTACGAGATGAAGCTCGACGTTCAGGAAATCGACGAGGCCGAGCTGCTGCGCGTCTTCGACGAACTGGATGTTCTGACGCGCGACGCCTTCGCGGAACTCAAATCGGACATCGACAAACAGCGCGCGGACCACTTCGGCATTGACGTGAAGGACTTGAGGCCCTGGCACATGGGTGACATCTTCTTCCAAGAAGCCCCGCCGCTTGGCGGCGCCGATCTCGATGAGGTGTATGCGTCACAGGACCTCCTCGCCCTGACGAAGGCATACTACGAAGGAATGGGTCTCGAAGTTGCGGGGATTCTGGGGCGCAGCGATCTGTACGAAAAACCAGGAAAGAGCTCACATGCATTTGCTACGGACATCGATCGCGCGGGTGACGAACGCGTCCTCTGCAACCTGAAGCCGAACCTCCGATGGGCCGACACGCTGATCCACGAGCTCGGCCATGCGGTGTACGACCAGTACATTGACCGCAAGCTGCCGTTTATCCTGCGCACGCCGTCGCACAGCATCACGACGGAAGGCTACGCGATGATGATGGGCGCCAAGGCCAAGAACCCCGAGCTGCTCACGAAAGTCGTCGGCCTTTCCGAGTCGGACGCGGCGAAATACGTCCAGGCCGCTCGCGAGTCGATTCGCGCCGAGAAGCTGATCTTCAGCCGATGGGCCCAAGTGATGGTGCGCTTCGAACACGGCATGTACAACAATCCGGAGCAGGACCTCGCCAAGCTGTGGTGGGATCTCAAGAAAAAGTACCAATTGGTCAACCCCCCGGATGACGCAACGCTGCCGGGCTACGCCGCGAAAATCCACGTCGTCACAGTCCCTGTCTATTACCACAGCTACATGCTCGGTGATCTATTCGCTTCGCAGGTCAACGACACGATCGCCCATCGCGTGATCAAAACCAACGACGTTCGCGATACGGCGTTTGTCGGCTCGACGGCCGCCGGCGAGTTCATGCGCAAGGAGATCTTCGCCCCGGGCAATCTCTACAACTGGCGGGACCTGACAAAACGCATCACGGGCAAGGCGATTTCGCCCGAGTGCTTTGTGCAGCAGTACATCAAGAAGTAAGCGGCGACAGAATTCCGCTGCTCACGGGCAATCTGCGAATTCGCGACCGCCCCTCCGGAATCGGCCTGTCGGTCTACGGATTTTTCAGCGTCAGCAACGAGATTTCGGGTGGGCAGAACAGGCGCAATCGCGGCGACTGACCGCGCTCCATGCCCACGCCGCGACTGACGTAGATCGCGTTGTCGTTGTACTCGTGAAGACCGCCCGCACCGATCGAGCGCGGTACGTCGGAAAGCGTGACGGGCGGTCCGAAGCCGGGGATGACGATCTGACCGCCGTGCGTATGCCCCGCGACGACTACGTCGATATCCGCATCCTTCGGCAACATCATCACAGCGTCCGGTCGATGGGCCACGAGCACTTTGATGCGGCCGTTGCGAGGCATGTCGATCAGTTCCTGGATTGTCTTGCGTGCCGCCGCCGACCGATAGTTCAATTCGATGCCGCCGATCAACACGCGCTGCTTCCCTACGCGCGTTTCAGCAATCTCGTTAACGAGCATACGCACGGGCGTATCCCAGAACAGCGGCCGCAGTCGATCGAGTTCGTCGACATCGCCCTCGACGAAGAACGCCCCGCCGGGCGCATCGATCGTCTTAACGAGTTGGCGCATCTCGTCGATCTGGGCTGCGTATTCACGACGCGTGCATTGCAGAACGTCGCCGGGCAGTAACACGATATCCGGCCGCTCCGCCATCAGCCGTTCGACGGCGCCGCGCTCGTAGTCCGTCACACGATCCGTCTGAATGTCCGCCAGAACGCCGAGACGAATCGGCGTCGGGACCTTCGCGTGCCGCTGGACATCGACCGTCGCCGTCTCCAACTGAACGCAGTACGGCTCGACATACGTCGCGTAGAATCCGATTGGCGCACCCGCGACGCCGAGCGCGGCCAGCGCATATACGCTCGACGTGAATCGTCGGGCCCCTGGGTTGCGGCGAATGCCGTTCAGCAGGACCAAGGTACAGACTATCGGAATCATCACGACCGCATCGACATACGCGAGCCGAATCCATCCGAATAGATGTACTCCGATAGCCCTGAACGCGACGAGTTTCAATATGAATGCGACGGCGACGACCGTCAGAGCGACGAGCAACCCGCCAACGCCACGTTTCGGCCCGATGGCAACGCTATCCGCTTCCAGCAGCCTCGCTCGCCGGAATAACAGCGCCAACAGCAGCGCACCGTCAATCGTCGCGGAAGCCGCCACGGTCCAGTTAAACGTCGTCATATTGTCCATGCACTGACTCTACGGCCGTTTCGTCTCGTTGGATCGACTGGAATCGATGAAACGCCGGAAAAACAGCCCGATGCCCCATATTTACCCGGATACAAGCAGGAAGGCGACAAAGAGTACGCCGACAACGAAGGGTATCGCGATCGCCAGCCACATCCCCCATCCGAAAAATCGAACAATCTCCTCGTCCGACGGGCCCGGATGACGTCGAATCTCATGTTTCGACGCGTAGTCGAGCGTCGTCATCTCCGCTCTCTGGCGATCCTGCTCATCATGCATGCCGGGCAATCCGATCGTCAGAGGCAAATCCGACTTCTTGCGATACGTCCGGCGCATTCTATGATCCCCAGAACAGTTACGCCCCAACCAGCGCAGGAGAATTTAGAGATGCACATCGCCTGGATCGGCACGGGAGTCATGGGCCGTTCGATGGCCGGCCATCTGCTCGACGCCGGCCACACGCTCAGCGTCTACAATCGCACCCGGTCCAAGGCGGATTCGCTGATTGAGCGCGGCGCTCAATGGGCGGAGTCCCCCGCGGCCGCGGCATCCCGGGCCGACGTCGCGTGCACGATCGTCGGCTATCCGGACGATGTCCGCAGCGTCACTCTCTCGGGCGACGGCGTACTCACGGCCCTCCCCGCCGGTGCACTGCTGATTGACTTCACGACGAGCAGCCCCTCGCTCGCGCGCGAAATCGCTGCGGCGGCGGCTTCCCGGAAAATCGCGTCACTCGACGCACCCGTCAGCGGAGGAGATGTCGGCGCCCGCAACGCGACGCTCTCCATCATGGTCGGCGGCGAACAGGCGGCATTCGAACGCGCGCGGCCTATTTTCGACACGCTCGGAAAGACCGTCGTTCTGCAGGGCCCCGCCGGCTGCGGACAGCATACGAAAATGGTCAACCAAATCCTGATTGCCGCGGGCATGGTCGCCGTCTGCGAAGGGTTGATGTACGCCCGCGCCAGCGGTCTTGATCCGCAACGCGTCCTGGAGAGCGTCGGCGGCGGTGCGGCTGCGTCGTGGAGCCTCTCGAACTACTATCCTCGCATGCTGAAAGAGGATTATGCGCCAGGGTTTTACGTCGAGCACTTCATCAAGGACATGCGGATCGCGATCGATGAGTCCGAACGATTCGGCCTCAATCTGCCGGGGCTGGGGCTTGCGAAGAGACTGTACGACGAACTCGTCGCGAGCGGCGGGAGTCGCTATGGAACGCAGGCATTGATCAAGGTACTCGAGTCGATGGCGCGATAGCAGCTGTCTGAATCGCGAGTGTCGTACGACAGCATTCGTCTCGATGAGCGACTGGCGAATCTCATGATCGAAACAAATCCAGCCCCAGAATCGCAGCCCACAGCGGAAGGTCGAACCGCATCCAGCAATTCGAATCGAATGCCGTTGATCGAGCGATATCTCCTGATTCTCCCCGCGCTCATCCTGTTGTATCCCGTTGGCCTTGTCCTGCTCGCGCGTCGAACCAAGGGCGGAGTGCTGCGCAAATCGATCATCGCCCTTGCGACGCTCCCGCTCTTCGCACTGACATTGCTGTTGGCCCTGCGCCCCTATTGGGCATTCGACGGCGGCATGGCATTCTCGCTCGACTTCGGCGAAGGCGGAAAGCAATCGTCAATTGTGGCGCAACATCGCACGGCGCATCACGCCGACAAGCCCACAAGAAAATCGTCGGAGTTCGACAACCTCTGGTACCCGGCGTTTCGCGGACCGAATCGAGACGGCGTGATTCCCGGCAACTTCATCGCTACCGAATGGGCGAAGCATCCGCCGCGCGAGTTGTGGCGACAACCCGTCGGCGAAGGCTGGTCGGCGTTTTCCATCGGCTATGGCAATGCCTACACGCTCGAGCAGCGTTTCGGCAACGAGGCGATCACGTGTTACGACATTGCGACGGGATTCGAAAAGTGGGCGTGCGAATACCCCGCACGTTTCACAGAGGACCTCGGCGGCGACGGTCCTCGCAGCACACCGACGCTCCACGACGGCCGGGTTTATGCACTGGGCGCAGAGGGCCACTTGACGTGCGTCGACGCCCAAACGGGCAAACAGATCTGGCAGCACAAGATCAACAAGGAGTTCGACGCCGACAATCTGCAGTGGGCGCTAAGCGGATCGCCCTACGTTTTCGGGGACAACGTCATCGTGACGAACTCAGGCAAAGGCGGCGGATCTCTCATCGCCTACAGGCTGTCCGACGGGAAACTGGCATGGTCATCCGATGTCGGTCAGCAGTCGTATTCGTCGCCCGTCGTCGAACGTATCGCAGGGCGGGATCAGCTGCTCAATCTTGCGGCATTCAATTTCAATTCGCTCGATCCATTGACCGGGAAGCTGCTTTGGTCCTTCGAATTCGGAACGAGCATCGGCATCACGGCGTCGCAGCCGGTCATGGTAAGTGAAGATCAGGTCTTTATCTCCGCCGGCTACGGAATCGGCTGCGCCTTGTTGGAAGTGAAGTCGAAGTCCGACACATGGACGGCGGAACCGCTATGGACGAACGTTCGAATGAAGAACAAGTTCACAAGCAGCGTCTATTACGAAGGCCATCTCTACGGACTTGATGAGCGCGTCCTCACGTGTATCGACGCCGCAACCGGCGATCGCAAATGGAAAGGCGAGCGATACAATTACGGATCGTTGTTGCTTGTGCAGGGCCATCTGCTCGTGCTGGGCGAAGAAGGCGAGCTCGCACTGGTTGAAGCGACGCCGGATTCGTTCAAAGAAGTCTCGCGCATTCAGCTGTTTCACGACAAGACGTGGAACAACCCCGCGCTGGTCGACGGCCTGCTGTTCGCGAGGAATCATCGCGAAATGGCATGCTACGATCTTCGGCCGCATTAGCGCCGTATTTTCAACGAGCCTGAAAACCGATTCGGCTTACTCGACCTCCAGCCGCATCGGCGGCGGACCGCGAAGCTCCGGCGCCGGAGCAAGCTCGGGTTCGGGCCGCGCGAGCCACTTGCGGTCCATCCGCGTGTGCCGATTGTCCAGATCGATCGGACGCCCCTTGATAAACGCGGCCACGACGCAGTTCGAGGCCTGCATGGGCGAATCCGACGTGACGATCAGGTCCGCGGACTTGCCGGGCTCCAACGAACCGATCACGTCGTCGACGCCTAGGATTCTCGCCGCGTCCAGCGTAATCGCCTCGATCGCCCGATCTTCATCGAGACCGAAGGCGACGGCCACTCCCGCTTCGATGCCGATATGCTTCGCGAGGCTCGGCTCCGCAGTTGCGAACGCGAATCGCACACCCGCATCCGCAAGAACGGCCGCGTTGCGATAGACGCTGTCGAATGGTTCGTCACGACCTCGCGGCATGCTCATCGAACGCACAATGACAACATCGATGTTCTTCTCAGCAAGCTGATCCGCCAGCTTCCACGCCTCCGTGCCGCCGAAGATGACGGGGCGCAATGCGAACTTCTCCGCAAACTGCATGGCTTCTGCAATCTGCTTGGCGGAACTGGCGCGGAAGAAGACGCGTTTGCCCTCTGTGACATAGGGAATCATCGCGTCGAATCGCCGATCCTTCTCAAACGCTGCACCGGCGTCGGCGGCTCGCGCATACGCTGTTGCATCCCGGAAGAACGCCTCCACCTTCGCGATCTGCTCCGGATACTTCTCGCGCTGCTGCTTCTTCTGCTTTTCGTCCATCCAGCGTGGGGCGTTTTCAGACAGATGCGGCAGATCGACAAACAGGCCGGCGCTGTCGATCATTCGAGCCTCCGGCATGCTCCATCCGTTAAGGTGAACGACGCCCCCCTGCCCCGAAATCGTGCCGCCGCTCGGTGGCACCAGCGCTGCCAGCACACCTTCACTCCGGGCGACGCCGACCATCTCCGAAAACGGGTCGTACGCCGACAACGACTGAATATCCGGCTGAAACGTACCGAGCACCGCCTGGTCATCCGTTCCCGCGACGGAGTCGATTTCCACGAGCCCCAACTGCACGCCGGCATTGATCAATCCCGGATACACGTGCAGCCCGGCCAGATCGATGATGTTGGCGTTCTCCGACGGCGACGCCTCGCCCTCGCCGATCGCCGCGATCTTTCCATCGATGATCTGAATGTACCCGTTTTCGATGACGGGTCCGCTGACGGGATGAATCGTCCCGTCGATCAACCATGTCTCATTGCTCGACCCGAGTTCCAACGAAGCCGGCTCGTACGGTTCGCCGAATGACTTGATGTCGCGCGGCGGCAAGGGCGCAACGGCGTCGAAATCCGGGTGCTGGAAGTACGCCTCGCCGTCGATCAGCGTCAGGACGCAGTGCGAAAACGTATCGAGGGGATGCCCGTCGAAGATCGCGATATCCGCCCGCTTGCCGACTTTGAGCGATCCGACGTACTTGTCGATCCCCAGCTCGATCGCGGCGTTCAGCGTCGCCAACCGAAGAGCGTCGTTCGGCGCGAGTCCGCCGAAGTGCATGGACTTCGCCGCTTCGAGATTCAAGTGACGAACGACCTCTGCGGAATCAGAGTTGATGGTCGACACGATCCCGGCCTGAGCAAGGCGGGCGGCGTTTTGCGGAATCGCGTTGTAAGCCTCGATCTTGTACGCCCACCAGTCGGAGAAGGTCGACGTGCTGCAACCGTGCCGCAGAATCTCCGGAATCGCTCGATAGCCCTCCAGGATGTGCTGCAACACCGCAATGCGAAAGCCGTAATCTTCCGCGACCGCCAGCAGTCGAAGAACTTCATCGGCGCGATAGCAATGGCAATGCACCCAGATGGTGCCGCGGTAAACGTCGGCGAGCGCTTCGAGCCGCAGATCACGTCGCACGGGCCGCGGATCTTTCCGGGCGGCCGCATCGCGCTTGAATTGTTCGTTGGCGTCGATGTACGCAAGGGCCGCGTCGAATGACCGCCGCAATACAACTTCGACGCCCATCCGCGTCGCGGGAAATCGCGTGCGACGGCCGCCGCCGTTCGATTGCTTGACGTTCTCGCCGAGTGCGAATTTGACGGTCTGCGGCGCTTCCGTGAAAAACCACTCGCTGGCGGGATGACCGAACTTCAGTCGCAACACGGCATTTTGACCGCCGATGGTGTTGGCCGACCCGTGCATTGTGTGAATGCATGTGGTGCCGCCGGCGAGCGCTCGAAACGCGCCGATGTCACGATGATCGATGACGTCGCGAATTCTCACTTCGGGCGTCGCCGACAGCGTGCCTTCGTTGACGCCCCCCGTGATGCACATGTGCGAGTGGGGATCGATCATGCCGGGCGAAATGCAGTAGCCCTTCAAGTCGATTTCCATCACGCCATTTCGCGCCGGCAGATCCTGTCCGATTTCCGCGATCAGTCCGCCGCGAATCAGGAGATCCGTCTCCGGCAAGTCGCCGTCTTCGATCGTCAGCAGCGTGGCGTTTCTCAACATCACATCGCCGCCCGTCTCGATGCGGGGCTTGCGATCCGCTTCGGTCTCGCATGCAAACTCCGGCCACTCGATTTCGCTCAGCTTCTTGAGGAGCGCCTCTTCGGACGCCTCCTCGTCATCTGCCTGCTTCGCTGAGGGCCCTGATTCGATTGCATCAGCGGGTTTGTCCGGGCCATCGACGACCGGTTCGTCCTTGGGCGGCCCGCCTCGGAACCCGCGCCGGCCCTTCTTTTCGCCCTCTCCGGCGCCGCCTCGCTTTGAATCGCCGATACGAAACGCCTCGCCGTTCACGAACACCCATCGCAACTCGGACTTCTTGTCGAATAGCGGCCCCGTCACGAGCGTCAGATTGGCGATGCGACCGCGCGCGACGCGACCGATCGAATCGCTCATTCCCAGCAGATCCGCCGCATCAGATGTCAGCGCGGCAAGCGCCGCGTCTTCGGGCAGACCGCGATCGACCGCCTGTCGAAGCCGTTTGGAAATTTCGTCGGGCGCGTCAAGATCGAACGTTGCGAAGGCGAATCGAACGCCCGCCTCATGGAGTCGCTGCGCGTTATCGACTTCTTCGCCCCACTGGCGCCGCTTTTCTTCGAACTCGCGGCGCGACTGCCATGCACGATCCTGCCACTCGTCGTCGAACATCGGCGCGCGTTGCGCCCATGTTGTCGACATTTTGTCTGCGCCTTCGTCAGCGCTCCGAGTCGTCGGCTGCGTCGCAGGTTGGGTCGTCGCATCCTCCGTCGGTCGTTTCGGGCCCTTGGGAATTTCCGGTGCGTCCGACCATTTTGTGCTGAGAATAACGGGGACGTTTTCCCGCTTGAGTCGCTCCGCGGCGCGCCAGCCCTCACGCCCGCCGACGATCAGTGGTTTGAGTCTAAATTCTGCGGCGATATCCAGTGCTTTGTGAATCTCGCTCTCACTGTTCGCGAGAAAGGCAACGCGCTCGTCTCCGTCCAGTGCGGGCCACAGGGCTTCGAGGTCCTTGTCGAGCGGCGCCGACTCACCCGTCGGATTCCGTTTCGACCAGGCCAGTAGGTCCCGATGCCAGGCCGCGTCCAACAACGTCTGCCGCATCAGCGCAATGGCGCCCATCTTGGATGAGGGATAACCTCGCCCCCAGCGAGGACCGTCGTCCCCACTGCCGGCCCGCGTAACGAATGCGGCATGCATCGCGACGTTTGCGGCGATGACTTCGCGTCGCAACGGCTTGCTGCCTGTCAGGATCAGTGCACTGCTTCCGGAGAATATTGCAGTCGGCGGCGCAACCACGGCGGCTGTGAATCCGCCTTTCCGATGCCGGCCGAATTGGGCGGCCTCCGGATTCACGCGCTCCTCCGCCCGCCAGCTCGGATGCACGAGGCGGCGATAAGCCTCCACTGTTTTCGACTGGACAGTCTCTGTCGTATCCGGCGGATCATCCGCCAGCGTCGCGAGTTCAGTATCGCTGCGTTCGGCGGGCTCAACGCCGCGCTGCGACAAGCCGTCGATCAGACCTGGATACACCGTCAAGTCGGATGCGTCGAACACGACAGCCTCGGCCGGCGCCTTGATTGACGGCCCGACGTCGATGATCCGTCCGTCGTGAATCAGGACCTGACCGTCCTCGATGACCTGGCCGGGCGCGACGACGATGCGCTTGGCCTTGATCAGAACCGGCGGCTCGTAGTCAGCGACGGCGAACGCCGCCCAACCGAACAGACACGCTCCGCAGCAACCGACGAACACGCCCAATCGAACACGCAACAAACGATGCATCCTCTCCCAATCCTTCCTGTCAAATCGATCCGGACGAATCCCCGCCCCAAAGCCGATTCAAGCCCATGTCCACGCGCTTCAGCGCAACGGGGCCATCTACCTCATCCTCGGGAACGTACGCGCCCGCAGCCTCGAACGTAAACAGATGCCGAATCTTGTGCGGCAGAAATCTCGACAATTGCGCAAATCCGTGACCGTCGCCGCGGCGATGCTTCGTGTGGTAATACCGTAGCGGGAAATAGATGTGCAAGTGGTCCTTTGCACGCGTCATCGCCACATAGAACAATCGTCGCTCCTCGTCGATGCCTTCCCGATCTCCCGTCGCCATATCCGACGGGAACATGCCGTCGGCGGCGTGGATGATGTGCACAACGTCCCACTCGCACCCTTTCGCCGAATGCACGGTGCTTAACGTCAGCCAGTCCTCGTCAAGCTCCGGCGGACCAGCCAACTCGGATGTCGACGCGGGCGGATCGATCGTCAGATCCGTCACGAACCGCGATCGCGACTGGTATCGCGACGCGATCGTCTCGATCTGTTCGACATCCCGCATGCGAACATCGTGGTTGTCGTATTTCTGCTTGCAGAGTGGCTCGTAGAAATGCCTGATACGTTCGACTTGCACAGTCAGCGGCGGCGCCACGCCCGATTCGCCTTCGTCGCGCTTCGCGGCCCCCATCGGAATGCCCGTGCAGTCGGAGAGAATCGTCCGCAGGCGCCCGCCATGATCACGCGCAGCCGCCGGCAGCGCCGGCAGCTGCCGCACCCACGATCGCACGGGCGACAACGGCTCTTCCGTTGATGCGTCATCGTCGGTATCCCGTCGAATGGGTCGCCGCCGCACACCGATCTCGTCCATGATGCGCTGGGCGGTTCGCGGACCGATCCCATCGAAGAGATTCAGGATGCGATGCCAGCTTAGTTCGTCGTGTGGATTCTCGATGATTCTCAACACGGCGAGCACATCCTTCACATGCGCGGCTTCGATGAACTTGAGGCCGCCGTATTTGTGAAATGGGATGTTCCGATGCGACAGTTCGATTTCCAGTGCGTCGCTTTGATGCCCCGCGCGGAACAGCACGGCCTGCCGCATCAGCGGGATGCCCTGCTCGACATACTCGATGATTCGATCACACACGGCGTTGCACTGCTCGTGCTCGTCGCCGCACGTGACGATCGAGGGCTTCTCCGCCGACATGCGATTCGACCAGAGCGTCTTCGTATATCGCTCTTTTGCGTCACCGATCACGGCGTTCGACGCATCCAGGATCGGCGTCGTCGATCGATAGTTCTGCTCCAGCGTAACTGATCGACCGCCTTCGAACTGCTTCGGAAAATCGAGAATGTTGCGAATCGTTGCCGCACGAAACGAGTAGATCGACTGTGCGTCGTCGCCCACGACCATGATGTTCTGATGTCGTTTTCGCATCCCGCGCAGGATGGCCGACTGAACGCTATTCGTATCCTGGTACTCGTCCACGAGCACATGCTGGAAGCGATCCGCGATCGTCGGACCCGCCTCGGAGTCACACAACGCCCCCCAGAACAGGAGCAGGTCGTCATAGTCCACGACGTTCTGCTCGCGCTTCCGCTCGACGTACGCGGTAAAAATGCGCGCGATGTCGTCAGACTCTTCGCGGCACCAGGGATACGCCTTATCGAGGATGTGATTGAGTTGTTCCTGCGAATTCACAACCCGCGAATAGATGCTCGCCAGCGTCCCCTTCTTCGGAAAACGCCGATTCTTCGCGGCCAGGCCGAGCTCGGTTCGGAGCAGGTTCATCAACTCCGCGGCGTCGCTCTGGTCCATCACCGTGAAATCGCGGTTCAGACCGATCGCGTTGCCATAGACGCGCAGTAACCGATTGGCCACGGCGTGAAACGTCCCGCCCCAGACGGCCCCCGCCGCCGATTGAGACGTTATGTGCCCCGCACGGCGGATCATCTCCCCGGCGGCGCGACGCGTGAATGTCAGCAGGAGGATCCTGTCCGCCGGGACGCCCTGTTGCACGAGCCACGCGACGCGACATGCCAGCGTCTTCGTTTTGCCCGTTCCGGCCCCCGCAATGACCAGCAGTGGTCCTTCACCGTGCGTAACGGCGTCACGCTGGGCGGGGTTCAATGAATCGAGCCAGTCGGCGGACATATTCGCGATGCGCTCCAGAGGATTCTGAAATGCGGTAATGACAGGGCATCATAACCGCCGCGCCGCAAAATGTCCGAGCCGACTGGCTCGCAAAATTCGTTCGTCAAACCCGCAGAATCGCGTTACTTCGCCGATCGACGCCGACGAATCCGTCGCTGCAGGAGCAGCATCGACGCCGGAATCATCAGCGCCGTCGCACCAGGAACGGCGCCACAGCTGTTCAACGCGTTGAGTATGGCCTGAACCGCCTGGGCGTCGAAGAACAAGACAACAGGCTGTGTGTTATCGATCACGCCCGGATCAATTCCGATCGGTCCACCGTAATAGTAACCGTAGCACGTACTGACCTGATCCATCTCCGTGTCGTCGAAGAACATCGCCTTGCCTGTTACTTTCGGGTTGTCTCGATCCGTGATATCGACCGTCTGCAGGCCGAAGGCCGACAGAGCGAATACGCGATCGCCGATCAAGCCGACGCGATTGACCTCGCCGACATTTTCAAACATGCCGCGCTGCTCGAGCGCCGTGTCGCTGAAGTCCACAAGCTGAACGCCGTTGGTGCAATTGACGTCGTAAATCGAATCCGCCGACTGCGTCGACGCGCCGTCGGAGCCGCCGCCACTCGTCGGCGGAACTTCGCCCTCCGCGAAGCCGACGGGCTCATCAAAGAACACGTCTGGATAGTCTTCGTGATGGAACGGAATAACGATGAGGCCCAGATCATCAAGGACCTTGAACGCCTTCTCGTCATACGTCGCCTCGGACGATGTATACGATCCCGGAGGCCCCAGCACGACGCGACCCAACTGCGTTGGATTCGCCGGATCGGAGACGTCATAGTATGCGACGGCCGGTCGATTCCCATCCGTGTCGTCAATGCCGACAGCGATGAGCCGATCGCCGCGCGGTTCGATATGCGTCGAGAATCCCGGCACTTCGAGTTCACCCGCAACCTTCGGATCCGCCGGATCACTCAGATCGAGAACGAACAGCGGATCGACGCGGAGGAACGTAACGGCATAACCGCGGACGCCGTCGAAGCGCACGGCCTCGAGTCCCTCGCCCTCGATCACCTGCACTTCGGCAAGACTCTGAACGTCATCCGGATCCGTGATGTCATACGTAAACAGGCGCACCTGTTGGAAGCCGAAGCCCCACGACTCCGTCACAATGCGGAACGTCTTGTCAAACGCATCCATGTAGAATCGCGTGTCGATCGAACCGGGCACGCGGAATGTGCCGCGCAGCGCAATCGCCCCGCCCGCATCGGAAATATCCACGATCTGCACGTCGGTCGTCGCCTCGCCCGTGTCGTTGTCGTAGCCGTAACCTGCCGCGTAGATCGCCGTGTCTGTCACGTGCATGAGTTGGCCATCACCGGGGATGACCTTCCGCTCCACGGCCTGCGGATCGGCCGGATCCGCCACATTGATCGACGCGACGAAACCCTGATCCTTGTCCGCCTCATCGCCGGGGGCATAGAAGCCGCCATAGTAGTTCAAATTGGAACCGATGACGTAAATCACATCGCCGACGCGACGGCTCTGGCTTGCATAGCCGACGAGGTTGATCTTGCCTTCCGACTTCGGCGTCGTCGGCGTCGAAACATCGACGATCGCCAACTGGCTGCCCTCAAACTCCGGCGGCGCCGGAATGGCGCGACCGTCCGATGCGACGCTCAATCCGCTCGGCATCGGCTCGATCGCCAGCCCGGGCTGGAGGATCACGTCTTCATAGTAGGCGTAGTAATAATCGGCGCTCAGCAGCACAAAAACACGATCGCCGACGACGTACATTTCGACGCCGCGACCTCGCAGATCGAGCGAACCGAGCAATGCCGGCGCGTCGGGATCCGCGACATCGACGATGAGCAGCCCCTTGTACTGATTCAGCGCGTAGAGCTTGTCGCCCACGACTTTGACGACATCCGCCTCTTCGATGTCGCGAACGACGTCGCCGCTCGTGGCTTCATCCGAAGCCAAACCCGGGGCGAGCGGATCCGCCGCCGGCGCGGGCGCACCGAATCCGGCCGGTGCCCCTGCGGAACTATCCTGTGTCGCATTTTCACCGGCGACGCCACCATTGAGCGATTGTTGCGCCGTTGTGTCGCAACCTGATTGCGCCGCCAACGCGAGCGCTATCAGAGCGCAACCGACCACGCGGCCGGCGCGCAACGATGCCCTGCACATCCATGAGATTGGGTGGGAACGTGACATGATTTGGGACCCTTTTTTCTGCGCGAGGAAGGCCGGGCCGGACGATCTGGATACATCCTGGACGAACAGCCCTTGCCAACACGCACGATTATACCGCGGCCCCAAGTGGGCAGGAAGCCCCATAACAAGAACTTCGATGTGAAACGCATCCTTCGAATGCTCATGGATTAATGATCGAATCGAGGATTCCCTCAGCCCTTCTTCTGCCGATGCAGCGACGGATCCACGACGGCGTGCATCGCCTCCGCGTTGGGCAGCCGGTCATGCCCGAGAAACTCGACTAGCTTCGGGATGACGTCGCCGGGGTTCTTCACGAGCATCGGATAGTCGATCGCCAGAACCTCGAACCCGGCCGTCTGCTTCAACCAGCCGAGCGCTTCGTGTCGATGCTGCGAGAGACCGCGCACGAGTTCTTCCTCGGACAGCTTCGCACCATCCGTGCCGAGCCGATCGATCATCTTGTACTGACTCGCCGCAATCTCTTCCACGGGGCGCACCATGAAGATCACTTTGTACGTGTGAGTCCTTGGCAACTGCGGGATCAGCATGGAGATCGCCTTGATCGCCTTCCTGTCGAGGCCCTCTTCGTCGAGGAGTTCCGGCTTCCGGGCGATCTGCTTGATCGCCTCCCATTCGTAATACCCCTTCGGATTGTCGATGTCCGCCGTTCGCTCCCCGTCCGTCGCGATCGGCATCCCGCCGGCTTCGAGCATCTGCATCATCAGCGACGTGCCCGAACGCGGCAGGCCCGAAACCAGCACGAACTCCTTGCCAGACGGCGCCGGATCCGCCTTCTTCTTGAGCGGTCGCTCCTCATCCAATCGCCTCTTTCGCTCCTCAGGCGACGGTATCGTCGGAAGCTCGAATCGTTGGTAGATCCGGGACGATTCCGGCGAGGGACCTGCGGCCTGCTTGCCTTGCAGCGTATGTGCGATCTGGTAATGCTCGCGCGCCTTATCCGGGTTCGGTAGTTCGGATTTGTACAGCGCGTGCAGCCAGCGATGAGCGTTCAGCATGTTCGGCCGAAACTTCAACGCCGTCTGAAAAGCCAGTTCGGCACGCTCGGGATCACCCGATCGAGCGAGCGCCACACCCAGGTTGAAATGCGCCATCGGCGAACGATGAATTCGGCCGACGGCGTTCAGCGCTGCGTCCGCCGTTTTCTCGTTATCGCCTTTGCGGCGATACACAGTGGACAGACCCTGCCATGCGAGAGAGCTATCCTCGTGGATCTCAAGCGCCCGTTTGTAGGCGCGCTCGGCATCCTCGAACCGGGCCATCCGTAAGTACACATCGCCCAATTGAATGTGAAGGCCCGGCGCCTGCGAGTCCATCTTTTCCGCACGGCGATACAGCTCAAGCGCCCGCTCCGTATTCCGCATACCGAGCGCCGCTTGGGCCAGCACCACCATCAGCCCACCCGGCAATTGCGTTTCATCCGGAAATGCGCCAACGACCAGTTCCTCCGCCAGCTTCAGGTATCCGGCGTTCAATAGGCACTTCGCCAGGAGCTCGACGAAGCGCGTTTCCCATGAACGCCTCCGAACGATCTCCATCGCCAGCGCCAGCGCCTTGTCGCATTGATTCAGCCAGAGCAACTGCCGCGCGAGGTTGTATTTCGACTCGACTTCCGCATTCTCCGCGGCCTTTTCCTTGTCGTCGCCCGGGTCCTCGACGTACCCCAGCGCGACGAACTGCTTCATGAGTTCTTCCGAGTCGTTGCGACTCAGTTCCGTGCCCGGCGGATGCATGCCGTCCTCCCCCGGCACGTCCTCCCAGGACGGAATCTCCTTGATCTCGGGCGGGTTCTCGTAGATCTCCACGAGCGGCCGACCGTCCATGTCCCGGCCGATCGGCAGATCGAACAGACTCAGAATCGTCGGCCCCACGTCGATCAGGCTCGCCCCGAAGATCAATTCGTCGTTCTTAATGCCCGGTCCGTTCGCGGCGAAAATGCCGAACTGACGATGCCACGCCGCCGGTCCCGCCGGTTCGCGCGGCATGGCCATCGGTCGCAAGTGCCTGGATTGAAATCCATGATCCGAACAGAGAATCGTCGTGCAGTCTGGCCCCGCGAGTTCGAGCAGTCGCTCGAGCATCATGTCGTGGAACTTGTACGCGCCCTTGACGACGTCCTTGTACATTTCGAAGTCTTCGTCGGAAATGTTCGGCATCTTGGGCGGATGGTAGTACATGAACGCGTGCGAAAAGTGATCGATCGCATCGTAGTAAACGGCCATGAAGTCCCACGGCTCCGTCTCCATCATCGCCGTTGCCACGGCATGGATCGACGCGCAATCACTGAGCACCTTCGCGAACGTGCTGAGACGAAGGTCCTTCTTCTGATCGATCTTCGCCGCATTGGGTATGAACGGGAGGATATGCGCTTCCGTCAGCTCCTGCGGCATCACGCGGAAACGCCCGTAGAACTGCGTCTTCTCTTTCGGATGGATCGTCCCCGGCGCGACCTGCCATCCCTTCTCTGGGACGAATCTCACGCCGTTGAAGTGGTTTGTGACGATGCTTCCCCGAATCGGTTCCGCCGGATGGCTTGCCCACCAACCGACGATGTTGCTGCGATACCCTTCCTGCGAGAGGATGTTCCAGATCGCCTTCACTTTGCGTGACGTGCTCGTGTAGGGCCGCACGCCGCCGTTGACGGGATCAGGCTCGATAAAGCCGTGAATGCCGTGCTTCTCCGCGAGTTTGCACGTCGCGACGGAATTCCAAAGCATTGGCGACAGCACGGGCTCGAGCGTCGCGAGATTCCCCATCACGCCGCCTTCGAGAAACTGCTTCAGCGTCGGCAACTCGCCCGCCTCGATCAGCGGATTGATGTGTTCCCAGTCCGCCGCATCCCAACCGATCAACAGAACTTTTCTCTTCGCCATGGATTCCCGATCTCGTTTCTGACTCACACGCAGCGTTCGATAATCTCTATCGAAACTCCACGCCCAGGATGCAACTCGCCACTTCGTTCATCGGCGGTTTCGGCTCATTCCGCCCGCAAACCACCCGTTTCCGGACGTCGATGCGAAGATCCGCGAGGAATGCCTCCGGTTCCGAACCGCGACCGTCAGGGAGTCCGGTCGCAGGAAGCAAAGGCTGCGCGATAACCTATAGCAGCGCGTGATCGTGTGACGGGCGATGAGGCACTGCCCGCTGCACTTGCAGTTCGTGATTCGCATCAGCGAAGCGTGCCCGCTTCCCGACGGTCGTGGTTCGAAACGGGGCGCCGTCTGTTCGGAATCCCCGCCCGCTCTGTTCAACAAATCTCCCGCAAGTCCCTGATGAAAAAAAGCCGTCGCCGGATCATCCCGGCGACGGCTCTTTGTGTAATTTGATAAATGGCCGAATTCAAAGGCCGTGCGTCATTTGCACTCAGGCCGAGCGGCGTCGGCGCGTGCTCAAAACGCCCACTGCGCCGAGGGCGAGCAGACCGAGCGAGGCCGGCTCAGGCACAGCGCCCGCGAGGATCTGCGTGTTCGGCTGATCTTCATACGCCCAGTCAACGAGTGTGTAGAAGTGCGTCGGAACGCCCGTGCGATTGTTCACGCGGATCCAGCCGAAGTGGTTCGAGCCGCTGATGTCGAACTCGACGCCGATGATGCCTTCGCCGATCGCGCCGAACTGGCTCGAACCGCCGTTGTTCGGATAGCTCACGAAGGCGAGCGTGCCCGCCGTGATGAACGGAAGACCGGCGTCAATCGCGGCATTGACCGGAAGGTTGTAGGCGTACGGATAGCCGAACGCGCCCGTGAAGCCGGCGACGCCGACGTTCGGGTTCGCGACGCTTGCGTTCGTCCCGGGAGAAATGCGGCCAAGACCGGCAGCGCTGGCCGACGTGCTGTTGTTCAGAATAAAGTCATTCACCCCGTCGCCGTTCATGTCCAGATTGATGATCAGACCTTGCAGGTCGAAGTTGACCGATCCGGAGTAGACAATCGACGCCTCGGCAACTTCATGAGCGCCGAATGCCGAGACCGCACCTGCGGCGGCATAGCCCGCCCAGCGCGATCGGTTGATGATGCTCTTTTTCTGTCGACGAGAATTCCCTACTTTTGCCATCAATCCTGCTCCTTAATCGCGTATCTTGCGCGTATGGCTTCGCCGCTCAAGTCGATTGGCGGCCCCCGAAATTCTGGCTCACGTTAATCGATCCTAAATATTCAGATGCACTGGATCAACCATTTTGTTGAATTTTGTCAACATGGCCTTATCGGAGCCGGATGACGAACGGACGATAATGGCCGCCAGGAGCCTGCAAACGCCGTTTTCGAACGCTTGACTGCCGATCGGGCTGTCGCGTCAGGGCAACGCCCACCTTGGCCCGGACGCACGTTATTGGCATCTCACTACTGCGGGCGTAGCGTCAGCGGAGCCGGCGAGCGGGCCGCGGTTGTCCGCAATACCGATCGCCAATCGACATCTACCGGCGGCCCGAATCTCAATCACGCGTCTGCGCTATGAAGAGTTCTTCGGCCTTCTGGCGCGGGATCGGCGGGCGACGCTCGACGCGAGCTGAGTGCTTCCGAAGGAAGATCACCATCGGCGTATCATCCACTTCGACCTGGACGGGATCGTAGAGCCTGTCGAACAGCGGAAGACCGAAGGCCATCGTGTGAACCAGGACGTCGGGCGCCTGCGTTTCGAGCGTGTAGTTGATGTCCCTCTTGTTGTGTCCCGCGCGCCGAATCGACGTATCCGCCGGGATCCTGGCGATATATCGATCGCACTTGCCCAGAACGTCGTAGCAATAGCGCCGCGAGAAATACGGGAACGCGCCCGCATAACCCACGGCGACCGTCGCCTCGGGCTTCGCCACTTGATCCACGCAATAGACGAGACGGATGTTCAGCTGATTGGACGCCCACGTGTAGGGCCGATCAACAAGGATCGACGATTTCCAGTCCAATGCGAACATCTCGACGACGCAGATCGCCACGAGCGCCGAGCGCACGACCAACGCAGGTGTAGACGTTCGACGTCTGAAGATCATCGCGACGAGATAGTGGATTCCAATCGCCGACGCGACAAAGAGCGCCGGAAGGTATGGAGCGACGAATCGATTCAGTCGCCATGCATCGCCGCCGACATACACTTGATAGGCGAACGCCATCGTCGCCGGAATGATGAGCGCCGCCAGCCACAATCTCGGCTTGAACAAAGTCAGCAGACTGAGGAAGTAAACAAACCCCAGCGATATGACGGTCCACACGGCGGATCTCGCGCCTGTGGACAGGCGATCCAGGAGCGGCCAGCCCGTCAGCTTCAGGTAGTAAGTGTTCGGCATCCAGTCGCCGTAATACGCGTGACGCCACATGGCATGTGCGAGCAGCGTCGCACCAACAGCGCCAACCCCCAGGACGATGCGCCATCGACCGCGACGCACGCCGACGAGATTCAGCAGGCCGAGCGCGAGCACGATCGGAAGCGCATCCATCCGAACGAGACACGCGATCGCGAACCAGATCATGGGCGAAAACCGGCCGCGACGATCCTGCAGACTCTGAACGATGCCGCCGATCCCAAGCGTCACAAGCAGGCAGAGGAACCCGGTCTCCATTCCGTAGAGCGTGAGATAAAGGAGGTTCGGCTGAAACGCCACGAGCACCAGGGCGACGACAGTCACGAACGATAACTGCCGGCAGGCCCGAGACAGACGAACCGTCGCCCCCAGAATTCCGAGCAGAACCAGACAGCCGAGCACCTGGGCCAGCAGACACGTCGTCGACGGACTGAATCCGGGCAGATGAATCAGTGCGAGGATCGCCGTCCACACGAAACTTGTGTAGCCTTCGACGTACTCGCCGGGATTCCACACGATGCCGTTCGAATTCGCCCAGTTGTGCGCGTAGCACATCGAAATCATGGCGTCATCAAACAAACAGAAGTAGCGTTTGCCTTCGACGACGATGCTCGATCGGTAGATGAATGCCGCGGAGTAAAGGCTGACGAACGCCAGCATGACAAGAAGCGCCACTCGGACGACGCGGGCATCGCGCTGCATGAACCGTCGACGACTACCGGTGTTCGAAAGATCGCGGCTCATGCGTCGCCCGGGAACCTCGCCGTCGTCCGATGACGGCCGTACTACGCTTACAATCTGAGACCGTTTGAAACTCAGAATACTGGGATGCGCGTGTGAAGGCCAGCGTCGCGCGGAAGCGAAGCTGCCCTACTGTTACGCTCGCGCGTTCGTTCGCGCGGCGGAATACCCGGCGTCCGATTGTGTCATCACGCGGAGCGCAGGGCATGCTTTCAGAACGGCGCCGCTTCGCCCGGCGGACGCGACGGACATCCGGCAGCGACTCGGTTTTTGCGCGAATTTGCGGCCGTTTGCGGCCATTTGCACATGGAAAAATTGGGGCGACGATTTGGGCCCCGGCCCGATGCCCTGCCGAACAATGAGTGCCGGGACAAAAATGAGAAAAATGCTCGCAAGTGACACAGCCCGCAATGACAAAAGAAAAAGCCGCCCACATTCGCGGGCGGCTTTGGAGATTCCAGAACTGCGCGGCCGGAATTACTTCATCTTCTTCGCCTTTTCGACGGCGCCTTCGACGGAGCCGACGTACATGAACGCCTGCTCGGGAAGGCTGTCGTGCTTGCCTTCGCAGATTTCCTCGAAGCTGCGGATCGTATCCTCGAGCTGCGTGTATTCGCCGGCGAAGCCGGTAAAGACTTCGGCGACGTAGAACGGCTGGCTCAGGAAGCGCTCGATCTTGCGGGCGCGGGCGACGATGAGCTTGTCCTCTTCGCTCAATTCGTCAACGCCCAGAATCGCGATGATGTCCTGAAGGTCGCGATACCGCTGAAGCACGCGCTGCACCTGCTGGGCGATGTTGTAATGGCGATCGCCGACGTACTGCGGATCCAGAATGCGGCTCGACGACGCGAGCGGATCGATCGCCGGATAGATGCCCTTCTCCGAGATGCTTCGGGCAAGAACGATGAAGGCGTCCAAGTGAGTAAACGCCGTCGCCGGGGCCGGGTCGGTCAAGTCGTCCGCAGGCACGTACACGGCCTGCACCGACGTGACGGCGCCCTGACTCGTCGAAGTGATGCGCTCCTGAAGTTCACCCATCTCGGTGCCGAGTGTCGGCTGGTAACCGACGGCGCTGGGCATTCGACCCAGCAGAGCGGACACTTCCGAACCGGCCTGGCTGAAGCGGAAGATGTTATCGACGAAGAGCATCGTGTCGGCGCCGGATTCGTCGCGGAAATACTCCGCCATCGTCAGGCCCGACAGCGCGACGCGAAGACGCGCGCCCGGCGGCTCGTTCATCTGGCCGAAGACCATCGCCGTGTGGTCGAGCACCTTCTTCGTCTCGCCGGAAGCCGTCTTGAACTCGGCTTCCTGCATTTCGAGCCAAAGGTCGTTTCCTTCGCGGGTGCGCTCGCCAACGCCGGCGAATACGGAGTAACCCGAATGCTCGCGTGCGATACGGGCGATCATCTCCTGGATGATGACCGTCTTGCCGAGACCGGCACCGCCGAAGAGACCCGTCTTGCCGCCGCGAACGAACGGGGCGAGCAGGTCGATGACCTTGATGCCCGTGACGAGCTGTTCCGTCTTCGGCGTCAGGTCGGAGAACTGCGGCGGCTCATGGTGGATCGGGCGTCGCGTTTTGGCGTTGACCGAGCCGCGGCCGTCGATCGGCTCACCGACGAGGTTAAAGACGCGTCCCAGCACTTCGTTGCCGACGGGCACGGAGACGGGCGCGCCCGTATCGAGAATGTCCGTTCCGCGGCGAAGACCGTCGGTGCTGCCGAGCGCAACGGCTCGAACGCGGCCGCCGCCCAAGTGGGAGGCGACTTCGCAGACGAGCTTCTCGGTGACCGTCTCGGTGCCGACCTGCGTCGTCACTTTGACTTCCAGCGCGTTGTACAGCGGCGGAAGATGAGATTCGGGGAATTCGGCGTCGAGCGTCGAGCCGATGACTTGTGTGACTTTGCCGGCGGTGCCGTTTGCAACCATTTGCGATTACTCCGAGAAGTTGCGCGGGCGTCGGCCCGCGACGAATGTTTACTTCAGCGCCTCGGCGCCTCCAACAATGTCCAACAATTCCATCGTGATCTGCGTCTGCCGTGCGCGGTTGTACTGTCTGGAAAGCGTCTTGATCATGTCGCCGGCTGCGTCCGTCGCCGCTTTCATGGCGACCATTCGCGCGACGTTTTCACTGACGGCCATGTCCGTAAACGCCTGGTACAGCCGCGTCTTCACAGTCTGCGGGAGCAACTTCTCCAGCAACTGATCGGGCTCGGGCGAGAAATCGTATTCGACGGCCGTCGCGGCCGGAGCCGCTGTGCCGCCCGCCGCCGCGTTGTCGGCGTCCTTGCGAAGCGGAAGCAGGTGCATCACGTCGGGCACCTGTTTGCCGGCGGAATAGAATTTCATGTACACGACGTAGACATTGGCGATTTCGCCGGCCTTGTAGCGTTCCATGAATGTCGTCGCGAGCGGTTCGACCTGCTCGAATCGCGGCCGATCGTCGATCTCGCGAATGGCATTCGCAACCTTGTGGCCGAAGAAACGGCAATAGGCGATGCCCTTCTTGCCGACGACGTGAATTTCCTTTTCGCGGCCGCTGTCGTCGCCTCGAACAAAGCCCTCAAACGTTCGAAGGATGTTCGCGTTGTAACCGCCGCAGAGACCGCGATTCGACGTGAGGACGAGCACAACGTCCTTCGTCGCCTCGGCGTTCTCGCGCATCAGGTAATGTTCCTTGCCGCCTTCCGTCGCGGCCGACAGTTCCTGCACGAGTTGCGTGATCTTGCTCGTGTAGGGCTTCGTGGCCGTCGCGCGATTGAACGCCTGCTGAAACCGCGCCGTCGCGATCAACTGCATCGTCCGCGTGATCTTCCGCGTGTTCGATACCGCCTTGCGGCGCTTAACGATTTGTCGTGCGTTCGCCATGGATCAATCAATCCCGCTTGCGGCCGGCGTTCGCCGTCCGCGATACAACGTCATACGCCGGCGCGGCCCGTCGGCCAGCGCCGCGCGCTGTTCGTAGTGAGAACTCAGAAACTCGCGAAATCCATCCGCTTCGTCCGCCGCGGACACATCCGGCGCCGGCTTGATCTCCAGCACCAAGAGCGGATCCCCCCACGTTGCCGAATCGGCAGGCGGTCGCATCGGCCGCATGATCAGCACTTGCGCGGTCGCCGGCAGCTTGTCGACAATTGGAAAGAGATAACCGCGCTTCGGATCGTTGACGACCAGCGTCTCTGTTTCGCCGATCGCCTTCACGATCGTAATATCCGTCGGCGGCGTCAGCTGAGACGGCAGCCCCGCGAGATGCGTGAGCAGTGCGAGCCACGCACACGCCGTTGCGACGAGCATCGGATTGCGACGCATGTTCACGTCGCAAGATCGAACGAGGACCGCGAGGATCGCCAGACACGGCGCCAACAGATACTTCGGTCGAATTGCGTGCGGCGGCAGCTTGCCTGTCGCCACCAGCGATATCCACATCGCCAACCACACGACGGCCATCGCCGACAGAGCGACTTCCAGCGTCGATCGCCTGCGCACGAATATCGCGGCCGCGCCCAGCAAGCAGACAGCCGGCGTTACGGCCAGCCACGAATTCCGCCATTGCCACGGGAGCGTCACCAGCGGCGCCGCGACATTCGACATAACGTTGCAAAACGCCGTCGCGGTCGACATCGCGGCGGCCGGCGATCCGGTTGTTCGTTCGGCGAGCGGCGCCGCCAACAACATGATTGCCGGCGTCACCAGCAACACAGCCATTGCGAATCCGACGGCGATCGCCTTCTTCCGCATGCGGGAAGGTCGCCATCCGAGCCACACAAGCATGACTCCCCAGATCAGCAGCCAGAGCAGCGATCCGAAGTGCGTCCAGATCGGAAGGGATGCGCCGAGCGCGATCAGCGTTGCGTCGAGCCGCCAGCCTGCCGGCGCCTGGGCAAGCCGGACGAGCGCCGCGAGACTGACCGACAAGCCCAACATCAGCAGCGCGTACTGTCGAAGCTCGATCGCCGTCGCAATCAGCGCCGGCGACAACAGCAGAATCGCGAACGCCAGCAGACGAATGACGATCCTCGCCTGAGGCCAAACGAAACGATCGAGGATGACCGCCGAAAGCAGCAGGAACAACGATCCGAGCAACCGAAGCGATACCTCGGAATGTGCACCGATTCGTTGTGCCGCATGGAGCAGCAGGAAATAGAGCGGCGGATGAATGTCGTGAAGTCGCAACGACGCGATGACATCCGAGCATCCGGTCTCGCCCGCCGGACGCAGCATTGCCTGAAGCGACGCCGCGGATCGCGCGATCGGCGGGTCCGCCGACTGATCGTCGTAAAGCGCCAGCGCCCGATCGGCCTTGCCCGCGGCGTCCAGCAATGAGATCGCCTCGTCGTGATCCAGCAAACCTGCCGTGCGCGTCTGCGCGGCGCGCACGTGAACCAGCGCGGCGACGACCGCAATCAATGCGAACGCAATGCGCGTCGGCGCATTCGTCCGCGGCGCAACCGAGTTGGCGGTCCGCTCGTTCATTCCGCATCGCGGTTCTGTTGGCTGTCTCCCGACGACGATTCATTCCGGCTTCATTACTTCTTGCTGGTATAGCGATCCTTGAACGTCTTGATGCCGTTTTCGATCTTCGGCGTCAGTTCATTCGTCAGTTCTTTCTTCGTCGCAAGCTCTCCACGAACCTCCGGGATCTCGTCGCGGAAGTACTTGAGAAGGCCTTCTTCGAAATTGCCGACCTTGGTCACGGGCAGGTCGTCGAGGAAGCCCTTGGCGCCGGCATAAATACTGATGACCTGATCGATGACATCGTAAGGCTTGTACTGCCCCTGCTTGAGCAGTTCGACCATGCGGGCGCCGCGATCCAACTGGCGCTGCGTCGCAGCGTCGAGTTCGGTGCCAAGCTGGGCGAACGCCTCCAATTCACGATACGCCGCAAGGTCAAGTCGCAGCGAACCGGCGATCTTCTTCATGGCCTTGATCTGTGCGTTACCACCGACGCGGCTAACGGAGATGCCGACGTTAATGGCGGGCCGGATACCGGCGAAGAACAAATCGGGCTCGAGGTAGATCTGACCGTCGGTAATGGAAATGACGTTGGTCGGAATGTAGGCCGACACTTCGCCTTCGAGCGTCTCGATCACGGGCAGAGCGGTCAGCGAACCGCCGGAGGTCGGGTCGACGACGACTTCATGCCCGGCATGATTCTTGACTTCGGTCTCGGCTTCGTGCTTGCCGGGAACGCCGACATAGGTCTTGCCGTTGACGCCGCCCTTCTTGTAGCCCTGGCCGGACGGCACGATGACGCGTCGCTCGGCGAGTTTGCAGGAGCGCTCGAGCAGGCGGCTGTGGAGGTAGAACACGTCGCCGGGATAAGCTTCGCGGCCCGGCGGGCGTCGCAGAAGCAGCGACAGCTGTCGATAGGCCTGGGCTTGTTTCGACAAGTCGTCGTAGATGCAGAGCGTGTGACGGCCCTGCGTGTACATGAGGAACTCGGCCATCGCGCAACCTGCGTACGGTGCGATGTACTGCAGCGGCGCGGAGTCGGAACTGGCGGCGCTAACGACGATGGTGTAGTCCATCGCACCCTGCTCGCGAAGCGCCTCGACGACGCTGGCGACGGTCGATTCCTTCAGACCGATCGCGACGTACACGCAGATGACGCCGGAATCCTTCTGGTTGATGATCGTGTCGAGCGCGATGGCGGTCTTACCCGTCTTGCGGTCGCCGATGATGAGCTCGCGCTGACCGCGGCCGATCGGGATCATGCTGTCGATAGCCTTGATACCCGTCTGAAGCGGCTGATTGACCGGCTGGCGTTCGGCGATGCCCGGCGCTTTGAATTCGAGCGGCCATGTGTTCTCGCCGTGGATCGCGCCCTTGCCGTCGAGCGGGCGGCCGAGAGGATCGACAACGCGGCCGATCATGCCTTCGCCGACGGGCACGCTCAGAAGGCGGCCCGTCGATTTGACGATGTCGCCTTCTTTGATGCCGAGATAGTCGCCGAGAACGACGACGCCGACGGAGTTCTCTTCCAGGTTCATGACCTGTCCGATCGCTCCGTTGGAAAACTCGACCATTTCGCCGGCCATGGCCTTGCCCAGACCGTAGATCTGGGACACGCCGTCACCGACGCTGATAACACGCCCGACTTCGGCGGAATCAAGCTGCTCGGAATACTGCGCGATTTCCTGCTTGATGACCGAGGTGATTTCGTCGACCTGAATTCTCATGAATTACCCTTCCGTCACAAATCGCGCCGTATCGCCGCGAATAATCTGATCACTGGTCGCGTGCAGCGCGGTGCGAAGGTCTCGCAGCCGCCGGTACACGCTTAAGTCAAACAATCGATCGCGTACCTGCACGCGCAGTCCGCCGATCAGCGCCGGGTCCACGCTTTCATCGAGAATCGCGTCGAATCCCGTCAGGCGTTTCACTTCGGCCTTCAGTTTCTCTCGTTGTTCGTCGTTCAAGGCAACGACGGAGGCGACTCGTACCGTCTCGCGCCCGTCGCGTTCGTTCAACTTCGCCTGAAACGCGTCGCAGACGTGCGGAAGGATCGGGGCTCGCCATCGATCGTTCAGTACAAGCATCAGGTTGAGGACGAGCGGGTCCACGCGATTGTCGCCAAACGCCCTGCGAATGCTCTCGCGCCGCGCGTCGTCGTCAATCGCCGCGGAACTCATCATCGCCGCGAAGTCGGGCGAATCGTCCCAGAGCTTGCGCAGTTCCAACAGCTGACTGCCGATCTCGGCGGTCTTGCCGGCGTCGTCGGCGGCCTGCAAGAGGCTCTCCGCGTAAACGGCGGCTGCGGCCTGCGACATGTTGTAATCGGTTGCCATGAAGCGTTGTCTCGGCGTCAGGCCATCTGCTCATTGCCGCATCGATTGCGGCAATCCAGGCGAAACGCACACGCGCTTCGCCGACAGACGACTAGTTGTTCATCTTGGACAATTCCGCGATCGATTCATTGATCAGCGATTCATGATCCGCCGCATTCAACTCGCGCTGGATCATCTTGCCGGCGACCATCGTCGAGATCGCCACGGTCTGATCGTGCAGCTTCTGCAGGGCGTCGTTTCGGGCCAATTCAATTTCGCGCTTGGCGCGATCGGCGACGGCCTCCGCTTCCGCCTTGGCTTCGGAAACAATGCGCTTTCGCATCTCCTCGGCGTCCCGGCGGCCTTCTTCCACTACCGCTGCGGCTTCCTGTTGGGACTTCTGGAGCTTGGCCTCGAATTCCGCCTGTTGCTGCTGGGCCTTCTCGCGTTCGCGCTTCGCCTCTTCCAGGGAGTTGCGAATGAACGTCTCGCGCTCGTTGAGCCCCTTGAGAATCGGCTTCCAGGCCGCAACTCTCAGGATGATCAACAGGACGACGAAGACCGCAATCGACCAGAGAGCGGCGCCGAAGTCCCAGTGCAGCAGGGCCTTCTCTTCGTGCCCATTGTGGCCGTCACCGGCATCCTGAGCCGAATGCGTATCCGCGTGCCCCGGTGCGGCTTCTTCCGCCAAGACAGGGACGGACGCCATACCAAACGTGGCGATTAAGATCGCCGTGATGATCAGAGGCTTTCGTGCCATCAGGATCCTCGAGTGATTTGCAGAACCAACATCAGTGCGGCACCGCAGCCCGCCGACTGTCAGCGGGCTACGGGCCGCATCGAATTCCGAATCGACGGTATCAACCACCGACCATCTTGCCGAGCGAGCCGGCAATGCCGTTCGCAACAACCAGCGCGAAGAAGGTGAAACCTTCGATGAGCGCGGCCGCAATGATCAGCGACGTAAAGATTCGACCACCGGCCTCGGGCTGGCGAGCGATACCGCTGACCGCTTCACCGGCGAGATGACCGATTCCCTTGGCGGCGCCCATCGTGACGAGCCCCGCGCCCAACCCGGCGCCGAGGGCCACAAGACCCTTGTCGCCGAAGAGCATCGTGCCTTCTGCAAGCATTTCCAACATATCCAGACTCCTCTTCGACGGCCCGCGGCCGCCTGCTATGAATGTTCTCGTCGGCGTTCAACGTCGAGTAAAGCCAGGGCGCCGACTACCCCAACCGCGCTTCGCTGTCGCGCCATGCATCTGCATGACGATTGACTACATGAACCGGATCGCACATCGCGCTCGTGCGGGCCAAGCGGCCCCGTCGCGACTAGTGCTCCGGTGAAACCGACGCGCCGATGAACAGCGTCGTCAGGAATACGAACACATAGGCCTGAAGGAAGGCCACGAACAATTCGAGGCAGCTCAGCCCGGCACAACCGAGCACGACGGCAAAACCAACCGTCGATTGCTGCATAACCGTTTTCAATGCGATCGCCAATGCGAGGATCGATGCAAGCACGACGTGGCCGGCGACCATATTGGCGAAGAGTCGAATCGCCAGGGCGAAGGGCTTGACGACGGCGCCGATACTCTCGAGCACCAGCAGAATCGCCCACATGATGAAGTCGGCGATCACCAGCAGCGCCGCGCCCGGACCGTCTATCTTCTCAGGCATGAACACGTGTGGTGCGAAATTCCAGACGTAGAGCACGGGCGCCATGAAGATCGCGATGACCGGCGATTTGCCTTTGTTGTGGGCGTGATGGCCGGGGTGTTCGGCGTCGTGGGCGAGTCCGTAAGGATGCCCCTCGCCGTGCATCGCGTGCTCTTCGTCGTGACTGTGATGATGGCCGTAAGTCCCGGCGACCAAGTCGCGAAAGACCTCTTTGGCGCCGGAAAAGTGGATCGTCAGGAAGGCGCAGACCGCGAGACCGGCAGTGATCATGATGTTGCCGGTCGCCGTGCCGCCAATGTGCTGAACCTTGCCGCCGGTGATCACACCGATGATGTCGCCCAGCGGGATCATGCCGAGCAGGTTGCACGTCAGGATGTAGAAAAACAGCGTCCAGAGGAACGGCATGAAGCGATCGGTTTTCGTATCGAGCACCGGCCGCACGACGTCTTCGCGAATGTACTGCATGACGGCTTCGATGCAGTTCGCGAAGCCTGTCGGAATGATCTTGTCGGCGCCCTGCGCCGACATCGTCGCGTACTTTCGACCGAGTATCGGAAACAGGAGCAGCAAAATCACGGCCGAGACGAGCGTCATCAGCAGGTGATTCGTGAAAAAGGAATCATGCGGACTGAAGCTGACGAGTCCGATCCACGGGTCCTTCCACTCCCACGGCCATTGGGCGAAGGGTTTTTCCATCAGGGGATGGGGCAGCACGTGGCTGAGCGGGTCACTGGATGCGAGCATCAAACCGGTCACGAAGTCGCTCCATCAGTTGATTTCGGCGTCGGGCGATAGTAACGCTTGACGGCCAACACGCCGAACGTGGTTTCGATTGCCAGCAGAACGAGATAAAACACAGGCGCCCAGAAGAGAAAAGACGTCATGTGCGGTTGATAGAGGACCTGATAGACAACGAACGCGCCCATCGTCACCAGGAGGCGAATGACAGTGCCGGCCAGCGCCGCTTCGCCGATGTGGCCCGGATATCTCGGCGCGACGACGGCCATCGGGATCAGTGCGACAAGCGCCGCCCCGCCGCAGATCGCTGCAACGGCCAAAAGGCTCTGCTGCCCTTCGTCCCCCCAGCGATTGTGCGACGGCGCATAGCCCACAGCGACAGTTGCCGCGACGGCCAGCAGAAGGAACAACGCACAAGTGAGAGTCAGTTTCAACGCGTTCTCACCGATTCAGCTTATCGAGTTGGCGGATCATCACGAACAATCCCAACCCGAGCCCTACCATCAGTCCGATCAGCAATCCCCAAGGATCGCTGCCGTATTTTTCGTCCACCTTGTGCCCGACAAAGCCGAAGACGCCGAGGCATGCGACGAACTCGGTCACGACGCCGCTGTACCGCATTGCCAACGCCATGAACTTAGCGTCATCGTTGCGTTTCGGCGGCTTGGGCGACTCCTCCATCGGACTTTGTGAAAAAAAGCACGAAGTCAGACAAAAAAAACAGGGCAAAACTCTTCGCCCCGGAATTCTGACCGCTCCCCGGCGGATTTCACCGCGGGGGCGCGGAGTCTAGCCGGGATTCTTGACAGGTGTCAATAGCGGACGGCGGAAGCTCCGATAGCTTTCTTCGGCGACAATTTCAAGCCCGAGTGAATACCGCTGCGTGCGCTCTCGACACGCAACTCGCATCGCTGTTGCCGACAGCACAATTGACCTGTCGAATGATGGCGAGCAGATGCCAAGAACCAGCGAAAACACGCATGTTTTGATGGCGTCAGCTCCGTGGCTTCTCCTGGCTGCATCCAATCGTAGACCGACATCAGCGAACGAATTCGGAGCGTGTCATTCGCTTCCACCGCACCATCGATGTGCGGCCGCTTGACGATTCGTCGAAACGCCTACAATCGTGGGATGGAACCCGCCCTTCGCCAATTGACCAAAAAGCTGGCCCGACTGGCTACAAATTATGACATGTCGGGGGAATGGCCCGCCGACTCGATTCAACACCTGACGGACGCCGGTGTCTGGAGTTGGATCATTCCCGAGCGTTTCGGCGGTCTTCAACTCGATCCGGTCTCGATGGTCCGGGGCTACGAGGCGATCGGCGCCGGGAGTCTCGCCTGCCTGTTGATCGTGTCGCAGCGCGACGGCGCGTGCGAGTTCATCGCGTCATGTGAAAAAGAGGACATCAAGAGCCAATGGCTGCCGCAACTTTGCCGCCACAAGGCGATGACGTCGATCGGGATCAGCCAGTTGACGACAAGTCAACGGCGCGGCGCGATCCTGCGCGCGAAGGCGGATCGAAACGGATTCGTTCTGAACGGAATGATGCCGTGGGTCACGGCCGCGGAGAAGTGCGAGTTCATCGTGACCGGCGCAGTCACTGAGGACGATCGACAACTGCTCGCCATGGTGCCGACACAGCTCGCCGGCATGCAGGTCGATCCGGCGATGCATCTGATGGCGCTGGAATCCAGCCGCACATCCGAAGTTCATCTCAAGAACGTCCGGATCGGCCCTGAGCACGTGCTGCGCGGACCGACGGACAACGCCCTTCAACGGAATATGCCGGTCAAGTCGCTCGTCGTGTCATCGGCCGGTCTGGGGCTGGCCGGTGCGCTCGTGAACAAGATCCAGCGGCATTCGCGGGATGCGTCGAACGAGTTACTGATGCTCGCCGAGGATGCGTACGCAAGGTACACGGCGATCCGTGAGCGTATCTACAAGGCCGCCGAATCGCTGAAGCAGGAGGCCGACATTCCAAAGGCCGAAATTCGTGTCGCGGTCAACGAGTTGCTCATGCGACTGGCGATTACGTGTATGACGTTTGCGAAGGGATCGGGATTCATTCGGCAGCGCGATGCACAGCGACTCGTCCGCGAGGCGATGTTCTTTCTCGTATGGTCCGCAACGGACGACGTGCGAGCGAAGACGCTGTCCCGATTCCTCGATACGCCCTTTCCGAACTCCAAGTCGCTCCACGCCTGATTCGGCTCTGTACAACTCCGTAAAAACAATCGTCCCGCACGGCTGAACTGCGCTCCAGCTGGAGCTGCTCAACCGCACGGGACCGTGTGCAGGTGCTGTCAGAAAACGCCGCGATTACGGCAGGTCGATGTAGCCGAGCGTGGTGTCGGCGTTGCGACCTGTCTTGTAGGCGACGATGTCATTGCTTGCATGCGCGTCGGAAGCGCGAAGGTTGTCCGTGCTGTCGTCCGGATCGGTCAGCAAGACGAAGTCACCGCCCGTGCCGACTTGGAGATAACCACTCGTGCCGATGCTGCCGGACGTGCAGAGGAACAGGAAGCTGCCGTCGGGCGGAATCGTGCAGGCCGTCGTCCAGCCGAAGCGTCCGAGGTTGTCTGTTCCGTTGGCGACTTGCGTGTCGCCCGCGAGCGTCGCAGCGACAGTCGGCAGCGTCCCAACGCCGGACCGATAGTCGGCGCCGATGGAGTCGTTGGCGTCGCGATCGACGAAGTAGATGTATTTCATCGTCGCGTTCAGGCAGAGGTTGACGGCGGATTCGCTGGGATCCATATCCGTGACGGTGCCGTCATCCGTATTGAGAACCTTCGCCCGCGTGCTGCCATTCTCGAACGCATGGAAGAGGATGTACCCGGCCTTGAACTGAATCTGCGTGTCTTCGATGCCGCCTTCGGACGTCATGTCGAACATCTCGGGCGCCGTCGCCGGGTTGTTGATGTCGTAAACGTAGAAGATATCGTTGTCGGCGACGGCCACTTCCTCATTGGCGGCATCGACGTCGAGCTGATCCGGCTGTGACGGAGGATTGGAATCAAAGGCGATGATGGTCGGCGTCGCGCCCGAGACATCGACGACTTTGACGATCTTGCCGTCCGTCACTTCGCCGTCGTCGCTCATCGTTCCGACGTAGTTGCCGTCCGCCCGGATGTGGCCGGCGGACTGAACGCCGACGGGAATGTTCTGAAGTCGGATATCGGTGACGTCAATCGGCGAGTAGGTATTCGCTTCAGTATCAAACACGTTCAGCGTGAAGTCAGCACTCTTGACGAGAATGATCTTCTTGCCGATGACGGCGAACGAGCTGGCGCGGTAGTCGGCCGAATTCGTGATTCCGCGGCCCGTCGTGTCGCCCTTCATGATCCAATCGACGCCGCTGAAGCCGCCCGTGCCGTAAGCGATGATGCCGTCGCCGGCCGCCACGCGAGCGCTGTTGTGGACGTCGATACCCGTGTTAACCGGCGTGAAATTTGCCCCGGGCGTCCCACCCGTATTGTCGTTGCCGTTGGTATTGCCGCTATTGTCGTTTGTGTTGCCGTTCATGTTGTTGTTCATGGGGCACTCTGCGGCCATCCCCATGAACAGCGCGGCGCCCATCATGAGTGCTCGCGGAACAAATCTTCGATACGATCGTGCTGTCATACTTTTTTGTTCTCCTCTAACAAAAAAAACTGGTCAGGCTGTCGCGAGGAAGGACCATCGATTTCCGATGGATTACGCGAAAATGGCACCCTGCACACTTTTGTTCGACCGACGCGCGTACAGACCCGGCCATCCAGACCGTGCACTTTTGCGCCGACGTCCGACAGAGATGCGATGTCTGCGCGCAACGGGGCTAGATTTTTGAGGAGATTTTCTCGGAAACTTCGGCGGGAGCGTCCGTCAGGCGGGATTGAGGCCGATTTCAGCCGTTTCGGCCGAGTGATCGACGGAGACGACGGTGAGTCGATACCACTTACCTTCGGGCGAGAGGAGGAGCCGCGACTCGCCGGGCTTCAGGCCTCGAATCCGTTGGATTCGGCGATCCGCCTCATAGAGGTCGAAATCCACGGCGCGATCCTCGGTTGTGTCACGAAGGCGTATTCTGATTCCGTCGACGCTTGTCACCTCCCGCGTGCCGTCTCTGGACAGTGCATGATGTGCGAGGAACTTGCCCGGCAACTCAGACGTCGGCGCCGGGCCGCCACGATCCGTGTCGGAGGCGACGCGCGCGTCCACGTCAGAGGCCTCTGGGGAATCCATGGCAGCTTCAGGCAATTCTGCACGCTTCGGAGGCGTCTCGGGCGATACCTGAATAACCAGCGCCTTGGCGCCGGATTTTTTCCATTCGCGCTTCACGCCCGCCAGTCTCGATCCGTAATCGCGCTCCAGCTCATCGTAGAATGACAGCGCCTCGGAACGATCGGGCTGGATGGCCAGGGCTCGCATACATGCCTTCCACGCTTCGTCATAACGGCCTTCGGCCCGAGCCAGCTTGGCGTCGTTGATCCAGTGAGACGCCGCGAGCGGCCCGAGGCGACGGATCGCGCGATCGTAGGTGCCATTGTCCGGGCTCGACTGGGCCGCCTTCGCGTAGTAGGCATAGGCCAGATGCGCTTCACCGCGTTTCTCGGCTTCAATGCCATGCTGATATGCCGTACGCCCGGCGCAGCCCGCGCCGAGGATCGACACGGCAATGGTTGCAAGCAGGTATGGCAATCGATTGGATCGGCGATTTCGCATGGCTCTCATCTTACTGGCATCGGGCCGAGATCAATTTCGTAGCCCAGTAGCTGACGGACGACTTTTCACAGGTCAGTCGCCTGTCGTCAGCACGATCGGATTGTCGACCACGTCACTTGACGCGGCCAAGGCGCCCCAACTCAATGGACGATCAAGCGGATGCGGTCGGTCACGGAACAATCGGGGCGCGATGACATGCTGGACGAATGCCGAGTTCGTAACGGCAGTATGGCCGCCATCCCAGCCGTACTGTAGAAATGAAGCACGCCACGGCAAATTGAAAACACGATCGTAGGCATTGGTGCCGACGCGTCCGCCCTGCCCGGAATAGTGGAACCCCGCCAATCCGACGGGCGGACCGTCCCCTCCATCGGCGTTGGTGACGATGGCCTTCAGGATTCCATCGTGCGGGCTCGTTGTCGCGTAGAGGCGCCCTGTGATGTTGTTCATGACGGGAACCAGGTCCCGATTCGATGACACGGACGACGAAAACAGAACGACGTGATCCACTTTGACGCCCTGTGCGAGTTCCTCGACGGCGTTCAGGATCACGGCCGTGCCGGCGGACAGGCCCATCAGGTAGATCGGCTCTTCGGGCGCATCGCGCCGGGCGTCTTCGATCTGACGGGCGAGCCCGCGGGCGACAAGTCGACTTCGCGCGGTAATCAAGTGGTCCGTTGTCGGTCCCAGGAACGAGCTCCAGGCATAATTCCTGAATCGACCGCGAAAGCCGGCGCTGTGAAGACCGGAATTGACAGATCTGGCGCTGGCGTACCAGCCGGCGCCGTCACAATAAAAAACCGTGGGTTGTGGGCGCACCTCGGAACAGCCGGCCAGCGCAAAGGCACAGAATGCCAAGAGCCGCGCGGCTTGCCCCCCGACAATGTTCTTTCGGGTACGTCGCTTCACAACATGCTTCGGCGACGGATCAGACGCCGCCCGGCTCTGGAATATCCCAGCCCTTGTCCTTCTCACGCTGCTGAATCTGCTCAAGCGTCAAAGCGCCAGCGAGAGGATCCTTCTTTTCCGTGATGTTTGTGCCGCTGCCGAAGAGCTCCGCGTTCTTTGCCGTCCACTCCGCATACGGCTCAGGAAGCTCCTCCTCGGTGTAAATCGCATGAATCGGACATTCCGGAACGCAGAGACCGCAGTCGATGCACGTATCCGGATCGATCACCAGCATGGCGGGGTTGTCGATTTCCCAAAAGCACTCGACCGGGCACACGGTCGCGCAGTCGGTGTATCGGCAGTCCACGCATCGTTCGGTCACGACATGAGTCATGGCAAAATTTCTCCCACCAACATTCAGTGGCGGCACTCACTCGACTTGCCGTCCACGCTCGGTTGCGTTGAGCGACCGTTTTTATGTCACAGTTTCGGGCCCCCGTCAACCGGAATTGCCGGCTTATCTGGTTTTGAGTTCACGGCTTGCGTCCGGACGCGGCTTGCGGCACGCTGCACGCCCTTGCAAGGCAAACGGACTTTGGACGGATTTTGAGGACACAGACGACATGGGCGAGCTTCGTTACGACAACTTTCTTGGGCTTGAACCTCGATACAGCGACTACAAGAAGTCCAAATACGCGCTTTTGCCGATTCCGTATGACGCGACGACCAGTTTTCAGGGCGGCACGCGAAACGGTCCCCGGGCGATCCTCACGGCGAGTCAGCAGGTCGAGCTTTTCGACGAGGAGTTCGGGCGAGAGTTCCATCAGATCGGCATCCACACGTTGGACTCGCTCGCCGCGAACGCTTCCGGACCGGAAGCGATGCATGGCGATATCTTCAACGCCGCCAAGCGCGCGGTCCGGGATGGGAAGTTTCTGATCGGGCTGGGCGGGGAGCACTCAGTGACAAGCGCCCTGATCAAGGCCGTCAAGACCAGGCACAAGCAGCTCAGCGTGCTTCAGATCGACGCGCATGCCGATCTTCGCGACCAATACGAGGGCACGCCATACAGCCATGCGAGCGTCATGCGTCGAGTACTGGAGATGGGGGTTTCGATCGTCCCTGTGGGGATTCGAAACTACAGCCTCGACGAACACAAGTTCATGAAGAAACACGGATTCTCACCGATCTCCGCACGGGAGACGCGCGAGAATCCACAATGGATTGAACAAGCAGTCTCTTCACTCACTGACAACGTGTATGTCACGATCGACATCGACGGCTTCGATCCGGCCTACGCGCCCGGCACCGGCACGCCGGAACCCGGCGGACTGGATTGGTTCCAAGTCACGGATCTTATTCGCGCTGTGGCCCTGGAAAAGACAATTGTCGGCGCAGATGTCGTCGAAGTCGCACCGCAGCCCGGCTCTGTTCAAACCGAGTTCCTCGCCGCGAAACTCGTGTACAAACTCATCTCCCAGATTGAATCGACGACAAAATAGACAATGTGACATACGTCATACAAGTCACGCGCGTGCATATTCGCACTCTGCCCATTCCGTGCTTCGCTGAGTCGCACAATTGACGGTTGAATCGCCGTATTGCCACTTACGGCTGTCGTTCGCATTGCGCAATCAATGTCGTGGTAGCCGCTCGGTATAATTTCGCCGATATGTGGCAAGAACACCGTGGGATTTGGGATGATTAGCTAGTGGCGACAGGCGCATTCCCACAGGGAACTGGACGGAATGCGGCATCTCAGCAGACGGGATTTCTTTACAGGAGCCCGTCGCGAAGACTGGCGACGAATTCGGCCAATCCAAGTGCCCTTTTGTGTCCCGACCGACACCATCGGGCTGTTAGAGACCGCCGAGCATCACGTCGTTCTCGTTCGCCACTTCTTTTGCCCACGAGGCGATGCGTGCGTATGTGATTCGCCTGGTTCCTTGTTGAAAGCGAGCACCTATCATGATGTTTGTCAATCGCCGCGTTTACCTTGTCGATGCGGACGCCGAATCGCGCAGCGCGTTAAGCCGCGTGCTGAATACCGTGCATCTTCACACCGTCGAGTGCGACTCTGCGGAGGATTTCCTCAAGGTATTCGACCCGGAAATCGACTCGTGCGTCGTCCTGGAGGTCCGGCTTCCCGGCATGACGGGACTCGCACTGCAGAAGCGGCTGGCCCAAAAGGAGATACCGATCCCCATCCTGTTCGTCACAGGACACGGCGATGTCGCGACGGCCGTTGACGCCGTTCGATCGGGCGCGGACGATTTTCTGCAGAAGCCGGTCGAACCGCAGCGATTGATCGATCGCATTCATCTGGCGTTCGAAAACAACCAGGCGATTCGAGAACGCGCCATCTGCCGCGACGAATGCCGCCGTACGCTGTCCCAATTGACGCGGCGAGAAAACCAGGTCTTGTTGGAACTGGTTCAGGGACGGAGCAATCGGGTCATCGCCGAATCCTTGGGGATTCGTGAACGCACCGTCGAAGCGCATCGTGCCGGCATCATGCGAAAACTGAAGGCCCATTCCATCGTGGACGTGGTTCGTTGCGCGTTTGCCGCGGGCGTCGACGATCCGGCCCGCCCCGTTACGGACGGCAAATCGGCGCCAATCGAGACTTACAGCGAGAACACGGTAATGCGATCGTTCGCATAGACGTTGATTTCCCCTGCAATCGCTAGGCCGGCCTCAACAATCTGCTGAGCGCTGAGCGACGTGTGCTGCAGGAGCGCCCGTGTCGCGGCCAGGGCGCACGTCCCTCCGCTGCCGATCGCGATGATCCCGTCGGACGGCTCAATCACATCCCCGTTTCCACCGATAATCAGACTCGTTTCCGAATCCGCAACTGCCAGCAGACTTTCGAGCCTTCGCAGGACGCGATCGGTTCGCCAGTCCTTCGCCAGCTCGATCGCGGCTCGCCGGGTATTTCCCTTGAATTCCTCCAGCTTGCCTTCGAAGCGATCCAATAGCGCGAACGCATCGGCCGCGGATCCTGCGAATCCAGCAAGCACTTTGTCCTTATGAAGCCTTCGTACCTTGACGGCATCCGCCTTGACGATCGAATCACCCAGCGTCACCTGGCCGTCGCCGCCCATGGATACCTGGCCGTCTCGACGTACCGAGAGAATTGTCGTTGATCGAAATCGTGGGTGGTTGGGCATGGCTCACTTGCTCTTTCGTCTGGCTCGCGTCTCCAATAAGGCAAGTTACCCAGCCTGCAACTCGCTGGCAATCCGGAGCTCATATTCCGAAACTCCCTGAGGCGGCAGCGCCAACTGACAAACGAGGCCCGGGCGAAGCAACTCGCACCGGACCTCGTCCGCCAGCATGGACCGGACAACGACATGCGCCGCAGGCCGGAACGAACCGATCGTCCAGACGCCTAATTCTGCGGGAGCAGGATGTAGGCCATCTGGCTGTTGGTCAGCGTTCGGAAAGCGCAGATGCCGTTGCTCGTCACGATTTCTGACGCCTCGACGCCATCCGGATCGATGTTGGCATGATCGGACGCCGACGCGGGAAATGCAACGAATGCCCCGCCGTTCTTACTGACTTGAAGATACTCCGCGAGGCTCGGTGTGCCGCCGCCGGCGATGAAGCGATAGCGGCCGTCCTTGGTGATCGCAAGCGTCAGACCGTAGCCGATCAGGCCGTCTTCGCGGGTATCGGCGATCAGCTTGTCGGTGTCATGCAATTCCGTAAACGTGATATTGCCGTTGACCGTTCCCCATACGCTCCTGGCCACTTGATTCGTGATGATGTCGTCATCCGTTTCCTGTACGAAGTAACCGAAGATGCCGCCGGAAAGATGAACATCCGCCGGCGCCGCGGGATTTTCGTCGAGTTGCGTGACGGTGTCCGTCGTCAAATCGGCGATCATCGCCATGCGATTGCCGTCGCTGGTCGTGTCACGCGAATGGTAGATCACTTTTCCATTGTCGAACCACGGCTGAACGGCATTGGTCGCGCCGCCGTCAGCCGAGACGTCCAACATTTGCGGTGCATCGTTGGGATTGGCCATGTCGTATAGATAGAAGACGTCCGTCTGCAGGACGAGCACCTGCATGTTGTCGGCGTCGATCGCGCACACGACGATTTCCTGAGTCGTGCCCGGTTGATCCGGAATATCCTGCGTGAAACTCGTGATCTGAGGCGTCGCGCCGCTGACGTCGATGAACTTGATCTTGTGCCCGTCGGTCACACGATTGTGGTCTGCGACTGTAACGATGAAGCTCTCGTCGGCCCAGAATTCCAGCGACGATGCGGCGCCGCTGAAGTGCGAAAGCTCGTTCTCGTCGAGAGTCATCGACGTGCCGGCGCCCGTGTCGTGTAACAGTACGTTGCCGTCGAAGTCACGGGCGGCGATCCACCCGTTAGCGATGTTGAATCCAGTCTCGACCAACGTGTCTGAATTCGTCAAGCTGTGAGCCGTCGTGCCCTCGGATGGAATGATATATTCGATCCCCCCATTCTGCCCCGTTCCCATCACGATGACGTTGTCATCGACTTGGATGTCGCCTTGGACATCGATCCCGCTAAGCACAATCGAAAGCCCATTCAGTGCCCCACCGCCACCGTTGTTGTTTCCGTTCGTGTTGCCCATACCGCCATTGGAAGGACATTGTGCGCCAACGCCGACAAAGGTCACTGCAGCCAATGCCAGCAATGACGTGACGGCTCTCTTGTTCTGATTCATGACTTGCTCCTGCGACTGGACCGTGCTGCCTGCGACGGTCACGTAACCATGCGATCCCGCCCGGTCCGCTTCGCCCAACGCGACTGGACCGGATTCGGCACCCAGTAGATACGCGGGAACGGGCGGCGCAACGGATAAGGCCGGACGGAAATTCGGGGCAATGACAATCCGAACAGGGACAATCAGGGGGAAGCTGCGGCCGCAGGCATGGACTCGTCCGCCTGCTTCGTCAGATCGGTCGGGGAGAGTGGATCGGCCGTGTAGTCGGAGATCAGGGCCTGTGTAACCATGACGTCGACACGCCGGTTCGCGGCGCGCCGGTCATCGCTGTAGTTCTGCTTGACGACGGGCTCGTAGGCGCCGGCGGACGAGACTCGAATCGCTCGCGGATCGACGCCGAGGGCCACAAGGCGGTCGCGAACGGCGCGCGCACGCGCGTATCCGAGGTCGATCTGATCCCGGAATTTCGATTCCAGGGGCAGCGGTTCGGTCGTGGCGTGCCCTCGAATCTCGATCTTGTTTCGCTTCCCTTTGAGCTCTTCAGCGAGCTTCGCCAGCCAGAGCTCCGCGTCGGGCTCCAGTTCGGCGCTGAATCGGGCAAACGCGATGGGGCCGCCGACCGTCAGTTCGACGCCGTCGCGAACGCGCTTGACGCGATAGTATTCACCGTCGAGTCCCGGCTCATCGCTGTGGCCGTAGTTCTTCTTTTCCCGCGGGACGTAAAACGTCTCGAATTTGACCATGAAGCTCTTGAAATCGACCTCGGCATCCGGAAAGTAGCCCGTCTGCCCGGAAGAGCCGAACGCTTTGCGAATCGACTCGAGCGCGGCCATGAAGAGCTTGTCACGATCATCGAAGTTCGCCATCGCCGCCAGGAGAATGAAGAAACAGAGCAGCAGCGACATCATGTCGCCGTAGGTCAAGACCCAGAGCGGTGCGCCGGCGGGCGGACATTTACATTTCTTGCCCATATGCGATTCCGATTTGCAGGGCTATGCCTTGTTGGCGGCTTCGAGCTGGGCTCTTGCCTTGGGCGTCAGGAATACAACAAGCTTCATCTCGAGCATTCGCGGATTGTCGCCCGCCTGAAGGCCCAGAATTCCGGCCTTGGCAATTTCGAGATAGAGCACCTCCTCGTCGTGTTTGGCTGCCAACTTGTCCACGAGAGGGAGCGCGATGAAGTTCGCAATGACGGCGCCGTACATCGTTGTCAGGAGCGCGACGGCCATACCAGGACCGATCTTCGTGGGATCGTCCATGTTCTTGAGCATGACGACGAGACCGATGAGGGTCCCGACCATCCCGAACGCCGGCGCGTATTTGCCGAGCATGTCGGGCACGGTTTTCCCTTCGGAATGCCGCTGGCCGATCGCATCCACCTGCATATCGAGCACGGCTTTGACGGTGTCGGCATCCGTCCCGTCGACGACCATCTGGAGGCCGTTGGCGAGAAACGGGTCCTTGATGTCGGCGATTGAGTTTTGCAGCGAGAGGATCCCCTCGCGGCGGGCGACGTCCGCCAGCGCGACGAGCTGTTTGATCAGCTCGGGGGGTTTGTCGGCACGGTTAAAGAAGGCGACTTTCGCGATGCTGGCGAACCCGAGGAATCGCTCCAGCCGCACGGACAGCAGCGTGACGAAAATTGAGCCGCCGACAACCATCGCGACGGACGGAATATCGAGAAACGCGCCCAAATCGCCGTCCGCGCCGCTGAAGAGCGAGTAGAAGAGCAGACCGAAGGCCGCTACGAGTCCGATGACGCTGCCAATGTCCATGCGATGCTTCGCTTCTCCGATTGACTGTTCGGCGCCGGGTACGGGCGTCGCGCCTCAGCGCTTCCACGACGGAACACGCGATTGGTCCCGGACTTCATCGGACCTGCGGCGGGCTCGTTCCAGTAATTGCTCTTCCCGAACCTGTCCTTGCGCGGAATCCGCGTATTAGTTGTTCGGAAGGAATCGGCTCGTCGGGTTAGGTCGGCTCACACCTCGTGCGCAAAGTTCGCCGAAGATACCGATAACCACCGGTATGCGGCCTGACACAAACAGGATGTGCCCCATTTACAAAAAAAGCCCGGCTCGAAAAGAGCCGGGCGAGTCTTGGTTTGTGCCTGTTGATTTCGACTGCCCCGCGTTCTATCGATTGACGCGCGCCGCGCTGAGAAGCTCGAACCGGTTCAATTGGGAACCACGAGCTCCATTCCCGGCCTGAGCCGTGACGGGTTACTGACCGTCGCCTTGTTGGCGTTGAACAGATCCTGCCATCGGTCCGTCGAACCATAGAGCTTCCGAGCAATGCTGTAGAACGTGTCGCCCTTCTGCACGGAATATCGCCGCTTGGGGGCGACGACGACAGGCGATGTCGAGGATCGTCTGGCCGTCGAAGAACGGGCGGCCGGCGCATCGTTCATACTCGACAACTTGACGATGGTCGAAGTTTCCGCCGAGGTTTCGAATCGGGGGATAATGAGTTCCCGGCCGACTCTCAGCGAGCGCGGGCCCTTGATGTCCGGGTTCGCTTTCAGGATCAAATCGAAGCGGTGGCTGGTGCCGTAGTATTCCATCGAAATGTCTGAAAGCGTGTCGCCCGTCGCAATCGTATGCTTCTTGGGCCATATCTCGATCTCGGGTGCTGAGGCGGGCGCGACGGCAACGGGCTTGAATGCGGACGGGGTTCGTCGATTTGCAGTCCTGTTTGCGTCCGAGTCGGATCGGGCCGGGGGTATCGACGCGTTTGTTCGTCCCGCGACGCGAATGGGGCGCTGATCGCTCTTCGCCGGATTCGATGCGTTGTCGTCCGAGACTCGCGCGATCGGCGTCGCGGATGAATCATTCTTTGCGATCGCGATGCCGGCGGCGGTGCTCTCGCCTGTCATGGGCTTTGCAGCAGGATCGACCTTCCCGACGGCAGGCATTCGCGCCGGCGGCACAGTCGTATTCTCTCGCCCTGGCGCCGTCCAGGTGTCAGTCGTTTTCGTCAAGACGAGGGGCGACTTGTTTGCGGCGTTTTGCGCCGAGGAACCAGCCGGCGTTGACAACGACGGTTCAGCGGATGCGACGATTGGTGTGGATGCACCTCCGGGCGCGGATCGCGCCAGGGACGCGGACGACGGCGGAATGACGCGCGGCTGCGCGGCCGAACCCGTTGATCGCGAGGCTGTGGACGCCGCGGACGGGGCCGAGCGCGTCGGCGTCGTCGAGCCTGCGACGCGAACGTCGCGGCTCGGCGACACGCCGGGTCGCTGGCCCGGCGTCTTCCGGTCGCGTTTGGCAACGCTCGGGGATTTCGCCGGGTTCTTTTTGTCCGTGGAGGCCTTCGGCGTCGTCGCCGCGGTCTTCTCCGGCGTCAGCAACAGATCGCCGTCGGACCTGTCGCTGCCGTAAATGAAGTACACACTCGTCGCGGCGACGATCACCAATCCCGCCGCGATCCCGATTCGCATTTCCGTGCCCATGACATCCTCCTTGACGTCTGTGGCCGCCCTGACAATCAGTCTTTTTTCAGAAGCGCCCTTCGAAGCAAAAACTGACTTGCAATACCGACTGAGCTGTAGGTTCCGATGAGGAGGCCGACGAGCAACACGTAGTTGAAGCTGTGTATGCCTTCGCCACCGAAAATGTACATCACGAAAACGGTAATAATCGACGTCAGCAAAGTCAACACAGTTCTGGACAGCGTCTGGTTGATCGACTCATTGACCATGTCGACGCTCACTTCCGACTGACGTCCGCGATTCTCCCGAATTCGGTCGAACACGATGATCGTATCGTTAACGGAATAACCGACGACCGTCAACAAGGCGGCGACCATCGGCAAGTCGATACGGAATACCTTATCGATCATCAACAGCTTGCCGAGGGCAGGCATATTTTGCGCGATATAGTAGGTAAACGCGACAAACGAGAGCGCGATCAAGACGTCGTGCACGAGGGCCGACACAGCGGCGAGGCCCCATCGCACATTTCCGAATCTGATCCAGACAAAAACGATGATCAGGAGCCAGCTCAACGCCAGGGCCAGGCCGGCCTGAATCTGGGACTCGCCCGAAACCTGGTTGTCGAACTGGGTCACTTGCTCAAGCGATTGCTGGCGCTGGAGGGCGGCCTGAATCAGCTCGACCTCGGGTTCGGCGAGGTTCGACTGCCAGATGGACATCGCCTCGCCTTCGTCGCCGGCACTGAGCGTGATGTTCTCATCGGCAACGACGACAAGCACTTTGGAGTAGGCTTCGGCATCGCCCTTGCCGGCGACTCGCGCTCGCTCAAGGCCGAAGGCGTCGGATTCGCGCCAGCCGAACTGCTCAAAACCCGGCTGCATGCGCATGGCCTTCAGTCGATCGCGGAGCTTGCTCAGCGGCTGCGGCGGCTCGACGTTGTCCAGGACAATCGCCACACCGCCCTGCCATCTCGTAAGGTCGATCGACGCCGCGGCCTCGTCACTCAGCTGGATGCCGAGTGCCCGCGGATCCGTCTGGAAGATGGGGAAATACGGGCTCTTGCTTTCCGGATCGAGAACCATCGTAAAGGCAAGCGCCGGCTTGATCTCGAGATCGTCCTCCATCTGATCGAGGATCGCTGCGACGACGATTTCCTTGGACGTTTCGCGCGTCACAACGGTGTACGACAGCCCGGCATCCTCGGCACCCTCAAAGGCGCTGTTGGTCTGAACCTGAGCGCCCGTGATCGCGAGAGCGGCCCGTCGAAGTCGCTCGGAAAGTCGCTTCGTAATGTCCGCCCCTGAAAGGCTCACGTTGTTTCTGAGGAACAGCGTGACTTCGCCCGAGCCGGCGTCCACGTAGCGGAAGGGCTCCGCCTCGCTGAGTTCATCGCCAAGCTCATCCAGTATCACGGGTTCGAGCCGGATGGCGGGCACGCCCGAGTTGATCGTCACAACACCGTCAGACTCCGAAACCTTCGCACTCTTCATCTGGTCGGCGAAGGCGTCGAGATGTTGCGCGGCGGTGTCAAGCCGCTTAGTAATCTGGCCCGGAATATCGGCGGATGCGTCAAAGGTATTTCCCTTGACGAGTTCAAACTGGGCCGAAGTTCCTCCGAGGAACTCGATATCCATGATCTGATCCGGCTTCAGGCTGAAGCCGGCAACGGCGCCTGTCAGGATCAATGCGCCCGAAATGCCGTAGAACACGTGCCGCTTGGCGACCCAGTCGAACTTCGGCACACCGATGAATTTCATCATCGGCAGCTCTTTCTTGCCGTGATGCATCGCTCGGAACACATACATAAGCCCCATGGCGATGACGATCGCAGGCGCGACGTCGATGAGGAGCGCAAAACCGAATCCTCGCGCGACGGAGTCATTCAGCGTTTCCGGCTTGTTCATCAGATAGGCCAGACCGATGAAGGCGAGACCGACGCCGGCAATAGCCGCGGCCGTATAGAACGGGAATCGAACGACTTCGCGCGGAATGCTGATCATCGACATGAATTCGAAGAACAGTCGCGTCACGAAGTACGCGGTGAAGATGTTGATGAAGACGCCGACGCCGAGGGTCAGACCGAAGCCTTTGACCTGCTCGCTGCCGACCATGTACAGAATGACACAAGTCAGGATGGTCGTGATATTCGAGTCGAGAATGGCGCGGAATGCCCGTTCGTAACCGAGCTTGATGGCCATTCGCAGGGCGGTGCCCTTGGCAGTCTCCTCCCGGATTCGCTCGTTGATCAGAACGTTGGCGTCCACGGCCATACCGATCGCGAGGACGAGGCCGGCGATGCCGGGCAGCGTCATTGTGGCGCCGAGCGTGGCCATCATCGCGCCGATGAGGAGGATGTTGATGGCAACAGCGATGACGGCAATGCCGCCCGCATAGAGGTAGTAGAACAACATGAAGACGGCGACGAGACCACCGCCCCAGACGGCGGCCGTGAGGCCGGCCGTGCGATTGGCCTTACCGAGTGTCGGACCGATCGCTCGGACACTGATCGGCGGTTCCTTCAGCTTCTGCGGCAGACTGCCGGCGTTGAGCTTCTTGACCATCTCGTTGACTTCATCGGGGGTGAAGTTGCCCTGGATGATGCCGTTGGTCCCGATCGGCGAGTTGATGTTCGCACTGCTGATGGCGCGATCATCAAGGAAGATACAGAGCTGCTCACCGCGATACTGCGTCGTCAGACGTCTGAACCGGATGCCTCCGACTTCGTCGAGCGTAAACCCGATCGCCGGGCGACCGCTTTCGTCACGCGTGAATCGTGCTGATTTGAGGGACCAGTCCTTTGTGTCCGTCTTGCCGTGAATCATCGTCGCGTCTGGCGCGATGTCGGCGAGGACGTAGTATTTATCGCCGAAGCGATCGATGACATGGATGCTGCTGTCGCGGATGGCTTCAAAACTGCGCTGAAGCTGATCGAGCGGGACCTTCAGGAAATCGGTCGGATCCTCGATTTCGAACCACGCATAATCCTCCCCAAGGCTGGCGCGCGGACCGCGCTGCGCGAGGATGTCGCGGAATTCCTTGAATGGATTCTCCGCGGTTCGCTTTGGGAGAATTCGGAATTCGAGCACACCGGCACCCCGCAAGAGTCGCTGGAGGTCAGCGGGGTCAAGACGGCCTTCGCCACTCTTATTGGTATGAAGAGCGTCCGAAGCTTTGATTATGCCCTCGATCACGTCGGCCATGGCCGGATGGGCAGCGATCATCTTGTCGAGCCCCTCTTGTCGCCCCGGACCGTCAGGGGCCATTTCCAGGAGCACCTGCAAACGTCCGACGTCGACGTTCGTCGCGAGCACGTCGCCGATGGCGGTGTCCAGCGCCTCTTCCTTATCGACAACCGTGTTGATGTTGACGCCCGTCGTCTGCGTCTCGATGTTGATGTTGGTGCTCAAGACGTTCGCGACGGCTCGCAGATAGGTGCGATCGAGTTCCGTCACGTCAACCGCCGGCTGAGTGGCGGTAGGATTCGCGGCCTTGGCGGCCTCATTTTGCGCCTTCGCGGCTTCGAGTTCGTCCCAGGCGCGGGCGACGGCCTCAAGAAGCGCCTTGCGTGTCGGCACGTCCCGTGCGATCGCGTCGATCCCGGCGTCTCGCTGCTCTGCCGGCTGCTTCAACCAATTGGCGATATCATCGCGCGTGAGGTTTTTCGTCTTGGCTTCGGCGGATCGGGCGTCGTATTCGGCCTGAGTCTCTTTCAGGGCGTCGTACGCCTTCGCAGCAGCCTCTAACAACGCCTCACGGCCTTCGATGCCGGCGGACATATTCTTGAACGCTGCCGGACGATCTTCCGGTGTTCTCGAAATGGCCGCGACGATCTGATTGCGTCGCAACAGGGTGCCGCGCAGCTGATCCTGATAGTCTTCGAGCTCCTTGCGAGGTCCGAGTTCGCCCTCGGGCGGCGCCGGCATCTGAATCTCGATGCGATTCGTGCCGACGGGGCGCCAGACGAGATTGAAGACGCCGCGCGGGTCAACGCGCCGCTGCAGCACTTCGATCACGCGGCGTGGCAGCTCGGTTCGATCCGTGCCTTCCATGCCGGTATTGTCCAGCTCGTACATGAGGCTGTATCCGCCGGCCAGGTCGATGCCCCACTTGATCTTGTCGCCGATCGGATTCACGGCCGCCAGGGCCAACGCCGTCAGAACGGCGACCAGGACTATCTTCCACCAGATATCTCGTTCGTTCATGATTCAATACTCACAGTTGTTCAAATGAAGCGGTTTCGATGATTCGATCGGCGCAAACGCACGGCTCCGCAGCAAGACTCCACTGCAGGGCGGTTCGGACGACGGACCTATCGGGATCAGACTGAATGGCATCAACTCTCAAATGGCCGAGGATGGCTCTCTCGCAATCGCGATCCAGCCGAACATCGGCGGCAAGCCGACATTCGACATGACACGACGACGCCGACCTGAGGACACAGGCGACGCGTTGCGGTCAGTCCATGGGAGGCGCATTGGGTTGAAGTGGTGAGCGTTCGAATTGTCGTTTTGCGACGACGGGTCGCGCGCCGACGACGATCGAGCGATCGGCAGCGGGCGCTTCCTTCCAACAAGGCAAGTGGGTTGCAAAAGTGGGCGTGCCGCCATGCATGTCAGCCGGCTTGGCGGACGCCGGGGCGACAAATGAGGCGACAGCGTCGCTGGCGTGAACGGGCTTGCCGCCCGAGTCCGAATCTCGCGGAAACTGCGTTTCTGAATTCTCCGGCTCCGACGGGCGGCTGGCTCGATCCCGTTTGACTCGAGCGGTCATTTCCGCCTCGGCAGCCGAGGGACTGGGCCCGACGGCGATCGATGCGATCGCCAGTGCGGCCAGAGTGTGAACCAGAATGGATCGCGAATTCAGACGCATGAGCCGAGAAACTATACCGCAGTTGTGAGATGTTTCAACGGCCGGAAAACGGACAGTCGTGGAATTGCCGGCTTGGCCCGCGGCCAGCGGGAACAACGTCGTTCGGCGTCCGTATTTCGCGTTCACCGCTCACCCGGACTATCAGCCCAGCCAGAGGATATCGGCGATCGTGGCCAGTCCCAGAACGACGCTGACGCAGCCATTCAGCGTGAAAAACGCAAGGTTGACTCGGGAAAGGTCCGTCGGCCGGACGACTGACTGTTCGGCCACGAGGAGGACGGCAGTCACGCCGGCGGCAGCCCAGAATAGCCAGTCGAGACCGACGACGAGGCCGAATGCGGTGAGCAGGCCAACAGTCAGGACATGACAGGCTCGTGACACCCATAAGGCCCGTGCGATACCGAGGCGGGCCGGGACGGATTTGAGCCCCTCGCGACGGTCGGCGTCGAAGTCCTGGCAGGCATAAATGATGTCGAAACCAGCGATCCAGAAGAGGACGCAGCCCGTCAGCAGGATTGCGGGCAGCCCCAGCGTCTTTGGACTGATCGCAATCCAGGCCGCCGTGGGAGCGAATGCGATCGCCAGACCGAGCACGAAGTGGGCCAGCGTCGTGACGCGCTTCATATAGGAATACGCGGCGAGCAGCGCGAGGGTCGGCAGACAGAGATAAAGGGGCCATGGATTGCTGCAGAATATCGAGAACCCGGCGCAGGCCGCGACAAGGATCAGTGCGCTGGCGACGAGAAATATCCATGCCTGCGCTGGCGTAATCCGGCCCGTTACAAGCGGACGGGACTGCGTTCGCGGATTGCGCGCGTCGATCGCGCGATCGGCGATCCGGTTGAAAGTCATTGCAAAGCTGCGCGCGGCGATCATACAGACGAGGATCAGCGAGAGTTGCACGAGCGTCGGGAGCCCCGAGGAATTTGAGCGGGCTGCGAGGAATGTGGCGATCAGCGCGAAAGGGAGTGCGAAGACGGAATGCGAGAACTTGATCATCTCGCCCCATGTTCTCGTGGTGCGTGCTATGCCCATTGCGCCGGATTCGACTCCTGTAACCGTCATCACCTGGATGTGACAGGTTCGACTTGCATCGCCCTGCCGTCGTTCCTCCAGTTCGCCGCCCACATGGGGCGAACGAACGGCCTCAAACAGGCCAAGAGGATAGCAGGTTCGCCGACCTGCCGCACGGAGGCTATTTAGGGGATTTGGGGGCGAATGCTTCGGGGCGTCGCTCCGTTGGATAGAACGGCACGCGACGGCCGCGTCCCTGATTGAAACGCCATTCCCGCGGAGGATGATGATGCACCGCCCGTTCACGATTGCATTTCTGGTCATGTTCATGGCCGCGACGACGAGTTACGCGAGCCCGACGATTCCCGACGATGTGCGTGCGTATGTCAAAGGTCTCGTCGAGGAGAAGATCTGCACGGGTATTGTCGTGGGAGTCGTTGACGAAAATGGCACGACCTTCTTTGCGCAAGGCCAGACGAAATCCAATGGCGGCCAACCTGTGGATGAGAAGACCCTATTTGAGATCGGATCGATTTCAAAGGTGTTCACGGCGATCCTTCTCTGCGACCAGGTCGCGTCAGGAAAAGTCGCGCTAGACGATCCGATCAGCAAGTTCGTTCCGGCGGGCGTGACGATTCCTAGCCATGGCGATCAGCCGATCACGCTGAGGACGCTGTCAACGCATCGGAGCGGGTTGCCGAGAATGCCGGATAACTTCGATCCGGCTGACGGAGAGAATCCGTACGCCGATTACACGGAGCAAAGGTTATTCGAGTTCCTGTCACATCATGCGCTGCGACGCGACGTCGGCGCGCAGTACGAGTATTCGAATCTCGCAACGGGGCTCCTGGGGCAGCTGCTCTCTCGCATTTCGGGCACGCCGTATGAATCGCTGCTTCGGGATCGCATTTCGAGGCCGTTGGGGCTCGCGGATACATGCATCACAGTTAAGGCAAAGGACGCAGCTCGTTTCGCCGAGGGATATAGCGGCGGATTGAAGCAGTCGCATTGGGATTTCGATGCGATCGCGGGCGCGGGGGCGATTCGTTCGACGGCCAGCGATATGCTGCGGTTCCTCGCATTCAATCTGGGGCTGATGCACTGCGAAATCGACGAAACGCTTCAGGCGGCGCAGGCGCCGCGAAGCGATGCGGGATCCGCGGATCTGGATGTTGCGTTAGGCTGGCACGTCTGGAAGAAGTACGATGCGGAAATTCTCTGGCACAACGGCGGCACGGCGGGATTCCACAGCTTCTGCGGATTCCGAAAAGACAAGAAACTCGGCGTTGTGGTCCTCGCGAACGATTCCTACAACATCGATGCGATCGGGCTTCGCTTACTCGAGCCGAAGTTTGAATTGAAGGCGCTTCGCCGATCGGTGCGCGTCGATCCGAAGGTGCTGGATCGATATGTCGGTTGGTATCTGCTGGCGCAGTCGATTCGTCTGCAAGTCACGCGAGAGGGTGACGCCCTGTCGGTGCAGCTGACAGGCCAGCCGGCGGTGCCCGTTTATCCAGTGGCCGAGGATCGGTTCGTCTGTCGTGTCGTCGAGGCCGAGATCGAGTTCACGCGTGACCCGGATGGAGTGCCGACGGCCGCGATTCTCCATCAGGGCGGGCGCGATCAGCGGTTCGAACGCGCGCCGGCCGACTTCGTACCGCCGACGCCGCCCAAGGAAGTTACAGTCGATGCCAAAGTACTCCAGGCATATGTGGGCCAGTACCGACTCGCACCCGGCGTCGATTTCGATGTGACGCTCAAGAGAAGCCAGCTGATGGTTCGACTCACAGGACAACCAAGCTTCCCCGTGTTTGCGGAATCGCAGACGGAATTTTTCTACAAGGTCGTCGACGCGACGCTGACGTTTGTTAAAGACGATACGGGAAAAGTCGTCGCGTTGATTCTGCACCAGCACGGAATGGATCAGCGGGCGGAGAGGATCGAGTAGCGATGCACTCGCATCAGGGATCAACTACCAGTAAATGTCGTTGCCTGATCGACGAAGCACAGCTTGTTGCCGAACGGGTCCTGGCAGTAGAAGGAACGTTCGCCCCACGGTCGCGTATGGACTTCTCCGGCCGGCGTATCGTGGACATCGCCTTCGCTGAATAAGGCGCCCGCTTTCCTGCAGGCGGCGTGAGTTGCGTCGATATCCGGGACGGCGAAGTAGAGCCACTCGGGATTGGGGCGCATCTCGTCGGCATCTCCGTCGGCCTTCGCGTCAAAACACGCGAGGATCGTGCCGCCGCAGTTGAAATAATGGCGCCCTTCGGAAACGCGCATGCCGGCATCGTTGAAGACAGCGCCGTAAAAGCGGGCAGCGGCGTCGATGCCGGTCACAGGGAGGATGACTCGGAATAGTCTGGCGTTCATGGGTTGATGCCTCCTTGAGGTGCGTAGCCGGGCATCATAGCCCGTCGGACTGTTGACGAAAGGCGATCTTGGAACGCGAGGGATACCGGCTCTCGCATCCGCGGCTCACGCCTCCAATGATTGCGTTATTTTGACACGGCTTCGGCCCGCATCCCGATGATCCGGCCGAGTTGGCACATCGCCGCCCCCAACGCCTCGCATCAGTAATTTCAGAAACTCTGAAACATCGACGAAGCCCTTCCTTGCTATAGTTATTTCAGTATATATTGAAAGTTCAGTGGGTTTAGACTGATTGGGAGGCAGGGTGATGTCAGAAACAGTAAAAACCGACGCAACGCAGCCCGTGCCGCTCGACGCGTCAAGGCAACTGTTCATCCGTCGCTGGGGAGAAATGGGCGGATACTGGGGGATCAATCGGACGATGGCGGAGATTCACGCGCTGCTATTCGTGTCCAACGAGCCCGTTTGCACGGACGACGTCATGGAACGATTGCTCGTGTCGCGCGGCACGGCGTCGACGAATCTCCGGGCGCTGGTGGATTGGGGGCTGATCGAGCGTGTGCATCTGCGCGGTGATCGCAGGGAGTATTTCCTCTGTCGAACCAACGTCTGGGAGATGCTGGAGACGATCATTCAGCAGCGCCGGCGCCGAGAGGTCGAGCCGATCGTCGAGACGATTGACAAGTGCCTCGAGATGGTGGGACCAGTCACGAAGGGAAAGACCGCCGCGGAACCGGAAGACGTCACGAAGTTCCGCTGCCGGCTCGAAGAGATGCAGAGTTTCCTGCAGTCCTTCGGTGCGATTGTGGACATGATGGTCACGTTGGGCCCCGAGGGGCTTGAGCGCGTGAGCGGAATGATGACAAAGATGATGGCGTAGGCGCTGTGACGCATCGATCAGTCGCCTGCGGCAGCCGCGAGCTGTGCAGCCTCGCGTTTTTGGATCGCCTGCTTGCGCGCTTCTTCGATTCGTCCGATCAAGCCGGTTAATTCCGGGTGCTGTGTTTTCATATTGGTCAACACAAAAGTGAATCGATCGACTGCCGCATCGAAGTCCCCTACCGCTTCTTCGCATTTGGCCATCGCGTATTCGACGTTGAGGACAGGGCGTGCCGTCGGACCGTGGATCGTTTTGAGCATCGTGCTTGCACGCTCGTAGTCGGCCTTCGCTTGTTCGTATCGACCGGCGTCACGATGGACATGGCCCCGCAACAGGTATCCGCCCGCAATGGTCGGATGATTGGCGGGCAGGCGTATTTCGTAAATCCGAATCGCCGCTTCTGCGTGCATGCCGGCACATTCGTCATCCCGTTCTCTCAGGCACTTGGACGCCAAGTGTTCGTTCAGGCTGCCGATCAGCAGGTCGTCTTCCGGCAATGTCGACGTCGCCTCCTCATAGGCCTTCTCGTAAATGGCATCGGCATCATCGGTCCGTTTCAACGCGACGAGAATGCGAGCGAGATCGATCTGTAGACCGATCCGCTTTTGGGCGTCCACGCCATTCGTCGGCTCACCCATCCATCGAAGCGCCTCACGCGCGGGATCTTCCGCCTCGGCGTACTCCCCCCGAAAATAGTGCAGATGGGCCAACGCCTGCAAACCGACGGCTAGTTCGGCACGCACCCATTCCTCGGTCGCCGCATGCCGACGAAGCACGTCGATGGCGCGTTCGAGCCGGCCGAGATCCGGCCGCGCTCCGCTTGATATTTGAAGGCATGCCAGCGCGACATCGCAATTCGCGGTCTGCGGCGCGTCGGGACCGAGGTGCTCTCGAGTCAAGTTCGCGGCGATATTGAGGTTCCGCTCGGCTTCGTCGAACTCTCCCCGCTCGCGCAAGCTCACGCCGATTCGATGACGCATCTCGGCTTCGATCAGCGGATCAATGTCGATGCGATCGAGCTCGCTGACGAGCAGTTTCATGGCCTGGTAGATCGTCACATCACCGGGCGGTCCCTGCCACGGCCCGTCGACCATGAACACCCATAGCAACAGCGACATGGCATCTTTGGACGCCTGCGCCTGCCGCCGGGCCTCGCGCTCGGCGGCGTTTGTCCGTTGGTAAAGGACAGCGAGGCCTAATGACACCGACACGAGGATTGCAAGTGCGGCGAACGCAATAACGGAGACGGAGCGATGGCGGACGACGAACTTGCGAATGTCATAGGCGACGCCTGCTCGGCGAGCGTTCACGGATCGTCCGTCTAGGAAGCTCTTCAAATCGTCGGCGAGTTGATTGACGGTTTGATAACGATCCGCCGGATGGGCGGCGAGGGCTTTGAGGAGGATCGCTTCCAAATCTCCTCGCAGTTCCCGTTTTAACCTTGCGGGGCGCTCGATGTCCTCCTCGCAGATTCGGCGCATCGCCTCGGCATAGGCGACGTCGGCGAGATCGTGCGGTCGCCGGCCGGTAAGCAGCTCGTACAACATCGCGCCGAGAGAATAGACGTCGCCACGGACATCGGCGTCGCCTTCCGGCTCGCGAATACGCTCGGGGCTCATGTATGCAAGCGTGCCGGCGCCCCGATGCGCGATCGAGATTGAGACCGACAATCGTTCATCGGGCGACATCGGCAGTGCGAGCCCGAAGTCGACGATCTTGATTCGGCACGACAGTTTCGAAGCGACGTCGATCGCGGCAGCGGCCGGCGCCTCGTCGCGTTCAATCCCGGATGCGTGTAATACCAACGGACGCTCAGTGGACGCTCTTTTGCCGCCCGGGCCACCGACGTCATCAGCCCGTGCGCTTTGACGGCTGCGTTCGACAAGCACGTTGGTCGGTTTCAGATCCCGATGGATCACGCCGCGCTGATGGCCAAAGGCCACGGCGTCGCAGACGCACAGCATCAACTTGATTCGATCGTGAATCGTCGCGTCGATCGGCCACTCGAATTGATCCAGCGGTACGCCGTCGACAAACTCCATCACGATGTATGGTGCGTCGTCATCGGCGATGCCGGCATCGACGAAGCCCGCAATCGACGGATGGGGCAGGCGCGAGAGCATCTCGGTCTCATGCCGCCAGGCCCGGCGGACGCGGTCGCCGGGAAACACCGAACTGTTCAAAAGCTTCAACGCGAAGTGCTTCGGCGGATCGCCGCCGCGGACCTCGAAAACGACGCCCATTCCGCCGACACCGATGAGTCTTATTGCCTCATACGGCCCTATCCGCCGCCCCGCGAACCGTTCATCGCGATCGCTTCCTTCCGATGAGCATCTGCCACGGAAGGCCCGATGCTCAAGAAACTCGCCCATGCGCTGGTGTGATTCGAGCATTGCCAGAAGTCGGCGTCGCATCTCGACATCGTCACCGCAGTGCCGATCGATGATCGCCATCCGCTCCCCGGAATCGGACTCGAGCATCTCGGCGAACGCGGCCTCGATCTTGTCCCAGCGAATGGTCATGAAGCACTCGAGCTCCGCACCGGATCAGTCTGATGTCAGCTCATGAAACAACCAAGCTCTCGCAAACGCCCAATCGCGTTTGACCGTTGCAGTGGAGACTCCCAGGACCTGCGATGCCTCCAGATTCGAAAGTCCGCCGAAGTAGCGCAGTTCGACGATCCTCGCTTTGCGCACGTCCATCGCCTGGAGCCGCACAAGGGACTCGTTGAGTCGAAGCAGCGTCTCGTCCGGCATTGCCGCCGCGATGTTCCATTCGGCGAGGGGGACGTGGTCGGCGGCAACACCCCGCTTGGCTACCTGTCGACGACGCGCGTTGTCGATCAACACGGATCGCATTGCGTGGGCGGCAACGCCGAGCAAGCGGCGTGTCGTGTAATCGGAAATGTCGTCTGCATGGATCATCCGCAAATAGGCGTCGTGCACGAGCGACGTCGTCCGTCGAGCGTCTGTGCCGTATTTCCGCAGCAGTCTCGAAGCAAGTCTCTTCATTTCCTTGTATCCAACGAAAGCGAACTCGGGCAGCGGGCCGTTCGCGCTATCTTCTGGAGCCGCTTTCGACATGATCACGACCTGACGATCGGCCCCGGATTGACGATGAGGCAATGATGACACTGGCGGTTTAATAGCAACGCGTATTTTTCCTGATCCCACCGCCAAGTTTTTTGCGTCCATGAGTTTTGACGGCGGATAGTACCGCTGCCGGCGGTGCGCGCGGTAGAGCGGACGCGGGCGCTGGGTGCATCAGTGATTGTTTATTCCGCACAGGAGGTGTGTTCATGCCGAAGATGAAGTTTTCGATGGCCTTAGTGTTGGCGGGCGGCATCTTGTTTTCGCTTGGGACCGCCCAGGCCTTCCATACGTCTGTCACCAACACGGATCCGTCGCCTCCACCGGCGGGCAAACCTGGCGCCTGTATCATCCCGGGCAACGGCAATTGCATCATCGTCACGCAGACGTTCTGCGCGATTGTCGGCGGCAGTTTCCAGGGTCCGGGCAGCGAGTGCCCGCCGGAGCCGAAAGATGCCCAGGGAACCAGCGCGAATCCTGAGCCGGTCGGCGGCAAGGTCGGCGCGTGCATCGTCCCGGGCAACGGCTATTGCGCCCAAGTGACGGAACTGGTCTGCCTGTTGATCAACGGCGACTACCTCGGGCCGGGAACGGACTGCCCCCCCGAACCGAAGGGTGACTGACCCGCAAATCTCCCGCTTCAGGATCCGCCTGATCTCGACAAACCGGGCGATCATTGCTGCTGACGCACGATGATCGCCCGGTCATTGTTTGGCATGAGCGACTGCGATGTGACGTCGGCCGCTCTCGCGTGAAGACCTTGGAATGGTGTGAATCGTCGTGTCCGAGCGGTTTCAAGTCAGCGGGAGAATTGTCCCGATATTCCCAACAGGTTCTTGTCGATCTCAGGGGGGCTGTGCGCGAACAATCCGGATGGATGCAGGCTGAGCACTGTCGCTGCGCGGTTCCTCCCAGATTCGCCGAACTTGTTTTGATCGCGTGTCGTAGCGCGTTAAGATAACTGCTGAACCAGTGCGTCGAGTGGTCGCAAATCACAGCCCGATGGGCGATGCGGCCTTGAGAAGGTTGATTCCGCTGTGGTTGATCTCAGGATGAGCCGGATCACGGCGAGTCGCCGGATGCCCGCCAAGCCGCATGGCCTCACAGGGAGGTGAGCCCGTATGACCCAGATCGCAAACTCCGTGCCGACAGCCCATGACGATCGAGTGATTACCGCGATCGGCGAGCGGCGGCGGCCTCATCAGCACTGGTCCAGTCCGTTCGCGGCGAAACGCATCCACTTGATCGGCATCGGCGGGTGCGGGATGGCGAGCTTGGGCGGCGTGCTGCTTCGATGCGGAGCGATCGTATCCGGCTCGGATTTGCGGGAGTTCGGGGATCAGTCGGCGCTCGAGGAAATGGGCGCGACGATCCGGATCGGGCAGGCGCCGGTCAATATATCGAAGGCGTGTGATCTGGTCGTCTATTCGGCGGCGATCCGGCAGGACAATCCGGAGCTGGTCGAGGCGAAGAAACGGGTCATTCCATGCGTCAAGTATTCTGAGATGCTCGGGCAGGTGATGCGGCTACGCGCGGGGCACGCAATTGCGGGCACGCACGGAAAGAGCACAACGACCGCCCTGCTGGCGTACATACTCCGCCGCTCCGGCCTGGACCCGACGTTCGTCGTCGGCGCGGGCGTTCGACAACTCGGCGGTGGTTCAGGTGTCGGCGACGGTCCGGACATCATCGTCGAGGCCTGCGAATTCGATCGATCATTCCTGAACCTGGCGCCGAAGTACGCGGCGATTCTGAATATCGAAGAAGATCATCTCGACTGTTTTGACGGCATCGAGGCGATCAATGAAGCGTTCCGGTCGTTTGCGTCACTGGTACCGGCGGATGGTGTCGTGATCGCGAACGGCGAGGATCGCAACGTATCCGCGGCCCTGGAATCGGTCGGTGCGCCGATCGAAACATTCGGTTTCGGCGATGGCATGACATGGCAAGCGACGAATGTGACACATGAGGAAGGCCGCTATCGATTCACGCTGCTCAAGAACGGCGCACATTTCCTTGATGTTCGGCTTGACGGGCTCTACGGACGGCATCAGGTGCTGAACGCGACGGTTGCCACAGCGATGGCGCATCGGGCGTCGGTCGAACCGTCGGCCATTGCGGAGGCCTTGCGAACGTTTGAGGGCGCCGATCGGCGGCTAACGCGAAAAGGCGAGATCGGCGGCGTTCTGATTCTCGACGATTACGGACATCATCCGACGGAGGTCCAGGTCACGCTCCGGGCGGTCCGCGAGCGCCTGCCGGATCGTCGGCTGTGGGTCGTCTTTCAGCCTCATCAGCATTCGAGAACCAGGTTCCTGTTGAACGACTTTGCGCGAAGCTTTGGTTTGGCGGATCGATTACTCATACCGGATATCTACTTTGTGAGAGACTCCGAAAAAATGCGCGACGCGATCTGTTCGGAGGACCTCGTCAAGCGCGTGCACGCCAACGGCGGCGACGCCACGTATCTCCCGAAGCTTGAAGACATCACGCAGTATGTTGTCGAGAACGTTCAGCCCGGCGATATCGTGTTGACGATGGGCGCCGGCGACGTGTGGAAGATTTCCGATGAGCTTGTTCGCCGACTTTCCTGAGGGAGTCGTTGAAACAGACGCGATGCTTGCGCCGCTGACGTGGTTTCAACTCGGCGGCCGCGCGGACTTTCTTGTCCGGCCACAAAATGACGAGCAACTCTCGACGGTCCTGCATCGCTGCCGGGAATCGGATGTGCCGGTGCGCGTCCTCGGACTCGGGGCGAATATCCTCGTCCCGGATGACGGCGTTCGCGGCGTGGTCCTGCGGCTTGACGCCCCCTGCTTCTCGAGCATTACCATTGATCGCGAGACGCTGATCGCCGGCGGCGGCGCAGACATGACGACGATCGTCAAGCGCTGCGTCCGCGAAGGGCTGGCCGGTCTCGAACAACTCGCCGGCATCCCGGGAACTGTCGGCGGCGGGATCGCGATGAACTGCGGCGGTAAATACGGCGACATCTCAACTGCCGTCAGTCAGGTGGATGCCGTCCGTCAGAATGGCGAACGGGAGTCGCTGACACGCAGCGATCTCGGTTTTTCTTATCGCGAGTCGAAAATCGGTGACCGCGTCGTGACGCGCGTCCAATTCGCGCTACACACAACGGATGCCGCCGAATTGCGATCGCGATTCCGGGAAACCTGGGACTACAAGCACAGCACGCAACCGTCGTTCGGTGCACTAAGCGTGGGTTGTATTTTTCGCAATCCGAACGGAGATTCGGCGGGCCGGTTAATTGACTCGGCCGGCCTGAAGGGCTATCGGATCGGCAGTGCGTTCGTCTCCGAGCAGCACGCCAACTTCGCGATGGCGGATCGGGGCGGAAACGCAACAGATGTACGGAAGCTGATCGATTCGGTGCAGAATCGCGTCGAGGATTTTTGCGGGATTCGATTGGTTCCCGAAGTGAAGTTGTGGTGAAGACAGCCCGAAATCGTCCGTTTCCGGGCGAACGAATCGGCACCATCTTCTCCACACGCAAATAAGGTACGCGAGATCCGACAAACGAGTGGGCGGTATGGAGGCTGATATGGCGGTGGCGACCGATGCAGCAGGGATTCGCGAGCGGCTGAATCTCAAGCGAAGCGAAGAGAAACTGGCAATTACAGTGCTTTCGGGCGGCCCAGGCGGCGAGCGCGAAGTCAGTCTCCAATCGGGGCAGTGCGTCGCCGCGGCGCTGCGTTCCCGCGGCCATGACGTACAGGTCGAGGACATCGCACCCGATCAGCTCAGCGGCCTCGCACGGGAAGTCGACTGCGTTTTTGTCGCGCTGCACGGGCAGTTCGGCGAAGATGGCGACGTGCAGCAGATCCTGGAACGTCGGCGGCTGGCGTATTGCGGCAGCGGACCGGAGGCGTGCGCGGCTGCGATGAACAAGGCAACGGCAAAGGAGCGGTTCATCGCCGGCGATGTGCCGACGGCGCGTTTCACAGTGGCGACGCGTGACAACATTCGGCAGGCCATGGCGGCATGGAATCTACCGGTCGTTGTCAAACCGGTCTCCGGCGGCAGCAGCTTATCGTGCTACATCATCCGAGACGTCACGCAGTTTCGCCCGGCGATTGAAATGGTGATCGAAACTCACGGCGCGTGCATTGTCGAACGATACGTTCCCGGATTGGAGATCGCGATCGGCGTTCTGGGCGATCAGGCGCTGCCGCCGATTGAGATCCGCACATCGCGACCTTTCTACGATTACGAGGCCAAGTATGTCGATGATACTACGGAGTATCGGTTCGATGTCGACCTGCCGGAATCGCTCCTGCAATCGCTTGGCGAGCTGAGCGTGCAGGCGCATAATTTGCTTGGCTGCCGCGACTTTTCGCGTGTAGACTGGCGAGTCGATAACAATACGATGCGACCGTTTGCACTCGAAGTGAACGTCATTCCCGGAATGACGTCTCACTCGCTGCTCCCGAAGGCGGCGGCCCGCGTCGGCATTGACATGCCGGAGCTGTGCCAGATGCTGGTGGAGATGGCGATTCGACGGAAGTTCACGACATAGCTCGCCCTGTATCAGGCTGAGGTCAGACGTTGCCGCGCGGTAAACCCACGAATGGTCGGAAAAACAAGAAGAAGGCAACGGACGAAACGGCAGTTTCGCGCGTGATCACATATATGTTGTCGGAGGACTCGGCGGCGCTGCGACGCGGCGCACTGGTCGCGGTCATCGTCGCCGTCGTCGGCGCAGCCGGCGTTCTGGGGCTTCGACGACTTGAAGGTCATGTCCACGCGCTGAACAAGTTCGAGCGCGTCCAGCTTTGGATCTACTGGGAAGACTGCCCATACTTTCTCCAGGACAATCAGAACGCGCACATTCTGCGCGGGCTCGAACATGAGATCGCGCTGACTGCGAGCGATACGGTGCTCGACGAGGGTCTTGCGCAACGCGTGGCCTCGGCGTTGTCGCGCCCCGGTATCGGATGGGTCAAGCGCGTGAATCGTGTGATCGTTCGCCCCGACGGGCGAGTGTCGATTCTCTGCGACTTTCGAGAGCCCGCGGCCTATGTCGAAACAGAGCGTTCGCTGTGCTATCTCGTGGACAGCGAAGGCGTCCGGTTGCCGGGAAAGTATGCGGTCGAGGATTGCGAAACGAGCAGCCTTCTGATGATTCGCGGCGTCCAGGAAAAAGAGCCTGACGTCGGAGAACAATGGAGCGGGGAAGACCTGTCATCAGGACTTCGGCTCGTGTCGATGCTCTATCAGCAGCCCTTTCGCGACCAGGTCACAAGCATCAACGTGGAGAACTTCGGCGGGCGGATCAGCCCACGTCAGCCGCATCTCGTCATGGCGACGAATCGTCCCGGATCACGGATCTGGTGGGGACGACCGCCAAACGACGAAAGCGGCATCGAGAATACGGCGCGGCAGAAGCTGGCCCTATTGCAGCAGCTCTATTCCGAATATGGTCGGATCGATATCAATCAGCCGTTCATCGACGTGAGAACGTATCCGAACTCTGTGAGTATTCCGCACTCGGCGGCGGGTACATAAACGAATAATCGCACCCAACTGATGGCTGCGGCAGCATTCCCGCCCATTCAACAGCGACATTCTGATTCTCGGCGAAGTTCTTCACGAACGGGTCATCGCTCTGCGCGACATAGGTCGGGTCGGTCAAATCTTTCACGGAATAGAACTTCCCGCGATGTTCGACCAGGGCGATTTCTTCCGGTGGAGGGACTCGCGAATCGGGCAAGACGGCGTTGCCGATTGATTGGACCTGTGCGTCTCCACATGCGTGAACAACGACGACGGTTAACAGCAGCATGGCGATGTGACGGGATCTGATCGTCATCTTGACCTCCAGTGTTCCGGCTCGTTCCTCAATTCTACGCGCGTGTGCGAGTGGCATGCAACAAAAAATCGACTACGGATCGGCGCGCGATTTGCTAACCCAAACAAGCGGCGATCCCGAGCAGATGGCGCCCCGTTCCGAACCACGACCGTCAGAGAGTGGGCTGACGTCGCCGACGCCAACCACGAATCGCATGTGCAGCGGGTAGTGCTTCATTCCCCATCGCACGATCACGCGCTGCAGATGGTCATCGGGCAACCTCTGCATCGCGCGACCGGACTCCCTTTCGGTCGCGGCTATGAACTGGACGGCGTTTCCTGCTCATCCTCTCGCATCGTGCGGACTCCCGGCGAGATGAATTCGGTCAGGTTCCACGCGATCGCCGCAATCAATCACATTTTTTCGAGCGTGCGAATGCCGAGGAGACTGAGGCCGATGCGCAGCGCACGTGCCGTCAGATCGCAGAGCCGCATTCGAGATGCGTACGTCGCGGCGTCCGGGGCTTTTAGCACCGAGCAGTTTTCGTAGAACACCATGAACTTGCCTGCGAGGCCGTATAGGTAGTCGCAAAGATAGTTCGGCATGAGCTGCTCGCCGACGGCGTCGATGGTATCCGGAAGCCGTAGGACAGCGAGTGCAAGATCGCGTTCCGCCGGTTCGTTGAGTTGCAGGGACGCATTCCGCACGTCGGCGTCGAACGGAGCCGACTCGGCGCCGCGGCGATAAATGGATCGGATGCGCGCGTACGCGTAGAGCATGTACGGCGCCGTGTTGCCCTGCATCGCGAGCATCTTGTCCCAGCTGAACACGTAGTCGGTGTTGCGATTCTGACAAAGGTCGGCATATTTGACGGCGCCGATGCCCACGATGTTTGCGACGTTCTCCACTTCCTCCGGCGACAGATCGGTGGTTCGATTCGGGTCCTTCTGCATGTCGCCGACGAGATTTCGGGCGCGATCGACAGCTTCATCGAGCAGGCTCTTGAGCTTGATGGAGTCGCCGGATCGCGTCTTGAGCATCTTTCGGTCTTCGCCGAGAACGGAGCCGAAGGCCACGTGTTCGAGTTGCACGCTGCGATCGCCCTTTCGCGTCCAGCCGGTGGCGTGGGCCGTCGGGAAGAGCATCTGAAAGTGGAGTTTCTGCGGTGCGCCGACGACGTAAATAACGCGATCGGCGCCGAGGCCCCCGCCGAGCGTCGCGAGCTGTTCGCGCAGGCGCGGTATGTGCAATTGAACCGGATTTTCCGTCGCGTGGGCGACACGATAGAGAATCCCCGCGATATCCGTCGTTGCGTAGAGCGAGGCGCCGTCGGACTTCTCAATCAGCATAGGCAGCGCGTCACCTTCGGGTCCCTTGAAGCACGGCGTACCGTCCGGCTTTTCCAGAAAGACGCAGATCGCGCCCTGGTCTTCTCGACAGACGGCGCGCATGCCGTCGGCTTCCTTGCCCGGGGGCGCGAGTATCAACTTCACTTCGTCTACGACGCCCGGCAGCCGTTCGCCGTTTACTTCGATTTCATGCAAGAGCGGCTGATAGAAACTCTCGCCGCAGATGTCCCCGTCCTCCAGCAATACGCCGAGCTGACGGTAGATGCCGGAGCAGACGACCAGCGTCGCTTCTTTCGCCTTGAACCATGCGGCGCGTTCCTGTTCATTGGAGCGATCCGTCTTGCCCTGCAGCATGGCGGCGACGTATCGAGACAGCTCGGACAGGTGCTGCGATTGACCGGTCTCGGAATTGTGGATCAACAGCGCTTCATCCGAGAGGCCCTTGGCGGCCTTTTCGATTGCCGACACATACCTGTAGAGCGGCAACAGCGTCTCGAAACTTGGCTCCAGCGCCGTGAGATAGGGATGAAACTCGACGTCGCCCGTCGGGTCGCGGTTGAGATTGTCCTGGTGTATTCGTGCCCGCTGCTTGAGCAGGCTCAGTCTGGCCTCGGCATCGAGCGTCGGGTCGGTGAGCTTCGCCGTGACGCCTTGAAAATCCTCGACGGATTCGCCCTGATGCTTGCGCATGCAAAGGTGCCAGAGGGCGAGAATGACCATGCCGAACTGGGTGCCCCAGTCGCCGAGGTGGTTCTGGCGGATGACCTCATGCCCCTGAAAAGCGATGACGCGGGCGATGACGTCGCCGATGACGGTGCTGCGAAGGTGGCCGACGTGCATTTCCTTGGCCACATTCGGCGACGAATAATCGACAATGACCCGACGGCGTTCCTCGCCTGTCACGAGTGAGATGCCAAGTCGATCGGACTCGACGTCCGCGATGGAGGGCACTTCCTCGAGCGATGTGGATAGCCGCTCTGTTCTCAGCCGAAGGTTGATGAAACCCGGGCCGGCGATCTCGGGCGCTTCGAAAAGCGTCGAATCCCCAAGCCCATCGACAACGGCCTGAGCGACGTCGCGGGGTTTTCTGCCGAGCGTCTTTCCGAGACTCATGGCGACGTTGCATTGATAGTCGCCGAATTTCGCGTCGGTCGCCGGCTTAACGAGCGGATCGACGCCGCGAGCGTCCTCCCCGATTGCGATGACGAGCGCCCGTGCGATTTCGTTGCGTACCTGGGATATCAAAGACTGCATTGACGGTTGATCCTCTGCGGGTCGCGATTTGCAGCGCATCGAACGGATAGACGATCCCCAATGCAGGCTGCCACATGGCCGAATCAACGGAAACTGTGTTCCGCGGCATCGACGGCGACATCTTCCGCGCCAAGCGGGACGGATGCAACTGTGGCCGTCAGACGCAGGCTCGCTGCACGCGCGAGTCGCGGGAAGTTTCATCCACAGGAACACACCGACCGGCCGCCTGGGAATGCACGACGTACGGACTGACTCGGGATCAGATCGTCCCGGCGAGGGAGGCCCATTCGCCGCGTGGACAGAAGCGGCCGACGACATCGAGCAGTCGATTCTTGTCGATGGGTTTGGTCAGAAAGTCGTTGCAGCCGGCGAGCATGCAAGCCTCTCGATCCTCGTCGGAAGTGCTCGCCGTCAACGCGATAATGGGGCCATCAAAGCCGCGGTCGCGAAGTTCGCGCGTTGCATCGACGCCGTTGAGGACCGGCATCTGCATATCCATGAGAATGAGGTGAAACGACGTGCCGTGCCGGTCGGCGTCCATCGCCCGATCCGCCGCGTCTCTGCCGTTCTCGACGATTGTCACATGCAGACCCGCCTTCTCGAGGATTCGCTGGAGCAGTTTTTGATTGAACACGGCGTCGTCCGCGAGGAGCACCCGGCCCTGCAATCGCAGTGGCTTTTTGTTCCCGCTACCCGTGTTCTCCTCTGCGATTCGTCGACGAATCTCAGCGGGCACATCGGGCGTCGACCACTTGGCGGAAGTCAGATCTCCAGTGGCGACGAATGCCGTGAACACGCTGCCCACATCCGGCTCGCTTTTGACGACGATGTTACCACCGAGCATCCGTGCACAGTGGCGGCTGATCGCGAGACCGAGCTCAATTCCGCCGCCTGCATGAATCGGCGAGTGCTCCGGATTACCGAACGCTTCGAACACGTATTGCAGCTTTTCGGAATCGATGCCGATGCCGGTGTCTGCAACAACAAACTCCATAAGCGGCGCCGCAGTCCGATTCAATTCGCGTCGTTCATCCGAGACGAATCGCATCGTAACTCGGATCTCCCCTTCACTCGTGTACTTGACGGCGTTGTCGACGAGGTTTTCGAGAATCTGTTGAAGCCGGACGGGGTCGGAGCGAATCCGATCCGGTATGGGACCGACGGATTCCACGATCAGTTTCAGCCCCTTTTCATCGGCGAAGACCTGCATGGATTTCTGAAGGTCCAGCAAGAGATTGAGCGGGCTGACATCGTCAAGCGCCACTGACATGTTTCCGGATTCGATTTTTGCATAGTCATTGACTTCGTCGATCAATTCGACCAGTTGTTCGCCGCTTCGGCCGATGGCAAAGATCGCCGCTTCGCGCTCTTCAGGCGTAAGCGACACATCCTTCAACTGTTCGGCATATCCTATGACGGCTGTCAGCGGGGTCCGAATCTCGTGGCTCATCGTCGCAAAGAAGGCGGACTTCGTGCGATTGGCATACTCCGCTTCACCGACAGCGGCCTGCAATCTCCGCGAGAGCGCCGACGCCCTCAGGCAGTTGTTGACGCGTGCAAGTAATTCAACCGCTTCAAACGGCTTTCGGATGAAGTCGTTAGCCCCCCCCGCCAGCGCCGACGTCAGAACGGAATGGCAGGTCGCAGCCGACATCAGGATGATCGGCAACTCGTCCTGATTCAGCGAGTGGCGGACGATCCGCATGAAATCCAGACCGTTCATGTTCGCCATGAACTGATCCGTTATCACAAGATCGAATGGTTGCGTCGTGACAAGATCCAGTGCGGAGCGACCGTCCTCGGCTTCGACGATCGTCGCACCTTGTGCTCCAAGCGAACGACGAAGGCAGGCGCGGGGAACCGGGCTGTCGTCCACGACGAGAAGGCGCTTGCCTTCAAGCGAGCGCTTCGGCTTGAGGATTTCGCGGGCATACTCGGCCAGAGCGCCGGGCTTGAAACCTTTGTGAATGAAATGAACGACGCCATATTGGGCCGCCAGGGCGCGTTCCTGTTCGGCATTCTTCGATGTCACGACAATGATCGGAGACTCGAGTTCCTTCAGCAGTTCGGTGATCCGGCGACAGGTATCGACGCCGTCGCCGTCCGTCAGGACCGTACTCAACGTGACGAGCGTCGGTTTGTTCTCCTCGGCGCAATTGACCGCCAGTGCGCCGGATGCCGCTTCAAAGATGTCGAACTCCGCCGGATCGAATTCCGATCGAATCAACCGACGCATGGTCCGTGACGGATCGACGATCAGCACGCGTTCCTTGTTTCCCCGTGAGTTCGCCACGACCCGGCCCCTTGCACGCCGCGAATCTGAATACCTACTCAAACCGCCCGACGTCTGGAAAGTCCAAGAACAGCAGGCGACATGTGCCCATAACCCCGCCGGCGTCTTGGAGATCTGCAGTTAAATTCGGTTCGACAGTTGCATCAGCGCAGTAATTTCTCGCCAAAGTCCATGCGATTGATGCCCCGATTCCGCGAATGCATGGTACGAGCAACAGGTCGAAAGTCTGACGCCAAATCGCAGCCTTTTATGCAGTACTCGCAGGTCCGCCTTTGTCCGCCAATATGGCGACAAACCTCAACAGTCCCTGAGACATGACGTCATTGGCCTCTGGCGGTTTCGGGGTATTCGCGATCGCCCCCTTGGGAATCCACGCGCTGGTTCCATGTACCAGACCCCTCAAGCCGGTTCGTGAATCGTCGCAAAGCGGACGCTGGCCTGAAACGTGATCGGACGCATGTGACAGGAACGCCGCCGAGTCCGCCGACTCCTGACGGGGCCTTTTACGTGATGACTCACGCGCGTTGAGATGCCGACAATTCCGGACCGCGGGAAGGGCCGACAACCGCCGTACCGGGGGACGAATCAAGTGCATTGGAAACACGGCGTTTGACTTCCCCGGTCCATTCTCGCGGGTCCATGACCGCAACTCGGTCGCTGATCGGCGATAATTCACAGGTTGCGTGTATCCCCCAAGACGCGAGTGCGGCGTCGAAATGTCCGACGGCATTGCCCGCAGGCGACGGACGTTCTTGATGCCTGAGAGAAGTTGTCGAAATGGCGATCATGGTCCCCAGGCGGAATTTCGCTACGATATCGGCAGGCGCCCGGCGATCCTGGCAACAAGGCGCCTTCGACTGTCGGATCAAGAGATGCTCTCAGAATCGCAACTCCAAGAATCGAGCGACCAGCGGACGCCGGCATTGCATCGCCCGCCGGAAACGCTGCGCCGATTGAATGAGAAAATTGCGTATCAGAAAACTCGCCGCAAGCCAAGATCATCGCTCGCGGGCCGCCAACCGACGAGTTGCCCGGACTGTGAAATGTCGTGGGTCGGCTTGGCGCGGCGCGGCGCCTGCCCGACATGCGGCTTCGTGTACGACGAAAATACGCGTGCATGGGCAGGCCGCCGACGCGCAAGACTTGGCACGCCGCTGCTGATTTCCGCCGTCGCGATCACAATTGGCGTCATGTATTTTCGCGTGCCGTGGTTGATCATTCCTATCGCCGTCCTGTTACCGATCTACCTCGCAAAAACGGTGTACGACCTCCTCGTCACGCGCGATGGACGGTTCATTGCAACAACACCGACGGGCGTCCTCTATCGAATCGGATCGCACAAAACGCGGACCATCGCATGGAACCGAGTCGTATTGGTGGAGGCCACGGCGTACAAAATGCCCGTGTTCAAGATTCACGCCAAGAAGCAAGCGAAGCGGATTCGGGTCGACCGGGCAATCCGCAATTGCCGAGACGGCTGCGAATTCGCCGTCGCCGTCGAGGACGGCATGAGGCGCTACGCGGGCAAAACGGCCGGCAGCCAGGCCACGCGCGGTCCTTCATCAGTCACCTCGACGCCATCCCCCGCTTGACCGATTCGCGCGTGTGCATTAGAGTCCGCGATCCTGATTGCGGGGTAGAGCAGTTGGCAGCTCGTCGGGCTCATAACCCGGAGGTCGGAGGTTCGAGTCCTCCCCCCGCTATTCTCGGTTAGTGAGCTAACTACAGCAGGATCAGGACGTTGCGATCTGGTCCTGCTTTTTTTGTGCGCCCGTAAAACCCGCAGGGGTGACCAAAAGGTGCCCAAAATTCGCTGGCGTAGTGTCCAAAAACTCAAACGACATTGATTTGATACCAAGGATGCCGTCTCGATTCAAGTCCCGGGGCGTTTAGAATCGTGGCCATGAACACTCTCCAAGCCTGGCAACTTCTTTTAGTGACGCTGGCCGGCTGGATCAACCGGCAGCAGAACGATGTAATCTCGTACATTCAGGAAGAGAATCGAATCCTCAGAAGCAAACTCAAGGGTAAGCGGATTCGATTCACCGACGACGAGCGTCGGCGCCTGGCGGTCAAGGGAAAAGTCCTCGGACGCAAGGCTCTTCGGCAGTTCGCGTCGATCGTGACACCCGACACCATTCTGGCTTGGCATCGGAAGCTCGTAGCCCAGAAGTGGGACTACAGCCGCAAACGAGGACCGGGGCGGCCTCGCGTCGCAAACGAAATCGCCGACTTGACTGTCCGCATGGCGAAGGAGAATCCAACCTGGGGTCTCACGAGAATCATGGGAGCCCTCGCCAATCTCGGGCATGAAGTTGCCCGGGGGACCGTCTCCAATATTCTGAAAGCGCACGGCATCGAACCGGCACCGCAGCGCGGCACGCGAATGCCATGGGCGACATTTCTCAGGGCCCATTGGGGCTCGATGGCCGCATCCGATTTGTTTACGGTGGAGGTCTGGTCGCGCCATGGATTGATTCGGTACTACGTGTTCTTCTTTATTCGGTTATCCAATCGCCGCGTGCACATCGCCGGCATCACGCGCAACCCAAATGCAAGTTGGATTAAGCAGATTGCTCGCAATGTGACCGACCCGGATACCGGCTTTCTCCTGGGCACTCGATACCTGATCATGGATCGCGACACGATCTTCACGGTCGAATGCCGCGAATTCCTGAAGTGCGAAGGCATCAAAGCGCTGCGGCTTCCTCCGCGGTCACCGAATCTGAATGCTTACGCGGAGCGGTTTGTGCGCACCATCAAAGAGAGTTGCTTGAGCCGCATGATCTTCTTCGGAGAGCAGTCGTTGCGAACAGCGATCGACGAGTTCATGCAGCACTATCATCATGAACGCAATCATCAGGGACTCAGTAATCACCTGATCGATCCCATCGAGGAGATGGGCGTCAACAACGGGCCCATCGCCTGTCGGCAACGGCTTGGCGGGCTCCTTCAGTATTATTATCGACAGGCGGCGTAGCTCGACGAAATGGAGGGCGACATTGCCATGCGTGGGTTTGGGCTCGCCGCAAGCGCTGAAATACCCCTCGCGGCCAGCGATGAGCAACATCCTGAACGCTGCCGACACGGATTCGATGCACGGTTGAGTTTTTGGACATTACGCGATTTCAGATGTGCACTATGTTACTTTGATCGACCCAAGCTCGGAAGGGTCCATACAAGCATTTCAGGCACGCCCCTCGATTTAGGAGATTTTGCCGTCGGTTGTACCCACGCAATCATCCACGAATGGTCCTACCGAATTGCCGACGATCGGGCAAACTACTATCCACCAACCAAACTCTCAACAAAGCTGAAGACGTCGTTTCCGTTGAGAACTTGATCCTCATTCGCATCGGCTCGACATGCCTGTTCTGCATCGTTGGGGCCGTTGAGCAGGACACTCACGAGGACCGGTATGTCGGCGATGTCGATCGTGCCGGAGCCGTCCACGTCTCCGATCAGGCATGCACCACTGGATGTCATGAAGACCGCCGAGATCGGCAGGGCCGCATCCGCGCCGGTGATGGGCGTCGCCGTCGTTGTCGTGCCCGTGGGCGGGATTTCTGCCAGCGTCGCCGTCGTGAACAGGCTGTCGTTCTCGTTGAACTGGATCGACGACGGATCCAGCACTGGCCCCGTGTAGCCCACCACGTAGACTGTGCCGTTCTCGTCTTCCGCGATTGACGTCGCGAATCGCATGTTCCCGACCTCGATCACCCGGCTCGGTGTCACTGTGACGGCACCCGCGGTTCCGCCCTGTGCGAACTCCTGCACCGTCGTCGTCATCGGATCGCCTTCATCCAGCGATGTCCCAAGATAGAGTCTTGTCCCATCGTTTGTCACGTGCAGCGCTGCCGGGCCCCGCACCGGCGTCGCTAGATCGCTCAGCCGCATCCGCTGCTCGCTGGGAGTTCCGGCAACCGTGTCATAGATCAGCAGCCAATCGTTCTGGTTGTCCGCACGGGCGCAGGTGACATACAAATCGCCGCTGCTGTCGGTCTCGATCTCGCGCAAGTACTGCACGTTTGTCTGAGAGTACTGCGGCGGCTGCGTGTTGTTATTGGGGTCCGTCTGCGGGTCGTAGCCATACGTCTGTTCCACCGTCCACGTCACGACACCGGCATTTTCCGTCAGATGCAGCTTGGCCGCGGTGTAGTAGGCGTTCTCCTCACCGCTCGGCGGGATGATGCGTGCGGGAACCACGTACACCGCCGTCGCATCGTTCGGATCGAAGGCGGCGTCGAAGATCGGCATACCGCTGCCCATTGCCGGCATTCCCAGGCGAAGGGTAATTCCATTGAACGACTGTTCGCCTGGCGCGATCATCACGTGGCCGTCACTCAGGCGGATTAGTCCCAGAACGCTGTGCAGTTGATAGAGGCCACCCGATCCATCTCGAATCAACCGGCCGTGGCCGCGGGGACCGTAGTACGGATCACCCGCCTGCACCGGCGGTGCGATGCTCGGATCAGACACCGCCGTTGACGCATCCACCGGATACAGCCGATCGCCAAGATCGCCCCCAACATTCGGCTTGCCGCTGATCAACAACCGGCCTTGCGGCGCGCTGACAGCACTGGTCGTGGCGAGCGTACTGCTGTCGCCGGCGCCGTTGCACAGGTTGGTTACGCCATAACCGTACAGCGCATCCGAGAGCAGCACATCGTTCACATCCACGTAGTTGTCCCGGTTCACCTTGTCCAGACACGAGTTGGTCTCGCCAACCTCATTCCCCAGCGCCGTCAGCCCATAGAGCAGGTCCACGTTGGAGATGAAGTAGCTCAGGTCATAGTCGCCGCATTCCGGCGAGCCACATGCCAGCGGGTCCCACTCGTCAATCAGGACACAGGCATCCTCGCCCACCAGTTCAAGTTGCACGTACGTCCCCCGGCGAAAGTTCAGGCTCCCACGAGAGAACAGCCCGCTGAACGTCGCGAACTCACCGCTGCCGATCGATCCCGATCCGCTGGCCGGCGGCGTAATCCGCGCCACCTCCACCAGGTTCTCGCCCGCCTCCGGCGAATCGCTCAGGTACACCACCAGTTGGTCCGTCACGTTGCCGCAGAACAGATATTGGAACGCCACCACGATCTGATCTTCGCCGGCTCGGGCAAAGGCGCCGTGCGCTGCGACGCTGGACGCCGACTCCATGCCGTCTCCATGCGTCTTCATTTCCATCACGCTGTTGTTCGCGCCTTCCGGATCCGTGATGCGTTCAATCGACCCTTCCTTGCAAAGGCTCGGATCCACATCCTCAGGGTCCGGACACGTCTTCGTACACTGGCACACCTGAACATCGTCCGGATCGCGCACCCTCGGGCGCACCCGTACCGCGAATTCTGTATCATCCTCCATCGAGATGATCTTCAGCGAAAACCCCAGCAACGGCGTATCCACGAGTCGTGCGCCGTTCGGCAGGAAGCCATCCACATCCGGTGGTCCCATGGGACTATCGTTCTCATCGACCATCGACTGGTAGTACATGCGCTGAAGGCCCGTATTCAGCACCGCACCTGGGTGCATCTTCAACTGCTTGACATAGAGTGCCTCGAATGCCGAGATCTGCGGATCCTGGAACACGAAGCCGGGCCGATTGGTTAGGTTAACTTTTGCGTCAGGGAGTACCTCCAACTGCTCCAGTACCCACGTGTCGGAGTACCCGACACTGTTCGCAAGCAAATACGCTCCCGATAGACCACCACCAACGGAGAGATCGTGATCCTCTGTCCGCAGCTCCAACAACTCGCCCTGATCACCCGTCACCCCCTGCTTGATCACGACGTAGAATTTGTTGTCGATTAACGTAACCTGACCCCGCGTAGCCGGATCAGGATCCAGATCCAGATATCGGTCACCTTCACTTGTAATGATGTTACAGGCAATCGTCGCCCCCGGTGAAACTACGAATTGTCCACCGAAACCAGGACTACTTTGTACAAGTCGAATATCGTTGTTGACTATGTTGGTACCACTTTCCAACCCCGCGAGCGTCACGGCTACATTCGTGTTCTGCACGGTGGCATCCCGAACAACGAGTTCGCCATTGATCGTGATGCTGCCCCAGGACTCTGGTGACGTCGTCGCGCAGTCTCCAGTCGGTAGTTCGCCAGACAAGTCTACAATTGCGCCGCCTTCCAGAACTGCGCGTTGGCCAGCATCGATTACAATGCTCCCAAGACCTGAGATTTCCGTACGAAAAACGACTGGGTCATATGGCGGGGAACGCGTCACATGCAACGATGCCCCCCTGCCAATCTGGATTCCCCCACTACCGTCGAACTGGACGGAGTGTAACTCGAGCGTCTGTGGCACCGGTCCTTCGCCGGGGATCAGGAGAGGCCCCTGCAAGTAAACACCGTTACGCGACAGTACGCCGAGGTCACCCACTGGACTTTCATTACGATCCAGCGTTAACGCGTCAATCGTAATCCGCGAAAAGTCGCTCCAAATCCCACCGCCCTCAGCTTCTGCAACATTGCCTACGATGTGCACGTTACGTAGCGTCGGGCGCCCCGCAACAAGATACAGGCCCGCGCCACTGTCGAGCGGGAACAAGCCGTTGGCGTTACCTCCCGAAATGGTGAAGCCATCGAGGATCGCCGACGAGTCCGTACCGCCGGCTGAAACGACATGGTAACTGTCGTCGTTCCACGACGGCGGCGCAGGTCCACCGGGCGGCAGCGGCGCATTGTCAGCGTTCAGGTCGCCGGCGAGAATGGAGGCGTTGGCCGGAATGCCCAAGTCACGCTCGCTCAAATCCGTCTCGGTCCCAGCAAATCCACCGTAGATCGACACACCACTGAGCAATCGAAAAACCGCGTTTTGATCCAGCGACCCAAGCGCATGAGACGAGCCTCCCATTGGCGCGTATCCACCATCCGGAGAGTAGACTCCGCCCGCAACCCAGATCTCGCCAATCCTTCCCGTTGCCGCCATCGCCGTGCCAAGGACATGAGTGAGTGAATTGCTGGCGTCGGACCAGCTCGTTGAAAGCTGCGACCCGTTTGCAGATGCGCTCACATAGAGCCGCGACGGAATCAGAGTGCTGGAGAATTCATAAGCACCGAGGTCAGCAAAGGGCGACACACCACCCCCCGTGTCAGCGACCGCCGGCGCGTCCACGCGACGGACGTTGTGGACGATGTCAACACCGATCGGAATAACGGAACTGTCGCCCCGGTCGATGCACTCTGATCCGCCTCCCAGCCGCAGATCATCATCGGGGGTGCCGGCAACGTTGTCGGGACCATCGTCGTCCACGAAAAGGGGATCCCACGGGCCGCTGCTGTCGAAGGCCAGCCCGCCACCGTTGACGTCTGTGTATCCACCCGGCTGCATTGCCACACGATTCAGTGTGAGGTTCGCCTGGTAAGCCGTGATCGCGAATCCGACCGGCGCCGTGTCATTCCAGAAAATGCAGTTGTTGATTATCGAGCTGTTACCTACGTACGCACCTCCGCCCCACGTCGCCGCGCTGTTCCGTGAGAACGTGCAGTTCGTCAGATAGACAGATTGGAGCGGATTGAGAGCGGCATAGTTGTACAAGCCGCCACCGTTATGATCCGCAACGTTCCCGCTGAATTCACAGTTGATAAACGTGACACTCGCACCATCCGTGCGAACCCCGCCCCCGTCCCCCTGCCCCGGCACGATCGACGTCGATGCCAGGTTCCCCAGGAATCGGCAATTGACAAACAGCGGAGATGCTGAATTGCTTGCCACACCACCTCCGTTACCTGCCCGATTCCTGACAATCGTGCAATTCGAGATTACCGGTGTACACCCCGGCGACAGATGAATTCCCCCGCCGTAGGTCTGAACGCCGGGATCATCGGCACTTCCCCCCGTAATCGTGAATCCGTCCAGCACCGCCGAGGCATCATTGGAGACGCTCCGCACTACGTTGTATACATTGTCACCGTAGTTGCTGAAGCTAGGACCGTCATCACCGTTCACGTCACCGCTCAGCACCGACGCATTTGCCGGGCTGCCGAGGTCGCGATCCGACAGACTCGACTCCGTGCCCGCAAACCCGCCATAGATCGCAACTCCATTGATTAAACCAAACGTCGCCGATCGCGGATCCAGAGGATTCGAACGAGATGTTGGCACATACATCCCAGATGCTACCCAGATCTCTGTGAAGAAGCCGCCCGCAGTTTGCGCCGCGTCCAACGCATCCTGCAAACTTCGAAACGAACTCGTCCAACTGAGCCCGTCGCCACCATCTGCTGCATCCGCATTCACATACAAGTGCGAGTTCAACTCCTTGTCAGTCTCGATCGCCGTTACGAACGCGCTCGGATGGGACTCCGCGGATACGACAATACGAGCCGTTTCTCGGACGTTATCCGCATCGTTTGCTGCTCGCAGCACGACAACCTGCGGATCTCCATAATTGCCTGAGTCAAACTGTAATGTCGATCCTGCCTCAATACTTATGTGCGATTCGCCAGATTCGCACTGCACATCGACTGTGATAAGTTGACCTGGATCCGTGTTCAAGTGAACGGTGAATTCAGCAGAGGCCCCCTCAAGTACGGCGACGGGATTGCGGGACACCACAAAAAACCGATCAACGGCGGCCTCATGGGCGCCAAGGTCGACGAACGGAGAAACGCCACTTCCCGTATCGACTTGCGTCGGATCATCGACCTGGCGAGGATTCTCCGACAGATCCAAGGGAAGGACTTCGGATCGTACGCCATCCCGATCAATATCCGCCGTATCAAGCGGCAATGATTGATTATCCCCACGATCAATGCACGGTGAGTAATCTCCCAATCCGAGGTCATCATCGATCGTTCCGGCAACGTTGTCGGGACCATCGTCGTCCACGAAAAGGGGATCCCACGGGCCGCTGCTGTCGAAGGCCAGCCCGCCACCGTTGACGTCTGTGTATCCACCCGGCTGCATTGCCACACGATTCAGTGTGAGGTTCGCCTGGTAAGCCGTGATCGCGAATCCGACCGGCGCCGTGTCATTCCAGAAAATGCAGTTGTTGATTATCGAGCTGTTACCTACGTACGCACCTCCGCCCCACGTCGCCGCGCTGTTCCGTGAGAACGTGCAGTTCGTCAGATAGACAGATTGGAGCGGATTGAGAGCGGCATAGTTGTACAAGCCGCCACCGTTATGATCCGCAACGTTCCCGCTGAATTCACAGTTGATAAACGTGACACTCGCACCATCCGTGCGAACCCCGCCCCCGTCCCCCTGCCCCGGCACGATCGACGTCGATGCCAGGTTCCCCAGGAATCGGCAATTGACAAACAGCGGAGATGCTGAATTGCTTGCCACACCACCTCCGTTACCTGCCCGATTCCTGACAATCGTGCAATTCGAGATTACCGGTGTACACCCCGGCGACAGATGAATTCCCCCGCCGTAGGTCTGAACGCCGGGATCATCGGCACTTCCCCCCGTAATCGTGAATCCGTCCAGCACCGCCGAGGCATCATTGGAGACGCTCCGCACTACGTTGTATACATTGTCACCGTAGTTGCTGAAGCTAGGACCGTCATCACCGTTCACGTCACCGCTCAGCACCGACGCATTTGCCGGGCTGCCGAGGTCGCGATCCGACAGACTCGACTCCGTGCCCGCAAACCCGCCATAGATCGCAACTCCATTGATTAAACCAAACGTCGCCGATCGCGGATCCAGAGGATTCGAACGAGATGTTGGCACATACATCCCAGATGCTACCCAGATCTCGATACCGGTGCAGTTGATCGCGCGCGCTTCGGCGATCGCCGGTTCCATGTCGGCAAATGCATCCGCCCAGCTTGTGCCAGTTCCAGCACCTGCAGCATCGGATTTCACGTACAATCGAGAGACAGGTGGTTGAATTGCTCCCTGATGCTCATGTGCTCCCAGATCGACTAATGGCGCAATGCCGGTTCCCGTGTCAGTAACACAAACGTCGTCAAAAAATCGAGGATTGCCATCTAGATCTATGACAGTTCCCGCTGGAAAAGCATCATTGTCGCCCCGGTCGATGCACTCTGATCCGCCTCCCAGCCGCAGATCATCATCGGGGGTGCCGGCAACGTTGTCGGGACCATCGTCGTCCACGAAAAGGGGATCCCACGGGCCGCTGCTGTCGAAGGCCAGCCCGCCACCGTTGACGTCTGTGTATCCACCCGGCTGCATTGCCACACGATTCAGTGTGAGGTTCGCCTGGTAAGCCGTGATCGCGAATCCGACCGGCGCCGTGTCATTCCAGAAAATGCAGTTGTTGATTATCGAGCTGTTACCTACGTACGCACCTCCGCCCCACGTCGCCGCGCTGTTCCGTGAGAACGTGCAGTTCGTCAGATAGACAGATTGGAGCGGATTGAGAGCGGCATAGTTGTACAAGCCGCCACCGTTATGATCCGCAACGTTCCCGCTGAATTCACAGTTGATAAACGTGACACTCGCACCATCCGTGCGAACCCCGCCCCCGTCCCCCTGCCCCGGCACGATCGACGTCGATGCCAGGTTCCCCAGGAATCGGCAATTGACAAACAGCGGAGATGCTGAATTGCTTGCCACACCACCTCCGTTACCTGCCCGATTCCTGACAATCGTGCAATTCGAGATTACCGGTGTACACCCCGGCGACAGATGAATTCCCCCGCCGTAGGTCTGAACGCCGGGATCATCGGCACTTCCCCCCGTAATCGTGAATCCGTCCAGCACCGCCGAGGCATCATTGGAGACGCTCCGCACTACGTTGTATACATTGTCACCGTAGTTGCTGAAGCTAGGACCGTCATCGTTAGCCAGATCGCCGCTAAGGATCGTTCTCGTCAACGGATTTCTCAGATCCCGCTCCGAAAGACTTGCTTCTGTACCTCCGAAGCCGCCGAACAATGATACGTTGTTGGTCAATTGAAAAGTCAACACACGATCGCCGGTACCGCCAGTGTAAGTACCGTCGTTTAGAATTCGACCGCCATCCGGCAGGTATGTACCCGATGCAACCCAGATTTCTACAGCATTACCAGAGGTGGCAATCGGTGCCGCCGCGGACAGTGCTTCCTGCACATGTTGGAACGAGGAAGTCCATGCTGTTCCATCGCCACCGTTTGGCGCTGAGGCATTGACATGAAGAATTGTCACCGAACTGGCTACCGCGGGAAAACCCAACAAAGAAACCAAGATGACAGGAGTTGTTCTCATTGGATTTGATGCACCCCCAACGAAGAAGCAATCCGAATTCCCATCTCACACTATGCTGTTACCCAGCAATCACCGCATCCACGAAGCCGCCGACATCCCGTCCGTCGAGATTTCCATCCTGGTTTGCGTCCGCCCGACATGCCTGATCCGGGTTATCCGGCCCGTTGAGCAGGACGTCCACGAAGTCCGGAACATCGGAAATATCGATCGTTCCCGAACCATCCACGTCGCCGACCAGGCAGCCGGATGAACCGCTGACGAAGACCGCCGAGATCGGTAATGCCGCGTCCGCGCCGGTGATGGGCAACGCAACAACAGTGGTTCCGCTCAACGGAAGTGTCGCCAGCGTCGCGGTTGTGAACAGACTGTCATCCTCGTTGAACTGAATCGAGAACGGATCCTGCACTGGTGCCGTGTAGCCGATGATGTGTACGGTTCCGTTGTCGTCTTCCGCGATCGACGTCGCGAATCGCATGTCGCCGACTTCGATCACCCGACTCGGTGTCACTGTGATTGCGCCTGTTGTTCCGCCCAGAGCGAACTCCTGCACCGTCGTCGTCATCGGGTCGCCTTCATCCAGCGAGGTCCCCAGGTAGAGTTTTGTTCCATCGTCCGTGACGTGCAGCGCTGCCGGGCCACGCACCGGCGTTGCCAGGTCGCTCAGGCGGATCCGCTGCTCGCTCGCCGTGCCGCCGTTGCTGTTATAAATCAGCAGCCAGTCGTTCTGGTTGTCTGCTCGGGCGCAGGTCACAAACAGATTGCCACTCGCATCCGATTCGATCTCTCGCAGGTACTGCACGTTCGTCTGCGAGTACTGCGGCGGCTGCGTGTTGTTGTTCGGATCCGTCTGCGGGTCGTAGCCGTACGTCTGTTCCACCGTCCACGTCACGGTTCCCGCATTCTCTGCAAGCTGCAGCTTCGCCGCGGTGTAATAGGCGTCGGACTCCGTGCCACCGAATGGAATTATCCGGGCCGGTACAACGTATACGATCGTTGCATCGTTCGGATCGAACGCCGCATCGAACATCGGCAACCCGCTGCCCGTCGACGGCATCCCCAGCCGAACCGTATCGCCATTGGGTGGCATGAACTCCTGTTCACCCGGCGCCACCATCACCTGACCGTCACTCAGGCGGATAAGTCCCAGCACGCTGTGCAGTTGATAGAGGTTGCCTGCACCATCCTTGATCAACCGGCCGTGGCCTCGCGGGCCGTAATACGAATCGCCCGCCGCCACCGGCGGCGCGATACTCGGATCAGACACAGCCGTTGACGAGTTCACCGGATAGAGCCGGTCGCTTTGATCCCCTACGACATTTGATTTCGCGGCGACCACGAGCAGATTCGCCTGCGTTGTTACACCGTTGGTCATTCCAGCAAAATCGCTGGAGCCGCCGCCATCACACAGACCCGTGACTCCATAGCCGTAGAGCGCATCCGACAACAGCACATCATTGATGTCCACATAGTTGTCTAGGTTTGCCCGATCAAGGCAGTTTGTTTTGCGCGCCCCGGCGTTTATGACGACGTTCCCCAGCGCCGTCATGGCGTATAACAAGTCGACCTTGGTGGTCACATAATCGCCGCTGCAATCTCCGCATTCCGGATTATTGCAAACAAGCGGGTCCCACTCGTCGATCAGCACGCACGCCTCCTCGCCGATAAGTTCCAGTTCCACGTACGTCCCTCGGCGGAAGTTCAGGCTCCCACGCGGGAACAGGCCGCTGAATGTTGCGAACGCCCCACTCCCTATCGAGCCGGGGCCGCTTGCCGGCGGACTGATCCGGGCGATCTCCACCAGGTTCTCACCCGCCTCCGGGGAATCACTCAGGTACACCACCATCTCGTCTGTTGCGCTCCCGCAGAACAGATATTCGAACGCCACCAGGATCTGGTCTTCCATCGCGCGCGCGAACGACGCCTTGGCCGACACGGTCGATGCCGAGTTACTCCCGTTAGCCGTATCCTCCGTCTTCATTTCCATGTAGAACCGCATCGGATCCCCCGTGATCTGGCCACTCGAGCGATTGATTGCCCCTTCCAGGAACGGCGGATTCGCAGGCTGCATGTCGTTCTCGTCGCGGATCCGCTTGTCAATCCGGGCGTCGAACTCCTCCTGACACTCCATGTCCACGTTGATCAGTGAAAAGCCGAAGAGCGGGACGTTGGACGTCGCCCCTCCCTGGGTCAGCGTCTCGTAGTAGACGGTCTGCAGGCCCGTGTTGATCCGTGCACCCGATTCGATGATCAGATCACGGACATACAGGCATTCCGGATTCAAATCCCCCATCTCCCGAAAGTCGAAGTTCGGGCGATTCGTCAGGTTCAGCGTGGTCCCGCTCTTGACCTCCAGCCGGTCGATGATCCAGCGGACTGCAGGCGTTCCGGAGAACACCGCCGCCCCCGCGGCGTCGATCAGGCCCGACTCACAATCGGGATTGAAGGAGGTCCCGCACAGCACGTCCGGCGATCGCAGTTCCAGCAGCTCGCCCGCCTTGCCGCAGAAGGTGTCCGGCTGGATGACGATCTCGATGGGCGTGTTCTCGAGCGTGATGATGGCGGGGTTGGCGGGATCCGGATCCAGGCTGATGTAGCCATCCCCGTCCGTCATGATCTTGCAGTTGCGGAAGGTCAGGCTTCCCGTTCCACTCAACCGAAAGTCTTCCGTTGCCGCCGGCGGCTGCGCCGTCCGCTGAATCGTCACGCCGTCCAGCGTGGCCGAACCCACCGGAGACAAAAGTGTCCGGCTGTTCAGGGCGCTCTGCGTCAGGAACGTCGGGTTGGCGATGGGATCACGCTCTGAAAGGAGTGATTCGGTACCGGCGAAACCTCCGTAAATGCGAACGCCGTCGGGAATCGAATACGTTGCCGATCGCGGCTCCATCGGATCCGTCAGCATCGTCGGCATGTACGTGCCGGCGGCGACCCATAGGTTGGCGACCTTGTCATCGCTGTTCAGGTAATCCAGAGCTGCATCGATCGAGCCAAACGCCGTCGCCCAAGATTCCCCGTTACCGCCAAAGCTAGCCAGACTGTCCACAAATAGATGGGGAAACGACTGGCGGTACATGGCGCGTTCTGTCCGCCGGATTATCTCGCCGCCTTCGATAAAGAACGCTTGCGAGCCATTGCCGCCAATGCTGTCGAGAATCTCAGCGACTACCTCTCCATCCGCCATCCGCCGAATCGAAAGGCGACTTCCCTCTTCGGTCAGAAAGAGTTCTCCCGCTTTGTTCGTAGCGATCCAATTGATGTCGGTGCCTGCCAGGATCGTGTAGATCGGGGTGCCCGTGGCGACATCCCACCTGGAGAGGCCCGCGGCTGTGTCTTCCGTCAACACACTGGTGCCGTCTGGTGCAATGATCGCCTCGTCAACGCTTGGAACATTGAACGACTGGACCGCATGGATGTTCTGGACGTCGGAGATGTCCCAAACGACTACATTTCCGTTGGTTGAGGCGGAAACAGCTCGTTGGCCGTCACGGGTTGTATCGATGGCAATAATAGTACTGCCATGAAGTGATGGCAGCACGAATTGATCTCCATTCTCTGTATTCCACAAGCGAACTTGCGAATCGGATCCGCCACTGAGCAACATGTTCGTGTCACCGGCGAACGTCAGGACATTCGCCGCGATCGGACCAATAAGCGTTCGCTCCAGGCCATTATCTGTCACCCGGCGAATGTCGATGTTGCCGTTGTTTCGCGGTGATGCGTAAAGCGTTCCCACCCGATTCACGGCCGCACGGCTGAAATCTGTGGCGCTCAGGGTTGACATCACGCTACCGCTATTGGTATTCACCAAATACTCTGACACTGGCTTGCCGGGGCTCGGATTTTCACGCACGATCAAGAGGTCATCATTCATGTCCAATATCGACTCGGACGTCGGAAAGTGCACTTGTGCCGCACCGGAAAGCGAATACACGCCGTATTCGTTTACGACCGTTGAGTCCGTGATCCACTCGGTCAGCCCGATGGGCAGTTGGCTCTGAGATACGGACTCCGTCGAGAACTGGACAAGCGTCGGTGTGATGGGGCCGTGTATGCTTGGTGTTGACAGCAGCGCACGCGAATTATCCGGGCTGACGGAAATCCGCGCCCGTTGACCACAACAATCGGGCCAGCCGTTCACCCATGTCCACATCGATACCGATGCAACGTGAACATAGACGCAGAATGGGGCCTGGGAGACGATCCCGTTTCCGTCATCGTAATAGTCGATTCCGACCGCGACGATGTCTCCATTCTGGAGGTACACAAGGTCAGAATACTCAACAGTCGATGGGGAAAACGCGGGAAGCGGAATACTCGCAAGTACGGCGCCGTTCGATGTATTGCGTCGCACAACATGTTGCGCAGAGAAGTCGAACGTGGCGTATTCTGAACTGTCCACGGAGAACGTCGGATATCCGATCGTTTGCGCCAGTGTGAAGATATTGGATTGCGTGCTGCGATTAAACAGCAAGTGGAATGACTGCGTTGACGTTGCATACGGAATGCACAGGCGGGCGCCGTCAGCGCTATATGCGAATGCGCCTGTTTGAGTCGCGCTAAGCGGCAGGCTATAGGTGAGCTGTCCGTTCGAAAGGCTGAAGAAATCGATCGCTTCCGTACTTCCGGATCTTTGTACGGCAATCTCAGAACCGTTCGGCGAAATCTGATAATTTCGAAAGAACGACGCGGCATCAAACTCAGGAAACTCGATTGCCCCTAATCTTCCCCCAGTGGCGACGCTCCAGCGATCGCCGAAATCATCGATGATCTCGCTCTTATCCGGTGTGACTTCGAACCGCCCCAAGCCCTTCCACCGCCGCTCCCAGGAGATACTTGACGTCTGCGCGAACAACTGTTGCGCCTGTTTGCCGAGTATGCTGGCGAGACACACTGTTGCAATAATTGTGTACCTTGAAGTCATCCCAACTCTCCATTCAAACCGAAACGTTCGCGAAATCTCAAGTCTTGGATCGGCTCAAGGGCTTGTTTGTTGCCGATTCCACATTCCAAAAACAGGGCACCAAGATTAATTGCACCCAACGGGATTGAGAGTCACATTGCTGTGCAATAGTGCGTCCGCACGATCATTGATCAGACTACGCCACGAACTCCGCAGCGCAGTCGCGCTCCATGCATGTCGACTACGGCCCCTGGCACGCTTCGCAGTCGCTGAGTCGGTCAGCTAACGGCATCACCAGGTAATCCTTCGTGACATGTTTGCCCTTCTCGAACTTCTGATAGTCCACGTGTCCGTCCAGGAACGCCACGTTTTGCTTCCGGTCCTCGCCGTGGCGCCACGCGGTGTTGATCGTGTCGTTCACGTTCCAGTCATACACCCATCCGTAGTCGCCGATCAGTACCAGCCGTGATGGATCGGCGCAGCGCGTGCGGGTCAGGCCGATGAGGGACGGGCGCGCTTCTTCAAGCACACTGGCGCACGGATCGCTGCTGAGGATCTGGATCGGCATCGTCCCGATCATCAGCAGGTTGGGAGAGTAACTGGTGCCGAAAAAGTCGTAATGTTTGCCGGTGACCGTTTGGGCGCCTTCGTCACGCTTGCAGAAGTACATCGGTGCATCGTTGGTCTCGACGTCGATGTGCAGGTACGTGTTCAGCGGCTTCGATTTCCTGAAGGGCGGAATGGTCCCCTGCCTTCCGCCGTAATTCACCTGAACGTTGTCCGAGGGATGCGCGCTTTGCAGGAAGTGATCGTCGTTGTCGTCGAGGTACATGTGCCAGGCCTCGGCGAGGCCCTTCAGGTTCGCCTGGCAACTCGTGCGATCGGCGACCCGCCGTGCGGCACTCAATGCGGGCACGAGGATGGCGATCAGTACCGCGATGATGGCAATGACCACGAGCAGCTCGAGCAGCGTGAATGCCGCCATTCGCGCAGGGGACTGCGATCGTTGGATTTGATTCAGCTGGAGAATCACGAGCCCGTCCTTCCCCGCACGGGTTGATCATCAGACCTGTCCTGCCTACGGGACAGCCGTTGGGCCGCCTCGCGCTTGAGCCAGCCCGGGCCATCCAGCCCTCGACAGGCATTATACAGAGTGGCCGCCTGTTCCCATTGCTTCTGGCTTCGTTTCAGTTCCGCCAGGGCAAATGTCCTGAGCAATTCGGCTTCCTCCGGCATCGCCCGTTCAAATGTCGACTCGTCGATCTCGCCCAGCAGCAGGCTCGCGGCCAACGCCATCGGCGTCGGATGGCCCTTTGGATCTCGACTCCCGAATTCCGCGGCCGCCTGCCGGGCCCGAACCAGTTTGCCCGCCTCCCATTCGGACAGGAACCACAGGAATCGGGTCTCGTTCCGAGCTGCAATCGCAATGTCCGCGATTTGCTCTGATTCCAGCTTGGCCCCGTTCGCGCGACGGATTGCTGCTTCCCTGTCAGCGATCGCCTGCTGCGCATTCTGCCATGCGAAAAACACGTAGGTCAACGAACTCAGGAGGATTGCCATGACGGACAGCGCCACGATCGTGGTGACTCGATGCCGCGCCGCAAGCTTCTTCAGCATGTACCAGCCGCTATCCCGCTTGGCCGAGATGGGGTCACCGTTCATGTAGCTGCGAATATCGGCCGCCAGGTCACCTGCATTGCGATAGCGTCGCGCCGGCTCCTTCGAAAGGCATTTCAAGACGATCGTCTCAAGCTCGTCATCGATGGCTCGGCGAATCGACCGCGGCTTTGTCGGATCGGCATGGAGGATGTTGTCCTCGATCTCGCGCCGCGTCCCCACGACCGGGTACGGGTACTGACCCGTCAGCATTTCGAAGAGGACCACCCCCAGCGAGTACACGTCCGTCCGCAGGTCGATGCCCGACGGCCGGCGCTCGACCTGCTCGGGACTGGCCCAGCGAAGCGAGCCGAGGAACTCACCCGAGACCGTCATGGCCGAGAACTCTTCGTCGGGCATGAATCCCCCGTCCAGGATCTTCGCGAGGTCAAAGTCGAGGATGTGCGGTTCGCCGCGCGGGTCCACAAGGATATTGGCGGGCTTGATATCGCGATGCAGTACGCCCTTCACATGCGCGGCATCCAGCGCCTCGCAGATCCTGGCGAAGACTGTCAGCAGTCGATGCATTGCCTGGCGCTCTGCACGTGCTTCCGCCTTGGACTGGCGTGTCCGCGAACCGGCGTCCGCCGAACTTCCCGGGGCGTTCAGGTCAAAGGACGTCGTGCGCTGCTGGGCGACATAGTCATCCAGCGTCATGCCGGTGACATATTCCATCACGTAATACAAGCAGCCTTCGATCACCCCGCTGTCGACGACGCCGACGATGCCGGGATGATGGAGCTGCCCAAGCACCCGGACTCCTCGTTCAATACGCTTGCGGTTCTCGGGATGCGCCAGCGCCCCGCCGCGTACAATCTTGATGGCGACGCGCCGCTTCGTGGACTGCTGGATCGCCTCGTAGACCACGCCCTGGCCGCCGCCGGAGAGTTTGCGTTTGAGCGAATAACCGGGAAGTGAAAGACGCACCTCTCCGACGACGGCCTGGACTTCGCCAGGAGTGGGAGACATTTGTACCGTTTCGTCTGACGGGGACGCCGGGCCGCGGGGAGTTCCGTGATCCTCTTGCGCACGTGCGCCGGCGATCAGGTCACGATCGTGCCGGCCGCTTGAAGTCTCCGTCCTGTTCGAATCCGTACTCATGCAGTCCTCGCTGTCGGCTCACTGGCAGCGTAAGCCGCGCCCGCGATTCACGGAATTTTCAGAGTTTTTTCTCAGCCCGAGATCGCGGGCAGAATGCGGCGCAGGCGATCATGCGCCCGGGCCCGCAGCATATACACGGCACCGATCGACCGGCCCATCGTCGCCGCGATCTCCCTGGGTTCCTCGTGCGCCAGGTCGAAGCGGCGAACCACTTCCTGGTGATCCGGCGGCAGGTCGCCCAATGCGGATTTCAGGAGTTCACTCGCTTCCCTGGCGGCGGCAACCCGGCTCGGCGTCGTGGAATGCACGCCCAGCGATTCCACCAGGTCCAGGCTCGCATCGTCTTCCCTCGTCGGCCGCACACGCTGGTCCGGGCCCGGTCGCTTGGCGGCATCCAGGTGACGGATCGCATCGCGGATGTTGTTGTCCGCCAGCCGATGGAGCCAGCTCATAAACGCGGAAACGCCTCTCGGCTCCAGGCGACAGATGCTGTCAAACGCCTCCATGTAGGTCACCTGAAGTACGTCGTCCTCGTCGAGCACCGACCGCCATTTGGTGTCGAGATTGCGCGAGACGTGGGCGCGCAGTGGCGCCGCGCATCGCTCCAGCAATGCCATCAACGCATCCCGATCGCCATGAATGGCGGATGCCAGCAGCTCCTCATCGCCTGCATTCATCTGGAAGATCCGAAGGGGCCCTCGAAACCCACCTCGTCGGGATTCTATCCGAGGGCAATTGACCGACCAAGAGAATTCGCGTGAATGCGGGGATGGTTCTCCGCTGAAGGCAATCGTCACGACCGAAAGGAGGCCACGATGCGTCAGAACGAGTCAATGCCGAGATATTGTCAGCGCGAGCGGATGATCCGCGAGCTGAACCAGTTCATCAATCGTTATCTGAAGAACCATCGGATTGGCTGGCCGCAAAGACATCCGCGTCAATCAACACACTCGAATGGGTTAGGTGATCGACGGCCCACCTTGAAATCCGGCCTGATAGTACGCGAGCAGGCCCGGACCGAAAGGCGCTCAGATTTTTCGAAATCCATCTCGTGAATCTTTGAAACGACTTTCGCTCAGATCCGGGAACAATGAATCCGGTCGACCGGGCGCCCAGGTACGGGGTCCGAGCGGCATCCACATTTTGAACGGAGAAGAATCCCATGAACATCGCAGGAGCGATTCGAACAGAGAATAAAAAGGTCTGGGCTGAACGACAACCGGCAAGACGACAGATTGTGACCCAGAACCCGCTCGCAGTCTTCAGCGCGGGCTTCGAACCTCAGGCGCGGCCGAATTCCGAATCGGCCTCCGTCGAATTCGAAGTCGACGCCCAAAACCACTGGCGTTGCACGGCGAAGCACCGGGAACGACGGGTATCGCTCGTGCGCTGGCGCACGCATGGGGCCCTAAGCCTCGCCACCACCCTGCTGATGCCGCTTCTTGGATGCACCGGAGACGCCAATATCACGGCATTCCTGCAAGGCACCATACAAGGTGGCGGCCCCGATACATCCACGTTTCCCGGTGGACCGGTATCTGGCGGCGGTGCGGGAGACGGGTCCACCGATAACGCATTTGCCTGGAATTTCGACGCGGGTGACGAGGGTTGGACCCTCTTGGGCGGTGTGTTCGTGGACAACACGGCACCCGGATGGAGCGCCGGCGGTCGCAAATTGTCAGGCAGTGGCGAAGGACCGTGGTACTTCGTGTCTCCCGATTCGTTCTCCGGCGATCGGTCGGAAATATACGGTCAGCAACTGCAATTCTCGCTTTCGCGCGATACCAGTTGCCGCGATCGCATGCCGGGGGAAGTGTGGCAGGGGCGGATCGTTCTGAACGGCGGAGGCTGGTCGATCGGCTGGGGCGACATCTCGGGATCCCAGCACGATTTCAGCAACACTGTCACCGTTCGCCTCAACGAAAGCGAAACCTGGTTTGTTGTCTCCTCGTCGGATCCTGCTGTGCCTGTTGGAAGCCGCGCAACGCGTGGGATCTTCGATGAGATCCTGCGCAACTTTGCTGACCTTCGCATTTTCGGACAACGCGGCTATTGCGACGGTACGACGACGCTCGACAGCGTAGTAATCAAACCCTGAATTAAGGCTTGACCTAAGCCTCCACTGCACTTCCTTACGCGAGGATCAAGATCCTCTGGACAAAAGACAATGCGCAACTGTATCCTCTCTCTTTCCACAAGCATGCTACTCATGTTGAGCGGCTGCCCATCAGTGCTCCCATGTGACTTTGCGGGCGTGCCCGGCGTGAGTTCACCCCTCAGTTCCCCTAATGGAAACGCTATCACCTATGACAACTCAGGCGGCTCACAATCGACACGCGGGCGTACGCCGCTCGCGAGCAGCGTGGATAATCCATCAATGTCGAATCCGACGACGTTTCCATTGCCGAGAAACGAGAATCCAGTGTCTCAAGGTAACGCAGATGCAGTGGAACCGCAGGTCGACGAGGCCGATGAGACGACAGTTGAAAATGGCGCACACGACTTCTCGCCGTGCGGAGCACCTGAGCCGGATGCGTCGGAAAAGGAAGCGGTTGCGACTGCAATGTCGCGGTATCAGCCTCTCTTGTCAGGCGAAGTTGCCGCATCGAGTGTCGAGATCCACATTCCTGTGATCTGGCATGTGCTCCATGACGGCTCCAACGGCGACCTCTCGGACGGACAGATTCAGTCGCAAATCGCGGCGCTGAATGATGCCTTTGCTGGCGTCCCAGGCGGCGCGACCACGGCTTTTCGCTTCGACCTTGCAGGCATTACTCGCACATCCAACGGTTCGTGGTTTGCGATGAGTATGGATTCAAGCGCCGAATTCGAAGCAAAGTCATCGCTGCATTCCGGCGACAGCGAAACGCTGAACATCTATTCCGTCCTTCCGCCAGGGAACAACGGCGGCTGGGCAAGATGGCCGTGGGATTACGAAGGCGCACCTGCAATGGACGGAGTCGTCGTGCACTACCAATCCGTCACAGGTGGCTCGCTTGCGGGCTACGAGGAAGGTGACATCGCGGTACACGAAGTCGGCCATTGGTTGGGGCTTTTTCACACATTCGGTATCGGCATGGGCTACGGCTGCGTGTTCGGTGACGAAGTGGATGATACACCGCCAGAAGCGGCGGCGACTTTCGGTTGCCCCGACGGGCAAGACAGTTGCCCAACAGAGGATGGCATCGATCCAGTCCACAACTACATGGACTATACGCAGGATGCGTGCAAGTTCGAGTTCAGCGATGGTCAGTCACGACGAATGTTCGCGATGTTCGATCATTATCGGCGAATCTATCCCCCGCCGTCAACGCCGAACTACGAGGGCGTAACGGTTCGCGCTCACTATGTTTCTCTCCAGCCGACGAACGTCTCGCAGAACACCGAGTCCATCGAACTGCTCTGGGGAATCAACGGTTCAGGACAGAGCCAGACCGCTATGTACACCTGGCCGGTCAGCGGCAACATCCGCATCGACAACCTGAACCCGGACAACGACTACAACGTGTTCATCCGGGCACACAACGACTACGGTGACAGCGAATGGTGGTGGACCGGCGTGCCTTTCCACACGACGGGCGCACCCGCACAACCCAACTATGTGGGCGTAGCCGCTCGCGCTCACTACGTATCCCTGCAGCCGACGAACGTTTCGCAGAACACCGAGTCCATCGAACTGCTCTGGGGAATCAACGGTTCAGGACAGAGCCAGACCGCTACGTACACCTGGCCGGTCAACGGCAATATCCGCATCGACAACCTGATCCCGGACAACGACTACAACGTGTTCATCCGGGCACACAACGACTACGGCGACAGCGAATGGTGGTGGACCGGCGTGCCTTTCCACACGACGGGCGCACCCGCACAACCCAACTATGTGGGCGTAGCCGCTCGCGCTCACTACGTATCCCTGCAGCCGACGAACGTCTCGCAGAACACCGAGTCCATCGAACTGCTCTGGGGAATCAACGGTTCAGGACAGAGCCAGACCGCCACGTACACCTGGCCGGTCAGCGGCAACATCCGCATCGACAACCTGATCCCGGACAACGACTACAACGTGTTCATCCGGGCACACAACGACTACGGCGACAGCGAGTGGTGGTGGACCGGCGTGCCTTTCCACACGAATCCGTAGTCTTGCATGCGAGACAACCCCGCAGATTCGATCGCGTCCACTCCGCCATCTGGCGCAAAGAAGCGGCGGACGACAAGGGCGTCGGCGCCTTCTTTTCCGCAAGCTTCTCGCGGAGTGTCCGCGGCGCGGATGGCGAATGGCGCAATGTGACCAGCTTCAGCGCCCGCGACCTGCCGCACCTGGGGCTGGCGGTGGATTGGGCGATGCGCGAGCTGCTGCCCAAGGCCGAGTAGTGTCCTCGCAGCATTCAAGAAAGGAACCATGCGCCACCATCCGCCGAAACAATCCGACGTCGCCGCGCTTGATCGGTGAAGACGAAGTCACCGATGCCTGCCATCGCTTCGTCAGCGTAAAAACCCTAGCGGCGGAGTGGGACTGTTCGAAGACGACCGTCTCGCGGCTGCTCGAGGCGGCCGGTGAGAACTATTGCATTTACAAACGATGTTCGGTGGGAACTGCTTGAGCCTATGTTCGACGGCTGGTCAGCGTGCAATAGTGAGCGTCGGATGAGAGAATTGAAAGAGATGATCGCTCAGTTCGAGGTCGCTGGGCGGCGGGTAAAATTCCTGCCCGACCTCGACGGAATATGGGATCTGTTTGAGTCAGCCGACGATCGGCAAAGGGCTGATCGAATTGTGGATTCCTATTATGAGATCATTGAGAACCTTGGCTCCGCAAGTAAGGCCGGGGACGTCTTCTCCGTTTGTCGGCAGATTGACCGATGGCGGCAGATCAATGACAAACTCATGCAAATGTGCCTTCGCGAACTTTCCGACCTTCTACAGGATGCGACCGTGATGTCGGCGTATGACATTACGCCTCCACACGAGCCCGGATCGTCTCCATGCCCCAGTAGCAAGAGAGGCTAGGCTTGCCCGCGGCTTGCCGGGCTTCCTCAATTTGCCGCGGTTTGCCGCGGTTTGTCATTTTCAGGGCTGCCGATATCTCCATAACTACAATCAGGATAAGCGCTTATGGTGGTCTTCGCAGGGTGGCTCATAACCCTGAGGTCGGACGGGAGGCCCCCAGTTCATAACATTTTGCATTGAACCGGGTTAAGAATTTCGCTGAAGTCGACTTGTTTCGTGATTGGGGTAAAAAGCCTGCTACTGGCACGCCCCGACAAGCCCCAGACACGCCTGCCAGACTTGCAGCGATCGGAACTTGCGAACTTGCAGTAGGTTAGTAACTAGCGACCTCGGGGGTGCGTCCCCGGCAGCTAAACCAATCGGAGGAGCTGGCGGCCAATCTAAGTTCAGGGGGGGAGTGGATTCTCCGCTAACGCATACCAACGCGGGAACCGTCCCGGAAGGTCGATTCGGCGCGACCCCAGCTATTGCGAGTCCAATCTGGTACGCAGATTGAGGAATCGAGCCAAGTCGCCGGGGCGCTCCGCTGGCCGATGATTTGCCAATGTTCACATCATGAAGAACATGCCTAGATCTCGCTCGTCAGGCATCGGAATGTTGGCTTGACCTGTTGTCGTAGACTGATGCAATCGAAGGCGCCATCCTCTTGAGCAATCCTTCACCAACTCCGTAAGATTGCTGGAAGTGATAACCGAGGCCAGTCGAAAAGAGGACACGAATAAAGCGGTGAGCGGCGATGCTGATGCCCTTCAGCGCCTTCTTGTGCATTATCACGACATTCTCTTGCGCAAGATCGACGCGGAGATCGGGTTTGGCGTAAGACGGTACCTTGACTCAGAGGACGTTCTTCAGAACGCCTACGCCGCGGCTTTCAACTCAATAGGCAAATGTGACTTCGACGGTCCGGGCGGGTTCTACGCCTGGCTGGAAGCCATCGCTCTTGAGAAGCTCCGCACGGCGGTGCGAGATCTCCGGCGGAAGAAACGTGACATCAGGCGCGAGCACCATGCGGATTCGTTCGGGGCCGCAGGCGCGAACACAACATCTTATCCCGACCTGTTCGCCGTGCTCACGTCGGGGCAATCAACCCCCAGCAGACAGTTGGCGAATCGGGAGGCCGGAGCCGCGCTCGTCTCATCTCTTGCACGCTTGAGCGATCCGCAACGTGCCGTGATCCGCATGCGCTTTCTTGAGGATCGGCCCGTCGCGGAGATCGCCGCCGTCCTCGGCAAGAGCGAAGATGCGGTCTATATGCTGTGCCACCGGGGACTGAAGTCGCTGCAAGATCATCTGGGTTCAATCTCCCGCCACCTCCATTCCCGATAGGGTAGTCCCCACACAGAATCTTTGGAATTCGTCGTTAGGTTGTCTGGCGAACGGCATTCGTAGTCATGGAGGCTCCGTTGGGATTCGCACCGGACGACTGTGGCTGTGGACAAAAGGATCTTCACGGAACGCGAGTGGCAAGTGGTTTCGCAAGAACTCGGCCTTTCGCCAAGACAGCACCAAATCGTCCGATTGATCACCAAGTCCCTGACAACGAAGGAGATCGCCTGCCGTCTTGGGATTTCGCAACATACCGTGCAGATGCATATGAAGGGTCTGTTCAAGAAGCTTGAAGTCACCGATCGAGTTGGTGTTGTCGTGAAGTTGGTTTGCGTATCAAAGCAGTGCTGATTGATTGTGGATAATAGGCAATCGTCACTCGTTAACCTACAGGGATATGGGTATTGGGGAGGGGCGATATGATTGCGTATCATGAGGCCTTGGAAGATCGGGGATCTTTACTGCGAGCTCCGGCATGCTGATTGTCGACAACTCAGCGAACAGTGATGCGGGTTCCGACGCGCGGGTCGGATTCAGCGGAGTCGGCCCGGAGCAATCGACATCGCGGAATCTCAGGGCGGGCTGTATCAGAATTGTCCGTGGTGATTGGCCAGCGAATCACTCGGAAACCTGTATTCGAGTAAGTGAATTTGGTCGGCCCGTGCGACGGGTGAAAACTGTGTTTCATGTCTGTATAGGAGAGAAGCTATGATTCGAAATTTCTTGCCGTCGTTGTTGACCTTGGCGTTCTCTGCCTCCGTTGCAATGGGAGACCTGATCTATGCCACGTCAGTGGTCGACCACTCCCCCGTGGCTGCGATCGGCCAAGACCCCAATGCCGTATTGGGAGCGCCGGATGAAGTCACGGCCGATTTCGCGGCCCCCGGGCCAGGGGAATTTGGCTACGTCGTCGTGGAATTCGATAGTCAATGGATCGTCGACCAACCTGGCGATGATATCTTTGTCCACCTGTTCGAAGACTGGGAGCCGTTGGAAGGGTTCCACGTTGATGTTAGCGCCACCGGATTGCCGGGATCATTTGTCGAGCTCGAAGTGTTCCACACTAATACTACACAATTTGGCGCAACAATTCTTGGTTGCGATTTGTCGGACCTGAATCTCGCTACCACGCGATTTGTGCGAGTAATGAACTCGACGCCAGAGGATCCGACAAATGAAGGTCCCGAGATCGATGCAATCCGCGCGAATGTCCCTGAGCCGACGACGATGCTACTTCTCGCCGTCGGGTTTGGCGCGGCTTTGCTACGTCGACAGCGTTAGTCGTGCGTTCCAATCCCCGCGCCATTGGTCATACGCCATAAGAGGTTTGACCGAGCTGACGGGGTGGAAATTCTCGCAAGCTCTCCCATAGGGAAAGCCTTCGGCGGATGTTTCGTCAATGGGTGAGCAATAATCGAACAGAGGTTCCCGACCCGGAGGGACCCTTCCGGGTCGGGCCAATCCGGAACTTCCGCAGAGTACGGGTATCACCAATCAGTTCCTTCGGTCGCCGTGTCACCAATCGGCCAGCGGGTTGACGGAGGTGATAGCCACGTACGTTCCTGGACGACCGGGATCCAAAGTGCTTCCCAATCGGCGTCGCTGCGGCCATGTGTTGATGGCGCGCCGGCCGAGAATTTCATGCCTAGATTCTTGTCTAGATAAAGGACGATCCCATCTGCGCCGGCCTTGGATTCAACGCAGAAATTGAACCGAATGTCATTGCCATTCAAAGACTCGCCACCAGGCTGATTTGCTCGAATAATGTTGCCTTGCTCTCGCAATGTGGGGATTCGTTCTCCGGATACACCAGGTACGTCTGAAGCTGTGACATTCGAAGCGAGGTCGACGAAGGCGTATGCATAGACTCCTCCGCGTGGAATGTCGATCAAGTCGGTCGCGGGTGGCCCCACACACTCACCAAGTCGCATGATTTCATCGGGATCGAGCATCATGGCTGCGGGAACGATGTCCCAACGTGTCCAGCACTGGGAGAATTCGTGTCGGTCGCACGCGAACCCGTCAAGCTTGTTATTGTATCCAATTGCAAGTATCGCAGGTCGGCCTTGACCGAAGAAATCCTCGACGATCTGGACCTTTACTCCGTTGTCGTCTTCTTCGCAAATGTCGCCCAAGTTCCAGTATGTGCCCAATTCTTTGGGAGGGTTTATTCGAGGATCGAGGATTGTAAGGCGCGTTGGGTACTCACCAATATCACTCGCAACGACGATAAGTTCGTCACCCGGTTGGTCGTTGAGTGCGTGGGCCAGCACTTGAATGCAGCTGAACGGTTTGGGCGGCTTGCAATCCGGCCACTGCCGTTTGCAGTCGAGATTGTACCCGAATCGCTTCCGCCCCGACGAGTCGAATCCGACGACGGTATCACCTTCGACCGGACGCTCCAGCGTCGCGGCGGCTACACAGTCGCCATGGCCATCGAGATCGGCGCATACTGCGCTGGTGACTTTGGCCGTTTCCGGAAAACTGTGTAGCAACTTCCAACTGGCGTCGCCGTCCAACATCACCTGCAAGATGTGCCCGGATTCGACGCGAACACCGAGGATTCGATTCGGTGAGGCGACGCCTTGGGATTTTCGTTGCAAGGCCCAGGCGAACATCGTCGCCAAAGCAAGGATTGCCGTACCGAAGATCGTCAGCATTGCCCGGCGTCGCCATCTTTCGCGATCGTGTACAGGGCGATTCCTCCGCACAATCGAGATCGCCTCATTCGCAGACGCCAGACGATCGTCTCGTCGCTTGGCAATCAACCTGAGCGCGAGGCTGGAGAGCATCGGATCCGCTTCAGGCTGAATAGAGCGTGGGTCGGGAGGCGCGCGATCGAGAATCTGCCGAATGACGGCTGTTGGAGAGGGCGCCCTGAACGGCGTCTGCCCCGTCAACATCTCGTAAAGAACGATGCCGGCCGAGTAAAGATCGGTGCGATGGTCGATGTCGAGATCCCCGCGCGCCTGTTCGGGGCTCATGAATTCCGGTGTACCGAAGGGCTGATTCACCAACGTGATGCGCGTTTGAGCATTCACGATTCGCGCGAGACCGAAGTCGGCAATCTTCAGGACGTGGAACTCCTCGCCGTCACTTCGCCGCACATCACCCCATGGCTCGTCCAAGAGTAGATTAGCGGACTTGATATCGCGGTGAATCAGACCTGCTTGGTGGGCAGCCGCCAGCCCTTCGAGTAGTTGTGAAAAGAGAGATCGGCATTGTTCGGAACTCAGCGGTCCGCGCTCGCGAATGATATGCGAGAGGGGAAGACCATCGACGTACTCCATGATAATGTACTGAGTTCCGTGTGATTCACCGATTCCAAAGACCGCCACGATATTAGGGTGTGAAAGTGCGGCAGCCGCTCGGGCTTCGCGAAAGAATCGCGTTCTGGACTCTTCATGATCGGCAAGATCATTCCGCAGCAGCTTGATGGCGACGAATCGACGAAGGCGCTCATCGAATGCCTTCAGAACGATCCCCATCCCACCGCGGCCGATGACGCCAATGATTTGAAATTCGGCAAGCAATGCCTTGTAACGGTCATCGTCCGAAGGGGAGAGAATGCCCTGGCGAACCAAGTAGGTGATCGTTGATGCGTCGGATTTGAGTTGGCGAAGCAGTGCTAGTTGGGGACGGAGTTCGTCGGCAATGTCGCCGTGTTCTGCCAGGACCACTTCGTCGTCGACGCGCTCACCTCTCCCGAATCGCTCATGCAGTTCGCTGAGTATGCGACCGATGCGAATCCCCCGTCCATCGTCGTCTTTTGCAGACTTCCCGACCATGATTCCTCGCTCGCGTGCCGCGCCCCCCTATAATACTTGGGATGAGTTGTGCCGCCTGTCCTTGGCTTGCCGGTCCGACGCAAATTGCCGCGTTTTGCCGCACTTTGCCACTCCTGAGGCCGATGCCAAATTCATAACTCACATCAGGATAATCTGTTACGGCGGTTTTCACAGGGTGGCTCATAACCCGGAGGCCGGAAATGACGCGGTTGCCACCAAGCTTGCGACGGAGGATTTCAACCTGGGTAACGAGGAACCTGATTCGGGCATCGCGTCGTGCAGCGCCGGCCTCGTGAATGAGATAAGGTAGGATGTAGAGCCAGCGAAACATGACCAATCGACCTCGATCGAAATCCCGCATTCTGAAGACTCTGCAGGCGTATCAACATTTTGAACCCCCGCTGGCGCACGATCAAACATGGTCGTTGACGCCCGTATCAACCGTCCTCTACCCGCGCTTGACCGCATGCCGACAGTGTGGCGTAATTGTGGCGTAGACGCGGACAAATTGTGCAACATGTTCAACATGCGGAGCTAAGCCGAAACCGCGGTAACTCTCTGAGCGATCTGTAACTTACGGTCATCAAACACCTTCGGGCGATTCATTGCATTCTGCGTCAATCGTTCTCATAACCCGGAGGTCGGAGGTTCGAGTCCTCCCCCCGCTATTCTCTTAATCTCTTGCTAGCAATCAGTTAGCGAGTTCCCTGAAAACAAATCACAGGCGTGTTTTTTGGGCTTCGGCTTGTCTGAGGCTTGTTTCGGCGTGCCGGTCGACGGGGGTTCATAGAGATCACATCGAGACACCGGGGACGCCACCGGCGAAGGCCATCGGTGTTCCCTCCCGCACACCGTAAGGGTGGATTTTTGTTGACGCCGGACCAGTGGCGGGGTAATTGATCTTAGGTGACCTCGGGTATGCGGAAGTAATTGTAAATCACTTTGTCGTGACGCATTCGTGCCGCAACTTAAGGAATAAATCGTGCATCCAAGCATCAAGTACCAAGATCTGCCGAGATTGATCGCGGCTCAATGGAATCGCGACTTCTTCAGAGAACTGCGTTTCATGGCGAGCCTATCTGCCATGAAGTTTCGCGAATTGTGCGTGTTCATCTTCCTGATGCGAAATGATCCGGACGGGCCTGGTCGGATAGCCTCTCATGGGGATGCACTTCTGCACTACTCACGTCATGTTCCCTGGCTCTACGAACTGCAGACCCAGAAGCCCGGCGCGATTCGACACAAACATGCTGCGATAATATACAAATTGCTCCATGGTTAACTTTCATGCCGACCAATGACAAGATAAGTAGAATGGAGATCTGAAGGAGATTCTTATCCGAAACAGGATCAATTGCTAGTGGTCTGGCGGGGGCAATCGGAGGCGTAGCCCGTATGATCGACCTGTTTTGGTTATGTTGGAAAGGAAGCCAGCATTTCGAACGACACGCCTACTATTCAACCGACCCACGAAGATGTTCAACCGCTTCGCAGCCGTTCGTTGGAGAGCTTGCAACTTGCAATAGAGTTATTCAATCGACCCCATGAATGTGCTCGCCACGAAGCGGTCCTAATACACTTGCATCACAGTTTCGAGTTGTTGCTCAAATCACTGATTCTTGAGAAAACGGGCGAAGTCTTCGACAACGAAAGAGGGTATTCGTTTGGTTTCGACAAGTGCATCGCGATCGCCTCGCAGGACCTTCGGTTCTTGTCACCTGACCATTGCAAGTTCTTGTCGATGCTTGATAACCTCCGGGACTCCGCGGTTCATTATTACCACGAAGCATCTGAGCACGTGCTTTACATCTTCGCACAAGCTTCCGCCTCCCTATTCAATGAGTTGCTTCGTAATGCGACGGGCAAGGGCCTCCTACAGTATCTGCCGAGCCGCGTCTTGCCGATCTCAACCCTTCCGCCAACGCAACTAGCGTCTGTTCTCGATTCAGAATTCGAACAACTGCGCCTCTTACTACGCGACCCGAAATTATCGAAGGCACGGGCAATTGCCATGCTTCGCCCGTTGATGGCCTTCAAGATTGCCGGTGAGGAATCACCCCGCCGCATGACCAACGCCGAACTTGAAGTGGCGGTCGAGAATCTTCGAGCTGCTGAGAATTGGCGAATCGTCTTCCCCGAAGTTGCACATATTCGAATAACGTGCGAGGGTGAAGGGCTGCCTGTCGGCTTCAAGGTCGTGAAGAGTGGGTCCGAAGCAATACCGGTTAGAGTTCTGAAGGAAACTGAAGCCGAAAAGGCCGAGGGCGTCATCATCATGCGTGACGTTGACATTTTCGACAAGTTCAATATGGGCCTGAACGATCTTGCGAAGAAACTAGCTCTAAGTCCAAACAAGACGCTCGCGATGGTGCGAGAATTCAAGATACAAAAGGACGCAGAGGCATATCGCGAATTGAGAATAGGGCGCACGCCATTCAAGCGATACAGCAAGAAGGCACTAGATTTCCTACGCGACAGGATTGACACTGCCGATGAATGTTGGACGAAACAACGCATCTGGCGAAAAAAGAAGATGTGAGCATCGTAAGGCAATAAGTAGTGCCACTCGCGACGCTAATCCCCCGATTCTCGCAGTCGCCTTGCGGCCAACCACCAACGCCGAAGGTATCCCGGCTTGGCAACGATGGTCGGATGCAGCCTTACGTATTCCAGAAACCACGACGTCAACCCGTCCCACTGCTTCGGATCGCCGGGCGGCATAATCTTCCAATTCAATTCTTCAAGCGTCCAATTCGACTTGGCTTGATTCCTGAGCATCGACGTGCAGACCCAATTCGATTCGTCGTCGGCACCACTGCGAGCTGCCGGTTGAACGTGATCGATCGTCGGGAATAGCTCCCAATAGAGAAGGTGGCATTCCGACATCTTCCAGTTCTTGTGAGCCGGAAACTCGTCGGGCATCAACACGCTCAGGAGCCGAATCGTTCCGGGGAAGAGGAGCCGCTCGCCGCTGTATCGATCGATGAATCCGTCGCGATAGAACACCTTCAACTGTTGATACGGGGTGTACTGCCGTCGCTGGGTCGTGCCGGGAACGAACGGATAGCGTTCGCGTGCGTGTCGCGATGCGGCATCCCGGTCACCGCGAAGAAGACGATCGCACACAGTGGCGATGATGTCGGTTTTCTGCATGGGCACGCTCCCGGGACGGACGACTGATCGATCGGACCTACACTGGGAAGTTCAAATCGTATGCAATCGTTTGGGGAGCACAAACTGAGACATAATATCATCTTACGAATTTCGGAATTGGTGAATCTGTAGCCACACCACGCTCTCGGAGGGATCGGAAACCGCCGCGACGTAACGCATGATTGCTAAGAGAATCGGTGCCCGGCCCTACTTCGATGGCGGCATCGGCCAGCCCTTCTGTGCCCCTTCCATCGCAATTTGCTTCGCCTGTTCGCGGGTGATCTTGTACTTATTGCAGATTTGCTTGATGTACTTCTCTTCGAGTCGATGTGCCTTGTCGCCATCGAATTTGCTGACATCGGCGGCGTTGGCCCCCGCTTTATCCATTGCCCGATCCTCGGCCTCGACGAGCCGGTAGAAGACCTTTATTCGTTGCTCCTCCGTCAGGCCGATCCGATCCGCGTCGGGTTCGAACATGATGGCGAGGCGTTCGTCGGAGATGTTGATCTCGGGCTCCTTCGCTTGCTTCCCCTTGCCCTCCGTAATTTAGAGCTGGCCGACCCATGAACCCGCGGCCTCGGCGTGGTAGCGTTGCTTCGCGTAGGCGAAAATGAAGACCGCGTTGGGCCGGTCGAACGCCTTACCGCGGCCCCGGTTGCGGGCCTGGGTTAACAGGTGCATCAGGAGGGCCCGCAGCTGCTCCTCGGTGGGCTTGGCGTCGATGGAGACCTCCATGTTGACCTTGTACACCGCGGGGACGTCGGTCACGTCCTCGACCTCAACCTTGTGGGCCACCAGGGGCTCAGGTTCAGCCAATGGCTGTTTTTCCGGGGCATGCGAGGCCGCGCGGGGCCGCGAGCGAGGGTCCAATTTGTCGGCACTCCCCTGCCGGATTCTCAGAATTCGATTTCGTGATCGCGTACACCACAATTTGGCTCAGCGCGGCGCGGCGTGATTTGCGAATCGTCAGTGTGTCATGATCGTGTTTTCAGGCTTTTCGAAAAACCTTCAAAGTCATAGAATCCCACGCCAATCGGGCGGTTAACCGTCGCTTGGCGATTGAAAGTACTTGAAAAGTCACAAGGTAGAACTGATGACGCGCGGGGTTGGTCTGCTAGAATCACTCTTAAGATGATGACCCCACTCGAACGGCAACTCGAAGAAGAGTTCATCAAGAACCTTTGCGACCTGAAGCATCGGTACCGCGAAGACATTCGAGACCGCGGCGCGCTGGAGAATAACTTCCGCAGGAAATTCGACGAGCAGAACTACGTCCGCCTGACGGACGGCGATTTTTCCCGCCTGTCTCTCCGCGTTCGACGCCCAGATCGCCGCCGAGTCGGAAAAGCTCGACGCGCTCAAGACCCCCCAAAGGGGCCTCATGCAGCAGTTGTTCCCGGCTGCGGAGGGGGATTGAATGGTTCGATCGCACGACAGGGCGAGCGGTGGAGCGAACGCGAGGGAGACACTCCCCGTGGAACTGATCGGCGCCGACAGAAACACGCGGCCGCGCCGCGAGACCTGGCTGGAACCGGATCGCTCGATGCCCGGTCAGTCGGGACATTAAGAAGGTAGAACGCGTATGGGAAGAGCATTCGAAAGACGCAAGGCCTCCATCTTCAAGACGGCGGCCCAGAACGCAAAGCTGTTTTCCAAACACAGCAAGCAGTTGTACGCGGCGGCCAAGAACGGCGTCCCCGACCCGGCGGCCAACCCGATCCTGCGTAGCCTCGTTGAGAAAGCCAAGAAGGAAAACGTTCCGAGCCACGTGATTGACAAGGCGATCCAGAAAGCCGCCGGCAGCGGCGGTGAAGACTTCCAATCCGTGCGTTACGAGGGGTTCGGCCCCGGCGGCGCGCTGATCATCGTCGAGTGCCTGACCGACAACAACGTGCGCACGATCGCCGAAATCCGCAGCTATTTTGTCAGAGCGGACGCCAAGCTGGGCGCCAGCGGGTCGGTGGTAATGTCGTTCGACCACCTGGCGGTCCTCTCGTTCAAGGGCGACTCGGAGGAGAAGGTGATCGACGCGCTGTTCGCCGCGGACGTCGCCGTCGAAGACGTCGAGAGCAAGGACGGCGTCATCACGGTCTTCACCCCGCCTGCCGAGTTCTACAAGGCCAAGACGGCCGTGCTCGAAGCGATGCCGGGCATTGAGCTGGACGTGCAGGAGATCACTTTCATCCCGCACACCACGAAGACCCTCAGCGCGGAAGACCTGCCCACTTTCGAGAAGTTTCTGCAGATGCTCGAACAGAACGATGACGTGCAGGAGGTCTATCACAACATCGTGCTCCCGTAACCCGCAGCAGGCGCTAAGACACCCATGACCGAACAAACCCAAAGAGAATCCGACAAAACCCTTTGGACCATCGCCGACGCGTTACGCGGGTCGATGAACGCGGACGACTTTCGCGATTAGATGCTGTCGTTCCTGTTCCTGCGATATCTCTCGGACAGGCCAATTCCAACCTCGGCATCTCGGTCTCACTCGAATACCTGGAGCGGGAGTGCAAGCGCGCCCAAAAGACACGCACCTACGAGAACACCTTCATCCCCCGATTCTGGGCCCCCGAGGACGCAAGAAGGCGCGAGCTTCACGACCGGGTGCCGTACGTAACGTGGTCCCGGCAGGGATTACGCGAACTCACCCCCCGGAAATGTGGTCGATTACGACCGGATAAGGCTCCGCATCGGCGAACTCAAGCAGCGATTCAACATCAGCGAGATGGCGCCCCCTGGAATGCCACACAATTGGCGCTGCAACTTCAAGGCGACGGGTTCAATGTGATGACCTTCGGCCAGCCGAATATCAGCTTTTTTCGCGTTCACCGCGACGCCGAAGTACAAGACGCTGAAGGTGTTGGGCAAGACCGGGCCGGACGGCAAGCCCGAAAGGTTGCTGAAAAAAACGCGCCGATCGGCGTCGGCGAATGGTCGCCGACGCCGATCGGCTGATTTCAAGAAGACGTAGAAAGCCGACTCGCAATGCCAGCTTACTCTCCCAGTAACGCATTCACAAACAACGCAACGTCATCCACATCGAGCAGACCGTTGAGGTCCATGTCGGCCGCGCAGAACACGGCACTAGGCTCGCCCGGATTCATGATCTCGTTCACGAACATCTGAATGTCCGCCCCATCGACCCTGGAATCCGCGTTGACATCGCCGGAATGCGTTTCGAAGACTGTGAGCATGGCGACGGCGCTGGTATCCGAGCCACACGTATTGGTCACGACGACGTCGTACGCGCCGGCATCCATCAATGCAATCGGATTGATCGTCAGCAAAGCGGCGGTCGCTCCGCCGATGTCGGCGCCTCCGTGTCGCCATTGGTACGACGGCGCAGGATCACCCGCCGCCGAAACGCTGAACGTCACGGCCCCACCTTCGCAAGCGCCCCGGCCGGCCGGATCGATCGTGACGACCGGCAGAGTGTGGACAGTCAGCACGGCCGTCGAACTGAAGACAGGTCCGCATGCGTTCGTCACCTCCACGTAATACTCGCCTGCGTCGTCAAGGGCCGAGACCGAGTCGATCGTGACCGACGCCTCGATCGCATCTATGATTTCGACGCCGCCGTGGTACCACTGGTATGTTTCCGCGGAATCACTCGTCACTGTCACGCTGAAGATTGCCGAATCACCCTCGCACACGGTCTGGCTCTGCGGCTGCACCGTAATCTCTGGCATCGTATGCACCGTCAGCGGCATCGGATCGCTAACCGCGCTTCCACACGCGTTCACGACCTCAACGGTGTAAACGCCGGCGCTGGCCGTCATCGCATGCTCGATCGTCAGCGAGTCGCTCGTCGCGCCCGGTATGATCGCGTCATCCAATTTCCATTGATACGTCGGCGCCGGATCGCCTGATACTGTCACGCTTAACGTCACCGACTCACCAGCGCATACTGTGTCGGGATACCCGCCGATCGATGTGATCACCGGCGCCGTATGCACCGTAAGCGTCGCGACAGGTGTCGGCGTACCGCACCCGTTCGAGACGACGACGCCGTATTCCCCTGCGTCGCCCGGCGAAACACTCGGTATCGTGAGCGAAGTCCCCGTCTCGTTGGGAATGTCGCTTCCCTCATGCTGCCACTGATACGTCGGCGCAGGGTCGCCCGTCGCCGTCACGCTGAACGTCACCGGATCACCTTCGCACACCGTTTGGCTCTGCGGTGCGACATTGATCACCGGCGCCGTGTGAACCGTCAGCGTCGCGGCGCCGCTCGTTGCGGTTCCGCATTCATTCTCCACCTCAACGCTGTACATGGCGCCGTCATCGGCAATCGAGACGGACGAAATCGTCAGCGACGCATCGTTCGCATTTCCAATGGGCATACCGTTCCGCATCCACTGGTATGTTGGCGCAGGTATGCCCGTGACGGTCACATCGAACGTCACCGGATCGCCTTCGCACACGGTCTGACTCGCCGGCGGCACCGTGATCACCGGCGCCGTGTGGATCGTCAGCGTCGCGGGCAGACTCGTCGAATTGCCACATTCGTTCGTCACGACGACGGCATAATCTCCCTCGTCATCCGTCGAAGTGCTCGGGATGGTCAACGTCGTCCCCGTCCCGCCGGGTGTGATGTCGACGCCGTCGTGCTTCCACTGATACGTCGGCGTTGGATCACCCGTCGCCGTCACGCTGAACGTCACCGGATCACCTTCGCACACTGTCTGACTCTGCGGCGCGACCGTGATCACCGGCGCCGTGTGGACCGTCAGCATCGCGGAATCGCTGAACACCTCGTCGCATGCATTGGTCACCACCACGTCGTAGCTACCGATGTCATCCGTCGTAACCGGATCGATCGTCAACGAGGCGTCGGTCGCCAGGTCGATGTTCGCACCATTCTTTCGCCACTGGAAGTCCGGCGGTGGATCGCCCGTCACCGTCACGCTGAATGTCACCGAATCGCCTTCACAAACCGTCTGGCTCGCAGGTTGCACTGTCAGGACGGGGTTTGTCTGAACGCCCAACGTGACCGGAACGCTCGTCACTTCGCCGCAGTCATTTCTGACGAAGACCGTGTAGGTCCCCGCATCCGCCGTCGTCACCTCGTCGATCGCCATCGACGAGCCGGTCTCGCCGGGAACCGGGTTACCGTCGTAATACCATTGATAGGTCGGCGACGGATATCCATCCGCCCCGACGGAGAAGGTCACGGGATCCCCCTCACACACGACCGCGCTGAGCGGCTGTGTCGTGATCACGCTCGGGCTGAGAATCGTCAACGTCACTTTGTCTGCCAAGTAGCCGACATGCCAGCAGTGATTGTTGACGAGTGTAGGCATGTTCTCGGGGTCAAACGTCCCGCTGATCGAACTTGCCGTCAGAATGTCGTAACTCGAACCGACCGGGGGCTCGAAGCCGTTGATCAACGTCACGTTGAGCGTACCGGCCAACGTGGCCGCGCCATCGACGGCGAGCACGTCATAGTCGTCATTCGCAACCTGTCCGCCGATTTGTACGTCCAAACTGCCGGCAGTCGTCTGCGTGAAATCGGCAGTCCCGCTCAATGTCCCCGCCGAGAGCCCGGGTGAAACGCTGCCCGCGTTGACGATGGGCGCATCGACCAGGCCGTTGCCCTCCAAGACGCCGCCTTGAATATCGACCAGCGTCGTGGACGCCAGCGTTCCGGCGTCGATCGTCGTCGTGCCATCTGTCTGTACGAAGTTGCCGGTCGCCGTGAATGTGCTGCCGCTACTTGCGACCAGTACGCCCGCGTTGGTGAAAGGCCCCGACGTTGTCAGGTTTCGCCCGTTAGTGATTGTGAAGTTCCCATTCGCGTTGTTCTCCGCGAAGCCCGCCAGCAGATCAACGTCATTCTGATCGGCAAATTGGGAACCCGAACCGTCGAGCACGATGTCGGCCGCATTCCGGACAATAGCCGCATTATCGATCCGAACGAGCGAACCCGGCCCCACGTGCCAGCTGCCGCCTTCCAGTGTGTTCGTCGCGTCCTTGTAATTCGCTGTTTTGAGCGACCAGACAGCGCCGCCATTCATCGCTTCGACCAGGCCGTCGTTCGTGAAGCCTCCGTTGACCTGAATTTTGATCGGCGGCCCAGCGACATTCGCCCGGATCGTGCCTTCATTTACTAGCGGCGTCGAGCCGAGACCACTAATCCATACCTGCAGGATGTTGTTGGGAGAGTCGATCTGAAGTGTGCTTGTCGCCGGAATGGTCACGGCAGCGCCGTTGCTCTGCAACTCCACATAGCGGTAGCGCGAGTCGTCACCACCGAACCAGACATCGCCGCTCACGACGCCGCCGGGGTCGAAACGCAACGCGCTGTCGTATCCGTTCAATCGAGCCGTTTCAAACGTCGTCGAGCCCTGTATGTAAGCCCGACCGCCGCTTTCTTCCATCAGCAACTCGCCGTTCACACTCACGTTGTTCAGTTGATTCGTTCCGGCGATGTTCATCACCATACCGTCGGCAAAGTCGATCGTTCCGCCGGTGATCGTCGACCCCGCGAAGACCCACGAAGCCGTGCTGCTGTCCAGCAACAGCGAGTCGTCTGCGTTGTCGATCGCACATTGGTAGAAGGAAACGGTTCCGCCCGAACCGTCGATGTATCCGAATCTCGATGTCGATGTCGATCCCTGGAGCCTCAATGTCGCGCCCCCCATGGCATACATCTGCCCGTTATTCGTCCAACTCGTGGTGAGGCACAGCAAGCCACCGTTCGCGGCTTCGACGACGCCGGTCGACGCATTGGTGAAGCCGCCCTGCGGCCAGATTCGATTATTCGCGCTGACGTATTCGCAATGGATCAGTCCTTCGTTGATCAGCGTCATGTGCCCGACCTGGTAATTGGCATTGCCGATCGCCGCGCCGAACGTCGTCGTCTGCTTCTCGACCTGAATCGACCCGCTCGATGCGATAGTGACGGTTCCATTCACGCCTCCACTCATCTCGATGATCCGCCAACCGCCGATCATCCCGCCCATGAAGATGTCGCCCGTGATCACGCTGTCCGGAGCGAACTGAAGCGCCGCGCCGGCGCCGTAAATGTGCGCTGTCGTAAATGTCGTGCCATTCACGATCTGAATCCGCGCGCTGGCGTCGCTCAGCGAAATGTCCCCGTCCAGCGTGACGCCCGACAGGTAGTTGTTGGCGTTGTTCGTCCCGACAATCGCGCCGCTGCCCGTGCACTTCCACGATCCCCCGCTGCACGTCCCCCCGTTCAGCGTCACCGGCTGACTCACGTCGGCCGTCGTGTCGACGCCCAAATCGCCGCCTGTCACGTTCAGCGGCTCGTCGCACGCCAGGCTGTTGATCTGCGTCGTTAATGAAACATCTGAATATGTGACACTCGTCGTCGCTGCCACATCGGGAATGACGACGTCGTCACCATTGACTGGGGCTCGACTTAGATCCCAGTTGTTCACATCATCCCAGGAGACGGCATCGCCGTTGCCGACCCACGTAATCGTCGCCCCGATCGCTGGCGCCGAAGCCAGCGCGATTGCGCCGGCCATCGCGAGTATCGTAATCCGTCGAATTCTGCTGATCATTGGTTGATCTCCTTTCGTCGACGTTTGTCGTTGCGTCCCAATGTCCAAATACCAAAGCGAATCGCCCGACCCTGTCTTCCCTGGGCCTGAGCGTCGCCGGGGAAGCAGGTCGGAGCGCCGCGCACCACTACTGGCAGAAATCACCCGACAACAAGTCTGCGACGAAGGCGTCCACGTCGTTCATATCGAGCGCGCCATCCGTCGCGACGTCGGCGCACTCGCAGTCCAAGACGGTGTTGAGCACGCATTCCAGAAGAAAATGGATGTCCTCGCCGTTGCGCAGACCGTCGTGGTTTGTATCCGACAAGCACCAGCACGGAGGCGTGGCCCAGAAACCGCCCGTCAGTGACAGCGTGATGCCGGTCATGACGAGAGAATCATCCGTGTCGCTCTGCCCGATGCTGCCCGAAAGCTGCATGGTGCCGCCGCTCGACCACATCTCGCCGCCGGAATCGACTGTGTGCCAGTCGACATCCAACGTCTGGGCCCAGGCGGTCGCAAACGACGCGGCGGAGAACAACGCAAGCATGAGTATTGGAATTCTTCGTCTTCGAATCATGATCGATCTCCTCGATCGATCCCGCTCGATCCCAGTGAGCCGAGATCGGGACGATCGAACGAACGGGTTCATTCAACCGACTCGGAGGCCGCGGTTGCGTTCATCTTCTCAACGTCCGAGACCTGGGTCCGTCGCGGCTCAAACCCGATTCCGAGTTCCGCAGGTTGACTGAAGACTTCGGGATGGAGGTACTTGCCCCGTTCGCCCTTCTGCTTGTCGACTTCGATCGTCATCTGATGGATGACCGCCCACGCGTCGTTGCGGATGCCCGTCACTTGCCAGGAGACTTTCAGTGCGGGCTTACCGCCGGCGATCCTGAACCGGTTGTTGCGAATCTCGTCGGCGATGTAAATCTGCGCGTAGCCGCCGATGCACGTGAGCTGATAGCGGAAGTCGCGGTTCAGTGCTTCAAACCAATCCGGCAGAACGACGACTGCCTCGCCGTTGTTGTCAAGCACGACGTTGCCGTTGTAGACATTCAGTCGTTCGGAGCTTTCGATGCACGAATGCACGAGGTATTTGTTGGCGGGATCGAGTGGGTGATCGATCTTGAAATTCTTGCTGCCCGTGCAGTTTAAGCTTCCTATGACTTGGACATTGCCGTCGAAGTACCCGGCGTATCCGTAGCCCGATGAAGTGTCTCGGCCGTAGACGCCGGCGGCAATGGGGAATTCGGGGGCGCTGCCGACGTACGCGAGCTGTCCTTCGGTGTCGAAAGTCGAAATGTTCGTGCCGACGACGCCGGCGCTGTTTCGTTCACCCTCGGTTACGAAATAGCCGCCGTAGTTGCTGGCGCCACCGTTGGCGTACCCGTACACGCCACGGTTTGTACCTGTTCCCCCATTGACCCTGCCGAAAAGGCCGTAGTAGGACAGATCTCCCGTCGGATCGACGCGTCCTTCGACGCCGATGTATCCGCCATGCCCGCGAACGCCGATGCCGTAATAGTCGGTGACGTCGTGCTCGCCGAGGATGGCGGGCGTGTCGTTGAGTACGGTCGGGTCAATGACATCGAGTCTTGACGATGGCGACGTCGTACCGATGCCAACGCGCCCTGAGACATGGCCCAAATAGATGTTGCCGCCTTGCGCGAATATGGCCCTTGTGGATGATCCGGACTGACTAATCTCGCTAATGTTGAGATCTCCATTGTTGTATGTTCTCGTCAGATTCCAACCGACGTTACTCTCATTCGTGAGATTCAGAGACGAGTTTGAGTCATCTGCAATATGCAAGGTGGCCAATGGATGATTGGTTCCGATTCCCACACCGCCTTCGGCACGAATCAGGAACTGGTTGGGACCGGTGGATTCGAAGATCTCGCCGGTCGCATCGGCCCAAACAAAGGTGCCCTCGTCGCCGTCGTCGTCGCCGGATTGTGAGGGTATGCGTACCCGTGCAAAATTTCCCGCCGCGAAGCTGAGGTCTCCGCCGGCCCGGTTGTTTGCGCCGCCGGGCACCGTGGCGTAACTGCCCTGTGTACTGTTGTTAACGCCTCCTCCGATAGAAGCAGACCGACCTGATGCTACGTTAGCGTTTCCGCCAGACACGACGGAGTAGTCTCGGAGAGCGACATTCGAAAAGCCCCCGCCCACAACAGCGTAGACCCCGTTTGCATCATTGGTGCCTCCACCGGCGACGACAGATCCGTATCCAATGGCATCATTATCCTTGCCTCCACCAACTGCGGAACAACCGCTGGCCTCGTTCCTGGAACCGCCTGCGATCGTGGCGTATTCGCTGCTAGTGGAATCGCCGTCATCACTCCCGGCCCTGTTTGCACCTCCGCCACCGATTGTGCCGTAGTTGTCGAAAACACGATTATTCGTTCCAATCGGATCGCCCGGATCGGACGAACCGCCGCCGGCGATGGTTGCGTATTCCGCGTTGTCAAGAATCCGATTGTTCCAGCCACCGCCGATGAAACTCATCGGCCCTGTCACGCCGTTGTCCTTGCCGCCCGCGACGACGCTATGCGAGCCGTCGGCCAGGTTCTCGTATCCGGCGCCCACAAACGAGTTCGAACCGGTCGCGAGATTCAACTCGCCGCCGGCGACAGTCGCTCGATCGCCGACCGTATTCTGCCGGCCGCCGGCGATCGTCGAGTAGTAGCCATTCGCACTGTGATTCGCGCCGCCGGCGATCACCGCATAGGCACCGCTCGCCAGGTTCTCATAGCCGCCGCCAATGACGCTGAACTCTTCAACTGTGTTTCCCGTGCCGCCGCCGATCGTGGCGTACTGACCCATGACCGAGTTGCCCGAACCGCCCGCGATCGTGGCCGCGAACGTCAACGGATCGACTTGATTGTTCGACTTGCCGCCGATGACGTTCGGGCAAGTTGAATTGGGTTCCAGTCTCAGCGCCTGCTGGCCGTTGACGCGCAGTTCGAGCGGCGCGTCGTCCATGGTGCCGATGTAGTTCGTGCCGGGCGTCGTTCCCTGATTCCCGGTCAGCGACCAATACGATCCGTCTCCAACATCGTCGACCCCGTCGGCGAAGCCCGCCGGCATGTCCAGGATGCCCGCCCACGGCACGACGGTGGCGACGGTGGAAAAGGACGCGTACGGCGCAGCTGTGAGGCGCTGTCTCGGCGTAAGTGTTTCCCATTGCTCCGAGCCGGCGGGGTATGCGACTTGGACCTCCAGCCAGAAAGCCGTTCCGTCGTAGATCCACCCATCGGCCGGCGTGAAGTCAAGGGCGATGGTGAACAGCCCGTTCTGTACTGCATGACCGCCGGTCTCCGACGTGGCGGTGACGCCGACCTGATTGCCGCCGATCGCCGCGTCCCAAAGGGTAAAGACAAAGTCGGCGTCGCCCGTGACGGGCAATCCGTTCTGCTTGAGTTGCCCCTGGTAGGTGAATGAGGTTCCGATCGGCTGCTGGGCAAAGGCGGCGGTCGCCACCAAAGCAATACCAAGACTTGCAATTGTGGCAATGCGTTTCATGAGGATGTCTCCCAAGAGAAAGCGTTGAGAGCGGAACGGATGCCCCGCATTGCGTCTCATATGCCTATTCGCGATAATGATGCCCTCAACCCGACAGGATTTCAGAATTCATCTCTCTGTCCGGGGTTATGCGCGTGGCCAATCTGAAGGACGACATCACGGGATTGCTTGCTCGGGCGGGCGCCGGCGATGCACGTGCCGCGGATGAGTTGCTGCCGTTAGTTTACGGCAAGCTCCGTGCGCTGGCGGCGGAGTTGATGAAGCAGGAGCGCTCCGACCATACGCTTCAGCCCACGGCGCTAGTCCACGAGGCCTACCTCAAGCTGGTCGATCAGACCCAGGCACGCTGGGAGGACCGGGCACACTTCTTCTCCGTGGCGGCGCAGGCGATTCGCAGAGTCCTGGTTGACCATGCGCGCAGTCGCGCACGCGCCAAGCGCGGCGGCAAGTGGTCGCGGCTGCAATTCGATGGTGGAATGGTTGCCACCTACGACCGCACGATTGACGTATTGGCGCTCGACGATGCGCTGAGTCGCCCGGCTGAACAGGACGCCCAACGGGCCCGCGTGGTCGAACTGCGATTCTTCGGCGGACTGAAATGCGAGGAAGCAGCCGCGGTTCTGCAGACGTCGCCCCGGTCAGTGGAGCGGCAATGGCGATATGCCCGGGCCTGGCTTTACAGGGAACTCGCCGGTGATTCCGCATGATCCGTCTTGGCGATTGAGCCATGGACACGCTGGACAAAAATGCTGTGATCGAGGCGTTTGAGGCGGCGCTTGAGCTCGCGCCCGCGGATCGCATGACCTTCCTTGATGAAATCTGCAGCGGCAATCAATCGTTACGCTTGGAGGTCGATTCGCTCCTGAATGCCGATGCCAAGGCCCACGGATTCCTGGAGCCGCCCGACCAAGAGTTACTCAACGGGCGTGTCCAGAACGATCCACTCGTCGGCACGACGCTTGGACGGTACGAGATCAAACGCGCAATCGCCACGGGCGGCATGGGCATCGTCTATGAAGCCGACCAACTTGAACCTCATCGCAAAGTGGCCGTCAAGATCATGCGACCCGGCATCGCCTCGCGCTCTGCATTGCGGCGATTCAGACACGAAGCGGAAATCCTGGGTCGATTGCGACATCCCGGAATCGCGCAAATCTACGAGGCAGGTGTGCACGAGCACGACGGCGACTGCCCCTACTTCGCGATGGAGTTCATTCCCGGCGCGCTACCGATCACACGCTACGCAGACGCGAATCGACTGGGTACACGACAACGACTGCAGCTCTTTCTCCAGGTTTGCGACGCGGTCCAGGCGGGCCATCAGCGCGGCATCATCCATCGCGACCTAAAGCCGGCCAACATCCTGGTGGACGAAACCGGCCAACCCAAGCTGATTGATTTCGGCGTGGCGCGATCGACCGATGCAGACATGACGATTGCAACATTGCAGACGGACGTCGGCGAACTGATTGGTACGCTCCGCTATATGAGCCCCGAACAGTGCGACGGCGTCGCTGTCGAGGTCGATACGCGAAGCGACGTATACGCGCTGAGCGTTGTTCTGTTCGAATTGCTGACGGGCGAATTCCCCTACGATTTCAGCACGGCTTCTCCGTTCGAGATGCCTCGGCTTATCCGTGAGCAGGCACCGCGGCGGCTGTCGTCGGTCAACCGTATCCTCCGCGGCGACATCGAGACAATCATGGTCAAGGCGCTCGAGAAGGATCGTTGTCGACGCTATCAATCCGTTCCCGACTTGAAACGCGACATCGCGCACTATCTTTGGAACGAACCGATCGAGGCCAAGCGCGACCGCTATTGGTATGTCCTGGGCAAGGCGATCAAACGGCATCGCATCGCGGTCGGTGTGACGATGTCCTTTCTCGCCGTCCTGATTGGATCGGCATTAGGCCTGGGACTGTTGTATCAGGATTCCGAGCGGCAAAGATCTATCGCAGAAAGAAATGCGGAGCAGATGCGACGAGCCGTCTACCTCAATGACCTCGTTTTGGCGCAGATGGCACACGAGGCCGGTGATGGCATGGAACTCAAGCGGCGTCTGGCGCATTGTCCCGAAGACCTGCGGGGATTGGAATGGCATTACCTCAACCGCCTGGCGGATACCAGCGTCAAGACGCTCGTTGGCCACACTGAGACCGTCGTCGGTTGCGCCGTCTCCCCTGATGGCCGCCTGATCGCATCAGGCGGTCGGGACGCAACGCTGCGCTTGTGGAATGCGGATACAGGTCAGTGCGTCCGCACGCTTCACACGGATGGATTCGTCGAGGAGATCTCATTCTCGCCGGATAGCCGGCTAGTCGCATGCGCTGGGCGCAAATCCACTGAGGCGCATGTGTGGAATACCGAGACATGGGAACCCATGAATCGTTTCACGATCCCAACGGATGGCGCGGTCGCCATCTCGCCGGACGGTCGTAGAATCGCCGCCGGCGGCTACCAGCACGAACCCCTTCGCGTGTGGAACCTGAGCAATGGACAACTCCTTCGCGAGTGGCCGCACGTCAAACGCCTGCGACCGATGAACATTGCCTGGTCGCCCGATTCAACCATGATCGCATCGGCGGAATCGGACGGCACTTTGATTTTGCTGGATGTCAATTCGGGAAGGATCGTCCGTTCATTCCATGGACACACGGACGACATCAAGCGAGTCGCTTTCAGCCCGGATGGTCAGTTCCTCGCTTCAACGAGCTATGACAACACAATTCGCCTATGGTTCGTCGACACCGGCGAACAGTATCGCATGTTTGTCGGCGCAACCGGTCGGGGGCTGGCAACGGCGGCATTCAGTCCGGATGGCGCGCGAGTGGCCGGCGCAGACGCATCCGCCCTCCGAGTCTGGAGTGTCAGCAGTGGAGTGGAAGAGGCGATGAGGTTCGGACACACCAACGTTATCGACAACGTTGCATTCACGCCGGACGGTCGGGGAATCGTGACCGTAAGCCACGATCTAACGGTCAAAATCTGGGACGCAACTCGCTTTGAGGAACCACCGATCGTCGTGAAATCAGACTATGCGTTCGCCTCCGCGGCCGTATCGCCGGACGGACACCTCGTCGCAATCGGCGACGACGTAGGCAGACTTCGAATCCTGTCCATGCCGGGCGCCATCGAATCGTCAAACGCCGCTGCGCATACGGGACGACTCTGGACGCTCGCGTTCAGCCATGGGGACGGCACACTGGCGTCCGGTGGCGCAGACGGTCGCGTCAGCATCTGGGAGCCTCCATTCGGATCGCCTATTGCGAATCTGGACACACCGAATAATGCGGTCTACAGCCTGGCGTGGTCACCGAAAGATGATCGAATTGCCTCCGGCCACATCAACGGCATCGTTCGCCTCTGGGATGTGCCCAGAAGGCAACTCATCCGGGAATTCAAGGCGCATCAGGGAACTGTCTGGAGCGTCATGATCAGTCCGGATGGAAACCAGCTTCTCACCGCGGGCCACGCGACAGGCGTGCGTATCTGGGACGCGGCGACCGGGCGCCACATTCGCGATCTGCCGACCGGCGCTGAACGGAATGTCGCGGCGCTCTCGCGGTCAGGCCGGTTCGTTGCCGCGGGCACCGACGAGAAATGCGTTTGGGTATGGGATATGCAATCTGGCAAGTTGCTCTGGAAGCGCCAAGGCCATCTGCAGGTTCAGGCCCTCACATTCCTGCCCGACGATCGTCGACTGGTTTCTTGCGGCTACCATGGCCTGATCAGAATCTGGGACGTCGAAACGGGCGATGTCACGCTTACCTTTCGCCAGCATTACGCCTGTATCCGATCCGTCGCCGCCGCTCCAGAAGGACGGTGGTTTGTTTCGGCCAGCCTCGACAAAACCGTTCGCCTGTGGTGCGCGGATGATCGCAGTGTCGGAATCCCCCAGCAGCCGGAAGACCTCATTGCTCCCGGATTCGTCCCGGTCGCACGCGTACACGGGAGCACGTCCAGGATGTCATGCCCAAATCCAATTGGCTCGAAGAGTATGGAATAAGCATGTCGCCGCCTGCAACAGCGGAGGAACGGTTGCGATCGTAGACGTCAGAGAGCGGTCACGACATTTGATGTTGGTGTAGTCCAGGTGCCGAACTTACGCCGCCGCACGGGTAATTGTGCCGGAGAGAATCACCAAAGTAGCGTTGGCGCCGAATGCACTGTCGTATGGATGCTTCCTGAGATGTGGCGTCGGTCGGAGGCTCCATCGAATTCACGTCTGGCGGAAAGCTCTTGCATCTGGTCCCCATTGTCACTCCTGCCAACTCGCCGGTTTTCGAAGACGGCTGGGTTCGAACTAGTTTATTAAGTCTGTGCTGACAATCCGTTAGCGATGCCCCTGAAGAGAGATCATAAGCGTGGGTTTGGGCTTGCCTGAGGCGTGTTCGGGCGTGTCGGTCGACCGGCCGATACCGCCCCTATCTCATGCCGGCGACGACTCAAGCTCATCAGCGAGAGCATCCATTCGTGCTTCAGTGGCCGTCAACTGTTACGGACAGGCGTCGCTCGACAGCAGATCATCGACGAATGCAGCGATGTCATCAATGCTGACGCCCGGGAGTTCATCAACGTCGGCGCATGAGCAACCGCTGTCGGCGACGAGGCATCCAACGAACTGCTGGACATCTGAGCCGTTCCTCACACCGTCGCCGTTCATGTCGCCGGGACACGTGCACTCGGCCGGGGCCACACGGAACCCTCCGCGCAGCTCGAACCCCATCCCCGTCATCGCTCCAGTCGCAGGTCCGGCATCGTGTTGACCGATCGTCCCATCCAGTTCGTATCCGCCGCCGATGCTGTAGCCGGCGCCGCCGTCGAACGTGTACCAGTTGACACTGAGTCCACCGGCCAGCACCGACGGTGTCATTACCAACGCGATCAATACACCGGGAATTCCCTTCACTCGATTGCGTGTCATCTTCGCCGTCCTTTCGGGTTCGTTGTTTTGTCGATGCCTTGTGCCTACGGACCCAATATCACCACGGCCCCACCGCGCGGTTCAAGCCGAATCGGCTGTGCTACGGGATTCTCGAGGATCCCGCCAGCAACGATCTGCGGGCCGGCAAGGATGGATACCGTAGAGCACGTACTCGGTATATTCGCGATGGCGGCAATGCCGTCGGTCAATGTGAGGCGGACCTCCGGCACCGCGACGGCCTGACCGACACAGCTGCCCGCAAACCGAACGGACTCGATCCGATCGCCCCATTCGGAAACGAGCTCTTCAAACGGGTCGTTGTCGATGAAGGAAGCCTCGAGATCTGCCAGGAACTGCACTTCGCCATTGCCCTGCAGTACAAGCGACGCCCCCTGGAAAAAGGGATGCTCGTATAAGACGATCGATTCACCAACGGGCAGACGCCAGACGATCGAGCTGACACGATCGTCGAAGTTGTCATGCTGCCGCAGGTCTTCGAGGTTCTCAAGATCCTTGTCGCACGCGTCGAAAACGAGGCTCATGCTCTGGTTGTCATCCGTCCATCCATTGTCGTTGTCGTAGAGTTCGAACCATGCATCACCAAATTGCCCGATCATGTCCTCGGTCCGGCCGTAGTGCGACCACTCACCGAATCGGACCGTGCCACTGGGGCCGCCGTTACTGTATTCGGCCGAATAGACGATCAGCTGTCCGGACGGAGTGACGTAGGCACCTGCGGCGGCAGAGAAGTCACCCATCTGGTCCTGCGTCGTATCGCGGTAGAACTTCCGCTTGTCGAGAAAGTCGAGCTTCAGCTGACCGCCGATGAGAAACACCTCGTAGATGTGAATCCAGTCATCTCCATCCGACGGAGATCCGGTCGAGTTGCGAAACGCCAGAAGGTACATTCGCGGCGGATCGTTGCCGGCCGGCGTTTCCTTGACGAAGGACAACGCCTGAAACGGCCAGTTGAGACCGAACGTCGTGGGACCGCCCTCCCAGTCACCTTCATCGTCGCCGAACTCCGACAGTTCCGATGCCCGCCAGCGGTCAATCTCGATGAGATCGACGCCCGGATTCGCGAGGTCGCGCAGATCGTCGGTCGGCGTCTGCCATGCGATCAGCGTCTTTTCGTCCTTTCCGGCAATCTTCAGCATCGACGTGATGAGATAGGTGCCGTCTTCAATCCTGACGATCGCCGATGCGCCGGAGCCCTCGATGTCGTCCGCCGTCGTATCGGCCACGGTTTTCAGTTCCAGTAGTTGCGGGTTCAGCGGGTCGGCAACATCAATCACCGCCAGCGCGGCATCTGCCGCGGCGGATGATGCCGGATCCTGGAGTGCAACCACGAGCACGTCATCGAGAATCTGCATGCCACCCGGATGGGAGTAGGTCATCGGAACGCCGCTGCCCAGAAAGTCGGCGACGCTGAATTCGATGACCTCGACGACTACGTCTTCGCTGGGCGGCGGTGTCTGCCAGCTGTGGCTGTACCGTCGCAGTCGATTGGACCGCAGGCGTTCGCCGTCGACGTCACGCGAGGCCATGCGCACGACGACGATTTCGCCGCCTCCTTCGGCATGCGCCACGTACAGGTACGGCGTGCCATCGGGTCCGTCCGATCGGGCCATTCCGTTGATGTGGCCCCCGATCGTGGGCGTCGTGCTGCTACCGAGCCAATACCCGAGCGGTTCGCCATGGTGCTTCAGCAACTGAAGCTGGGTCGGGACATTCTGTGCCATCGGATTGTCGCCGCCCGTGGCAGTTGCGCGCGGAGTCTCGATTGCAATGACTGCGAGGATCAGAATCCCCAGCGCTCGGGCAACAAGTCCTTGATTCTCCTGCATGGCCATGGGAAACACTTCAAAATTCTCCTGCGCCGCGTGGCTGGGGCCGACCGCCAGCAAGTCACGGAGCGATGATGGTCACGATCCCGTCTCGCGGTTCGAGCAACATGGGGGCGCCAGTCACGTTAATCAGCGAACTCATGACCTGGGGAACGCCGGCGTCGATCGTGATCGTCAGTCCGGACGCGGACGGACTCAGAATCGGCGCAATCGCCATCCCCTGCGCAAGCGTGACCCAAGGTCGCAGCAGGCCGACGGGGATGACGTCCATGGAGATGGAACGCACGCGGTCATGCCATCCAGAGATCAGTGGCTGAGACGGGTTGTCGTCGATGAAACTGGCGTCGAGATCCCGAATGAAATGTACATCGCCGTCGCCGACCAAAGTGATCGACTGGCCTCCCCATCCGTCCTGATCGAAGAGCCTGATCCGCATTCCCGGCGGGGCCCAGTAACGAACTGAGTCGGCTTCCTGCGCCCAGCCGCCCTCGTCGTCGAGATTCAGAAAGCTGTCGCGGCCGAAGTCGATGTGATCGAACATCAGGCTCTTGTTGGGAGAGTCATCGTCCCAACCCTCGACGTCCCAATACAACTCGATCCACGGTCGACCTGATTCGGGTATGCCGCTTGTGGACACGTCGTAGGAGTGGAATTCGCCCGCACGAATGCTGCTACCCGCTCCGTTGTCCTGGTGCTCGCAAGTGTAAAGCAGCAATTGCCCCGAAGGTGACACGTAATAACCGGTCCCCGCCGCGGCGTTTCCCATGCGCGGGTCGTCGAGTTTCAGATGACGCTCGGCCCGGTAGATGAAATCAAAGTTGTCGCCCGATCGCGTGACCTCAAACAGCCGGACCCAATCCGATCCCGAATCCGTGCCGCCCGTATTGTCGCCGGTCGCCACGAACAGACGATCGTCATTTGTCTGGCGAATGAAATCCAGGTTCTGCCAGTTCTCCCATTTGTCCCGCACCGACTGTGGCACGTCGGTGTCGATTTCGACGGTGTCCAGCAGATTGAGGCCGAGCGCGGGATCAAAGAGATCTTCGGTATTCGTTTCATAGAAATGCAGCGATCGCGAGTTGCCGGCAGTGAAGCAGATCAGGTAGTTGTTGTTGACTTCATCCCACGTGATGGCGAGCACGCCGATCATCATCGGGAACTCGATCTCTTTCAGCATGACCGGATTCTCGGGATCCCGTATGTCGATGAAAATCAGCGCCCCCGCTTCGTCGATGCCGGGATACTGGCGTTCCATGGGGATGACGAGCACGTCGTCGACAATCTGACCGTCGCCGACGTGCTGCCAGCCGGGCCACGCGCCATCGTTGAAGCGAATACTGAGAATGCCCGTGTCCGTGGCGGGCGGTGCAGTATCCGACAGGTCCTGAAACGGGTTGAGCTTGTTCGATCGCATCCGCTCGCCGTGTTTGGGCCGCGACGCCATCCGGACCACGAGCAATTCACCCGGATCGTCCGAACAGTCCGAGTCGCACTCCAGCAGGCCGCAGGACGACGTATGGTTCATGCTGTGCGTCACGAAGAAGTACGGCGTGCCGTCCGCGGAATGGTGCCTGGCGATTCCCTGGTAATGCTTGCACAGGTCGGCATCGACGCCGACACCAATGCGAAATCCGATCGGATCGCCGTGAAGTTGCAGCTTCTGAAACGCACCGATGACGTTGTCAACCGTGAACCCGCCCTTCGGCGGCGTCGGTAGCTGTGCCAGGCCAGTGGCACAAACAGTCAATATCACCAGACTTGCTGCGGGTACCTTAAGAAACTGTCGTCTCGAGCACATGGCGGATCTCCTGGCGTCGCGCGCGATCAGTGAAGATTGACCAGCACCAGGACCAATCCCTGTCCGCGCTCAAGCGACGTCATGGCCTTGCCGATCGTAGCGCCGAATGCACGATCGCGGTCACTCACCCGCATGGCGTGTCCGGGCGTGGTGGATGTCGTCAGCATGTCGCCTGCCTGGATCGGACCATTCGCATCCGCGTCGCACCAGCAATAGACGCGCCCCGTCAGCGCAACCGGATGATCGCCGTTCGCAATCGTGTCGGCCTGGCCCATTCGCAGCCCCGGCTTGACGCCGCCGGCGCCGCTGATGATGCCCGCGACCTTTACGTCGTATGGCGTATTCGCAGTCCGCAGGGCGCCGGGTCGAGTCGGGTCAATCGCGACGACCATCCCGGGCCGCGCGGTCTCGTCCACCAGAAACCCTTCCGACAGATCGGCCCCGCCGTCGAGAATCACGGCCTCGCAGCGAATGACGCCCTCTACGTCCAGCTTGACGCCGACCTCAGGCACGCTGGTCCCGATGCCGATGCTCCCGTCGTTCTTGATGCGCATGCGCTCAGCGCCGCCCGTGATGAACTTAAGATCTGTCGCCGCATTCAGCACCGACGTCCCCGGATCCGAATGCGTCGAGTTGTTGATACCGATCTCCAGGGTTCCGGAATCGCTGATACAGTCGAGCCAGGCCCCGCCAATCCCGGAGCTGGACGTGTTTCGAATCACTGCGGTAACCGTCTCCGACTCGGACGATTCCACATCCAATCTTGCGCTGGGAGAACTCGTGCCGACGCCGAGGTCCTGACTCACGATGACATCACCGAGGCTCTGCGTCTGCAGTAGCAACGGGTCTCCCTGAATCGTGTCGATATGCTCCTGATCGATAAAGATCCCCTGCGTCGGGTAATTTCCACCGACCTCGAGCGCGCTGACTCTTGCTGTTCCTGCAACCTGCAACTTTCTCGACGGCGTCGTCACGCCGATGCCGACATTTCCGGTGTTGTCGATCACCATCCGCTGCACGGCGCCCGTGAAGAAGCCGATTGGATGGCTGGTCCACGTGGCAATCGACAATTGGTCTTTCGGCCCGCTGAATCCGGGACCGTCCACGCCGACGATACCGCGAACCGTGCCGTCCGACCGCCGCATATCGATAAAGGTCGACGCGCCCGCCGTCTCTGCCTGCAGCCGAAGCGTGGCCCAGTCGTTGCGAATATCCAGCGGCGCCAGCGGATTGAGCGTCCCGATCCCAACCTCGCCGGCGTTGTCCACGAACAACGCATCCTCCGGCGATCCATCCGCAGCGTCGAGCGAATGGCCGTCGAGCCCCGCGACGCTTTGCGCCTGAAGCGCCGTCACGGCGTACGGAGTCGCCCGCAATGCCTGTCGCGGCGTCAGGAACGTGTAGCTTCCCACGCCCGACGGGTATCGCACGGCAATTTCGAGCCAGCGCACCTCTCCGTTGAAGTCCGGCGCATCGAAATTCAGATCGACTGTGAAGACTCCATCGGCGACAGTCGCCTCCATCGCCAGCGGCGTTCCGACGACATTGCCGCCGGTCTCCGCATCCCAGAGGTAGAAGGCGAACTGCGCATCGCCGTTCACCGGTTGTCCGTCGAGCTTCAGTTGCCCCTGGTAGGTGAACGTGTCGTCGACCATCTGCCCCTTGACACCGTTGGCGACGCAGAGCACAAGAGCCAAAGCAATGACAAGCGGTAACGAATTGGCATGGCGATTCATGATGCCGACTCCCGTGTGCGAAGATGAACCTGGATATTTCAGCGACCACGAGTGTGGATACGCCGGGGTCCTGGATGACCCTTCTCACCGTAGACGCAGGCGGCGCGACAACTCCCAAGCAGAAAATCTCAAGAACCGGAGAAAAACGGTCGCAACACTGGCCCTGTCCTTGACTTAGGCCGGTCTGCCAGAACGCATATCCGTATATAATGGATGGGAATGAGTGAGGGCACCGATAATCAGCAGCCACACATCGACGTCAACGACGCAACGCAGCTTCTGGCCCGCGTCAATGACGGAGATTCCACCGCTGCCAACGCGCTGCTTCCGTTGGTGTATGCCCAGCTGCGCGCCATCGCAGGCAGCTATTTTCGTGGGGAACCGGCCGACCAGACGCTCCAGCCGACGGCGCTCGTCCACGAGGCATACCTCAAGCTGGTCAAGTCGCCGGAAAGTGACTGGCAGAGCCGCATGCACTTCTGCGCCGTTGCGGCAACGGCCATGCGCCAGATCCTCCAGGACCGCGCCCGCCGGCGTCGGGCCGAAAAGCGCGGAGGAGACGCGCAGCGCGAACCGCTGACCGACCAACTCCAGACACCCGCGAATGGCGCAACCCTCGATGTCCTGACTCTCAACGACGCACTGGAAAAGCTCGAAAAGCTGTCGCCGCGCAAATCCCGCATCGTCGAGCTTCGCTTCTTCGGCGGCCTCACGATTGAGCAGGTCGCGAAGGTGCTGGACGTCTCGCACACCACCATCGAAAACGAATGGCGAGTGGCGCGCGCCTGGCTGAGCCGGGAACTTGGCGAGGAACCGTCGTCGTGATTTCGCCGCAGCAGTTCGAGCGCGCGTCCGAATTATTCCAGCGGGCCCGCGAATTGCCCCCGTCCGAGCGCCGGGCCATGCTCGAGCAGGCCTGCGCCGACGATCCGATCGTGCTCGGCGAAGTCGAGTCGCTACTGGCGCACGACGCCCAATCGACGTCGGTCGTCGATCGCGTCGACCTCGGGAGGGGAAGAGAACTGCTCGCCGCCGACCTCGCTTCCGATGAATCGCCACCACCAGAAATCAGGTTGCCAGAGCGAATCGACAAATACCGGATCATCCGCCAGATCGGTCGCGGCGGAATGGGAATTGTCTATGAAGCCGAACAAGACAGCCCGCGACGCCGTGTCGCCCTGAAGGTCCTGTCTGTCGGGTCCGGCAATATCCAGCTGCTGAAGCGATTCAAACGCGAGGCCGACGTACTGGGACAGCTCCATCACCCCGGCATTGCCAAGGTCTACGACGCCGGAGTCGCTGAAGTGAACACCCGGACCGGCGCGCCGCTCCTTCAGCCGTTCTTCGCGATGGAGCTGATTCCGGGCGAAAGGCTTGATCAATTTGTGAGATCGCACGCGCCGAACCTGCATCAGCGTATCGAGCTGTTCGCGAAAATCTGTGATGCCGTCCACCACGCCCATGAGCGTGGGTTCATTCATCGCGATCTGAAGCCGGGCAACATTTTCGTCGAGCCGGGCGGACAACCCAAAGTTCTCGATTTCGGCGTCGCGCGACCCACAAGTGTCGGCGACGACGGCGTCACGCTTCAGACCGACGTCGGTCAACTGATCGGCACAATTCCCTATATGAGCCCTGAGCAACTCGGCGGCGATCCGCAAGGCATCGACCGGCGAAGCGACATCTACTCGCTCGGTGTCTGCCTCTACGAGATCCTGAGCGGACGGCTCCCGCACGACCTGCGCGGCAAACTGATCCACGAGGCGGCCCGCGTCGTCATTGAGGACGAACAGACGTCTCTCAGTTCGATCGACCGACGACTCGCCGGCGACATCGACACCATCGTGGGAAAGGCGCTCGAGAAGGACCGTACCCGTCGCTACCAGACGGCGGAAGAACTCGGCAGCGACCTGCGACGATTCCTGCGCGATGAACCGGTCAGCGCCCGCCCCCCCACAACGGCCTACCAGATTAGGAAATTCGCACGCCGCAATCGCGCATTTGTGACGGCCGCCATGATCGCAGTCGTGTCTCTGCTGGCGGCAACCATTGCATCTTCCTGGTGGGCACTGACGGCCAGTCGAGCACGAGAGGCGGAAATTCGCGAACGCAAGGCCGCCGACGCATCCGCGGCATTGGCCCGCGCCAACGAACGCCAAATGCGACGCCTCGCCTACAGCACCACGCTGAGCGCCGTCCTGGCCAATGCTGACAGCAATCGAGTCGAGGCGCGGCGTCAACTTGACCTGGCGCCTGCGGAACTTCGCGGCTGGGAATGGGAGCACCTTTCGTACCGAGTCGGTCATCCGGCCATTGTGATTGATCCGCCGGCGTCGACCGCATGGAACGGGGATGGACGACCCATCGCAGCCGCCGTGCGTAACGGGACGATACACGTCTTCGACATCCAATCCCGGCAGACGCTCACGACGATCCGCCCTACGACCATCCTTGGAGAAGTTTCAATCTCCCCCGACGCAACGCTGATCGTCGCGAATACCGGCGACGACGAGGGAACTGCTTTCGACGCAGCAACGGGGGCCATGCGATTTAGATTCACGGGGTGGCCGAAGGACACGTACCCGATCTTCTTTAACGACGATTCACGTTTCTGCCTGATCGGTGCGGGGTCGCGATCCATTGTGTTTCGCGATCTCAGTTCCGGAAAAGCCGTTTTTGATGTGGAGCTTCCGGACGGACTACTGGCAATCAAGCAGGGCCCCGATCCCGGCAGCGCGGTCGCTTATTCGCGGGACTACCAAGCCACGTTCAACATCGACAATGGCCACATGATTCTGGACTGGCACCGTGTGGATCGGCCGATCCTGTGTGCGATCAGCAACGACCGATCACTTCGCGCCGAATGGTCCAATTGGCCGTCGGTGACAGCGCTCGTCATCCGCAACCAACGCGACGGGACCGTCGTTCGTGAATTGCAACCTCACACAGGTGGGAGCACCCACGTGAGCTTCTCGCCCTGCGATCGCTACCTGATGACCGCAGGCGTTGACGACCAGTTGCGAATCTGGGACCTGGACGACGGGCGGCAGTTGACTGCGACGGCCGTTGGTTCCACCCGCTGGATGGACTTCAGTTCGGACAGTTCGTCTGCCCTCGTGTTCGGCGACGACGGCGCATTTCTTCTCAACTGGCGGCACCCGCCGCCCTCTCGAATTCTCGATGAGGCCCAGAGCTACATATACGAAGTGTGTTATTCTCCGGATGGCAAACTGCTCGCGTCGGCCGGCTGGGATCAAACCGTCCGTATTTACGACACGGGCAACGGAAGTTTGACTCGTCAACTGTCCCTGCCGGGCCATCATGTGGGCGCGCTCGGATTCAACGAAGACGGAACGCAATTGATCGCTCTCGCATACAGCGACCATTGGATTGTGAGTCAACTGGCGATTTGGGACGTGGTATCCGGAAGACGGATACCGGATGATGCACCGATGGAAGGGAGTGCGCAGCCAATCCAGGTCTCGCAGAAAACCGATCACAACCGCCCGGAAGTCGCGCTGGGAGCCGAATGGTGGCGGCTTGCTCGCGGCGGCTCAAAGGCGACACGATTCGACGGCGGCGAGCACATGGCCAAGAGTCACGACGGCACGATGATTGCACACGCACAGTACCGAAGTGACCTTCTGATCCTGGATCGCGCGACCCTCGAACCGCGAGTCAGACTCGTCGGACACGAAGGCGAGGTTCGCGCCGTGGCATTCAGCCCGGACGACCGATTGCTGGCCAGCGGCGGCGACGATCGAACCGTCCGCGTCTGGGACGTCGCAACAGGTCGCTTGCTGTCGACAATGACCGGCCACAGCCAGAAGATCTTTACCGTCACATTCAGTCCTGATGGGTCACGGATCGTGTCGGGCGGCAACGACCAGGTCATCCGATTCTGGGATACGGCGTCGTTCGGACAGGTTTTCGCTTTGCCCGGTCATGAGAGTTACATCCATTCGTTGGCGTTCAGCCCGGACGGCCATCAACTCGCCTCAGGCTCCGGAGACAAGGCTGTTCGAATCTGGGATTCGAACCCGTAGTGTCCATAAGCTCGAGCATCGCCGAATTCGCCGCGCGGGCCCATCAATACGCGTGGGCGCGCGGTTCTCCACCTGCGTATTCAGGAAACCAATGCGAGCGTCCCGGCAGGCGGCAACGGCTTCATCAATCTGGTACGGAAGGATGTAGAGCCAGAGAAACTTGACATCGCAACCTCAAACACAAATCGGCCTTTGCATGAGCTCATAATTGGCTCGACGTTTGGGCCCCCCACTGACGCACGAACGATCCTCGACGACTGCTAATCGACTAACCGCAAGAATCCGACCGTTGATCGTCGTGTGTTGCCGGCCTTCTCTGATCGAATTCCGGCTTGCCGGGCTTCCTCAATTTGCCGCGTTTTTCGGCATTTCGCCGCTTTCGCGAGAGACGCTATCTCCATACATTCAGTCAGAATGGGCGTTTGTGGCAACGCTCGCACGGTGGCTCATAATCCGGATGCTCCAGTTTGAGCGTCTTCGCGTACTTCCGACGTTCGATCCCTCGACTCACTGAACGCCTTGTCAGAAACCCAATGTCTCGCTTCCGAATGTCTACTCAAACTGAGAAGTTCACTTCGAGTCCACTGCCAGAAGCGGTTAGTCTAGAAAGCGCGACCAATGTCGGCCTTATCCACCACCCAGCAGGGCCTCTACGAACATGCCCAAATCCAACCCATCCACAGCGCCGTTACCATTCAAGTCGACCCGCTGCAATTGGGATGGATCAGAAACAGCTCCCAGCAAGACTCCCACGAAGAGGTCCATGTCGCCAAAATCCACGTCGCCGTCGCCGTCGATGTCGCCTGGCACAGGTCCCGTCGTCATGCAGTCCGGTCCCGTCAGCGATATCGCGTACTCTCCCGCGGCGCCGTTAGATCCGGACAGCCGAATCCAATAATGTACGCCTGCGGTTACCGGCATAGTGATGGATGACTCGAATACGCCGCAAGCGTTGTCATCGCATGCAAGTTGGTTGCCTGCCGTGCCCGGGCAATCGCTGTGAACGGAAAGCACTGTGTCGAAACTGGATCCGCAGGTGCTCACGATCGCCTGTCCGGTCGCGTCAGGCACATAAACGAACCATACGTCGGGTGATGCATTTGATGCCGCGCAGGATGCAGAGCCGTCAGTCGTCGCGCCCAGCGTCGTCCCGCTGATGCCGCCTGGACACAGCACGCCGGCGTTTTGGCAAAGGTCGTTGTTGCACGGAGGGAACCCCTCACACGAATCCACAACACCGTTGTCGTCGCAGTCGATGGAACCGTCGTCTGCAATGTCGCAGCTATCCGGGATGTTGTTGCCGTTGCAGTCGTCCGCGGAAAGCTGGCAGATGTCCGGGATGCCGTTCAGATCGCAGTCTGTGCTCTGAGCTGTTGCGATCGCGCACACGTCGCCGATACCGTCGCTGTCGCAGTCCTGCTGACTCGGATTGAAGTGATTCGGACAATTATCAATGCTGTCCGCAATTCCGTCATCGTCCGCATCATTCGAAGTGCAGGAAGGCCCCGATACGTGCAGATTATAGACGATCTCCGTCGCGTTAAACCCGGTGAGGCGGATGTAGTACGTCATCCCCTCGGCGACGGAAAATGTGACGCACGAATTCCCCTGGCAGCAGAAATCGTTGCAGATAATCTGATTTGCCGTCGTGCCCGGGCAGTTCGTATGAACTGAGATCGTGCTGCTGAACAGAGACCCGCACGTGTCGAAGGTAGCGCTTCCTGACGCCGCGGGCGTGTAAGAATACCACACATCCCGGTTCCCAGTCTCCAGTTGCGAGCACGTGGAGGAACCGTCCGTCGTCGCACCCGTCGTGGCCCCCACGTAGGTTCCAGGACAAACAGGCAACGCATTCTCGCAGAAATCGGGAACAACATCACATGCATCGCCAATGCCGTCACCATCGCTGTCGATCTGATCGGGATTGGGATCGTTGGGACAATTGTCATCCGCATTTGCGTACCCGTCCGCGTCCGTGTCGAGCGCGGCAATGAAAGGCACGTCCACGGCGTACACATAACCGAAGTCATTGAGACTGCCCGCGAATTGAGTAGAAAAATAGGCTCGCTGGCTGTCCGGCGTGAAGACCGCGGATCGACAGGAAATGAACTGATTCGCACCGTTTTCGCGTTGAAGCGTGAGGTGCCACACGAGCGCACCGGTGGCCGCGCTGTACCCGCGCGCCCACCCGGTCGATCCGAATCCTCCCGCACCGTCGGCCAGAAGAATGGACTCGTTCGGCGACACGCTCAGGCGGCTGAGCGAGTTGTTATTGTCCTCGTCCGCCAACCAGACTGTATTCCCACTCGAATCGAACGCCCATAGACCGACGCCGAAAAACTCGCCGGCGTACGCAGTTCCTGAGGCGCCGACCGCAGGCTGCAATGCCACGTTGCTGCCGTGTGGATAGTCCACAACCCAAACCGGACTGCCATCCGGCGTGACCGCGACGATCCCACTGCCGGCGCGACTGAGGAGCAGGCGGCCGAGTGGATCCAGGATGGGCAGGCCCAGCGCGGATACGCCAACGTCGCCTGCATCCCAAAGCAGCGAGCCGTCGCTGTCTTTGAAGCAATGAACGCTGGCAGGACCGCTCGGATTGAATTGCCAGCTGGCGTAGAATCGACCCGCTCCGAAAGTGATGGCGGAATTCCCGCCGGCGTTACTCCAGTACTGACGATCTGTAAATCGGATGTTTCCTGCGGGATCAAGTGAGAAAGTACCCAAGCCGTCGGTCAGAGCGAGGTTGCTGTCCTGAACGGCGTAGATGTTTCCATCCGGGCCGACATTGGGGCCGGCCAACAAGGGGTCAAATCCCGCGTTCGGGATCGTCCACTGAACCGTCCCGTCTGGATCAAGTGCCCATACCAGGGTCCCCGGAGCGCCGCCTGTGTAGATCGTGCCGTCCGCACCAAACGAGATTGGGCGGCCGCCGCCGGCGCCGGCAACGAACCACTGAAGTCCGCCATCCGGGCTCAGCGCGTATAGACCCAGCGAATCGCTGACATACACCTTTCCGTCGAGGCCTCGGGCGACGAATTGAATGGGCACATAGTCATCCGTCTGGAATCGCCATCGAATCCGCCCATCAGTCTGTCGAAGCACGACGTTCAGCAAAACAATATTGCTGAGTCCGCTCGCCGTATTGACCTGTACAGAAACCGAGCCGACAGCGGCGGTTTCCGGAACATAGGCGTGAATTTCTGAGTTCGTCCACTGAGTCACAATCGCGGAAACGCCGCCAATCAAGACCTGCGACCCGCCCTGCGCCGGGCCGAACTCGGCTCCGTTGATGATGAGGCGACCGCTTCGCGCCAATGTCGTGGCGGACGTGGAGTTGATGACCGGTTGTGCCTGGGCAACTGACGCCGCCACAACAAGAGCCATCATAGGCAAGACGCGTGTAGCGCAATTCAATGCGCATCGTTCAAGGGAACCCCGATTGGAAGACATGTCACGCTCCTGAGATAGTGAGTCGTCAACTTCGCATTGGAATCCGGCGACACCGCGTCCGATGAACCGCGCAACAGCATGTGAGTTCGTGCGAGTTCATCTGAAACCACCGATGCCCTCTCGATCACAAGAGGTCATCGGGGGCTGGCCATCGAGCCTGAACACGGAACCGCCGCCTACCACGGAAAACAGAAAACGCCCGCCCGTCGCGCCAGAAATGACGAAAAAAAGAAAAATCGTGCTTGCCCATGGCATCCGCCAAGCGCGACTCGGACCTCGGCAGCTGGAATGCCGTTGCGTCGAGTGCCGCCTCGTGTTTTGAGCCGAACTTTGACGTGAACAGCGCCCTTCAATGAACGCGCCATCGTCGAACGGTGTGAATTAGAAATGCCCTCACAGATCTGTGCGAACTCAACCGCGTCCCAAGCAACGCAGTTGCATTGCCGCAGGATGGTCGCCCACACCTTTGAACGACCCGATAGGATTGGCATTCGGCTCAGCGTGCGGCGGAGACGACGGGCAGCGATTGAACAGCGATTGGGCTCATGGCGTCCCGTTGCTCTGGCTCATCGCGACCGCATCGGCCGCCTGATTCGCCTCGTCTTCGGAAACGCCGTCGGACAAATCTCCGCCAGAAAGCGCAATCTCCAGAAGTACATCAAAGACCCCAACGCCACGATCCATCGCGGCATTCAACGCGTTCGTGCCGGAGGTCGTAAGGGACTCCGCACTTTGGTCGTTTACGACCGACGCTAAATAGCCCACCACGTCTGCCGCATCCGCCATGGAACTTCCAGTCGCCCGCGCTATCGCTGAAGTCGCGGTAACGACTGAATTCAGAAGATCGTCGTCATCGAACGCGCCCGTGTCGGCGGCCAGCGGAACAAATACGCCGGCGGCCAGGTCCGCGTCGATGCCGAGTTCGTCGATCAGATCGAGAATATCGACGGCATCGATTGACCAGTCTTCAAGCGACTTGTCAGGTTGTGCCGCGGCGACGGCGACAACCACGTCCGCCTGCCCCGCCACATCCAGATCAGACTCGTGATCCGCCAGGATGTTGGCGACTTCGGCAAGCTCAACGACGGGATTGATCTCCTCGCCAATCTCGAAGAGCCTGGCAACGCCGTCCAATCGGTCCTCGAACGACTCTATCGCCTCGAACTCGTCGTCCGAATCCGCGAGGCTCTCATCGAGGACGTCAATCAGGACATCAAGCGCTTCGGATCCTGCGTCATCTTCCCCCATGTCCTCCGAGCGTTCATCGCTCATGTTCTCCAGGTCTTCGAGGCGCAGCTCCAGTATGGCGCGCGAACCGCGCCCGCCCGCAGCGGCAGCCGCCTGACGCAGCGCGTTCTCGCGATCTTCTCGCGTTGGACGATTACACTTGTCGGCGCCGGCTTTGCCGATCTTCATCAGTCGATTGCTCAGCGACAACGCTGCGCCGATCTCCTCCTCCGTCGGCTGGGAATCCGCGTTGTCTCCGTCACCTGCCGCGTTGTCATTCGCATTCGCGTCGACATTCCCATCAGCGTCCTCCTTCATGACGCTCTTTGGCTCGCATTCCTCGGGACCCTCGTCATCATCGTCGTCCTCATCGTCCGGAGTGCCGTCGGCGTCATTGTCGATGTCCCAACGATTGATCAGGAAATCGCCATCCACGTCAAAATCGGCGCCATTGAGAATCCCGTCGTTATCGACATCCGGATCCTCGCTGTTCGGTATCCCGTCGCCGTCGACGTCGGGATCGCTCTCGTTCGGAATACCGTCGTTGTCGATGTCGGGATCTTCGCCGTTCGGGATGCCGTCGCAATCACGATCCGGCCCGTCGAGCGCGCTGAAGGGATCGAGCCCCGCCAGTACCTCGTCGAGAAGCGACATCCCGTCGCAATCCTGATCCGAAGCGAGAATGGCCACGACGCACTCGATATTGACGCCGCCGGTCTCCGGATCGCGACACGAGTCGACAATCGCGATATCGAGTCCTGGCGACAACGTCGCCAGCTGCCCCAACGCGCCCGCAATGTCGGCGGGCAGATCCGGCGTCGATTGCTGCGCCGCGGCCGGGTCCAAGACCGCGTCGGTCGAAGCACAACGTGCCTGAAATCCCAACAGCGGAACAGCAAGGATGGCGGTGCAGGCGAATCGCATCACGAATCTCTCTATGGAATTCGTTGAAGAAGACAGGCAGGGTTTCGCCGGATTGCGCCGGCGAAACCTTGCCGCGACGAACGACTCATTCACTACTCAACCTTGTAGCTGACGACCACGTTGATGTTGCAGTCGCCCGATCCCTGGATCATCGTCGTGGCGATTGTCTGCGAGTAGTTTCCAAAGTCTCGAACCGTAAAGTCCATTGAGAAGGTCATCACTTCGTCATCATTGCCGGCGACATCATCTTCGTTGACGACACCGTTGGCATTAAACGTGCTGCCGAAGCCGATGACGAACACAAACGTGTTGTTGGTCGTAATATCGGCGCCTCCGAGATTAAGCCCGCTGAAGAACGTCAACGGATTAGGAAGGTCACTGTCAGACACGTCCAGATGGAAGTCATTCGACGTTGCACCGTACTGGTCCTGCAGGCCCCCTGTCACGTCGAAGTAGAAATCCCATGCGAATTCGCCCGCGTTCTCGCCGTCGCCCGCGTCACAGTCATCGAGCACCTGTGCGTCGATGTACTCGGCCGTCACCAGGCGATCCGGATAGAGCGGATTCGACTTGGCAGTGCGGCCCGCTTCATCCGTGAGAACCTGCGTAATCTCCAGTGCGTCGCCGCGGCTGTCGTCATCCGTGTCGGAATCGAGCGGGTTGGTCGAATCCAGCGTATCGCCCATTCCGCCCGGCGCGATTCCGTCGGCCCCCTTGATCTCGGCGGCGTCGTTCAGCGTGTCATTGTCCGAGTCGGCGCGATACGGCAGAGAGCGAACCACGATCGGCGTCGGATTGCCGACCAGGCGAACGATCACGTCCGTATCGATCTCGAAGCCGTCCTTCAACGTGTCGAGGTCCGAGTCGTCGGAATTCACGTTGGTTCGCAGTCGATCGCTCGGTTCCTCATTCGGATTCTCGTAGGAGCAGTTCTCCGCCATGGCGCAACGCATCATCGCTTCGGCGATCGCGTCGGCCGTGTAATACCCGTCCTGATCGTCCGGATCAAACTCGAAGATATCGAATTTTCCATCGTTGTCGGAATCGCGCTTATTCGGATCGGAGCGAATGGCCCATTCGAGAACGTCGGGAAGACCGTCATGGTCACTGTCCGGATCGTCGGGATCTGACACGACGTGATACGACGTGGTCATGCCATTCATGTAGACAGTCACGGTCCAGCCTTCCGTTTCTTCGGCATCGTACAGACCATCGCGATCGCGATCCGTGACAAGCCCCGCATCGCGACGATTGGGATTCGAGCGAAGCACGATTTCGCGCCCGTCCGTGACGCCGTCGAAGTCGGTATCCTGGTTCATCGGATCCGTAGCGAACAGTCGATGATGAATGGCGCGAATGTACTCGTCTCCCTCCGGCGCCGTATCGATCACGCCGTTCAACCCGCCGCTGATCAGCACCGTACCTTGTGCAATCTCAGTGGCATTGGGATCGATTTCAAGCACATCATCGCTGCCCATCGGATCCGGCGCAGTTGTCGATCGTACGCCGTCAAAACCCTCGACAAGCCTTTCGACAATGGCGACGAAGTCGTCTCCATTGCCGACAGGGACGGTGTCGATCACGCCGTTCGGCCCGGGGCCGATGACGATTCGTCCTGCAGCAACCATCGTGCCGACTGCAATAATCTGAACGTCATCGCCAATCGCCGTGGCATCCACGATGCCGTCGCCTCCGTCAATCACGGCCGCGTCGCTATAAGGTTCGACTTCGAGAATGTTGTCATTCAAAGAGTCTTCATCACCGTCGAACAGAATGATCTCGTAACCGCCGTAGATCTCGACAGGGTCCGTCAGCGCGTCTACGTCGGAGTCGGCGAGCGTCGGGTCCGTCATTTCCCGCATCTCAAAATCATCCAGCAGGCTGTCTCCGTCCGTGTCGTCGAGCCCCGGGTTGGAGAAGACTCTGCGCGGCGTACCGGGTATCGGTGTAACGACCCAGCCGTCACAGACTTCGAACTTGTCGCTGAGCGAATCTCCGTCGGTATTCGGCGTCAAATCACTTGAGCCGTAATACGCTTCCTGGCGGAAGTGCAGACCGTCTTCATCAATGTCCTGCGTGAACAACAGGATGTAATCGTCTCTCGCGCGCAACTCCAGGTCGCTGAAGTCGCCGTTGACAGTCGCGAAGTCGCTCGACGTCTGCACTGCCCAGAATCGCTTGACCGGCGGATTGCCGACCAGATCGTTCTGCACACCGCGGACGCGCGTCAGCACCTCGTGGGCCGGCACCATCGGCTGATCCGGATCATTCACAGTCGCGACGCCGTAAGTCGAGCGAATCGTCGGATCCGCCGGATCGGCGTTGGGCGTATCCCCTCCCGGCGCCGACGACTTGTCGATGCCGATGATCTCCAGCGCGCGCCGCATCGTGATCGGCAGCATCCGCCCACTCGCATCGAACTGGTTATTGACCGCCACACGGAACTTCTCGACGGACCCGTCGCCGTAGTCGATCGTAATTCCGGCCGTCCGATCGTTGGTCTCCTGCGACGAGAACACGAAGTTGCGACCGAATTCGTCCAGAACATCGAAATTGACGACCTTCAGGATCAGGCCCGTCGGTTCCCGCATGAGGCGATCCACGCGATCGGCGAAAACCTCCGCATTGTCAAAAACAAACGGACCTCGCGCCGGATCAAATGGGCCGAGATTGAACGTGGGCTGATTCGTCGGATCGGATGCGCCCGACAGCCGCAGCGCCGCCACCGGTATGAACCGATTCGCGTTACGTCGATCCTGCTGCTGCAGCGAAACTTCGATGTTCGTGATCGAGAACGCGATGTCGCCCGCGTTCTGCACGCTGACGTTTGCCGCCACGCGGGCGCCCTCGATCGATCGCGTGATCGATCGGTTCTCCGACTCACTGAACGCCTGCGATACGGAACGCGACCGCTCCTGCGTTGAGGACTTGGCCGACTCGGAATTGACGGTGGACGAATAACCGTCGGTAAACGTCTGACCGAACTCCGCGCCGCCCTTGACCGATCCGCCGAATCCGTCGGCCCCGCCGAAATTCAGCGTCGCTTCGAGGGATTCAGAGGATTCGAGTACCGTCTCGTTACTCGTTGTGTCGCTGGTCCCGAATCGCGTTTCATCCATCTGCGAGAACGTGCTGGCCTGCGTGTCTTCCACCGTCTGAGTCGCGCCCTCTTCGTCGGTGTATGAGTACATGACATCGACTTCAAGAAAGAGGTCGTCAGCTGTGATCTTCGGCCTCGGCAGATCGGCGACGAGCGGATTGCGGTTTCTCTCAATCAATTCGACGTCGTCGTTCAGCTGGTCGCCGTCGGTATCCGCCAGCGTAGGCGACGTCTGCAGGTCCAGTTCGAGGCTGTCGTTGAGCGAATCGCCGTCCGTGTCCTGATTCGTCGGATCCGTGAACCAGTCGTTCCACTCGGCGCCGTCAGAGACCTGGTCGAAGTCCGTGTCGTCCGAGCGCGGGTCAAGCCCGATGTTCTTCTCGACGGCATCGCCGAGACCGTCGCCGTCCGTGTCGCAATCGAACGGATCGCTCGTGACATCGCGCTGCACCGTTTGGCCGTCCACCAGCGTGACCGTCACGACCCAGCCACGCTGTTCAGCGGAGTCCGGCAGCCCGTCGCAGTCGCTGTCCAGGGCGCCGCTCGACGTCGTGCAGACCGCAATGTCCAAGCGATCCGAGCCATCGCATTTGTTGTCGGGTTTCCCCCTGAACGGCGTACCGGCGAACATTGTTCGCGTCGGCGTCACCAGCAGTTCCGGCGGCGCAATCTCATTACCGGCGACGTCGCGGACGTTCGTGACAATTAGCTCGTATGTGACTTCGGATTGCGACAATGTCCGCAGCGTAATCGCCGTCCCGTTGTTCCCGAAACGTGTCGCGGACACCACGCCAAGCGATCCCGCCTCAGGCACGACATTCGCCTGCACGATGGCGTAGTTCGACGCGCTGAGTACGCTGTTGTCCATGGGTTCGCTGAAAGTGACTCGAACGCTGGTGTTGCTCGTCGATATCGCGCTGACGAGTTTCGGCGGTCCGGCAACGGCATCCTGCACCGCAGGCGTGCTCTGCCCAGCCGCGGGCTGTCCATCGGTGCCGAGGTTCGCGGCCTGATCGGGACAGCCGGACAAAGCCGCCAGAAACGCAATGGTCGATATCAAGGCCAGACGAACTGAGATTACGAATGGGCGCATGGCGAACTCCTGCGGATAGAGGCTCCCCGATGCGCGCAATCTCGCCCGCGGAAATCCCCTATCTTTCTTAAAAATCCGCCCGTCTCGACCAGCCGTCGTCCGGCCGGCAAAGACAGACCTTTGGACAGACAACGCAAACGGTGAACGGATTGCGAAGTCAAAAATGCCGAAATTTCTGAAGGATCCGCCCGTCCGTCGAAATCGCCCGATTGATGCGATGAACTGCCAATCGCCGCCCCGCTGCACGGAGCCACGCCATCCCAGACCTTCGCGTACCCTCGGGTGGAGTAAATCAAACCAAGAACAGGGATCCCGCCGCGTCGATATCTGCTTGAGATTCGCCACGCAGAGGAATGCGCGGCCTCGAATGCCGAACATTGTCAATCTTGGCTACACACAGTAGATCAAAACGGCGAACGAGTGCCTGCACCGGCGCCATGTCCGACCTACAATCCTCATGACCCAGTGACGACAGCAAAGTGCGGAGACCTTCAAGGCGTCGCCGCGGTATGACGAACATGGACCGCTTTGCACGTTACTCTATCTGCGTGCGGATGGGTGCGCACCCGATGTGCGCGGGCAATCTCGCACCATTCCAACGCGCTACCGAATTCGGAAACTTCAACTTACGAACACCGATCTCAATCGCCGCGTGTCCGCATGTCGGATGCGCGCCGTGACTCGCACTTGTGTAGGAGTACTTCCATGAAACCCACTCAAGTCAGGTTGGTTGCCGGCGCGGCGCTATTGGCCGCATCGTTCGCGGGCCCTGGTCCGGCGGCGGCGCAGACGGGCGTGACGCTTTGGGAACGAATCGACGTGCCGAGCATCACAACGTTCTTTGAAGATGTCTGGGCGTTTGGAGGATCGGACGGAGCGAAGATCGCGTTTGCGGTCGGCTTTGACACTTATGCCGGTTCGGGCGTGCTGTACGGCTACGACGGCACGAGTTGGCTACCCGTGTTCACGGAAAACATGAACTTCATCCGGAGCATCTGGGGGATCAGTCCGTCGGACGTGTTCGTCGTCGGGGACAACATCTTCATGCACTTCGACGGTCAGTCCTGGAAACAGTTCCTGGTCAGTGGGACAAACGAAATGCGCGGCGTTTGGGGATCCGGTCCATCGAATGTCTTTGCCGTCGGTAGGCATGGCACGATTCTTCACTACACCGGCCCCCAATCCGACCCCTTCGACGAGTGGACGCCGATGAGCAGCGGAACCGGAGAAGATCTATCGGCCGTCTCCGGCTCTGGTCCCAATGATGTCTGGGCCGTCGGCGACGCCGGAACGCTCATTCACTACGACGGATCGCAATGGACGCCCTATGTTCCTTCATTGAGCTTTCCCGATCCCCGTGACAACGAGAGACTCACCGACGTATTCAGCGCCTCGACGGACAACGTCGTCGCCGTCGGGGACAACGGCGTCGTCCGGCGCTTCGACGGAATGGACTGGAACTACGAAGATCCGAACACGACGGCCCATCTGCTCGGCGTCACCATCTGGGACGGTTACCACGCCTTCGCAGTCGGGGCGGACGGCATCATTCGGGAAAACAATGGATCGGGCTGGAAAGCGCCGACATCGCCCGTCACATCGGCGGACCTTTCCGGCGTCGAAGCGGTCGGCAACGGTCAGGAGGTGTTCGCCGTCGGGATCAGCGGCGTAATTCTGCATCGGCCCGGATACAGCAACGCGTGGATCGTGCGCAGCCTCGCGTCCGGCGACGACTACGACGGCATCTGGGGCAGCAGCGCCGGAGACATCTGGGTCGTCGGCGCTAACGGTCGAATCGTGCATTCCGACGGGCTCACTTGGAGTGTTCGTGCCAGCTCAACGGACCATCGGTTCTCGGGAATCCGGGGAACGTCGGCGAACGATGTCTTCGCCACAGTGGACCAGAACAACGACATCGGCGGCATCGATTTTGGGTATGGCGAAATCTACCACTATGACGCCTCGTCGTGGAGCGAAGTGATGAGCACCACGGACCCGATGCGGGATGTGTGGGCGAGCGCGCCGAACGATGTTTACGCCGTGGGGCTTGCGAGCGAGTTACGCCATTTCGACGGCAACACTTGGACGAAACTCCCGATCAGCCAGGACATGGATCTGGAAGGAATCTGGGGAAGCGCCGCCAATGACATTTACCTGGTGGGCTTCAACAACGACACAAATAGCGGCGTCGTCATTCACTACGACGGAGCGGGCTGGACGACGATGGCGTTGCCCAGCGCCACCGGTCGACTCCGCTGCGTGTGGGGCAGCGGACCCGCCGATGTATTCGTCTTCGGCGACGAAGCCTCGCTCTGGAATTTCAACGGCACGAGCTGGCATCTGCTGGTCGGTCCGACGGCAACCTTACCCTCCGAATTCGGCGGCGCCGTCAACGCGGTATGGGGTACCGGACCGGATAACGTCTATGCAGTGGGCAACGATGGCAAGATGCTCCATTACGACGGCAGCTACTGGGAGCGATTAAGCAGCGGCACGACGCAGGACCTGCGCGCCATCTGGGGAAGCGCGGCCGACGACATCTATGCCGTCGGCGACGACGGCATCATCCTGCACTTCCCGCGCGCGCCTGCGCCGTCACAGGCCTTTCCCGCCGGCGGTGTCTGCTGCGCGTTGGGTTCAGGAAACGTGATTCCGATGCTTGCGACGATCGTGCTGATGCGGTTCATTCCAAGAGGATTTGCCAGTCGCGCTCGTGCCAGTCGGCAACCTGCGCGTCCACGGTTTCGCAGTCGCTTTCACATCGTATCGAAGTGACCGTGAACCCTATCGCGCCCAGCGGCGAAGGTGATCGAGATCGAAGCGGCCGTGAATGCCCGTATCGATCGTGGGACTTGTCAGAACAAACCAGGGAGAGTCATAAGATGCGCGGAGCACGTGGAAAGTCCCCGCCGGCGAGCTGCCGCTGCCGAGCAGGACTGCAACACGCCCAGCGCCGTCAACTGCGGCGTCGAGCACGATGAGCACGTGCGCGTCGCGACCGCCGCGAAGCAACAGATCACCCGGCGCGATCGTTCCATCGTCGACCTTGCGGGTATCGTCGAGGAGACTCTCGCACGAAGTGAATTGCAGTTGGGTTTCGATCCAGGCACAGAAGCTGTCGCGACTGTCATCGACCATGCCGGTCATCTCGAACCTCGGTCCCGATTCGCCGGCCAGCGCCCGGACGCCGTTCGCCCATGCCCGCCAACTCAAGCGCTGCCCCGACGTGAAATGGAACGCCGACCGCTCGAGCGACTTCGTCCCCCAGCAGTGCTCGGCTCGAAGCCGGACCATCATGCCGGCCGCGCCCAGTGCATTGGTATGTGGTTGGAGCTGGATCGTCACTGCGAGATTTGGATCGTCCGCCGGGATGAGCGTGGTTCGGCCGTTCGCACGAAGCACGGGTGCCAACGATTCCCCTGCGGGAAGATTCCGTAGCCATTCCCCGAAACTGCCCGCCGGCAGGATCACACGTTCGTATCCGACGGGGACGGCGATGCGATCACTCAGCGCTTCGAACGTTTCGCGCTGCTTTGTCGTCAACCATGCATAGTTCTTCGCGTGAATGCTGCGACGGGCCGCCGCGACGAAGTCCGCGACGTCAATTCGCGGCTCCGGGACGCCGACAGCGACAGGCGTCAGCGCGTGCGTCGCCGTGCAGACGGCGATAATGGCGATCGCTAGCGGCACGAGGCCGCGGACCGAACAGGCCTTGACGTTCTGACGCAGCCCAACGGCCTTCTGTCGTGCTCGTCGCGCCGTCGGGAGGGCCGCCCTGTGCCACGCCCACTGCCCCCATGCTCTGAATTCTTCCGTTGGAAATGCGAATCGAACGACCATTACAGGAATCAGACTCGTGCAGGCGATAACCGGTGTTGCTCGTTTGGAACCGATTCTATCTCGTCAGCCGCGCGCAAATCAGGGCGATGGCGCATCCGCATTCGGGTCGGCCGCAAGTTTCATCTCGCCGATCGGTCGATTCGCGCGAACCGTCACATGAGATGGCTGCGTCGGCTCCGCCGGACGCGGTCGCACATTCGTCGGCACCGGAGCGACGGGCGTCGTTCGTCTGCCGTCAAGCGATGCAAGCCGCTTGATCGCCGGTTCGTAGTCCGGCTTCACAGACAGCGCTTCACGAAACGCTCGCTCCGCCTGTTGCTGGTCGTTCATATCCATGCAGACGACGCCGACGTTGTAGTAGGCGGCTTCCGCGGGTACGACGCGGCTGAATTCGACCGCCGCATCGCCGAGGCGACGCTGTCGCGCCAAGGCAATGCCGAGGTTCATCCTGGCCCGTTCGAAATCCGGCGCCAATGCAAGTGCATCGCGAAACGCCTTTTCGGCGGCCTTGTAATCGGCCGCCGTCAACAGGCAGAATCCCAGGTTGTTGTGCAGTGCCGGCGCATCCGATTCGAGTTCGATCGCACGACGAAACGATGCTTCAGCCGGACCGAAATTCCCAAGGCGCGTCTGCGCCATGCCGAGTCGATTGTGGCCGTCGACCATGGACGGATCACCCTTGACGGCGGCCTCGAACTGACGCACGGCCCCGACGAAATTCCCCTGACGTTCGAGCATCAAGCCGGACGCATAATGCGTCTCGGGCGCGATCGTCGGATCCGGCGCGTCGTGGATCTTCGATTCGTCCGGCTTTCGTTCCGTTCGATCGAACAGTTGCGACCATTTCTCGCCGAAATCCCCCGCGCAGCCGGAGCCGAGCACGAGAATTGACAGCGCCAGGATGATGGTACTCGTGTATCTCATGTCTAGTTCCCCGATCCGCCGGATTCGATCGATCCCGCGAGGTGATACGCCGGACCGCGCGCTTCGGGTTGCTGTGCAACGCCTCGACCCGCCGCGGACTCAACTGCATCCATTCCACGACCCCGCGGCATGCCGAGCACGATGTCGATTCGCTTGCTGCCCGGCGACACCTGCATCAGGAATTCCCGCGCCACGCGCAATCTCGCATCGACCAATGCGGAGTCCTGCATTCTCGTGTCGTAGTAGAGCCGACCGCCGCTCGTGGCGAGCAGTTCTGCATATCGTTCGAGTCGCGCCTCGCCTGTGCCGTTGAGATGTTCCGAATCGGCAATGAAGTGCATGTCCGCGATGGACAGATCGGCCATCAGGCCCTGATCGTTGTGATAGGCGAAATACTCACCGACAGTCGTGCGACTCGTGTCCTCGCTGCCCGGAGGCGAGTTCATCGTGATCGTCGGTTCCGGGGACTGACAACCCGCCGTCAGCATGACCGCCACAATGGACGGCAGTATCTTTCGAACGCTGCTTCGCAACATATCTCTGGCTCCCGCGCGACTGCAATCCAATCCGACATCGCCAGTCCCGCTCAGTCGAACGAATCGGCGCGTCATTGGTCCAAGTATTTGTGGCCGGCGACTCGCAAATGTATCGGCAGCAATAGCGCCGAAAGGCGAATGTAGTTCTCGCAGAGCAAAGGATTTGCGCGCGATCAAGGGCCGGCGCGTTCGCGCAGACATTGCACGTCCGGTATTGGTTTTGCGCATCGACGAAAAAGGCCGGAGCGATGCACTCGCTCCGGCCCTGAATGTGACCGCTTCGCAGACCGGCCGGTCCACGACGTTATCCATTGCACTCGACGACGCCTACGAATGTCGCGAGTGACTGCTCAAGTGACTGCCGTCGTCGTCGTCCAGACCTCGCGTCGGAGCCGGCGGCTTCTGCGCTTCCTGGTTGATCAACAGGGCCGACGTAATCTGATCGCCGACCTGCGACATACCGTCGGGCGTGTACGGAATCATCATGATCGTGCTCTTGCTGTGAGCACCGACGGCCGTGACCGTATCGTAGTGCTGCGTCAGGAGGACCATCTTCGTGGCTTCTTCCGGCGAGATGCCGGCCTCGCTGCATGCGGCGACCGACTCCTTCAGGCCGTTCGCGATGGCAAGGCGTTGTCGGGCGATACCGACGCCTTGCAGTTCCTTCGCACGGGCTTCCGCCTCGGCGGCCGCAATGGTCCGGATCTTCTTGGCCTCGGCCTCGTTCTTGGCCGCCTCACGCATGCGCGCCGTCGCATTGACGTGGTTCATTGCTTCCTTGACCTTCGCGTCGGGCTGAATGTCATTAACGAGCGATTGAAGGATGGTGTAACCGAACTCCTGCATCGTCGCCTCGAGACGGCCCTTGACCGCAAGCGCGATCTTCTCCTTCTCGGAAAAGACGCTGTCGACGTGCATCTCGGGAACGAGCGCACGGACCGTGTCAAACACGTACGAACGCATCTGTTCGCGCGGGTTCATCAACTTGTAATGCGCCGCGAGAATCGTATCGACATCCTCGCGGACGAAGAACTGCACTGCGATCACGAGGTTGACGAACACGTCGTCGTGAGTCTTCGATTCGACGTTGACTTCCAGCTCGCGCACGCGATGCGTCACCCGTCCCGACACGCGATCCAGAATCGGCAGCTTGAAATTGAGGCCCGGCCCGCACACCTTGTGATAGCGGCCAAAGCGCTCGACGACGGCATGCGTCGCCTGCTCGACGGTAAACAACCCGCTGAACACGACGATGCATACCAGGACCAGCAATACTCCACCGATTACGTATTCCATCACTCAGTCCTTTCTCCCGGAGTTTGCCGGGCTTATGGACGACCGTAGATGAACCATCTCATTATCGCACGCCCGATCAGCGGCTATACACCGCCGAAATCAACTCGACCCGGACATCCGACGGCGGCTCCGAAATCTCGTAGGACGGAACCTCGAAACTCAATTCGGCTCGCCGCGGCACCGAGGCCAGCACCTGCCGGAATTCGAAGACGTCCCGACCCTCGGAATTCTGCCCCGTCACGCGGATTTCCACCTGCTCGAGGCCGTATCCGGCGTTGAAAACCGTTATCCCCAGGTTCTCGGTCCCCAGCAGCCGCGTACCACCCCAGGCCGATCCGACTTTGAAGTGTAAATCCGCCGCCCGATCGCACTTCCGGTATCCCTCGGGAACGTTCGCCGGCACCGGATGCGGGGTGCGCCCGACCGTCCTTGGCGAAGCGTCCAGAGGTTGACCGCATTGGCTGCAGAAGTGTGCGACCGGCACGTTGTTCGCGCCGCATTCTCCGCAAATGCCGTCATTCCCCATGCATCGCAGCCTCCTGGTGCCCTTCTTATTTGAGTGTAGTCTACAGGGCCCGAAACGCCACTATAAAGCACCGCGTCGCCTATACCGACCGACGCGCCCATGGCCGGCTGCTCCGGATTCCTGTTTTGAACGTTTCGCCCCCGGCCCGAGTACACGAAAGTGCACCTAAAGCTCGACAAAGTTCCGTAGGACGGTCCGCCCAGCCGAGTCCGAGCGTTCCGGAAGGAAAACGGTCCCATAGACGTTTTTCTGATGAATCACACTCGTGAAATCGACGCAGTGATTCGTGGTTGCGGCAACGGCTCGCGTATCGAGCGGCTCCGGATGAACGCAATGATCGAAGTAGAAATAAGCGCCCGACTCCAAACCCTCGAACAGCGCGCAGTCCATCGCCCAATGAACCTGATTCCATCCCTGATGCGGCACGGAGAAATGTCGCGACGCAGGATGGCTGCCGAATTCAAAACGCGCCACTTTGCCGTGCACCACGCCAAGCCCCGTATGCTGCTGATCCTCGTATGACACGTCGAAGAGAACGTTCAATCCGCCGCCAATCCCGAGAATCGGTCGATTGTCGTCGATTGCGCGGATCAGCGGCTCGGCGAGACCGCGATCGCGCAGACTTCCGAGCATGCGTCGATATGACAGACTCGGCGGCAGAATGATCTTGTCGGCACGCTCCAGCGGTTCAGCCGTCGAAACGAGCTGCGCTTTGGCGCCCAGTTCTTCCAGCGCCGTCATGATGGGGCGCGTCCTGCATCCTTCGCAGTCAACCACGGCAATCATTGCGTCTCACTTTGAGAACGAAACAGCCCCGATCGCCAGGCACTCCTCCCGACGATCAGGGCTGTTGCAAGTCTATCCAGACACAACGTCGGGAGTCGGATCGACGCACACCGCAAGAGCGGCGACTTCGTCGGACATCCATCAACGTTTATCGGCGAGCCGTGGAGTTCGCCAGCACACCGCCGCGCGGAACGGCGTAGAATTCGACTCGGCGGTTCTTCGCCTTGTTGGCACGCGAATTGGCGTCCGTCGGGCGGAATTCGCCGCAGTTCGCCTGGATCAGGCGCGAACCGTTGACGCCCTGCCGCTGGAGCTGCCGAACGCATGTCAGAGCGCGGGCCGAACCAAGCTCCCAGTTATCCTTCCATTTGCTCTTGCGAATCGGATCGTTGTCCGTGTGGCCGATTACAAAGATGTCGCGATCGCTGTAACGCGACTGAATGTCTCGAGCAAGCTTGGCCATCGTGTTCTGGCCGCCGCTGGTCAGATCCGCCTTACCCGACGCGAAGAGAACTTCGCCGGGAATCGAGATCATGTCGAACGACGGTGTGCTGATCCAGCCATCCGCCTGTGCAACGGGCTGCTGAATCGGTTGCGCCTGCTGGACCGGCCGCTGATTGTTGCCCTTCATCGCAAGATCGGCACGCGTTCGCGCCAGCTCGCGATTGAGCTCGTCGATCGTCGATCGGGCCTCATTCTCGCGCGCCTGCGCCTCGGCCAACTGGCGATCGCGATCGTCCAGTTCGCGCTTGAGCTGATCGTTCTCCGCCGTCAGATCCTCGATCTTCAGGTCCTTCTCGTTCGGCGTGCAGCCCGTGACGAGAACCACTAATGCAAACAGGGAAATTCCAAAGCGCGTCGCGGCAATGCGTGCCGTCCTTGTCATGGCAGACTCCTCCAGGTTGATGCAGGCGGATGTCTGTCCGCCCCTGCCTCGAATACCACAAAATACAGGATGTCAGTGCAACACAAGTACCAAATATAGGACGGTTCGTCAACAGATACAGGCGATTTTTGCGCAAACCGCAGTCGGATTAGAACGGCCGCCTGTGATTCGTAACGTCCCGGCCGCGAGAAGGTTCGCGCAGCTTGGTATGTGATTTTCGAGGTTGTGCGAACGGCGAAATCGACACGGCCCCAAAGAGCGCCCGGAAATTGCCGTTTTCACGATGGATTTGGCGTCAATCGTCGTCCTGATGCCGAATCCGGAAGGGATGCTGTGCGTCATCGCCATCGACGATCGGGCGTGCCGACGGGCCGAGCGGCTTGGCGTTCGCAAGCGCGTGGAGTTTCGTGACGTGGGCGAGATCCGCCGCGAGTGCGGCATCCCCCGCCATTTGCGTTGAGGCTGTATTGGCCTCGATCACCTCCAACTCGGCGACGAGCGGTTCGATGACCTCCGCGAGAATGCGGAAAACACGTTCCCGCTCAGCCGCCAGCCAAAGGGCGGACGACCGGACAATCGCCGACGCAATCGCCGGATTTTCGAGCAGCAAGCAGCTCGCTCCGTCCGGACCGACGGAAGACAGACGACCGCCGACGCCGTCGCTGCCGAGGCTGTCGACCGCCACTCGGGGCAACGTCACGCGACTCGAAAACCGGCCCATGCCGTCGAGCAGATCCGAATGCCACGCGCCGTCGAACAGCGGAATTCCCAGTGCATCAGTGCAGGTCGATGCCGACTCGATCGCCGCAATCGCCCGCTCGCAGTCGGCGGCAATCGCATTCACATCCGATTGACTCGCATACGTCGCAATGCGTCGCTTGGCCAGCATGTCGATCTCACTGACTTCACCGATGATCCGAGCGAAGACCTCAAGTGAGAGATGCAGGGCTTCGGCCGTTCGCTCCGCGACGGAGAGCGATGCGAGCACCGGATGCGCCGTCGGCAGCGGCGTCGAAACGCCGTGATTCAGGCGAAGCGCAGGCGCGACTCCCGTCGGCCTCGGCGGTCGCCGGAACGGCCGCAGTCTCGCAGCCAGAAGAGGTCGATCATTGGTTCGCTTTCGCGTCATTCGAATACCGTTCGCAACTCAGCAACGGGACGGCGCAGACGTGCGGCCCGATCCCTGAACGTAGATCGTCGTGCCCCGGAGGCGGAGTGAGAAAAAACGACACCGGATAGCGCCGTCGTCCGCATGTCACGCGACGTGCGATCGACAGCAACGGGCGTCGCCGATCCGCGCGGAACCCGAGTCTCCCCAAGGGGCGGGATTGATGATGTCGATGTCATTGAATCGATTCCGAAGCTCAAGAGTCGCGTCTTCAGCAACGCCCGGAGACAACGTTCCGACGAGCAGTCCATCCGCATCAATATCGGTTGCAGTGTCAACGTCATGAATCGGCAGACCGCGCCACATGGCGGGGCTTCTTTGATCGGCGAGCCATGGATCGTAAACGCATGTCACGCGAATGCCAGCGCTTTTCGCAGCTTCGACGATGAATTCGCAACCTTTTCCGCGCAGCCATATCGCAACGCGACGCATCATTCGCTTATCGGCCCGCTCGCGCAACAATTGCCGCAACTGATGCAGTCCGAACAACGAATCGAATTGCGCATCGCTGAGCGGGCGCCGCCTCCGAATCACACTCAGCGTGTGTCGTTCCGCCTCCGCAAGGCCCGCGTCGAATCCGGCCAGTGCATTTTCTTTCAATGCGATGCGACGATAACGCTCGACATCACTATCGATCGACTGCGATCGCCGCGATTCAGGTGCATACGTATTCCATAAGCGAACATTGTTGCGTACGAGAAATCGCAACATCCGGTTCGTGTCGCGGTTCTCCTCGGTCCGACGATGCCACACGATCGCCGCGCCCATCGATTCGACGGACCATCCGCGGCGCCACAATTCGCACGATAACGCATACTCTTCGACGTAGTAGTCGTAGTCGATCGGATAGCCGCCCGCTTCAACGAACGCACTGCGACGAATCGCCGCGCCGCAGTTGAAGAAGGTCCCGGGGACGCCCCCGGCGTCGTGCCGGTCGGGCACATCGGCCAGCCGCACGCGACACGCGATCGCACCTAACGTCGGCTTTTCTTCGAATTCTCTCATCAATCGGTCGATCGTGCCTGCGGCCGGCCAACTGTCGTCGTCGAGCATCAACAGGATGTCGCTTCGAGCGGCCATCGCCCCGACGTTGCGGGCGCTGGCCGAGAGATTTGCCCCCAACTCGATCCAGCGGACCCATGTAAAACGGCTGCGCAGCGCCTCCGTACTCGCCTTTGATCCGTTGTCGACGACGATTGTCTCCATCGGGCGATCCGGCAGTTCCTCGAGCCGGGTCAGCGTCTCGGCGAGCACTTCCGGTCGATCACGCGTCGGAATGATGACACTGCATCGACGCTCCAAACGACGCATCCCCGGCGTTCCGAATGAATGCAACACCGAGTGATTCATGCCACGCGACCCTGCTGCGACGACCTGCGAAGCTCAGCTCGACTCTCCAGCTGCCCCATCAGGCGATCGGCCGTCACTGCGACGGGGCCAGTCGCCCCCGCTTCCACGCCCGAGGCCAGCGTCGCCAGATAGGCCGCCTGCATGAGACTCCCGCCCGTCGCCGCCACGCAGGCTCCTGTCGCCAACATGACTTCGCCGCAGCCGAAATGGTCGACGACCCGATCGGCCAGACTCGGCAGGTGCTCGCTTAACAGGCGCCCTTTCCACGCCGGTGCATGCGGATCGTCTGATGGCCGCTGAAATGTCACGACGCCACGTTTCCCGAGCGTCACAATCATCCGCTCGGCGCCAGTGCGATCCATCGCGCGATAGACAAGTGCCGACAGGCCAGTATCAAAATCGTTCATCGCCAATCGCAGTTTTCGTTCCGAACACACGATGAGGTTGGCATTCCGAATCGCCAGCAGGTTCGCCGGAGTCTCACCACATCCGCCGGCCAGCGCGACTTGTCGCCCCCTCAAAGATTCGTTCAGACCATTGAGGAAACCCGGCGCGAGAAGCCCGGCCCCCGCATCGAACAGGATGACGGATTCGGCATCCGCGCATTCCTGGACGGCGATGCATGCCGCCTCGTGTTCCGACGCCGAATCCGCCGCGAGCGGTTCGGCGTACTCGACTTTGAATAGCTTGCGATCATCGACGACGAATCGGGTTCGCAGTGGGATTTCAGATCGTTGCAGAATCGATCGCACCCGCACACCGGCGTCAGTAAGGCGCTGCTCGGCCCATTGAGACAACGCACCGTCGCCCGTCGCCGTCAACAACGTCGGCCTGGCTCCGAATGCGGCGAGTTGAAGCGCGATCAACGCGGCCCCGCCGGCGTAGTCTTCCTTCCCCAGTGCCTTGAGCGACATCATCGGCGATTCGCTCGACACATTCTTCGCGTCGCAGAGCACGTAGCGCTCGACGATGATGTCGCCGACAACGACAACGCTCGCACCGCGGATGCCGGCGACGTGACGCATCATCGATGATCGATGGATCTCATGGCGATCGCACAGATACTCGAGTCGCCGTTCGGAAAGCTCGTCCGTTTCACCCATCGCGCCGATGATGCGCGACGAACTGAACACGACTTCACCGCTGGAAAAGATGACGCGGCCGCCATACGACTCGACAACGCCGCGTTCTCGCAGAAATCTCGGATCTTCGCTCGTGGCGTACTCGCGACCCTTCACATACACATCAGGCCGGAGCGATTCCAGAATCGCCTCGGCCGTCGGATGCGGATCGATGACGACCCAGTCAACGAATTCAAGAGCCGCGAGGTTTTCGGCGCGTAGCTCCTGCGGGATCTGCGGACGCTGCGGCTCCTTGTCGATCGTCGCATCGCCCGTGATCGACACGATGAGCACGTCGCCCTGCCGTCTGGCGAACTGCAGGTATCGAATGTGGCCCGGATGCACAATGTCGAAACAGCCGTGACATTGTACGATCGTCGGTCGCGCCGCCTCCGGTTTCGCCCGGGCCAGCGCGATGATCTCCGCCAGGCGCCGATTGCCGACGATCTTCCTGCGATAGTCCCGACTCGCCGACGGCGCACCGCTCGATCTCGTAATTCCGTGATCCTCGTTCAACATCAACCGGCTCGCGCGAGTCCTTTGACAATCTCAAACACGCCACGTGCGATGAGACTGATGATCAACAACAACAGCAGCCAGCCGATCGTCACGGCGAGCACAGGCCACGACTGCTCGATGAGCAGCCCGGGTGCGGGCGAAATCGTGCCCATCAACCAGACGATGCCGCCCGCCGCGAGAATCGCGACGAAGTGCCCCTTCACGTTTCCCGGAAACGGCGCCGAGCGCACGGCGAGACACATCAACAAATACACGAATGCCCATGTTTGCCATCGATCGTAATCGGCGGTGCGAATGGCATTGCACGTCCCTTCGGCAAGATCGATGAGCGAGCGGGACTGCGACCAGAAAGCGCCGAGCGAATCGGGCGTCTCCGCCGCGATCTTCTCGATCGGCACTTTCTGCGCAATGGGTTCTCCAAGATGGTTCACGACGAGGTAGATTGCTGTCCCACAGGCCACGAGCGGCAGAAACCCGATCAGCACCGGACCGAAGACCGGAATCTTCGGCTCGTACGCCGCATCCGAAAGCGGGGCCCCGCGCTCATCGTCCCCCATCAGTGCGGTGTTGTTGACCTTCGCCCCCGTGATGAGCAGGCCGATGATCCGGCCCAGCGTGGCGACGAGGGTGCCCGGCAATAAGGCGATATTGACGTATCGCGGCTTGAGCATCCGAGACCACTGGTAATCCACGGCCCACGCCAGAACCACGATCATCAGGACCCAGATGGAAGCGCTCAGAAACAGCATTTTGGTCGTCCGAATTTGGAACGCGCACCCCGGGCGCCGCGTATAAGGATTGATATCGACGAGTCCGATCCGGCTTCGCCATTGAAGCCCCTATCGGCGACAATTGCGCAGCGACTGCCGACAAGCGGCCCCATCGCGGGTATAATCGGTCAAGGCAAGTAACACGCTCCCGGGCCAAAGCAGCGTACACGTCACGCCGCGATCTTCCGGAAATTGGGACCTCGAATGGCGATTTTGATCTGTTGCCCCTGCGGATTGCCGCTTGATTGCGAGAATATCGATCTCCTGATCGACGCGACCTGCCCGAGATGCAAACGCAGCCTTGATCTTGAATTCGAGGACGAGGCGGGGACGCGCCGCCGCGCCGTCCTGACGATCATGGACGGACCGATCTGGAAGGGCGAACAGTTCGTCATGCCAATCGGTCAGCAGCTGACGATGGGGACAGGCACGGATGGCTGGCTCTCACTCGAAGGCGAAGGCATCGCCGAGAAACACTGTCGACTGCGCGTCTCCACCGGCGGCTATTCCGTCGTGGAAGACCTCGACACGGATACCGGCACGTGGATCGACAATGCACGCATCGCCAAGGGCAAGCTGTTTCCCTCCCAGTCCTTCCGCATCGGCGACTATCGCTTTCGCCTCGACTTCCGCTCCACGCTCGGGCAAAACCAACCGGCGGTTTCAGTCTCCGACGTCGGCGCCGTGGCGCTCACGCAGGACAAGACGTTCGAGCGGCTTCGTCACGTGTCGTCTCCGCTGGGCATCCTCGTTCAACGCCGATTCGTCTATGCGCGGGCCGCGTTAACCACGTTTGCGTGGACCACCGCCGCGTATCACGCCGTCTACCTACGCTATGCCGCCGAGCCCCAATGGCCGGGGTATTGGGCCGTCATCGCGTCCGCCATCATCGTCACGATCCTGTTGGCCTCAACGCGCCTCGTCGCCCTCGTTCACAGGTACGCTAAGTACGCCGGTATTGCATCGCTCGTGCTGCTGGCGATCGTCGATCTCGCTAAATGGCAGCTGCACGGCGCCGCGATCCCGCCCCTCGTGCTGGCTGCCGCCGTTTCGCTTGCGATTACGCGCACGCCGGGGCCCGCCGGCGCCCTCGGCGCTGCCATGCTGGTCGTCGGCGCCGTCATCGCAATGGGCGTCATGACGCTCAATCTCGTGCTGCCCTTACTGCCGATCTGATCATTTGATTCTTCGCTACGGCGCTGATTCGCTGATGTGCGCCTGTGGCTCGTCGGAGTATCCGCGGTACTTCGGAGCGTTCGCATCCGGTCCGCGCCCGCGCGGGAAACTTCGACAACCGTCTATTTTGCCGTGACGAGAAAACGGCGACAACGTCCGATGTTCGGCGGGAGCGGAAGCAATGCGGCCGCGTTTCAATCGCACGATTCGAGTGCCGATTCTCTTTCGGCGACGATTCCGGCGGTTCGCGAGGCAACCCTTGATCATTCGGCGGCCCGGGCGTTAGGATGGAGTCAGAATCCCGAGATCACGTCTTGCTGTAATCGGCTCCATAGTGGGCTGATGCGGAAAAAAGGGAGACATCATGCCTGCAAATCAACCACGTCATTGCCAGGTCTGCAATTCGGGCATTTCGAACGAGGATATTGTCGAGCGTCGTGCCGGGCTCGTTGCCGGCGTTTTGCTCTGCCACACCTGCGTCGACAAAAAGCGTCAGGAACTCCAGGCGCAGGCCCACGCGGCCAGCCACGCGATGGCGGCGTCACCGACCGCCGCGGGCCATACGGCGGAGCACGTGGATCTTGGGACGACACAGGGCGGCGTCTACATACCGCCCGTCCACGATGGCGAACGAGACATCGCCGACGAACCCGTCGCCCTGATTGACGACGACGGCCAACGGGTGGCCGGTTCGACCTTGATTCGCAGCTTTGCAACAGGCAGCACCCTCGCCGGTTCGCATGACGACGCGCGTTACAAGCGGCCCCTCGCCGCACCGACGCTCCCGGCCGTACGCGTCCGCACATTTCACGGCAAACTGACAGAAGCCGGCGTAGCCCACATGGACGAACAGATCAATGACTGGCTGGAATCCAACCCAGAGATCTACATCAAGAGCTCGACGTCTTCCATCGGCATGTTCGAAGGCAAATCCAAGGAACCGCACGTCGTGTTGACGCTGTTCTATTGAGCCGGTGCCGACGCTGAAGACGGGCAATGGCGTGACTGGCCGCCAGCCCCGCAGCTCGATGGCCGAACACGCCAGTCGCTCGGATGCCGAACGCACGCTGAAAGCGTGCCAAATGCAAGCCCGGGGCAAGTGCAGCCCGCGAAGCGGGCATTCGCAACCCTGGGTCCCGGATCAGCCCGCGATTCAAGCACTGAAAGTGCGAAATAACTGCCTGGGCGCCAATTTTCTTGGCGATCACCAACGTCGCATCGCCGGCGTGTATTGAATTCCAGCAATTCCTTGATGAACCTCTTTTCTGGTTATTCACGGAATATCGTGAAACTCTATACGCATCTGCGATAGCGCGAGTACCGCGTCCCGATAGGGACGCGCTCAGAATAGCCCAGCCTTTCAAGGCTGGGATTGATAGTTGGTTACTACCATCGCCGTGCCGTAGGTACGGCGCGACTCCGCGCATCAAACTCATCCCCTCCCGCTGGGCAACGCCGTGAACTGAACACAGCGGCGACAGCACCAATCGGAGCCGCCGTGTCCTCACGGCGGAGTCATGCCCATGAACGCTGGATGATTCGCCACGCTGAGACTGCGAGGCACTGATTAGAGCATTCAGTTCACGGCGTTGCCCGCTGGGAGGGGACCTCAATAAACGGCCGCCAACTTCCCGTTGAAGACCGGGGGCTATTCTCATGTGATCCCTAAGGGATCCCGGGTGGATACACCCGTCGCGCTTGTACCACAACAACGAGTCATCCCGATCTTCCGTGATGAACCCCTTTTTTTGTTTTGAATTGTCTTCCTCACGGCTAGATTTCGCTCCTATTCCTGTTGCGGCGCTGCCGCTTTGACTCTTGGGGCGGGCACTCCTGAAAGGAAGAAAATGATGCAGACGGCAAATGGAATCCGTTCACGATTTCGGCGAATTGTTGCCGCAGTCGCGACTGCGGTTGCTTGCGCGATATGGGCGCCGAATCGCCTCGTCGCCGGCATTGTCGCCACCAGCGGACATATCAAAGTCGTCGAGCCGCCTTCGGACGCCCGCACAGGGCGCTTCGAACACGATCAGTTCATCCACGTTTTTCCGGAAAAGACCGATTTCGAAACAACGACGGTACTTCGGGTTGACGTATCCAGGCCCGGAGAAGTCATCAAAGTCCGCAAAATCGAAGCAAAGAAAAAACCGGGTAAGAAAAAGAAGGGAAAAAGGAAAAACAGGAATCGCCCCGCCAGAACGAAGGCCGTTCCAAATTTGAGCGAGCGCACGATCCCGATCGCAGCGAGCATCAATTCCTACTTCCTCCATTTCGACACAGTCACTGATGGCTCGACCAGGAAGACCCTCTCCGGAAAGATCTCATTCGACGAAGAAATCGTCGGCATCATCATTGACGCGGATCAACTCGTCGCCACCAACGCAACATGCGGCGCGACCAATACGCTCTATTCGACAGGAAAGCAACAAGGTGTCGAAGTCAAGAAAGGCAACTCGATTGTGCTGTCCGAAGATATGCGCTCGCTGACGGTGAAACTCATCGTCACGAACCGATCCGACAACATTCGCATCATTACGAAGGCGAAGTCGGACCATCCGACCAAGAGTCACAAGAAGAAAAAGCCCAAAGACCGGAAGCCGGAACAAAAACCTGAGGATGCGGACGCGTCCCCGACTCACGCGGCCGTCGCCTCTCCAACCGCAATCGACAGGCGACAAATCGACTGAGCCCCGGCGCCTATTCCGATTCACGTTCGATCTCGCGCAGCCGCTCGCGAAACCACGTCGCCGAATTCACTTCGCGACCATCGGCGAATCGGATCACATAGGGCTTGCCGCTCATTGACGAACCCGTCGCGGCGATGCGTATGAAATCGTCGGCCGTCTTGATCTCGGCGGATTTCCACTTCCACTTCCGCCGCATATGCTCGATTGCTTCCTTGGTGTTGTGCCCCTCGCCGTTGCGAATGAACGTCGCATCCTTCAGATCGGCCAGCGCCGCGATCAACCCCTCAATCTTCTCGTCCTCGCTCATCGACACGACGCGATCCGTTGTCGAGCCATCCGCCGATGCACCGTCCGCCGGCTGAGTCGTCGCCGTCTTGTCCTCGGGAATTTTCTCCGTCGGACTCGTGATCGACGCTGCTGTCGTCGGCGCGGCCGGTCCAGACGCGGGAACCGCGTGCTCATCGTGCCGACGGCAGCCCGCGACAACGAGAGCGATGAAAGCAAGACTGACGAGGGCAAATCCCGTTCGTATCATGGCGACCTCCCATATGCCGGGAAAACGTGTCGCTGCTGAAACGCTCACAGATTCAGACGTGTCCGCGATACCATTCGATCGTGCGCCCGAGCCCGTCGCCCAGTCCCGTCTGCGCCTCAAAGCCGAACGCCTTCTTCGCGCGCGACGTATCCAGGCAGCGCCGCGGTTGACCATCCGGCTTGGAATGATCCCAATGCACGTCGCCATGATACCCAACATGTGTGCGAATCAGCCCGACGAGATCCTCGATCGTAATCTCCGAGCCAGTTCCTACATTTACGGGATCGGCGCCGTCGTACCGCTGCGTCGCCATGACAATCGCTCGCGCGCAGTCTTCCACGTAGAGAAACTCCCGGCTCGGCTTGCCGGTTCCCCAGACGCTCACTCGCGATTCGCCGTTCGCCTTCGCCTCGCAGAAGCGCCGGACAAGGGCCGGAATGACATGACTCGTCGCCGTATCGAAGTTGTCGCCCGGACCGTACAGGTTCGCCGGCAACAGGTAAATGCCGTTCAACCCGTACTGCGCTCGATAGGCCTGCAACATGACCAGCAGCGCCTTCTTCGCGACGCCGTACGCCGCGTTCGTCTCCTCCGGGAAACCCTTCCACAAGTCCTCTTCGACGAATGGAACGGGCGTATATTTCGGATACGAACAGACGGTTCCCACCTGCACGAACTTCTCAACACCCGTGCGCCGCGCATGCTCGATCAAGTGCATCCCCATTGCGAGGTTCGCGTGGAAGTAACGGCCGGGGTTCTCGCGATTGGCGCCGATGCCGCCGACAACGGCCGCGAGATGAACCACGATCGTCGGTCGCATCTCCGCGTACATACGGACGACGGCGGCTTCATTCGTCAGGTCATAGTCGCAGCTTCGCGGAACGAAAATCGCACCGACATCGACATCCGCGGCGCAAAGCTGCTCGCAGACATGATGACCGAGGAAGCCGGCGCCGCCGGTGACAAGGATACGATGGTTGGAGAGATTCAGCATGCGAAAGCCACTTTCAAATTGTCGCAGCAACTTGTCGTGCGCGCAACGCTAACGAATTCCAAGTTCCGAGCCCCGTGCTCGAGCGAATCACTCCTACGGGCGACTAAGCAGCCCGCAAGATTTCCCCGCCTCACTTACGCTCACACCAGCAATCGGCCACCGCGTCTTCCGGCGCCGTTGTTCGCAGCGCCCGCCAAGCCGCCCTCACCACCTGGTAATCGTCGTACGCATATTGACGCGAATATCCGCAATACAGCTGCCCGCGTCCCAGCTGCACAATCTCTTCGAGCAATTCGCCCAACGATCCTTCAGCGACGTCATCGTCGAAGAACTTCATCACCTCCGCTTCCCATTTGTCCAGCTCCTGAAGTTTGCAGTAATGCTCGACCTGCAGGATCGCTTCGACAAACTGACGCTGCCGCTCCGTCATCTCTGGAAATGCCCGAGTGACTTCCGCACCCAATTCCATGATCAAGTCAGAGAGCGTCACGACGCGTACGCCCGGCGGTATCTCATGACTCCGCGGCGCAACTACGGCGCCGACGGTCGCGGCATTATCCGAGTTCTGATCAAAAACGTTGCGGACGTCACGGGCGATTGCGCCAAAGAACTCCAGAATGATCCGGCCCGGATTGAACATGATCAAGAAATTTCACGTCCGAAACCGCTCGGCCTGGTGCGACTGGCCGCTTGCCACCCAGTGCCCGAGTGCAACGCCGCTTTCAGAAGATCATTCACGCACACCCGTATCAACACCGTACCCTGCCGCGTCAACAATACAGACCGTATTCCGCATCCGCCGATTTCGTCATCGAAAACGATGCAACCACCGGAGATGATTGCAGCCAGGTGCGGATCGCTTGAAGCCGTTGCGATACCAACGCCTTGCCGACGCAAGAAAAAGCGATAAAGCCTGTTAACTCCAAGGAATCGGAATCGCCGTCACCACCGCCAATCGTGGCGCTATTGGCTTCTACGACATCAATGAAGTCGTCCATGAAAACACCAAAGTTTGCTGCACTGCAAAGGCGCACCGAGACTTCGACGCCGTATGCGCGATACTCCCCAATTCTCTTCTTCTTTCGAATGCGCTTTCTCATTGAATTCGTTCATCGAATGATCGCGCGCCGATAGAACAATAAGAGAATGCAAATTTCGCGAAACCATCGGTGGGCACGGCCCACCCTACGCCCGAAACCACTCGACGAACTTCGCCAACCCATCCGCCAAATGCGTCCGCGGTTCGTATCCGAGTTCCGCCTGCGCCCGACTCACATCCGCATACGTCGTCTGCACGTCGCCAGGCGGCACCGGCTTGCGATCGATGATCGCCTTTTTCCCGAGCGCCTTTTCGATCGCCGCGATCAAATCACTCAGCGACACCGGCCGGGACTCGCCGAGATTGTAAATCCGATAGCCGCCGCAATGGTCGATCGATGCCACGACGCCGCGAATGATATCATCGATGTACGTGTGATCGCGCATCATACTGCCGTCGCCAAACACGGGAATCGCTTTGCCCGCGTTGATCAAACTCGTGAACTTGTGAATCGCCAGATCCGGCCGCTGCCGCGCTCCATACACCGTAAAAAACCGCAGGCACGTGATGTCCATCCCGAACAGATGATGGTATGTGTGACAGATCAGCTCCCCCGCCTTCTTTGTCGCGGCGTACGGCGAGATTGGATTGTCGACGCGATCGTCTTCGGAAAACGGCACCTTTGGGTTGTTACCGTACACGCTCGAGCTGCTCGCGAATACGAATCGCTTGATGCCGCGCGACCGCGCCGCTTCCAACATCACGTTCAGACCGCCGACGTTGACATCCTGGTAAACCAACGGCTGCTCGATACTCGGCCGCACCCCCGCCCGCGCCGCCAGATGCACGACGCAGTCCACGCCCTCCAGCGCCTTTTCGGCCGCCGCCAAGTCGCGAATGTCCGCCTCGATCAACCGGAAACCGGCCGTTTTCTGCAGCGTCTCGATGTTTCGCCGCTTGATCGCGATGTCATAAAACGGATCGAAGCTGTCGTACGCGACGACGCGATCGCCGCGCGCGAGCAGCGCCTCGCACAAGTGTGAGCCGATAAAGCCTGCTCCGCCCGTCACAAGGATCGTCTGACCGCTCATGTTAGACATTGGGCTTCACCGTTGGACGTCCGACGCTGTGGTATTCAAACCCCTGCTTCGCGAGAAACTGCGGATCGTAGAGGTTTCGACCGTCAAAGATGACAGGCTGCTTGAGGGCCTTGCGAATCTCGCCGAAATCGGGCGTGCGGAACTCCGGCCAGTCGGTAAACACGACCAACACATCCGCACCCTTCAGCGCTTCATAACCGTCGTTGTGGTACGAGATCCGCTCACGACCCAGCATGCGTTCACCATTGGCCATCGCCTCTGGATCGTGCACGCGGATCGTCGCGCCGGCGTCTCGCATGATTCGGATCGCATCAATCGCCGGCGCCTCGCGGACATCATCCGTTCGCCCCTTGAACGCCAGACCCCATACGCCGATCGTCGTCTGCTTGATTCCGTCGCCGAAATGTTCGAGCAATCGCTCGGCAAACGCCTGACGCTGCCGCCGATTTCGCTCCTGCACGGCCTCCGCCACGATCGCCGGCACCCCGACTTCACGCCCCATGCAGACGAACGCGCTGACATCTTTCGGGAAGCAAGACCCGCCGTAGCCGACGCCCGGGAAGAGGAACGGATGACCAATCCGCGAATCGCTGCCGACGCCCGCCCGAACGACCTCAACATCCGCACCGTATTTCTCGCACAGCGTCGCGACTTCGTTCATGAATGACACTTTCGTCGCCAGCAACGTATTCGCGGCGTACTTCGTCATTTCGGCGCTGGCCGGGTCCATCACGAGCAGACGCTCCGTCTTCCGCATGAACGGCGCATATAGTTGCTTGAGAATCTCGACAACAGCCGGATTCGTCGTGCCGATGACGACGCGATCGGGCCGCGTGAAATCGTCGACCGCCGCGCCCTCTTTCATGAACTCCGGATTGCTGACGACATCCACGGGATGCGTCGTCTCCCCGCGAATCGCCTCGTCGACCTTCTTGTGCGTCCCGACGGGCACCGTGCTCTTCGTGACGACAATTCGATAACCGTCCATCGCCCGGCCGATCGCCTTCGCGACCGCCACGACGGCGGAAAGGTCCGCGCTGCCGTCCTCATCCTGCGGCGTGCCCACGGCGATGAAGCAGACGAGCGACTCGCGTACGCTCGCATCCAGGTCGGTCGTGAACTCCAGCCGCCCCGCCTTCACGTTTCGCTTGATGATCTCACTGAGACCCGGCTCGTAGATAGGCACGTCGCCCTTCTTGAGCCCTTCGATCTTGGCGGCATCCTTATCGACGCAGATGACGTGATTGCCCCCGTCGGCGAAGCAGGTGCCCGCGACAAGGCCGACGTATCCGGTTCCAACAACACAGACTTTCATTCAACTGGCTCCCATGCGAGGCGACGCCGACCCACAGTCGATCGGCGGCCTGTCGTTTTGGCAGCAGTTTACGCCGATCGGAGAATAAATCGACATCGACCGGGGGAAGGGACCGAGGATTCGAGGGATCCAGGGATCGAGTGGGGGCATCGGCGTCCCGCCGATGCAGAATTGAATGACGAATCAATAACAGCTGATTGCCGACACGGCGGAAAAGCGAGCGGTTATTGATGGTCGTGCCATATCCGTAGCCAGCGCCGTCGTCGAGGCACGATGCCGCGGCACGCACAGCCCCTCGATCCCTACCCCTCAACCGCAAACTGCTGCAGCTGCTCCAAAGTCACATACGCCAGCGTCGCCTCGTGAGTCGCCTCCAGATTCACCTTCGGCGCCGCCCCGGCCGCCAGCGCTTCCGCCCAGCGGGCCGCGCACAGGCACCAGCGATCCCCCGGCTTCAGACCCTTAAAGCCGAACTGAGGGTTCGGCGTAGAAAGATCATTCCCGCGCGACTTGCTGAAGGCGAGGAATTCCGCCGTCATCTCCACGCACACCGTATGCACGCCCAGATCCTCCGGCCCCGTGTTGCAGCAGCCGTCGCGGAAGAAGCCCGTCATCGGCGACTTGCTGCACGTCGCCAGCGGACCGCCGAGGACGTTCAACGATCCCATTCCCTCAACTGCATTTCGAATCATGACGTCTTCCCGAATACGATCCTATGCTCCAATCGTCAGGAGCGTAGGGGCATCGGCGCCGGAATGCAAAAGGCTGCACACGACGGCCCCTTGGCAACGCGCGGCAACTCAGATTGAATGACTGCGTCACACGACGCGGGTTCGCGGGACGCACGCAGAACGCTCGGCAAGGAACCATCGATCATGACGGCACGCATCACCGATCCGCTAAACGGCGAGGGTCTTCGCGACATCTGGCCCATTCTCGTCGACGAGGAGCGGGCCGAGGGCTTTGCACTTCTCGTCGATGACGACGCCGAGAGTTTCTTTTCCTCACTGCCCCCGTCCGATCAATCCGCCATCCTCCAGCACCTGCCGCATGCCAAGGCCTCCATGTGGATGCGCTTCCTCGCACCCGACGACGCCGCCGACGTCCTTCAGGCCATCGAACCGGAACATCGCGCCCGCCTCCGCGCGATGCTCGATGAAGGCACCCGCCGCGAAGTGGACGCACTGCTCGCCTACGAAGAAGACGCCGCCGGTGGACTCATGAGCCCGCGCTTCGTCCGCGTGCGTCCCGATGTTTCGGCCGATGTCGCGGTTCGCTACGTCCGCCAGCAGACGCGCACCAATCCCGAGACGCTCTATTACATATTCGTGCTCGACGCCGGCCAGCACCTCAAGGGCGTCATGTCCCTGCGCGAACTCTTCGCCGCACATCCCGACACTATTGTCGCCGACGTCATGAACAAGGAGCCCGTCAGCGTCACTGAATCGACGGACCAGGAAGACGTCGCCCGACTCATCGAACAGCACGACCTGCTCGCAGTCCCCGTCCTTGACGAACATGGCCGCATGCGCGGCATCGTCACGGTCGACGACATCGTCGACGTCATTCGCGAAGAGGCGACGGAAGACATCCACAAGCTCGGCGGTAGCGAAGCCCTCGGCGCCCCGTACCTCGACGTCGGATTCCTCTCCATGCTGAAGAAACGCGGCGGCTGGCTCAGCGTGCTGTTCCTCGGCGAGATGCTGACGGCAACGGCGATGGGCCACTTCGAAGACGAGATCGCGAAAACTGTCGTCCTCGCGATGTTCATCCCGTTGATCATCAGCAGCGGGGGCAACTCCGGCTCCCAGGCGGCGACGCTGATCGTCCGCTCGCTCGCACTGGAGGAGCTGCGCCTGCGCGACTGGTTTCGCGTGCTCTTCTCTGAACTGCGCACGGGCGCCGCGCTCGGCGCGGGCCTCGGCGCACTCGGCTTCCTGCGCGTCGTGCTCTGGCAGCGGATGGGCATCTTCAACTACGGCGAACACTACATGCAGATCGCCGCGACCGTCTGGCTGAGCCTCATCGGGGTCGTCATGTTCGGCACGCTGACCGGCAGCATGCTCCCCTTCCTCCTGCGCCGCCTCGGCTTCGACCCGGCAACAAGCTCCGCCCCCTTCGTCGCCACGCTCGTCGACGTGACGGGACTCATCATCTACTTCACGATCGCCGCGCTGATATTGAGCGGAACGTTGTTGTAGAAGTCGAACACGAATCCAACCCGGCGGTTCCGCACGGCATCGCTACTGCTGAAGAAAAACCGCGACATTCCGATTCGACGCATCGCCGACGACGATGTCCGCCTTGCCGTCTTCATTCGTGTCCACGATCAACGGCAGAAACGCCGACGCAAGAGCGCTCACATCCAGCGTCTGCTCGACGGAATACGTCTCATCCCCGCGGTTGACATAAATAGCGAGCGGTCCGGGCGTCGCGGCATCGCTGCCCGTCATGATGACGATGTCGGGGAATGCGTCGTCCGTCAGTTGACCGACGGCGATGGCGCGCGGCAATTCACTCGGTTCGATGACGCCGCCGCTGAATCCCCCCTCCGCCGATCGATAAAATATGTGCACGAATTCACCGCCCGTCGTCGCACCATCCTCGCGAAGCTCCTGGAGAATGAGATCGGCCAGACCATCCTGATTCAGATCGCTGGTGATGGCCGTCGCGACGTTGCCATAGTCATGGCGCGTCACGAGAAAGTTCTCCACGCCCGCACCCATCGTCTTGGCGATCCCGATCACGACTTCCGGCGCCGGGCTGTTGTATACAAGCACGAAGTCCAGAAGACCGTCGCCGTTGAAGTCGCCGAGCGCAATCGGCCCCAACTCGCCATCGACCGACGCCGACGTACGATTGAATGTGGCAAAGGGCGTCGGCTGTAGAAAGGTCCCGTCTCCCTTGCCGCGGGAGAACTGGAACTGCACCAGTTCGAGACCCCCGCTCTCGAAGGGGTCGAGGTACATCAGATCGGGCACATCGTCGCCGTCAAAATCCCGCGCCGGAAAGACCCGTTCGCCGACCGCCGGGACCGACTTGCTCGACTGCGCATCAAACATCCGTCCGGCCTGCTGCAGCAGCGTCTGGATTTTGTCGCTGTCGCCAAACGCCTTCACGACGATGTCCATCAGGTCATCGCCGTCGAAGTCGCCGAAGCCCGCCTGGTCATAAGTCGCCCCGGCCTGCGGCGCCGCCTGTGCGAAACTGCCGTCCCCCGCGCCGAAGGCGACGCCCACGGACGTAGAGTTGTTCAGCGCCGCGAACAGATCGACGTGGCCGTCGCCGTCAAGATCCCCCGATTGAATCGGCAGCCGATGCGTCGCGACGGCCGACGCATCGTTGTGCAAACTAGCCATTATCGGCGAAGAAGCGAACTCGACCGGCGGCGACGACAGCAGGCTGACGAAGCTATGGCGCGAGTTTTCCATCGACATATCGGGGCAACTCGTCCCCGCTGAGATCCCAATGACAAGCACCGTCAAGATGAACTTCGCCGGCCGCTGCGAACTCGAACGACGGGACGACACGATCAAACAAGGCATCTGCACTTCCTCTCGCTGGTTGAATCTCATCGCAAACCGACGCATCCCCGACCACACCCCGCGGTCAGTCGGCACGATGATTCAAACAAACTTCAGGAAGACGTACCCCGATGCCCCTCCGATCTGCCCCCGAAACCACGTGATTTCGCGGGTATTATCCGGGATTCCCGCAAATTCGAGCGAATCGCGGCAGGTGCCCCCCGGACAGGGACATTGGCGCAGGAGCTCTCCGCGTCTGGTGACGGTAGAGGCGGAACCACCATCCCAGGCGAGCTCCGCGGACCCTGTGCCAGGCCCGGCGCAGTTTCTGCGGCAACCCGGTGCGACAAACCGTCCATACAGCAGAGCACCGCGTCCATGCGCCGGAGTCCCGCGTCCATGCGGCAGTGCGCAGCATCCACGCGCCGGAGCGCTGGATCCATGCGCCTGAGCGCCGCGTCCATGCAGCGGAGCGCCGCAGCCTTGCGGCGCGGCATTGCAAGGTTGCGGCGCTCTGCTTCAACCTTGCGGTGCTGCGCCACAACCTTGGAGCGCTCCGCCCCAGGGTTCCGACGCCGCGCTCCAGCCTTCCGGCGCTGCGTCGCAACCTTCTGGCGCTCTGCTCCAACCTTGCGGCGCAGCGTCACAAGGCTACGGCGCAACGGCGCAAGGTTGCAACATCGCGATCCGACTGCCGGAACCCGCGCCGCAATTGCGCGTCGCCGTGCCACCTTATTGGCATCGCCATATCCGGACGGCAGGAATCGCGCCGCCGACACGGGTCAACGCCGCGCCGTCGAATCTTCACGCTGAAGGCGTGACACAGGAAAGCCCGGTCTCAGACGACGATCGCTCCGCCATCGACGCGCAAACCCCAGCGTAACCGCCCCACCGCGCTTTGAGTGATTCGGCGCACCGAAAAGAAATGCCCCGCGCCAAAGGCCCCGCATTGCGGTCGCCATTATATTACGTGGCGGAATCGACACACGAATGCCACTCGGCAAAGGAGAAAGGAATCATGGCCATCCAGCGAATTATCATCCGGACCTGCGACCACTGCATGGGAACCAAGAAGGACCCATCGAACTTTTCGCGCTATCAATGGTTCATTGTGATCGGCGTCATCATAGCGTCCTACGATTCGTCTGCCCGTGCGAGGGTTCTTACCGCAACCGGCATCATCATCAGCATCGTCTCCGCGATCCTGATGTTCTATTCACTCATTAAGCCCTGCCGCGTCTGCGATGGTGACGGCAAGCGGCGGGTCATTGAAAACACCTACGAGAGAGGCACAGACGACAGCGCATTCAGCCACGAGCAATCGCCCGAGCCCCCCCGCACCGATCCGGGGGTGACATAAACGGCCGGGTGGCCCGCGGCTTCAGCCGTGGGGGCGCGACAATAACGACGCCAATCACACCTCACGCCAACACCGTGTCACCTGTCCACGCCAACGGCGTGACACAAGACAGACCGGTCTCGGCCAGCGATCGCACCGCGATCGACGCGCAACTCCGGGTCCACCGCGCCACCGCACAGTATGCACCGAATGTGCGTTACAACGTTCCACCAGGCGGAAAGCAAGTGAATGGCGCCGACGTTGGCGCTCTGCGTCTCAAAACCCGGCAGTTTCAAGAGTTCCTCGACAGACTATTCCTCTGCTGCCCGGGTCCACGCCCCAAGCCCCATTTGCGCCGCAACAGAATTCGCTGTATGATGCCGCCAACTGGTGCCGGGCCGAATTCCTATGGCAAATTGGAGAACGGAATCATGGCAACGCAGCGAAACATCATCCGCACTTGCGAACAATGCTACGGCCGCAAGATCGACCGATCCGACATACCGCGCTACCAATGGTTCCTACTCATAGCAATCGTCATAAGTCTGTTCGGCGCCGCTGCGAACTCCGGATGGCTGCTCGGCGGCGGTCTCTTCGTCGCATTCGTTGCATCCATCCTCATCGGGCGTGCATCCAATCGCGACTGTCCAGCCTGCAACGGCCGAGGCAAACGCCGCATCGTCGAGAGCATCCACGAAACAACGAACGAAGAACCACCAATTCTTGACGAGATCCCGCACACCGACAGCGACCCTCACTGACGAATCACTCGGCGGCGCCATTCGCGAAACTGGCAACGCGCACAAACACCCAACATGACCACCCTCCACCCACATGTCATCGAGATCATTCGTTCACTCGAGTACGACCCCAATGCTCAGCGGACCTTTGAGTGGTTGTCGGGGGCGCTCGTCTGGTCCGATGAAGGCATGGTGCTTCTCGACGAGGCGGCGGAGACGACAATGCTCGTCTGCACCGTGATTAAGCGACTTGCTGCATACCGATCGTCGCTGATTCTCGGCGAACCGCGCGCGGATTTGGCGGATGTGTGGAACGAAGTGAAGAAAGCCGCGCCGAATTGGCCGGGCTTCCGACCGGAGCGGCAACATCCCAGCCTGCGCGAGCCCTTGGAACGGCACTTGGCGCAAGTCATTCCTGCGTTTGATCGCATGGATCGCATCTTCGAACGAGCGACCCGCATGGCGGCCAGCCGCGCGCGGCGGAAACGGCGGCGTCGCATCAAAATAACAACGGCGATCATCGTCGCCGCCATCGCCGTCGGCTGGTTTGTCTACGAAATAATGTCGGATTAATCGCCGTCGGTGGATCCCATTACCGTAGCAGGGTGCCGCACACACACCGGCATGCCGGCATATCCCGCGGGTGCCACTGGCCGGCTTGTCCGAGGCTCTCCGGGAATTCAAAAGAGAATTTCCGAATTGCACAACCGTCGAAAACGTCAGTGTTTCCAAGGCCAAAACAGCTCCGAAGGAGCGACGGTTTTTAGCCACGGGTGGAGCGAAGACCGCGTAGCGGTCGGAGCGCAACCCGTGGTTAGCGTTTTTTGCCTCGGGTTTAGCCCTGAAAGGGCGACACAATTCCCGGACAGCCTCCGGCTTGTCCGCCAGTGCACAGGGCGCAGAGAAACTGATCGAACACCCTCAACGCTTGCCCGCATCGGTGCACAAGAATACCTCCCCCCTCCACGCCAACGGCGTGACACAAGTCAGCCCGGGGGTCAGCAAAAATCGCAACGCGACCGAGCGCAACCCCGGGTCCCCAGCCCCACCGCGCACTTAGCCCTGTAAGGGCGTTACAAATAGACGCCCCTCGCAAAGGCCGCATCAACCAGCTCGCCGGCCCCTCCCACCCAAAGCGCCGATCACGCATACCTGCGTGACGCATCCATCAACCAACCGAATACCCCACCACCAAACCCCACACAGATTTTGCACAATTTGCGCCAATTTGCAGGGGGGCGAAAATGAAGAATCCCGCCGAAAATACCCGCAATACCAAACGCGCAAAGGACTTACCAAAAACCGGTATCAGTGCAAACTAGACGGAGTAGACAAATCACGATCAACGCCCCCAAAACACCACGTCGGCCCGCCCACTCGCTCACAAATGCATCAAGTCAGGAACCCCGCCCCCCTTGGTCCCTCGATCCCTTGGCCCCTCGGATCCTGGATCCCTCAAACCCTTGGTCCCTCGAATCCTCGGCCCCTCTCCCCGCTACATCACCGCCTCGCGCACCGCCGCCAGCGCCCGCTCGACGCCGTCCGCCGGTATGTCCAGATGCGTCACTGCCCGCAGCTCCGTCGCCTTCATCAGCGGACTGAACCGCACGCCGTGCCTGATGACGCGATCGAGGAAAGTCGCGCGATCGACGCCCGTCCCAGCGATGTCGAAGACGACGATGTTCGACTCGACGCTCGCTGCATCCACTTCGATACCACGGATGTCGGCGAGTCCCGTCGCGAGCGCCTTCGCCTTCGCATGGTCTTCGGCGAGTCGTTCGATGTTGTGCTCCAGCGCGTACACACCGGCCGCCGCGATGATGCCCGCCTGGCGCATCGCCCCGCCGAACGAGTGCTTCCAACGCCACGCCTGTTCGATGAATGCCTTCGACCCGACAAGTACGCCGCCGACCGGACAGCCGAGCCCCTTGCTCAAGTCGATCCACGTCGAATCGAACGGCGCGCAGATCTCCGCCGCCTTCACGCCGGAGGCGACGACGGCGTTCATCAACCGCGCGCCGTCCATGTGCGTCGCCAGACCGTGCCGGCGCGCGGCCGACGTGACATCGCGGATCGCCGCCATCGGCCAGACGCGCCCGCCGCGCAGGTTGACTGTGTTCTCGATGCAGACAAGTCGCGATGTCGGAAAATGCGGATCCTTGGGGCGCACCAGCGCGTCGACATCCGCGCCGGAGAAGATGCCCGTGGGCGAATTCGTGAATCGCATGGCGGCGCGCGAATGCAGCGAAGGCCCCGCCCCCTCGAAGTTCACCGGATGGTACGACACATCCAGAATAATCTCGTCGCCGGCGCGACAGTGGATGAAGTGGGCGATCAGGTTGCACATCGTCCCCGTCGGCAGAAAGAGCGCCGCTTCCTTGCCGCACAGTTCGGCCGTCATTTCCTGCAACCTGTTGACTGTCGGGTCCTCGCGCTTCTGTTCGTCGCCCACGACGGCGTTGGCGATCGCCTGGCGCATGGCCGGCGTGGGTCGCGTCTGGGTATCGCTGGAAAGATCGACAGGATAGATGGTCATGAAATTGTCCCTTGCCGGCTCAATCACCGGAATGCGCGTCAATGCCGCCCAATCGCGGCGAACGCGAGCATCTTACACGCCGACGCCGTTTACGCGCCGCCGAAGCGAACTGGCCGCGAAGAGCGGTGCCGCCGTCGATTCCCCTTGGCGCGCAGTGACGCCAGACGATAGATTCGGTCCGATGGGGAAGGGAAGCGTTCGGCGGCGAATCGGCCGCCAGTCACGGGGTCGATTCACCATGCCGGATCCAACAGAGAAGATCGCAACGACCTGCGAATGCGGCGTCCACTTTCTCGTGTCGCCGGCAGCGAGAGGTCGCATCGTCCTGTGCCCCGAGTGCGGTGCCTCGAATCGGGTTCCGAAGGAGGCCACGGACGATACAGTCGAATCGACGCCGCCCCCCGTCGCCCAATCCGTCAAGGCAATTGGCGCGGGCCGCCTCTGCCCCAACTGCACCGACACACTGGCCGATGGCGAGAACTCATGCCGGCGCTGCGGCTACGACTTAGTGACTGGTCGAATTACAAAACCAACAAGACCGGCGATTCCCAGCGACGCCTCGAACGAACCGGCCGCCGCGCCGCCCGGTTCGAAAGTGCTGGTCCAAAGCGAAGTGGGCGGATTCCTGGTCGGCACGCTCCTTTCCGCCGTAGGTGGAGCGATCGGTAGCGGAGCGTGGTACGCGATCGTGCTCACGACCGAGACCGAGAGCGGTTACATGGCCCTTCTGCTCGGCGCGCTGTGCGGCGTCGGGATGCGACTGGGCACGCGCGGCGAAGATTGGCTCGGCGCGGTCATCGCATCCGGCATCGCGATACTCGCGATCGTCGGTGCGAAGTACCTGGTCTACCAGCACGTCCTCATGTACATCACGGCACAATCTTCCGGCTTCCGAACCATCGACTTCGCGGACATTTTTCAACGTGCGGACGTCGTATGGTTCGGCATCGCTACCTTTGTGGCATGGCGAACGTCCCTGGCTCGACCGGAATCCTCGACGGGAGATGACCGCGACCGATTCGACTGGCAAAACGAGTGAGTCTCGCCCATAATCGGCGGCTCGATGAATTCACAGAGTGGCGACGGGATACCGGCGAACGGGCCGAACGCAATACGAGGCAATACCGCATGAAGCGCTACATTCGACACCGGAAATGGATCGTGCTGGCGACGCTCACGATGGGAACGGCGATGCAGCTTGCTTCCTGCCAGGACGATCTCGCGCTCTTCGGCCTGCGATGGGCCTTTTCGTCAATCGCGTTGCCGATCAACACGCTGATCCGCGACCTGTTGATCACGGTTCTTTAGACTCCGCCTGTCGGCGATCCCAGACTTCTTCCGCCTCTGGTCGCCGGACATAGGCCGGAACCAGATCCTGCGGCGCGACAAACCGCCCCGCTTGTGCCATTCGCCACCCGAGCGTCAGCACCGACGACGCTGTCGGCCGCCACAACGACTCATCCGCAACAATGCCGCCCGCCGCCTCGATCGCCGTCCGATGATGCACCACCCCTTCACCGAGCACCACGATCGGCCGAGCAAGTTCGTTCAGGAACTCCGCCGGCGCGGACATCCGGACCACATCGAGAGATTGGAAGATGTGGTTGGCGCGACGAAACGCCGCGGCGAAGACCTGGTCCTTGCGGGCATCCAGGAACGTCGCCACGAGCTCGGGCGCCGGATCGAGCGCCAGCGCATTCAGCGCCATAACGTCCATCGTCGGCACGGCGCAAAGTTTGCAGCCTGTCGCGAGCGCAAGATGACGGGCGAACGTGACGGCGACGCGCAACCCGGTAAAACTGCCGGGACCGACCGACACGTAACAGTGCTGGACCTGACCGGGGCGCCAGCCCTGTCGCCGAACGGCTTCATCAATACATGGCAGCAAATCCCGCGCCCGTTCGCGATCCGTCGCGAAAACGACTTCTTCGAGAAGGTTCGCACCGATCCCCAGCGCAACAGCGCCACGACGGCCGGACGTTTCGATCGCGAGAATTCGGGGTGGTTCGTTCTGCATGGGCGTCAGGTTCGCATCCTACGGGATTGATGCGTAGAATACGCCGCGCGACAGTCAAGGTAAACCGTCACACACACAACTCGGAGCGGCACATGGCGGATACGCGGCTTTTGATCACCGACTACGCGGGCATCGCTGTCATCGCATTCCAGGACAACTCGATTCTGGATGCCCGACAGATCGAACAGATCGGTCGCGAGCTGTACGACCTCGTGGAAAAGAAGGACAAGCGAAAGATCATTCTTGACTTCTCGTCGGTCCGTTTTCTCGGCTCGCAGACGCTCGGCGTCCTGATCAACCTGCACAAGAAGGCGTCGGCAGGCAAAGGGGAAGTGGTTCTCTGCGGACTTCGCAAAGACCTCTTGAAGGTCTTCAAGATCACGAGCCTGGACAAGGTCTTCAAATTCTTCAACGACGACGCCCAGGCCTTGAAGCACTTCGGCGTGCATGTATCCTAATCGGACGATTCGCTGTCGAGTGACGATCGCTTGTTCGTGACGTGAATCGCGGGCCCTATTTCCCAGGCAATTCAACATGTCGGCACATTCGTCTGAAATCACCGGGCGGCACTTCGCGTACATCGCCGAAAGAACGATTCGCGAGGACGCATTCCTTGCGGAACTCAAAGAGGCGGCGGCCGCCGCCGACATCCCGCAGATCTGGATCGCTCCGGAACAGGCGGCGCTGATGCGCATTCTCCTGCAGATCGCAGGCGCCAAGCGCGTGGTCGAAGTCGGCACGCTCGCCGGTTACTCGGCAATCGCCATGGCGCGAGCGCTGCCGCCGACAGGTCGCGTGAAGACCATCGAGATTTCTGAAAAGCACGCCGAGTTCGCACGAACATGGATCGCCAAGTCTAACGTCGCCGAAAAAATCGACGTCACTGTCGGCGCCGGGATGGACGTTCTGCCAACACTCGCCACGGACTCCGCGGACGCCATCTTCCTCGACGCGGATAAATCATCCTATCCCGAGTATCTCGCTGAGAGCATTCGCATTGTGCGCCGCGGCGGATTAATCATGGTCGACAACGCGTTGGCATTCGGACAACTCTTCGACCAGGCGCCGACGGATCCGGAAGTACCGGCCGTCAAGGCATTCAATGAGATCATCGCGAGCGACGCTCGCCTGGAAAGTGTGATCGTTCCGATCGGCGACGGTCTCTGGGTCGGCGTCAATCGAGCGTAGGCGCCACTGACGATTGTGGTTCACGACTTGTGTGTGGCCGGCGGCCTCAACTGAGAATCGAACGCGGTATTCCGACGTAATAAGCGCTAATCCGGCCGGTATTTCAGCGGATTGTCGTCTTTCTTTCGATCGATTTCGACCTGGATCATCCAGTCGGCATCGGTCAGCGGCGTAACGCCGCGACGCAGATCGCCACTCGCCGAGTGCCCCTTCGTCGACGTATCCGCGGAAAGGCGAACACCGACGTTCTTTGTCGATCCGAAATCGATCAATACGACGAATTTCTCAGGTAATCGCGTAACAGGCAGGCGTACGCGATGCCACTGCGGCCCGCTGCCGCGCAAAAGACCGAACGGCTTGCGCCATGATGCGACGATCTTGAACTTTTCGTCGTAAATCGAGATCACGAAGTCCTTCCCGTTGCGCGGCAATGCTCCGAATTGTTCGCCGTGGAATCGCAACTCCTTCAGATACCATTGATCCGGCGGCGTCTGGAAGGTCGTGATGTGACCGCCGGTAGCGGCGACCTGCTCGCGGTCACTCTTGTCGTCATCGTATCGAAGCAGCTGGGCATTTCGCGCCAATTGCCCCGTGTTGAACGACCTTTCAAATTTTGCGCGCTTGCCGTCCGTCCAGACGCACAGCGGCTCGAATTCGCGAAACCAGCGTCGAAGTTTCGAACGCTTGTGCGAGTCGACGGTTCGACCCGCCAGCGCCGCCAAGAGCGCATCGGCAGGTCGGCCCCCTGAAATGGCGGCCCGACGCCAGGTCGCCAGTGTATCACCGATCGCGCCCGACTCGAACTCAGACTCCAACGCATGCCACACGGCTGACGCTCGGATCGCGTCGGGCTCGTTGCGATGATCGAGTTTGTCTCGTAGTTCAGGCCATCCGCTTTCGACGTAGTCGTAAGCCTGCGGCCAAAGAGTTCTGCCGTACAACACGTGCAATCGATCAATCATTCGGCAGGCGAGGAGATGCGATAGGCCGCGCGCGGCGGAGTCCGTCAGCCACGGCGCCTCTCCCAGCGTGCGTTCACGACCGAGATCGGCCATGCGATATGTCAGGCCGTAGATCGTGTCGACGCGGCTGCGATTAGGCGGCGCAAGGTCGCGCTCGCTGCCGTATCGCAATTGAATCGTGTGATCGTCGGCGATCCAGATACTTGTTGGGTTATCCTCGGCAAGATCTGCTTCGATAAACAATCGATCCGGCATGTCAAATCGGTAGGCTGATCGGTAGAAGTCAAACGTCGCATTCGCCACGTTCGCAATTGCCTCCGCGTAGTCCGTGGGCAATCCGGAATAGCGGACGGAGATGTACTCCCTCTCGATCAGGCGAACGCCCGATGCGTCCGCCGTCGGCTCGATGACCTTCTGCTCGCCCCGTCGCGGCGCGCTGAAGGCGGGGTGATCCAACAGCGGCGTCGCCATGATCGAGATCATTGCAGCGACGCTCCACCGCCCAATCGGGATTGGTTGATCCTTTGAGTTGTTCACCATTCGGAATGCTGATCCTTCCCGTGAGCCAGGCGAATCGCTGTATTTCGAACTTGACGGTCCAGCTCGACCTTCATCGTTATACCGCCGCGGCACCGAATCGACGCAGTCATTCGCTGATACTCTCCAGGCGCAAATCGCGCCAGAAGGCCGCCCGATCGGCCTGGACGCTCAGCCCCCAGGTCCCTGACGTCCACATGTCCGCCGCCACGGCCCTGCAAGCGGACTTTCCACCGATCCTGAGGTCAACCCGGTCTTTTCGTACTACAACTTCAAATTCGCACGCTGATCCGGATCGAATTCCACAGTCTGAGTTCCTTGAAAGCAGCGTCCATGAATCTGTTTTCTGATTGAAGCGCGAGATGGCAACGCCCCCTCCGCTTTCAAATGATGCAGCCATGTATCCGAACGCGTCGCGCGCGAAGAGCACGCGTGCTTCGCTCGCCTGTTCACCGATCAGTTCCAGCGAGCCGCGGATCCGATATGCGGAGATTGACGGACCGCGCCGCCGCCAGGCCATCGCATCCTCGTCGGGAAACGCCCGTTGAATCCAATTCGCATCGTATCGTTCGAGCGATCGCGAATCTTCCATCCACTCTGGTTTCAAGACTCGATTCGCTTCAGCAAATGACCTCATGGCAGTCGCGGAATCTCGACCGAACCATGCGAGCATCTGATCGATCGTCATGCCGTTCGTCACGTTGGATGCTTCGGCAACATCTGCGTTGCGCCGGTCTTCCAATTGCCAGCGACAGTAGGCCCAATCAAGTGCGTACATTGTGTGTCGATCGAATCCCGCAAACGGATCATACGTGCGGGACGGTGACTGACATTCAACCAATCGCGCAGCGCCGCGCTGAGCGAGCACGAGGCGTGTGGAGAGAAACGGGTCTGCTTCGGCCTTGTCAATAAACCCCAACGAACGCATCGCCTCTTCGGATGCCCACGTCGCCAAACCTTCGCGAAGCCAACGGGGCGCCGCGCGATAATCACTCGGCCATCGCTCGGAACACCAGAGATGCGCCGCCTCGTGGGCCAGTTGCCGACGTGTCAGCAGCGGCAAGCCGATCCGCCGAATCAACTCAGAAGTGCAGGCCGGCTGAATTGCGACATGCGATTCGCGCCGATCGTAATCCGTCACTGCAAGGTTCTCTTCGAACCGCCTCGCCCCGATACGCCGAATCGCGCGCCGATAGGAAGTCGCGTTGCGATGCACAACAACCATAGCCGAATGGCGATGCTCATTGCGATCGATGATAGCGCCGAACTTCTGCGCTAAGGCGGCGATCGCGGCGTCAACTGCCTTGACAGTTTCGCTCTTCACACGCTCGGCGGAGGGGCCCTTCCAGTCGAGGCTCACGCCGATCAAGGGACCGTCGATATCGCCGACTGCGGGAGCGGCGACGGCGATCATCGCCGTCGCGAGGCAATACGCGACGACGTCGACTGATCGAACTGCTCGCGGCATGACGATCAACTCCACGCGTTTACGAGCTGCTTGAACACGTCGCCGCGTTGCTCGTAATTGGTGAATTGATCGTAGCTCGCACACGCCGGGCTGAGTAGCAGGACGTCGCCCGGCGACACGATTGACCTTGCGTGATTGACAGCCTCATTCAAGTCTGTACACACACTCGCGACGACGCCCGGCGACGCGCCCGCGGGCGTCTCATTCGACGTTGCGAGAATCGCATCACGAATCGCCGGCCCTGTCTGGCCGTAACAGATCGCGGCCTTGGCGCGCCGAGTGACGAATTCGCCCAGGGCCTTGTGGCAGCCGCCCTTGTCCGAACCTCCCAGCAAAACGACGAGCGGTGCGTCAAAGGACCGCATCGACGTCATTGCAGCCTCAGGCGACGTCGCTTTTGAGTCGTTGTAGATGCGAACACCCGCGAACTCCCGCACAAACTCAAGTCGATGAACAAGTCCGGCAAACGTATTAAGCACACGACATGAAGTCGCATCATCGACAGCGAGCAGTCGAGCGATCGACAGCGCCGCAGCCGCATTCGCCAGGTTATGAGCGCCAGGAAGCGTCAGATCGAGCGGTACGCGATCACGTCCGTCGTCGTCGGCCGCTGCCCGTGGGACGACAGCTTCGCGACGCGACCAATTCACACCGAATCGGCGAATGCGTGACCTGCAAACATCGAGGCCCGGCAGATTTTCGGCGCCGCCGTCATCCGGCAACAGCAACCAATCGTCTGCACATTGTCGCGCGAAGATATTCGCCTTGGCCGCAGCATAGTCCGACAGCGTGCCGTGACGATCCAGATGGTTCTCACGAACGTTGGTCACGACGGCGACATACACGCGCTTGTCCAGCGTTGCCGCGTTCTCCAGTTGGAAACTCGATAGCTCCAGGACGACGAGGTCCTCATTTCGCATGGCGGTCAAATCATCGAGGAGCGACTTGCCGATATTCCCGCCCAGCCAGACGCGCCCCCATTTCCAGCCCGGCAATTGCGCCGCTGCTTCGAGCACGGCCGCGGTCATGGCCGTCGTGGTACTCTTGCCGGCGGAACCCGTGATCCCGATGACTCGGGCGGGGCATCGCTCCAGAAACAGGTTCATCTCGCTTGAAACAGGAATGCCGCGATCGATCGCAAGTCGATAGAACGCCGATTTCCGACGGTCTACGGCGGGGCTGGCGACGAGCAGGTCGCAACCATCCAAGTCGCGTTCGTCGTGTCCGCCCAGGCGGAGTGTCACGTCGATGTCGCGAATCTTCTCAAGACTCGCCGACAAGGCGGAGGCATCCGCCGCGTCAGTTACAATCACATCCGCGCCATTCCTGTGAAGCCATCGCGTAACGCCGATACCGCCGCCGAATCGGCCAAGCCCCATGACGACGACGCGTTTGTTCGCAAATTCACTCATGTTGTTCAAACAGCTCTCGAACCGCATCTAGCGGCCCGACACGCGCATGCCGATGTCGCCGCGCAGGACAGCTCCGTCGAACGCGATCTTTCGTACGGCCTCGTACGCCGTCGTTCTGGCTTTCTGCAAGTCGCCCCCAAGCGCCGTTACGCCAAGCACACGACCACCCGAGGTTTCTACCCGGTCCCCAACTCGACGCGTGCCTGCGTGAAACACGACAGCATTTTCTACGGCGGCGGCATCGTCGAGCCCCGTAATCTCCTTGCCTTTTTCGTAGGCGCCTGGATACCCGCCCGACGCCATGACGACGCACAGGCTCGATCGCCGATCCCATTCGAGCTTGATATCCTCGAGCGTTCCGTCGATGACGGCGTTGATCACATCCACGAGATCGGACTTCAACCGCATCAAGAGCGGCTGGGCTTCCGGATCACCCAGCCGGCAGTTGAACTCCAGCACCTTCGGGCCGCCCGCCGTCATCATCATCCCCGCGTACAATACGCCGCGGTATTCGATTTCCATCCGGCGCATCGCATCGATAATCGGGACAAAGACTTCGCGTTCGATGATCTCCAGGTCTTTCTCTGTCAGCAATCCCGACGGACTGAACGCCCCCATGCCGCCGGTATTTGGTCCTGTATCCTGCTCGCCCAGGCGCTTGTGATCTGCCGCCGACTCAAGTACGTAGATTGTCGATCCGTCCACGAGCGCCAGGATACTGACTTCGCGTCCGATCAGGATTTCTTCAACGACAATACGGGTTCCGGCGTCGCCAAGCTCGCGATGGACCATCAACTTTTCGAGCGTAAGCAGCGCGTCGGCCGGATCGTCGTGCACGAACACGCCTTTACCCTTTGCGAGTCCGGCCGCCTTGACGACGACGCCCTCATCCCGCGTCGAAACGTATCGCAGCGCCATCTTGTAACCGGTTTCGACGCTCTCGGGCATTTCGAAGTCATCGCCGCGATGGGCCTGCCGAAGTTGAACAAGTTCCTGGGCAGTTGGCTCGAAAATGCGGGCCTCGGCCGTCGGCACGCCCGCTTCGCGCATCAGCTTCTTGGCCCAGACTTTGTCACCTTCGATACGCGCGGCGGCCTTGTTCGGACCGAAGATTCGCAGTCCCGCTGCCGTGAACTCGTCAACGATGCCCAGACAAAGAGGGTCTTCCGGGCCGACAATCGTCAGGTCGATTGCCTCCTGCTGGGCGAACGCGCGCAGACCTGCAACGTCGTTCGCGGCGATGGGGACGTTCCGGCCGTGCATTGCCGTTCCGGCGTTGCCCGGCGCGCAGAAGATCTCCGGCATGTGGCGCGATTGCGCCAACTTCCAGCAGATCGCATGTTCGCGACCCCCACCTCCGATGACGAGCACTTTCATGAATTCTGCCTATCAAAGTCGTCAATAACCACCGATCGCGTTACCCGCATTGGGTGCAATCGATTCGCGGCGTCGGGCCGCCCACGCCCTGGCCGCGTCGCGCCCATCGCGTCGTATCCACACAGTCGCGCGATTCTAGTCCTGATTCAATCGGCTGAAAACACGCGGCATCTGCAAGCACGCGGCGTCTGGTCAATCGAGGCGTGCAGCCATCCCGTGCCACGAGAATCGCCCGGCATCGATAGGCGTCGTAATCGCTGCTAGAATTTGGGAGGGAGCCGCGGGATTCCTGGACACAAGAGGCGCCATCCGACCGCAAATGAGATCCGTCCTGACCATCGAGTCGTTCATACCGCCCGCGTTCGACGCCTATCGTCCGTTGATCGTGGAGACGTTTGATCATTTCCTGGATCGGCTGCCGCCCCATCGTCAGGCCGGGATCCTCCACGCGCAGCAGGAGCTCGCCGCGAGCAGCAGCGCGGAACAGCGGCTTGTCGCCTGCCTGCAATGCTGCCCGACGCTGCACAAGCTCGGACAGATCCTCGCACGCGACAAACGGCTCGCGCCGGAGCTTCGGAATGAACTCCAGCAACTCGAAGTCCTCGCCTCGCAGACGCCTCTCCGTGAAATTGAGCCCTTTGTCAACCGAGCGCTCGGAGACGCAATCCGCGAATTCGACATCGACCTCGAACCGCACGCCCTTGCCGAGGGCAGCGTCGCGATTGCCTGGCCGATCACGTGGAAGCGGCCGGACGATTCCTCCCCAAACCGTGCCATCCTGAAGATTCCGCGGCCCGCCATTCGTCAACGCGTCGCCGAGGAACTCGACGTACTCTCGGAAATCGCCAACCTCGTCGAGAGCAACTGCGATCGATACGGATTGCCGGCGTTCGCCTGCCGCGAGACGTTCGACGATGTCCGACAACTCCTATTGAACGAGATCGACTTCCAGCGCGAGCAAGTCCATCTTGCAGCGGCCGCTCGGCAATACGCCGAGGATGCCTTCGTCACGATTCCCGCGCTTCTGCCATTCTCGACGACTGAAGTGACCGCGATGTCCCGCCTCGACGGGACGAAGATCACGCATCTGAACACGACGAGCGCAGCCGACCGCAGTCGACTCGCCGAGCGAATCTGCGGAGGCTTGCTCGCACACGTCATGTTCGCCCGGGATTCCGACGTGCTTCTGCACGGCGACCCGCACGCCGGCAACATGCTTCGAATGCACGGCGACGCGATCGGTCTCATCGACTGGAGCCTGGCCGGAACGCTAAGCGATTCGCAACGCGGCGCACTGATGCAGCTCGTCGTCGCGGGGATGTTGTTGGATGGGCCGATGCTCGCGCGATCTCTGGCGTCACTCGCCGTTCGAACGCCGGATGAAAGCGTTGTCCGAGCCGTCGCGGGCGAAGCGCTTGCCGAGATCGGCGTCGGATCGCCCGCGGGCATCTCGTGGCTCACGAGGACGCTCGATCGTGCAGCCATTGCGGGCGTTCAATTCCCTGACAGTGCTCTGCTGTTTCGAAAGGCATTGCACACGTTGTTCGGCGTGCTCGCCGACGTCTCGCCGGAAACGTCGGTCGATTCGCTGATGTGGTCGCAAGGGCTTGCCGCGTTTGCAAACGATCTGCCCGCGCGCAGCTTCGCGCTTCCGACCGACGAACGATTCGCTGTCCGTCTCTCCAATGCGGAGCTCATTCAGGCCTGCTGGTCGGCCCCGCTCGCGCCGTGGCGATATTGGCAGCAGGCCATGGCAAGGGCAGCGGCGAGCGCCGACCGCGATGCCCCGCGTTAATAGCCGGATATTCGCAGATCGTCGAGACTCAAGACTCGCCGACCAAACCCCCGCGTTGTCCCCGTCGATATCGCCCCGCTGCTCGGCTGAACCGTCAGCCACCGCCAATCAGCTCGGGGAATCTCGGCGCAATCCCCGAACGACGCCCCGCATCCGATGCTTCTGGACGGACGCATCAGATCGGGTAATATTCGGGGAAATCATCGCGGGCGTAGCTCAATGGTAGAGCATCAGCCTTCCAAGCTGAATGTTGCGCGTTCGAGTCGCGTCGCCCGCTTTTTGACAGTCGTTGTCAGCACGCCGCAAACTTCTGTCAATTCTCCCCTTTACGTTCGCCCCCCTGTCATCCTCGATTGCCGACGGCTTGTCAGCGTTTGACGCCGATATGCACGAATTGCCGCTAGCTGGTGGAAACAGAGGTGGAAACGGTCGCGGCCCGTCGTCGGTCGCGTCCGCGTCGCCGAGCGTTCCCGTCGCCCGTTGCGATTCGCGATGCGGCGACGTTCGCAACGGCAGCTCCGGCAGCGAGTCGATTGCGCCCGCGACGTCCAACAGCTTCGGGTCGGTGTAGTGGTTCATCGTCAGGTCGATTGAACCGTGACGCATCGCGGCCTGCGCCGTGCGGGGAGCTGTCCCGCCTTTGCTCAGCAGCGTCCCGAACGTGTGCCTTAGTGCGTGGACATCGACGACGCGCCCGCGTTCGTCGCGCTTGGCAATCCCTGCCGTGTCGATGTCGTGATTGAATATCCGCGACAACCCCGACGGTATGTCGAACAGCGGCGTATCTGGTGGGAGCCGCATCGGAAGCGTCGCCGCCCCGTCCGGCCCGATCCGTCGCCTACAATCGTCCCTGAGCTGTTCCAGCTTCGCGCCCTTCCATTCTCGCAAGTCGGCGGCAAGGTCGCGGTGTAGCGGAATCTCGGCCCCTCGGCGCGCCTTTTCGTCGGCGGCGTGCAGCTCGATGAACGGCGTCGGTTCGTCGAAGTGAACCTGACCGACCGTGATTGATGTCAGCTCGCCGAGCCGCAACCCCGTGAGCGCCAGCGTTTTGTAGATCAGTGCCCGCAGATTCCCGATAGCTTCCAGCTCAACGATTCGCTTCGGCTTGTCGGCGAGCTGCTTTCGCGCCTTCGCTTCGGCGGCGTCCAGCGTTTTCGGCGTCAGCTTTGCCCATTTCCAATTCGCCCGCTTCGGCTTTTCGGGATTCGGTTCGACCTTTTCCGTTTCGCGGCCCAGCTCTGCCAGAGGTCGCCGCCGCGCTGCGTCGATCAGGCGTGACAGCTCGGCTTCCGACAGTGCCCGCCGTTGGTGCCGCTTGTCCGCATCCTCATTTGCCCGGCGGATCGCGGCGACGGGATTGACGGCAAGGCGTCGCGTCACGATGCACCAATTGCAGAATGCGACGATGGCGGATCGGTGGATGTTTCGGGTCCGAGCTGCCATATCTTCCCGCGCCCGCTCGTTTAGCCATTTCTCGAAGGCGTCCCGAGTGATATCGACCAGCGTCGCGAATCCGCAATCGGCGGCGATTCGGTCCAGCGCGTCGCGGACATTGCGACGATGGCGCGGAGTCGTGCCGTCAGCTTCGAGTGTCGTCATATAGGCGTCGAAGTGTTCCGACAGCTTGCGGTCGGCATGATCGGAAACGGCATTCTCAGCAGCCGTCAGTACCTTCGCCCGCACCAGCTCGGCGCGGCGCTCCAGCTCACCGAGTACGCCCCGAGCCGCTGTTTCGTCGTCGCATCCCGTCGCGACTTCGCGCACGATGTTCTCGCCGTCGCGATACTTCGCAAGGTACTTCGAACGAATGATGATCCGCTCGCCGCCGTCCTGCGTGACGTGAATCTCGGTGGTTCGCGTCTTGCCGCGTCGATCGGTCCAACGTGCGAAGCGCTTGCCGCGCTTCGTGAACAGCTCCGCGCCTGCGGGAATTGGTTTCAGGATGTTGCGTCGGTAGATGGTGCCCATCAGGTCGCCCCATGTCTCTGCATTATTTGAGACGTTGCACAGCTATTCGGTTGTTGTCACCAGAATCAGTGTTCATCATTTCGTACAACTCAACGCCGTTGAACACAATCCGAAAGAGTATGATCTCTTCCGTGGCGAGCCAGAGACTTGTGTCGATCCTATCCACTGTATCGACTTCCCAAATCGATCCGTCGTCGAGTTTGACAATCGCTCCGTCGCCAGCAACTTCCTGAATCCAATGGCCGGTCGAAACGTCACGGGCGATCTGTTGTTCGGGTATTTGGCGCGTCGGCGTTTGCTGTTGAATGTTCCGCTGAGGCGGCACATAGTGCTGAGGCGGTGCGCTTGTACTCGGATTCGTTGGCCGGACATTAGGGCGAATTGTCGTTCGATTCTGTTGCGGAGTCGGTGCTGCAGCAGTTCGAGCCCTCAGGTCGAAATAAACTCGCTCCGGTATTGGTGGCACCATAATTACCTTGTAATCAGGAAAACCATTCGGGTCTGCCGGATAGGCTCGAATTGTAAGCGCGGCCTGGCCTGATCCAGTGACCCAAACAGGTGCTACGATTGGCGCTGTACCGACATAGTTTCCATTGACCTCAATCCGGGCCCCCGGCGGTTCTGAAATGAACTGAACTTGTCGCCAAATCGAACCCCGTGGAACGTTCGGTGGGCGGTCAGAGACCCTTGAGGCCTTGTCGCCACAGCCCAGACCCAAGAATAATGCAACGACCGCAACCTTGGATGTTCTGATTCTCACGTTTGATTCCCTTGCGCCACGCTAAGTTACCGAATGGCCCGACTGAACATGGAAGTGAGCCGCTAGTAAATCCGCACTATCCAACCGAATCGTCTGCTCCCCGCGCATGAACTTCGCCAGTGTTTGACGTTTGACGCCCGTCGCCTTTTCGACGGCATTCAACGATTCACAATCGCGAAGAGCCTGCCGCAGCAGCTCGGTCATCGTCGGATTTCGATTACTCTTGCCAGCCATGTAACAAACCTTACATCCTGTCGATTGCAATTGCAATCACTTTCTCAGCGTCGCCTGCCGCTAGGCGCAGCGACGCGCTTATGGTCCCTTATGGGATGGCGGACACATACCCGTCCGTAGGATGCGCGCCATTCTGACCGGTATCACCGGTCACAGTTCTGTCCGCCAGCGTTCACACTGTCGAGCCGCCGCCGACTTCGTAAATCGATGGCCCTACGTTCGGTCCGCCGCGTTTCACAAGCCGCAACAGCCCTGCCGCATCGAGCCGCCCGATGGCCCGGCGGACCGTTCGCACCGATACGCCTGCCCGTCGTGCAATATCCGCTTGCCCCGTGCGAGCCGTTCCGTTGCGTGTGTCACGGTACAAAATCAGCCAGATCGCGATTTCAGGCCGTCTCAGACCGCGTAACGACAGATCGACAAACGCATTGAGCGTCGCGAATCGATCCGCCGTCGCCCGCCGCCGCTTCGGCTTCGAGCTGCCCGGAACGTCGCGACCGTTCGCGCCTCGACTGGTGGAGCGCCGAGGCGATTTCAACGGCGGCAGCTCTGCGCCGACCTCGATGATGCCGCGATCCGTCATGCATCGCCCTCGTCATCATCCGCAGCGGCGTCGGTTCGGTTCCACAACGCCGCCAGCGCCGACCGTGCGACACGCTTCCGTGCGAAAGTTCCCGCCTTTTTTTGCGCGCCTAATTTTGTCGGCTTTGCGGTGTACGGCTCGAAGCGTTGCAGAGACTTGTCGAACTGCAGACCGATGTCCCGGCATTCGCCGTGCCTCGATTTCAGGTGCCGAAGAGTGACGCGCCCGGCGTCGTCATCGTCTGGCGTCAAAATAAAGGCATCATCCGCGCCGTATTCCAATTCCGACGATTCGCGGAATGATGCCAGCGACAAACCGTCGCCCGCGTATGAGCTGCGGCCCTTCGCATCCTTCGTGCGCCCGACGGCCGCGACGACGATAACCGCCGTGCCCGCGTCGGCGAATTGGCGGATGTAGTCCATCGTCTCATTGACGGATGAACGGTGCGCGTCGTGCTTGCCCGGTGGGGCGATTCGTTGAATGTAGTCGAGCAGAATCAAACCCGCGTCGAAGGCGTCCGCCGTGGCGGCGACGTTCGACAGGTCGAATGGTGGTCTGACGAATGCCAGCCGATCCGCGAACGATTCGAGCGTATGCAACCCGGCGTCGATGCGTTCGGCATGATCCGCCCCGAGCTGCCGATAGCGGATCGCCGTCAGGTCAACGCCGCTCAGTCGTGCGAGCTGCCGGTCGAGTAGAATGCCCGGCGGCATTTCGACGTTGCAGACAACGGCCCGCAATGTCGGCGTCAGTCGCAACGCATCGACGACGAATTGCATCGTTGCTGCCGTCTTGCCTGCCCCCGGCGCGCCGCCGAATAATGTCACCAGCCCCGGCCCGACTTCGATCCGCGACAGCTCGCTCGGCCCGATTGGATACAGCGCCGGCGGCGTGCCCGTCAGAACGTTTTCGCGCCAGTCGTCGAAGGCATCGACTGCGGTCTGATATTTCGCCGCTGTCATTGTTCGTTGCCCCCGTCGTAATTCAGACCGCAGTCAATCTGCCGCCGTACATCCGACGGCGACAGGCCGCAATCCAGCCCCGATTCCGTCAGCAAGGCATGCGCCAGCTCCGGCGTGCAATCGAATTCGGCCAAATTCGCGGCCGCGCTGAAAAGTCGCGCATGCCGCTCGCCCGGCGTCGCCCCATCGCGGATGAAATCGAGCGTATTGCGATTCAACGTCGCGCCCTGGCGTCGCCGTTCGGATTTCGCGGTGCGTGCGCGTTCAATCGTTTCGGCTGCGTCGCGCCAGTCGGCGGCAGCCTGTTCGCTTCGAGCCGCCCGCGTCGGAATCTCAAACGCGTCCGGCGCTTCGGCGAGCTGTCGAATCGCATCGGGCGACAGGTGCAGCAGTTCATCCGCCGACAGCCGCCGCTTGTGCAGACTGGTTTTCGGATGCCGCGAATTCGGTGCTCTGAATAGCCTTTGCCGATCGAATACGGTCCGGTCGATTTCGATGCCGAGCCGTTCGGCCAGTGAGACTGCGAAGCGCTTGCACGTTTCCGAATGCCGATCCGAAGGCTCTGGCGTCCACAGCGCCGACGGGATGCCGACGTGATAGCCCTTGCCGCCGCTGAAAAACGTCAGCAAGGCGTCAGTGTCGATGCCGTAGCGTTCGGCAATGCCGACGACCAGCCGCCGCGTATCGTCCAGCGCCCGCCGCAGGTCGCCTTCGCGGTCGATGTCGATCCAGATCCAATCGGCGAAACACGATCCGCGATAGCCCTTCGGGGAATCGAAGCGCTTCAGGTGTTCGCGGAAGTCATCGCCGAATCGGTAGATACTCAAGAATGATTGCCGGTCCAGCTCTGCGCGATCGTCGCAAGCGGCATGCGCCTCGAAGGCGGCGGCCCAATTTGTGAGCCGCCGCGCTTCGGTCGCATTCCCGACGACGCGAAAGCCATACGGCATCGCGTTCGTCGTCGTCGTCATGCCGCCGCCCCTTCGCGATCGCCGTCGTGAACTGACGCCGATTCGCTCTCCGCTTTCAGCTCGGCTTCAAGTTTCGCGACGTCGAATGATGTCGGGTCCGATGCGTCGGCGTCAGTATCCGGGCCGACGTCGTCGGTCGGTGCGAACGGATCGGCCTGGGGCGTGTCAATGCCGACGACGTCAAACCGCCGCAACCGATTGAACGTGACGCCGTCGTCATCGGTCCGCAGCGCGACTTTGCATCGGCAGCGGATGCCCGGCGGCAGATCGCCTTCGAGTTGATCCAGCGTCGTGATGCCGAGTTTCGCAAGGTCGCGTTTCGTCATTGGCATCGCCGCTTCGGTCAGCCACAAGTCCGACCAGAACAGCCGCCCGGCGTGTTGCCCATCGACGACGCGAAATGTCAGCTTGACGCCCGGCGTGCCGGTACGGCTCTCGAAGGGGTCTAGACCGACGACATGCGTCTCGTATTCACCGCCCGGCAACGGTTCGAAGTCTTGCGCCGCGTCGGTGCGGTCGAATGCAGTCGCGATGCGTTCCCGGTCGGTTCCGTGTAAAATGTCGGTGAGACGTTTTCGGGGAGTCATTTTCAATGGCCCTCCACGCCGAGCCCGACGGTAGCCGCCGTTGGGCTCGGTTTTTTCGGCGGATCGGCTTGCACCATTCCCGCCGCCGCATCGTCGTCATCCGGCGGCGCGGGGTTCATTGCCAACCATCGGCGAGCCGCCGACCCATCCACCAGCCGCCAGACTGTCAGAATCGAAGCGTGTCGCGCCGGGCGCGACGACTTGACGTACCCCGAGCATTCAATGATGCCTGCCTTGGCAAGTGGTCCCGGTATCGAGCCGAGACATCGGGCGTCGATACCCGGCGGCAACGTGATCGCGTCCCGAACGTCGTCCGCCGTCGCCACGTCGCTTCGCAGGAGGATTTCGAGCAGCGCCCGGCGACCGCGACTCAGGACGTCATCGCGATTCACTTCGTGCAATTCGAGCGCGTCCCGCTTGCGACGCTCGCCGGCCTCCCGACCGTTGCTTGGCGGGATGGAGGGATTGAGCCTGTCCGACGGTTTCATCGTCCGGCCCCCTTCCCGCGCTGTGCGGCTCGAAGGTCGCGGCACCCGTTCGCAATCCAGTCGAAGATGTCGGTCCGCCGCCAGCGGACAAGCGATCCGACCTTCAGCGGTCGCGGCATTCGATCCGCGTCGGCGAGGCGATACACCGTTCGTTTGGAACAGGAAATCAACCCCGCTACGGCCCCAACGTCCAGCAGCTCAGACCGTGCTGGGTCGGTCCCGGCGGTTCCCCCGTCGGTGGCGTGAGTCGAGATTGCGGTCATTGTGCCTAATCTCCGTCCAATCGCGTCGTGTGCCAAACGGTTCACCGCCTGTACTACACACGCCCGCTATGGACCAGAAACCGGAAATCGACAGGCCCCCTGAGTTTCCTGTTTGGCGATCGGGAATCGCGGATTCAGACCTGCGAGCGACGTCGTGCTACGAAACCGGAAACTCACGATTTCCGATTTGTTTCCGATTCGTTTCCGGTTAGATGTCGGATTCCCTAACGACTGACCCACCTTCGCGACCGCGTCGCGGCCTATTCTTTTGAGTCCCCGTGCGGTTTCGGTAGGTTGACAGGTTTCGCCTGAATGCAACCCGCGTTGGTAGGTCGAGAGTCTCACCCGAGTCTTGAATTGTACGCTTTAGAAAGTCGTAGGCGTTGTCATCGGTCATTCTATCCGTGTCGTTCGCTTCGCACGCTTGTTGATAGAGTTGATGTGCGTGCCTAGCCCGCTTTGGAATCTGTGGTGTGCCCCCTTCCCCCCCGGCAGCGTTCACTTCGGCAGAATTGTCTGCGGCACCTGAATCTGCGACGACGCCCTCAATTGGGCTAGGCGGGAATGCCCGTAGCTGCCCACCCATCGCTGCACCGATGTTTGCTATGTCAGCGTAAAACGCCGCCCTGGATTTCTCACTCCTTGCAATCGCGTCGAGCGCATCTCGAATAGCTCTGGTTGCGTCAGCTTGGTTGTCGGCTGTTTCCGCGCGTTCCCTGTCATGCAAGTCGATCGCGTTGAACCTGTTGCAGATTGCGTACAAGTCCTCCATCTCTCGTTCATTTGGGAGTCGACTACGTCGATGGGCAGCGATCACTCGATCAATCGGCGAAGTGTCGAAATTACGGCGAACGGCAAATAAGGATGCCTGTTCGCCATGCTCAAAAATCAAGGCCCTGATGCTGTCGATGATGTTCCGATAGACATGCGGGTTTGCGTTGGCTTGACGCATTCTCTGCTGCTGGAGACGGATCATCTCGTTGGAGTAGGCAACCAGGATCCCAAATGCATAGGGCCTGTATTTCTCAGGTCGGATTTGCTCTGACATCTCCATAGCCCATTGGTGGCTCGCCAGCGGATCGCACCGGGCTATGTGAAGCGCGATCCGCGGCGAGCATTGACTTGAGGCCGTCGCCCCAAGTGGTATCACGAAGCATGTGGCAAAGAACTGTCTGCTGCAAGCGCCGATTAGCGCCGCAATCTAAATCGGGGGGCTCATAAGTCGGAACACAATCCGGCAAATCAGGCTGGGTTGGCCGCTCGGTCTGGCGCTGGGTCTGCCACGCCTTTGCCCCCTATCGCATCAGGATATCGCGACTCCGGACACGCTTCCCAGATTATTGACCGCAACCGTTTCAACATCGCTTGGCGCTCCGGGCCGACTTCGACTTGAGGTGACCCCGGCTCGTTTCGCTGGTTGTGGATATTCGTCTGTGAATAGACGTTGACGTCGCTCGATCGATTTCCGTATTTGGCGGGGTTGCTGCCGCGCAAGAGCATCGCCAGGAGGGAATCGCTGTATTCGCGCGTGTGTCCGACGATTTCGCCTTTGTGAAAAACTGGCCGCTCGACGCCATCGACGGCCCGTCGGCGGGCTTCCAATTCAAGCGTATCCGCGGCCTCAGCCCGCGCGGACTCGAGCTTTTCGGCAAACTCCGCATCGGCTCGTCGCCAGTTCTTTAGCGTCGACACACTGATTCCCGCTTCACGACACGCAATCGCAAAGCAGCCGTGCGTACTAACCCGACGAAGCACTCTCTTCTTTCGCAGGGCGCGGGCATGCGGGGACAAGGCTGCGTATTTGCTGGGTTCCTCATGTGCCATCGAATTAGGTAGTTACAGCCGCGCGTGCTGGGTTTCAAGTGAATTCAAGATTGGCCGCACTGAAGCCAGATCCGAGGTATCCCTCAATCGCGCGTGCCTGGGCGTCCGACACCTAACATTCGTCCGCCCGAACCAGACGCAATGGGATTGCATCGACTAGTCGAGAGACTCTCATGCTTTGACACCCCAAGAGTCCTGTCTGCTGACCTGCAGAATCGGACGGTCTACGTCGTAGCGACGGGGCCGGCAACTAACCGACGTCTCGAATACGGTTTCTTAGCTCATCCTTCTTTGCGGTAGCGAAATCAGGATCAATCGCGTTCATTCGAACCAGCTCGTCCACAGCAGCATCGAAGAGCTGCAGAATCTCGCTGCCGGGGCCGATGGGATCCAACACGCCGCGATGCGCGTGGTAATTGCCGCTCTCTATGTGGTCCCCGGCAGTATTCGCCAGCGCTTGCATGACTATCTGTCGTAGGGGGGTTCCACCATCAACAATTGTAACTAGGTCATGAGAGTGTCGTCGAAACCCCGCCTCCACTTGGTCGCGTACCCGTTGAAAGCCCGCGCCCCTGAACCTCACGGCAAACTCGTCCAGTACGCCAATCGCACCCTTGACCTCCCGATTCAGAAATAGATTTCGGAATATTCTCATTTGCCTCCTCCAACTCTGGTCTGGCACGAATAATGGTATGAATTGGGAGTGCGTGCAATGCGACAAGGGTCGGAAATCTGGTGTGCGGCCGTCGGTGTCCAAAGTCCCACTGAAAGTGTCGGGGCCGTATTGTCTAGTGGGAAATGGCGACCAAGCACTCTCGGACAATCGCCTGTCTGGGGGAAAGTGCCGACATCGAATTCGGAGCACGGCAGGCCAACGCCCATCATTGCACTTCATGCAATCTCTGTCCTCAGCATCTCAGAAAGTCGCTCCCGCTGATCCGGTGTCAGCGCCAGCAGGGTGTCGGCGAGCGCTACGAGCAGATCACGGCCGGTCGATTCGCTACCATCCGCCATCGATGGCGAGCCGTCGGCATGGTCCGCCTTTTTGTCGTTAGACTGCTCGAAATTCGGCCCGCCGGTGGAAACAGTAGTGGAAACGCTCACGCCGTCATCCGTAAGCTCTTGCGATTCCAGCTCGTTAGAACCCTGCCCGTCCAGCCTTCCAAGCTGAATGTTGCGCGTTCGAGTCGCGTCGCCCGCTTTCCTTTCTTTCTCCCGTCATCCCCCGACAAATCGCGTCTTGCGCCGTCGTGAGGCCCGTTTTTTCGCGCGCTTCGATAGTCGATCATTGTCGTTGGATGGAGTGGCTGGAGCGACAGGCGACGACTTGGAATCACTACAAACGTCGGCTTCCACCCCAAGCTGGACCCCAAGCTTTTCTTCCGACTCTGCGAGGTGGGGCCTGCTGGCTTCTGTTTCACCAGGCCCCGAAAGCGACCAGTGTCGCCCGTCTGTTGCATTCACCTTTGCCCGCAGGGTGCAACATACCTAGTATTCGTGATCAAGATGTCAGGCCCCCACGCGACGCAGTCAAACGACTTGGGCCGGTGGGCTTCGAATGCCCTGGCCTATCCCATCCCGCCAAGGAGAATGACCCATGATGAACGACAAACGCAGCCATCTCGGCGACACGCCAAAGATAGAGCGAATCCAAAGGCAATTTCTCGTATTTGCGTTGGTTTGTCTTGTATTGCTGATATACCGAGACAGCCTCTACCCGCCCGCGGCGATCGCCGGGCCCGAAACGGCGGACGACGCGCGCACAATCTCCACTCAACGTCTGGAGATCGTCGACAAGGCGGGGCGCAAGCGAGTTGTCCTGTCGGAAGACGGCATCCAGATTCTCGACAGCCACGGTAATTGCAGAATCTCGGCTGTGCTTGAGAACCACCCGCTGGCCCACGAATCGCCGACGATCTGCATCCATGACAAGAATGGCCAGGGAAGAGTCCGACTTCATCAAGGTGACGACGGCGACGCCTCAATCAGTATCCTGCGATCCAAACGCCGGATCAACGGCGCCATCATCTTCACCAGCGCCATCGAGCTTGAGGTGACGAAGCACAACGACGCATCCATCAAGATTCTCGGTGGGGACCTGTCCCAAACGTTCGTTGTTGCGGCAAAGAAAGACTCGGGCGCGATGATGAGATTCTACGGTGGCGACGGCAACGTTGTGATAGATCGCGACGGCCTGATCAACATCGGCGTTGAAAAGGGCGACAAGCCCGTCATCACGATGCAGGACGCACAAGAACATCGCATCCTGACGCTGCCGGACGGTGAAGCGGCGACGGTCGGTCAAATGAGGACCCGGTGAATGCCACGACTGAGCGACTGTCGTTCGACTTGGACTGCATTCGCGAATGACCAGAGGGCAGTCACCCTCTAACAACCCCGCTAACGGGCAAGCCGACCATTGGCGCCCGAGCGCGAGGCCCGCAAACGGGCTTCCCACATCCCCGTCACAGGCCCCCAACTCGCCGTCGACGTTCTGCATCTGTCAAACACCCATGCGCGACAAGCCGTTCGCGGAACTGCCGTTGGTGTAGCCATTGCCGTTACCGTTCGTCGGCGCCTTCGCGGCGATCGCGGCCCGCGGCGCACTGGCGCCGACGTACGCGGAGCTGGTCCCATCCGAAAGCTGCCCGAACGTCACCACGAAAATCTGTGAGACCGGCCCGGCCGAGTCCGACCGCTGACCCTGGACGGTGTACTGCACACTGTCCGGCCCGGCAACGAGCGTGGTATCGACGAACTTCTTCTTTCCGCTGACGCCGATGAAGCTGAACTCGCTTTCGGTCGGCAGCCGTCGGCGGATGATGTAGCTCGTGCCGCTCGTCCCGCTCGGGTTCGCCGCCTTCCAACTGAGCATCAGGTCGCCGGATGCCGCCTCAAGCGTGACAGTGAGATCCGTCGGCTGCGCGGGCGGCGGCGCAGGCGTGGGCGATGCCGGCGGCGGAATCTGGGCCGTGTTGTAGACGCTGTTGGGGTCGGCCTGCAGTTCGGCATAGGCGCGAATGGAGCGCACGACATCGCCCGCGCTGGATTGCAATGTGCTGACGGCGTCATTGACCGTCTGCGTCGCGACCTTGGCCGACTCCTTGGATGACGCCTGCGCCAGATCCGCCGCGACGGCGGCCGATGTTTCGGTGGCGAATGCCGCCGCCTGTTCGGTCGTCAGTCCGATGGTTGCGGCATTATCGACGAACACCTGCTGATGCGACTGACACCATTGCAGGAAGTCGGCGCGCGGGGAAGTGGGGTATGTTGCCATGATGATCGGTTCCTTCCTTGCCACGGCTGCTGCCGCGATTCCGGCGAATGCCAATAGAATGTCACTTCAACGATTGAAGCGACTGACCCAAGTTTGGAAAGGAAGGTCGGGTGATTTGCGCGGTTCGATTAGACAAAATGCGAGTTTTATTTCGCTCTGCGAGAAATTGCTGTTTGGTGTGCCATTCGTAGTGGCGGTGAGGCGATTGCGGTAGCGTCGCGCATCAATTCAATATTGCGCATGATTGCCGGCCTGCAATTCGTCCGCTATACTGCCAGTGTGTTGGCAATTCACCCGCTGCCGATCTGCATTCGCGGGTGCAAGGGGGCTGGCCGCCCCCTTACGATCCCCCGCTGACCACGACGCCGCACGACTTAGCGCCGTGGCGGCCCCCCATTTCGGCCTCGCCGAGGCTGGTGAGCATCTACGAACGGAACTGAAGGCCCTCTTTGGCGAGCGAGCCGGTCCTCGCCCCATTCAACCTCGCCTGCCGCCGTTCGTTTGAAGTGCGGGCCCGGCAAACCGCCGCCCCACGATCAATCCGAAGGCCGGGAACGCGAAAATCAACAGTGCCAGCGACGTCGGCTCGGGTATTGTGTTTAACTCAATGTGGAGGTTATCGATACCGCCCATTTTCGTATAGCCCTGAGACATGCTCCCGTTCTCCACGTATGCGCCGAATTCGATTGGCCCCCCGTCAACCCAGTTGATGCAGCTGAAGACATTCAGAAGATCGGGGTGCATTTGGATTTGCCATGCCTGCACATCTGATGATACGTTCACCGATTGTGTGTAGCAGGGCTCCCCCCCTTGTCTGGCGCCGAGTCCGACGCCGACCATCGGGAGCCCCGGCCCCGCAACGAAGCTAAACGCATCAAACGACCCGGCAGCAGAGACCACCTCTCCCTGCGTCGATGGGTCGTAAACGAATTGGGAATTGAATTGGAAGTTCACCACACCGGAATCTGGTAGGAGATCGTTCGTGATTTTCAAAAACGCACCAGGATTGCCGCCGGGCGACACCGTCTCCGCAGTGCTTGAGGCTGTTCCAGTAGTCTGTATCAGCTCCTGGTAGTCGCCGGGAGAAAAGTCACCATCGGAAAAAACGATGAGAGACGCTGACGCCACCTGCGCACTGCAGGCAAGAAATACTGTGATTCCGGTCCATCTTTGCAGACACGACATCTCGACGATCTCCTTTCAATGTAAATGGCAAAAACACGACGGTCTCCGATCAGCACCGCATAGTTGTCGGCATTGTAGCTGTTTGCACCGATACATCTGTTCGCCGTTTGCGTTCCGCGCGCTGCGCATAGTTGGCCTGGCACCAGGTTGTCGCGATGGGATAGGCGAACGACGCCGAGTCCGCGAATGCGCCTTGCCATACGCGACCCGCGCCATCGCCCCGCATCGCGGCGGCACTCCCCGGCACCCAACGTGGTCATGGTACTGCGGAGGAGGCCGGGACTGCAACTGGAATTGTCGAACGCAGTGAGATCCGCTTGAGCCTCGCAAGCAGCATTCACATTCAGCCATATCGCTTGTATCTAAATGGGTATGCGTCGCCCTCAGATGATCGCAATAGCATCGGACAGGTCATCGGCCGCATTCTTGCCAACACTCGCTCGCATTGGAAACTGATCTAACGAAACGACCAAGCGGATGGTCGGGCACACGCCGTCACCTTCTGAGAGAATTGCGGCATTATCCGGGCACACCGGCGTAGGGATTTGACACATCAGACGCCGCCCGCCGAATCTCCCCACGCACCCCACTCCCGGCCATCAGCCCATCCGCATTTTGACTTTTTGACATTTCAGCGTTTTGACGTTTCCCCACATTCACCACCAACACCGCACTCAGCGAACCCATGCTTTCACCGCGCTGCGCCTGCACCGTGTAGCGCACGGTAGTCATCCCCGCCGGCAGTGACTCGTCGACGAACATCTTCTTCCCCGTCGTGCCGAGGATTGAAAAACCCTCCTCGCCCGGCAACTGGCGGCGCACCAGATACGTCGCCCCAGCGCGACGGCGCGGCATCCGCGCCTTCCACGTTAATGTCAGTGAGCCGTCGGTCGCGTCGAGCGTTGCGGCCAGCCGCATCGGTCGGCCGGGCGGCGGCGTGGGGGTGGGCGTCGCCGGCGGTGCGACGCGGGCGGTCGCATATACCTTCGCGGGGGCGGGCTGCAGTTCGGCAAACGCCCGGATGCTGCGGACGGCGTCGCCCGCCTGCCGCCGCAGCAACCCCACGATCTGCTCGGCCTCGCGCGTCGCGACGGCGTACCGCTGCCGCGCTTCCTCCTGCTCGATCAGCAGCGTCCGCGCCTTGTCGGTGGTCTCGGCAAACGCCGTCGCCTGCGACTTGCTCATCCCGATTTCGCCATAGGTTTCAACGAACCCCGCCTGATGCGTCTCGCACCATTCGACGAATGCATCCCGCGGACTGACTGGAATGGAGGTCATTGCATTTCCTCACTGAGGCGAGAGGGGTTGAGGGGCCGAGGGACCCAGGGACCAAGGGGTCGCCTAGTCGTGAGTTGGAAGTTGTGAGTTGTTAGTTGAGCGACCGGCCCGACAGCGGTGCCAGCGAGGCGAGAAGCGACGACCCGATCCTCACGACTCAAGACTCAAGACTCAACCGCCATACTGCTGGCACCCCTCAATCCACTGTCAATAAATGACACCACGTGAATCGCGGCGTTCAATTCGCATCCATTCCTTCGGGCCATCGGCCCTGCGGCTTTGGCGGCAATGCGTTCGAAATGCCCGAATCGCCGCTGGGAGGCTGCAATCGTGGATTTTTCTTTGCGGCGGCTGCGCGAGAGGAGGTGCTGTGCGCAAAAATGCGGGATTTAGCCGCGCATTGGGAGAAAACGCGCGCCTAAGAGGGCCATCCGCGCGCGCAAGTGGGGTGTCTTCGCGCGCATCGCGGCATTCTTCGCGCGTTTTAGCCCATTTCTCGCGCGCGAGCGGCGAAGACTCTCGATGCTGCGCTGCGATGGGTTGATGCCCACGAGAAGCAGGGCTGATCGATGCCGATTCGCGAACGCCATCGATCATCGGTGAAGCGGCGACAGAAGCGCCAAATGCTCGAGCCGGAGAGGCGAGAAACGGAAGGGGAGGCTCAAGGGCATTTGGACGCATCTGCCGCAATTTGGCGGCCACAAATTCTCGAAATGGCGGCTCGAAATCGGTGATACCTCGCGGTCTCGAGATTCAGCGATTGCCCTCTGGGCCGATGGCGAGCGCGGATCATTGCCATGTTACAATGGTCATGTCTATCCTACAGACCTAGGCGGAGAGGAAGGAGTAGCCGGTAACATCATCTCGCGGTTGTCGTATCGAATGTTGAGATGCCCAGTCCCAGATACCGACCGCATCCCGCTCGAATGGCGGGCGAACTTACGGTTAAGGAACTAACAAGTGGCCGAAAGCGAAGGAGCAGGAATATCAATGAGAACTGCGAACGATGACCTACTTACCCCGTCGGCAAAGCTCGCCATAAACGAATTCGTCGCGCGGCGACTATATGCCACGCTCACAATTGCGGGAACTATCATTGTGGCCATCTCGGCTATTGTAGGATGGACCGCGACGCGGTTGGGCGAGTCGATCGCACAGACGACGGTAAGTGATACAATTAAGGATAACTTCGAGACTATCAAGGAACTGGAAAAGGAATTCAAAGCCAAGCGTATTGGATTTGACGAACTCGCAGGTAGTGCTAATCGACTTGTCGGACAGATCGAGAAAAGGGTCGAGCTGACTGGGCGCGAAATGGCAAACATCGAAGCCGCGGCGGTAGCGCAGCAGAAGGAAATAGATGGCATAGCGGTCGAGGCAAAGAACTCAATAGGAAAGGCGATTCAAGAAACCGAGCGAGAGCTAGGCAAGGCGAAATCGGTACTGAAGGCATCGAGCAACGTTAGCGAAATCGCTGGGACAATTGCAGCCGACGAAACATTCAGGGGGCTCGTTCGAGCCTCATTGACCGATGTCCCCGTTGGCGCCATCGTACCATGGCACAAGAAGTTAGCCGGCGGACGACTACCTGATGGCTGGGTCGAGTGCAACGGTCCAATAAAGGCCGGCGACCCTGAATTCGATGAGAATGCACTTGTGGATCTAGCCGAAGTCCCGGACCTCAATAGTACCCGTCGATTCCTTCGCGGTGGATTGACTTCCGGCGTGTTCGAAGCGGACGCATTTCAGAACCACTCTCATGGTATTGACATCTCTGTAGCTCCTGCTGGAGAGCACTCCCACGAATATGGGGGCGCTCCCTATTGCGATCATTGCGGAGGGAAGACGAATAATTCGGGAAGTGGTAATCCACGACGTGCACAAAGGACCACAACAGAAGGCAGGCATACACACGAAGTAGACGCGAAAGTCGCTGGAGCTACAGGACTCAACGGGGAAGAATGTAGAGTCGACAGCGAAACGCGCCCAATCAACATGTCCGTTGTGTGGATCATTCGTGTCCGATAGTACGCGCCTAATTGACATAAGATAATCCACCGCCGATCGGAGCCCTGACGAAGATGGCGGGACAACCCGCATCCGCCGCAAGCTGACGGGCGAATCGGCGTTTACGCTGCTGGGCACGGCGGGGAAAAAAGCGGTTCATCGACGAGACGCTGCCGGCGGGGATTGAGAATGTGCAGTATTCGGTGCAGTCGCAACGCGGCGAGAAGACGAGCGCGCTGAGCGCGACGCTGTTGGTGAACATCGGCAAAAGCGCCGCGGGTGCCGATGCGCGGGCGCCACTGCTCTCAAGCAGTGACGCAACCAGTGAACGCTCGGCCGCGCGTGGGACCGCGGCGAAAAGTCAAAATATCAAAACGTCAAAAAGTCAAAAGGCGGCGCTTGGGTTGGCTTGAGGGGGACCGGGCCGGGGCGATGCAGCGCACGTCGCCGCGTGAAGCATGTCACTGCGAGCAACCGATCAGAGCCGCGCCCGTCAGGAAGCGGTACCAGCGTAGCCCGGTCCACTGAGTGCTCGCCGCGAAATCCAGTCGCCTGTCGCCCTCCGATTGCCGACGACCATCCGCCAGCGACAATGCTTGCATCGGGCAGGCCAACAGTTTGCCGCCGCGCGGCCGACGGGCTTTTCATCGATTGCGGGCTTATTTTCCAATCGGATCTGCATTCGCGAATGTCAAGGGGGCGGCTGCCCCCTTAACGATCCCCCGCTGATGGCGAGAGCGGGCGTCATTGGCTTATGATGGGCGCATCGGGTGCCGCGACGCGGGTAACACTTCCCGGGCAGCAATGCCGTCTACCCTGCGGTCGTTGCAGAAAATAGGGAAGCTGACCAATTGCGCGGGCCGACAAGGCTACTCGCCAAGGCTTTCGCCTTTCTTGCGCAATATGTCGTGGACGCCATTCCAATCGCAAGCGGTCTATGAAGGAGAAATCAAATGGCTTCAATTGGCTTAAGATCTTCACTTCGCTTACTAGTCATTGCTGCGACCCTGCTGCCGATTGCCAGCTGCGGGAAGAGAACTTCAAAGGTCGCAAGCGAGCGCAGCTATTACCACGTCTTGTGTCCATATTGCGGTTTCGATGGCTATTGGCCCTCTGAGGTAGTTGACGATAGCGACGGTCGGGCACTCTGCGATCGAAGCTGTAATCGTGTCTTTGAAATCGATGACGATACACCGACAACTTCGTCACTGCCTGCCCAGCCCAAGCCGGGCGACGTGGCCGGCAACTACAGCGCGCGTTGTCCCTATTGCCAGCGTAGCGACACATGGCCGATGGCCGCGATTGCGAAGACGCAAGGTCGAGCGCGGTGTTCTAATGGATGTGGACAGGTCTTCCTCATCAACGCCCCATCCACTACGCACAACACCGCGACGCATCTGACGCCCCAAACGCCCGTCCGACCGTTCGTCGCCGAGAACGGCTCGTATTTCGGGGAGCTCAACATATACGGCCGCCCAAAGTCGGTGCATGTCAACGGTTATTATCGCAAAGACGGAACGTACGTGCGCGGGCATTATCGAAGTCGGCCAAGGCGGTAAGTGCAGTTGGATATACCACTTCGTGGCAAGCTCTACGCTGCGGTCGATCCGCTGGCGGCGCCCAGCGAGCTAAGACCGAGCCTTGCCGCGAGACTTTTGGCCGCTTGATCAAGTTCAATCTCGCCGTGCCTAACAAGAAAGAGCGTCAGATTCACGAACAGCATGCGAGCAGCGTGCTTTAACCACGAACTCGCATCCACGTGGGCACTGTCCGGTGTGCGCAGCTCGAAGTCGTTCTCGTACTTTGCAATGGACTTGTGGATCATCGTGCCTTCGCCGTGCGCGATTTGGCTCATCACATTGTAGTGTCTGGCGCCTTCGTCTCCGAGCCATTGCCGGATTGTCGCGGTAATGGTCTTTCCGCTCCAGGTCGGGTAATTCCTGTTCCAAGTCGGGCGATTCTGTTTAAGACTAGGATCTTGCAGAATCCTCTCAACCTCGTCGTGGAGCTCAACACGCCTATCCCAATTCGATACCTCATCCGTGGACAGTGATGCACGGTGTCCTTGCAGGTCGTCCCGAAAGAACTCGACGTGCTTGTACTCGGCGAATTTTAGGAAAAATCTTGCCTGCTCCTCTCGTTCGGAAGCGGTTTTGGAGGGGTCGAGAATTTCAGCGAGATTCGCGGCCGATTCAAGCTGAGCTCGCGCGAGAATCGCGATCGCGACGGGTGCCGGGGGTTTGGCCTTTAACAATGCAGCTCCTGCTCGAGTCATTTCGATTGAGCGGAGAATCAGGAAGCCGCTCACTACGTCGACTGCCTTTCGGCCCGGCGGCTCAGACTTGAGTTTCCTCTGGGCGTATCGAATCACATCTGTCGCCAATTTGATCGTTTCCCGGCAATTCGTCTTCTCACACATTCGCAAGTCCTCCACGTGGCAAGCTGAAGCAGGCCGCTGACGCGGACCGACCGGGCCGATACCTCCCGCTATGGGAGAGTTCACTTCGAATTCGATCCTACTCATGGCCACGAGTTTCGGGAATATTATGTCACCGTGGCGACGCGAGGGCAAGCGAGTAAACATCACGCTACTCCAGCGGCCTGCACCACTGCGAGCCGCGCAGGCTCCGAATGGCGGACAATTTGCCGAACAGCGAATGACCCCACTCGACAATCATGTCGGTCGAACTTGCTTGCGCCGAATCGGGGTATCATTGACCTGTGCGCGGAAGTCCATTGATCTCAGCGAACGGTCCGCAATTCGGACCCTACTACACTGCCTCGACCGAATGCTCGTCGCTCCGAGCTCCCCGAGTTCAGCCGCCATCGCGCCGGTTGCGTAACAAGGCCCCTGCCGCCGCAGCGATTTCCGCGGTTTGCCTGACGCGCACCATCCCCGCCGCCTCGGACGCCCCACCGCCTTCGACGCCCCCTCCGCCTATAGCCACGTTCGGATTTTGCGCTACCATAGAGCGAATGCAACGAAATCCGATGCGTTCGGTCATTGGCGATGGCAGGGTTGAATCAAACGGCGCCCGGTCGCTCGACGATCGACAACGAAGCATCGCCGATGCGATCGGGCATGCGGCACATCTGCTCCCCGCGCAGGGCCCGATCACAACGTTTGTCCATCACAATACGCTTCACGCGTTCGAGGGTTTGCCGTTTGAGGAGGCGCTTGATCGCGCCGCCGCAACCTTCGGTTGCCATCCGTACCTGCGCGAAGAACGATATCGCGAGGAACTCGACTCCGGCCGGATACAGATCGGCGACCTCGCCGACGTCCTGCGCTGCGACCTCCTCGATCGCGCCGACGAGAACATCGCCGGATTGACGACACGATACGAACTCAGGTTCGCGATGCTTCGATTCCCGCTCCGAAGCGGGAACGACGCCGAACTTCGGTGGCTGATCGACGAAGCCGACGCGTTGCGGACATTCTCGACGGACATACCGACCGCCACACGGCAGCTTCTTCGGAAAGGCACGCGCAACTGGCTCGCTTCAACGATTGTCGACGATGACGACGGGCTCAACCAACTCGCAGAAACACTCAAACTGCGGATGCGCAGCGGAACGTTGGATCAATCGGACGACGCATCGTGGGATGCACCGACGTTGGAAGTTCTGTGGCGTCTATGTCATCGCGGCGTCGAACTCGTGCCGCCAATGACAGGGCCTCAAAAGCCGGCTATTCGGTTGCGGGACATCGTTCGTTCGCTCACAAATGAAGATTCGGATGCGCTCGTAAACGACGTGCTCATCCGATTCTGCGCCGCATTTCTCGATCAGGGGATCGCCCGCTGGCGTCTGCCCGAACGAGACGCCGGATTCTGGAACGCCTTCCTGGCGCTGTACCAGAATGGGAAACCCGTCGAATCCTGGATGACGGACCTGCCGGCCGAGCTGCGACGCATCGCCAGCGCGAAACTCTCACCGATGGATTCCATCTGCGAATCGCTCGACATGATCGGCATCACGGAATCACAATTGCCGCAATTCATCGAAGAGACGCTGCTGGCGCTGCGTGGTTGGGCCGGAATGATCTGGCAGATGGAAACCAACGCCGAATGGACGCAGTACCCGGCGCCAAGGGGCACGCTCGAAGCCTATCTCGCCGTGCGACTGATCCTGGAACGACTCGCACTGAAGCACATCGCGAAAAAAGCGAAGTTAAACACGCCGCTTCGCGAGCTCTGTCATCAGTTCTCCGGCACAGGTCACGACGCAACGAGCGTCGGGAAATCGTTGTGTGCGTTTCATCTGTTCCAGCTGGCGCAGCACTTGGAGTGGACCGCTGACAAGCTCGCGCGTATTTCCGTCGGCGACTGGGCAACGATCATCCAGGAGATGGCGCAATTCTCCAGCCGCGAACGTCGGCGCGTGTTTCATCTTGCCTACGAGCGTCGGTATCGCGATCAGGCGTTGAACGCCGTGTCGAGCCACATTCGCGACCAGGCGCAAAGCCGGACGCACACATCTGAATCGCGCGCCCGCCCCGCGTATCAGGTCGTCTGTTGCATCGACGAACGCGAAGAGTCCTTTCGGCGACATCTCGAGGAAATCGCGCCCGCTTGCGAGACGTTCGGATTCGCCGGGTTCTTCGGCGTCGCTATGTACTATCGCGGCGTCACTGAGGCGCGTTTCCATCCACTGTGCCCCGTCGTCGTCAAGCCGAAGCACTACATTCAGGAAGACCCGCTGTCGACTTTTGAAGACGCCAGTCGGCACCAGGCCGAGACCCGGCGCCGAATCGGTCGCGCCGCGCATCGTGTACACCTTGGTTCGCGAACGTTCATCGGCGGTCTGTTCACGAGTCTGTTCGGCGCGATCGCGACGATGCCGCTCGTGATGCGCATTCTCTTTCCCCGTGCGGCGGCCCGATGGATGCACAGGTTCGGCGCAATTGTCCGCCCCGGTGCCACGCGGCTGCGAGTCGAACGGATCGAGGACGAACCTGGTTCATCGGAGGGCCACATCGGCTATTCGGTCCCGGAAATGACGGGGATTGTCGGCAACGTCCTGCGGGCGATGGGGTTGACGAGGAACATCGCGCAGCTCGTCATGTTCGTCGGCCACGGATCATCGAGCATGAACAACCCGCACGCCGCCGCATACGATTGTGGAGCATGCGGCGGTGGATGCGGCGGACCCAACGCTCGCGCGTTCGCCCAGATGGCCAACGACCCTCGCGTGCGGCAGCGACTCGCCGCGGAAGGTCTTGCGATCCCGGATGACACGCACTTTGTCGGCTGTTCTCACAATACATGCGACGATGGACTGACGTATTACGACCTCGATCGTGTGCCCGTCAATTTGCGAGAAGCGTTCAGTTCCGCAAGAAATGACCTGCACGAAGCCAGCCGGCGCAACGCCCACGAACGATGCCGGCGATTCGCGTCGGCCGATTTTCCGCAGAGCTTCGAGGCGGCGCTCCGGCATGTCGAAGGCCGGTCGGCCGATCTTTCGCAGGTTCGACCCGAGTGCGGGCACGCGACGAATGCGCTGTGCTTCGTCGGCCGCCGCGCCTGGAGCCGAGGTTTGTTCCTGGATCGGCGTGCGTTCCTCACGTCCTACGATCCAACGACGGATGACGAACGCGCATCGCTGCTGGGCGGATTGTTGAACGCCGTTGTCCCGGTCTGCGCAGGCATCAACCTGGAGTATTTCTTCTCGTATGTCGACTCGAACGGGTACGGCTGCGGAACGAAACTTCCCCACAATATCACATCGTTGCTCGGCGTCATGGACGGCCCCTTGAGCGATCTTCGTCCCGGTCTTCCCTGGCAGATGGTCGAGATTCACGATCCTGTTCGAATCCTGTTTCTTATTGAAACAGCGCCGGCGACACTGACGCGCATCCTCGACAGTGCGCCTTCCATCGCACAACTCGTTCGTCATCGATGGGTCCAACTGGCGACGCTCGATCCGAACGACGCCTCGATCCACTTATTCCAGAACGACAGGTTCGTTCCACTCGATTCGTCCGACGCCCCATTGCCGACGGCTACCTCGTCAACAGCGTGGTACGACGGCAAACGTGAGCATTTGCCTTTCGCGAGAATTGCCGGCAGCCATGCCGCGCGCCGGTCGACGGAGAAACTACGGTGAACGTGGACGAAGTCCTCCAGTGGCTCGGCAGGCTCGTCGTCATCCCGCCGGCGATCCTGCTCCTGGTTCTCGGCCTATCCGCTATCTTCCGGCGGCCTCTCAATGAGCGGAGGGTCGGTCGCCTGACGGCGGGCTGCGTCATGAGCGGGCTGGCCTGCGCGGCCGCCGTGCTGGGAGTCATGTTGATCACGGGTGAGCGCCACGTGCCCGTTGAGTTCGGCCACTGGGTCGTCATTCCCGAAGAGCACTTTCACTTTCATCTGAAACTCATCTTCGACCGGCTGTCGGTACCGTTCGTGATCCTCTCGTTCGTCCTCGTCGGCACCATCGGCGCATTCGCCAATCGCTATCTGCATCGCGAACCCGGCTACGATCGATTCTTCGTCTGCTTCGCGATGTTTCTCCTCGGCATGATCGTCGCATCCGTTGCGGGCACGATCGAGACGCTGTTCCTCGGCTGGGAACTTGTCGGCCTGTCCTCCGCCCTTCTCGTCGCATTCTTTCACGACCGCTCTAATCCGGTGATCAACGGATTACGCATCTGGAGCATCTATCGCATCGCCGACGCCGCCTTTCTCGTGGCGGCTGTTGTGCTACATCGCCTCACGGGCGCCGGCGATTTCGAAGGTCTGATGGGAACAGGCGCGTGGCCACTCGGCGCGGCGGCGCTAACGTCGCAACAGGCCCTGATCGTCGGTCTGCTGCTTCTGTTTGCTGCGGCGGGCAAGTCCGCCCTGTTGCCGTTCTCGGGTTGGCTGCCGCGCGCGATGGAAGGGCCCACGCCTTCCAGCGCCGTTTTCTATGGCGCGCTGTCCGTACACTTAGGCGCATTTCTTCTGCTTCGCGTCAGCCCGATTCTCGAATTGTCCGGCGCATTGAGCGCGACAGTCGTCGTTCTCGGGTTGGCGTCGGCCCTCTTCGGTGCGATGGCCGCCCGGGTTCAGTCGGACGCGAAGACCGCCCTGGCCTTCGCGTCGCTGACACAGGTCGGCATTATCACGGCGGAGATCGGTTTCGGTCTGCGCTACATCGCGCTAGTCCACATCATCGGCCACGCCTGTCTGCGAACGCTTCAGCTGCTGCGGGCCCCGTCAATGCTGCACGACTACCATCGGATTGAAAACGCCATTGGCGACCATCTGCCCGAAGGGTCCTCGGGAATCCCTGGGTGGATTCCAAGAGTGGGACAATCGTCTATTTATCGATTCTCGTTTGAGCGCGGACATCTCGACGCCATGCTGGATCGATTCATCGTAAGTCCATTCGTCGCGATCTTCCGACTTTGCGACGAATGGGAGCAACATTGGACGGATTTCCTGACTGGCGGGCCGTCCCGTGAATTCAGCGCAAGAACCACGACGACTGAAACCGCGGAGGAACCGTGATGTCGGAGTTGCATCTACCCTGGCTCGAAGCGATGGTCGTTTTGCCGCTACTCGGCGCCGTCGTCATTCGGCTCACGCGACACAGCGACGCCGCCTGGCGTCGGGGCGTCGTCTTCTCCGGGCTGACGCTCTTGGCAGCAATCGGGGCATGGCAGGAATTCAACTTCCTTCACGTTCCCGAAGCGCACTCTCGTTTCGACGTTCTTTCGCGCGTCTTCCAATCTGACGTGCTCTTCATCGATGAACTGAGCGCACCGCTGCTTCCCCTGACGGCCCTGTTGTACCTGCTGGTCATTCTGGCAACGATGCGTACCAAGATTCGCCACTTTTCGATATCGCGAGCGCTCTGTTCTGAGGCCATCGTGCTCGCGACGTTCCTTTGCCATTCCGCGTGGGGAGTCATCGGATGTCTCATTGCGGGGACCATTCCACTTTGGTTCGAGCTTCGACGCCGTGGTCAACCGACGCGTATCTTCGTCATCCACATGGGTGTTTTTTCGATCCTGCTTGTCGCCGGCCAGAGTCTCGTCCAATCGACGGATCCGGGTTCGGTCATGTCCGTCGTCGGCATCTGCCTCCTCACAATCGCCGCACTCACGCGAAGCGGAATCGTCCCGGCCCATTGCTGGATCAGCGACCTCTTTGAGCGTGCAAGCTTCGGCATGTCGTTGCTGTTTGTCACACCACTCGTCGGTGCATTCGCTGTCATGCGACTCGTTCTGCCCATTGCACCAACGTGGATCCTCGAAGTCATCGCAATCGCCTCTCTCATCACGGCGGTATACGCCGCCGGCATGGCGCTCGTGCAGCGCGATACACGGCGGTTCTTCTGCTACCTTTTCCTCAGCCATGCATCACTTGTGTTGATCGGCATCGAGCTGACGACGCCGATTGGAATGACGGGCGCGCTTTGCACCTGGATCGCCGTCGGTCTCAGTCTGACCGGCCTCGGACTGACGCTGCGTTCCGTCGAAGCGCGAACCGGGCGATTGCCCTTGGATAGGTTCCACGGTCTTTACGACCACGTCCCCGCACTGGCTGCGCTGTTTCTGTTGACAGGACTCGCCAGCATTGGGTTTCCCGGGACGCTCGGATTCGTCGGCGCCGAACTCCTCGTCGAGGGAACGGTTCGAGCGTCGCCGGCGATCAGCACTGTCGTTGTGATCACCGGCGCACTGAACGGACTCGCCATCATGCGGGTTTACTTTCGTATCTTCACGGGAACACGTCATGTGACATCGATTGACATCAGCAGCCGGTCGCGCGAACGCCTCGCCGTCACGATTCTCGCACTGCTGATCATCGGGGGAGGGCTCTTCCCGCAGCCGGGCGTCGAATCGCGGTACCACGCTGCCGTCCAACTGGCCGAACTGCGGCAGCAACGCGGACTAGGCATTCAGCAGGCGCCGAACAAGAACGGTCTGGAAAACGCTGCGAATGTGACGACGCATGGGCCGCGCCGAATCGACGCCCCTCGACGTCATTCGGCGCGGCCGGAGCACAAATCCTGATCTAGTTGCAGGGACCGCCGAGCAAGCACTGAACGAACGCACCGATGTCGTCGCCCGTCACGGCACCGTCGTGCGGCAAGCCAAGATCGCCGGCGCACAATTCCCAGGCTGAACCGCCGTTGAGAATGGTCCCAACCATCGCCTGGATGTCCAGCGCATTGATGGCGCCGTCCGCATTGACGTCACCCTTGAGGCAGAGGTTCGGCGTCAGCAGGACGGCATGCGTGAATCCGAGCAAATCGCCATCCGCCGCGATCACGCCGCTATCGTTGATCGCCACGGCCCGCGTGATCTTCCAGCCTTCTCCCGGCGGTATCAGGTCATTCAGGTCCGTCATGACGCCCGCGTCCCAAACGAACCCGCGATAATCCGAAGCACCGACGACGACGCCTGATTCATTGATCCCCATCGCGATGCTCGAACTCCCGGACAGCGCGCCGAGATCGACGCGGCTGACCACAAGTCCATTCACGTCAACTTCAAACAGGCAGGCGTGGATCGGCCCGCCGGCCGTTTCGGACCAACCAACAATCTGCCCGGCGCCATTGAGATCCGACGCGGCGCTCTTCGCCGTCGCGCTCGCTGACAATGCGCCGAGGTTGTGCGGCGTCCCGGCCAACCAGAGACAGGCTCGAACAGTCATGTTGTCGGCAAGTTGCGACTCACCGGCGATCGCCCCGTCGGCGTTGATCGCGAGCGCCTGACTTGAATATCCACCTAGTGAACTCAAGTCTACGAGGGCCCCGCCCGTCCATCGGCACGCCTGCTCCACCCAGAGACTCTGGGCATTGAAGAGCGTTCGATGGCCGACAATGACGCCGCTATCATTGATGTCGTGCGGCGAGAACTGCCCCAGCGGCGTCAGCACGCCCGACTGCCACATGAACGCATGCGGCTGAAGATCACCGTAATTATAAGAAACGCCGACGACGGCGCCCGAGTCGCTGATCGCGTAGGCGATGCTTTGCGTGTCGACGTCAATCGTCCCCAGGTCGACCGGCGCGCCATCCCATATTGCGGCATGGAAGTTATTGCTGGCGACGATCGAAACGCCCGCAACGCGACCGGCGTTGTCGAGCCCCTTTGCGTTGCTCAGCGGACCCGAGATTGTCCCCAGGTCAGTCACGGAATAGTACTGGGCGTCAGCAACTGTCGCCGCCAGACAGACGGCGATCGCCGCAACGGACCATCTCGAAGATACATGTGCTTTGCGATGCATTTCATTGCTCCTCAAATCGCCTGATGGATCGCATCAGCGAATTGTCGTTTTCAGGTCCCGGATATCAGTCGTCGTCAGACAGGCGATGCGGAAACGGATCGTCCGGTGTCTGCGAGTGGCACACCGTACACGTGTCGATTCGACCTGCGTGGCCTTGTGCAGTGATGGCCTGCACGTTATCCGCCGCGGTAATCGTCGGCGTGATGGCATGCGGGCTGCCGTGACAGGACGCGCACATGATGCCGCGATGCCCCCGAGACTCTTTGAAGTTCTTGCCTGGCTCCTCGAATTCCCATGTCGGATGATCCGCCTGATGGCAATCGCCGCACTTGGGTTCGTCGATCCACGGCGTTCGCACCGGGTCGCCCACCGCCTCCATGGAAACATGGCAATCGTTGCAGTGCATGCCTCGTGCCAGGTGCACGTCACGCTGACACAGCGTCCGTACGCCGGGATGACACGCGTAGCACTCATTCGCCAGGCCGGCCTGTTCCATCCGTGGCGCGTGCGACAGATGCATCGCCGACGAAAAATTGGAGACGCCGGGCTGACCGGGCGTTCCGAGCGCAGGATCGGCATGGCAGCCTGCGCACAGGACGGGCTTGCTCGATTCCAATTGTGTGCCGTGAAGTACGTCGTGCTTTCTCAGGATATCCGTCGCCGTCGAGATTCCCGGCGTGTTGTGGCAGATGTTGCAGCCGATCTCCCACGACACGGGGACGACGACCTGCGTCGTTCCCATGACGACGCCGTTTCGCTTCGCCGTGACAGTCGCCAGCGGATACGGATTCTCGCGGCCGGCGTCGTCGATCGGAGTGACCGGGACGCCAATCACGGAATAGTCGTTTCCGCCTGGAGTCCGCGTCATGAGGCCCGACAACTTGCTCCCCGTCACGCCCACGTCCGGCGGAATGTTCGCACCGAGAAGCGCCTGCGAGTATGTCCAGAAGTTCGTCTTGTCCGACGATCGCGTGTTGGACGGCATCACGTACTCGACGGTGATTCCCTGCGTCACAATCTCGGGCGAACCGTGGGTCCGATCCACCACTTGCGCGTGGATGTTGTTGAAAGGCGGCAGGATCAACAACTCCGAACAATCCTCGTTCATGCAGTGCATGCCGAGGTCGTTGAATCCCAGCACGACATAGGGCGTGCTGACAGCCCTCGGCCCGGCTCCGGCCGTCGGCGCTGAAGGTGCGTCCGACGTCGCCGCGAGCAGGATGACTGTGCACAGTGCCGACAGAATCACCGCGGCCGTTGATTTTCCATGGCGTTTTCTCAACATAGTAGCCTCCAAACTCGGCATAAGATTCTCTCTCGCAATCAACACGTGTCCGCTGAACAACCGAGGGCGTGCGCCTCGTCAGTTGCCGATCAGTGCGCCAACGAACAGTTGAATATCGTCGCCGTTCGCATTCCCGTCTTCGTTCATATCCGCCGCATTCACGTGACAAACCTCGCTATCGACGCCGGCAAGCACTGTGGCGAAAACCGAAACGTCCATCGCATTCACGACGCCGTCGCAGTTTGCATCGCCGGCGGGAACATCCGGCAGGCTTTCCCACACAATCGCCTCATAGCGACTGCGTGCCGGTACGTATCCGCTACCGACGACACGCACAGTCCCATCCTCCGCGACTTCAATAGAATCCGCCGTCGCGCCCGAATAATCCGGCGGCAGGACTGAGTTAAGATCGAAATAGGATTCCGGCGTCCCTGCCCAGATAGCGGCATGACTACCGACATCGCCGATCTGCAACCCACCGTCGGCGTCCGTTGCATTGCCCGCCAGGCCGCCGGGTGTAAGATCGATCGTCGTGGCGCCGACCCACATCATTGCGTGGTTTGTCGAGCCGAGAACGGCCGTGCCGACCGCCTGTCCGTCCGCCGCGCCGGAGACCCACGATCGCGAGAATCCATCCGGATGAATGTCGACAAACGTCGCGCTGCTGCCCGACCATCGCGCGGCATGGGTTGACGGCCCCGGAAGCGGCGTGTTGTAGGAACCGTATTGATACGCACCGTCCACGGCGCTCGCACTACTGTTCGAGGCGACGCCGGATGGGTGAAGGGACTGGCCTGACGCCGGCGGCGTCCACATCGTCGCGTAACTCGTGTAGTTCCCCTCTGTGTATTCATACGTCAGGGTTCCAACGATGCGCTCGCCGTCCGTTCCGGCGGCGATGTCGTATTCGGGCCCCGAACCATGCGGCGCCTCTGTGAATGCCAGATTCGCCCCCGCCCAGTACGCCGCCGACTGCCAGCCGCAGGTCCACGTCTGGCCGCCCGAAGGACAGGAGTACGTGTGCCAATACCAGCCGACGAAATAGTCTCCCGCAGCATCCCGAATTCCGCCGCCGACCGATCCGGCAGGCGTGATGTCAACACCCGACGACGTTGGCGTCTCCCACACAACGGGATGCCCCAGCGTCAAGGTCCGACCGTCGGGCATGAGCGTCGGCGTAACGGCCTCACCGCCGATCCGGCCGTTCGAAATACCCCGGGCGTACGACGAGTCCTGCGCCCATGCCGGATGAAGATTGGTTACTTTCCAGAGCGTTGGCACAATCGGCGTCTGACGAATCGTGAGCACTGCGACAGCGCTCATCGTCGCACCGCAGGCATTCGTCACGACGATGTCATACGCCGCCTCGTCGGCGACACTTGGCGTCGAGATCGTCAGCGAAGACGTCGTCGCCCCCTGAATCGTACTCCCCAAACCTGTCGGCCCGTCGCTCAAAGGCTGTCCGTCGCGCCGCCATTGAAATTCAAATGGCGACGCGCCGGTCACAGCCGCGCTGAACCCGGCAATCGTCCCACTCCACGCATCCAGATCACCGGGCTGCACATTGAATGTCGGACATCGCGGCGTGAAGAGCTTCTCAACGGAATCCGTGCCGCCGGTCTCGTTGTCGCCGCCGATCGCATAGAGATAGTCATCGTCGCCCAACACGAGTGCGAAATGGGTTCGAGGCGTCGCCATGCTCGCGACGGATGTCCATGCATTGCCGGCGGGCTCCCATCGATAGACGGCTGACTGTGTCACGCCCGCCCCCAAGGGACCAGTCTCTCCGCCCGCAACGTAGATTCGGCCGTCAATCCCTCGCGCGGCACTTCCGCCGCTCAGCGCGACAGGCAGATCGGGGACTGCCGTGTCGGACCACGTGTTCGTTGCGATGTCATACCTTGCGACGTTTGCGATCCGCGCGGTGCCGGCGGCGTTGATGCCGCCGCAAACGAGAATATGGCCGTCGCCGTCGAACGCCGCGCACGCCTCGGCGGCCGGCGTTGTCATAGACGCAAGTGTCTCCCACGAATCGGAGGATGCATCGTATCGATCGCAGTATCCGGAATTGCCTTCGCCGGCGCCGAGGCCGCCGCCGATCCCGTAGATCCGCCCGAGATCGTCCGTCGCAAACGCCGTCGGGCCTGTCGCGGTTCCCGGCGCGTTGCGCGACGCAACGCCGCCCGTCGGTCCATCGATCGGCTCGTAAGTGAACTCAGATCCAGGCCCGTCATCGTTGAGCAGATATCCGCCGAACAAGACGATTCGCCCGAGCGAATCGACGCCGCCGGCCATGCCGACGATCGGTCCCTCACCGCTCAGCGGTGTAACGCTCGTCCACGCGGCCGCCCCCGGCAGCAACCGATGCACGCTTCCGTCCATGTCGCCGCCGTTCTGCCACGGCGTCCCGCCGATTGCGAAGAGCGTGCCGTTCTGATTCACGCCGACTGCGTGGACGCGCGCTGCGCCGCCGGTCGGTAACGCAGGCGCCGGCTCCCAGTTTTGCGCTATCGTCTGCGTCGTCGTGGTCATCAGGCACACTGCAAATGGAACGAGCAACTGTCGCTGCATTATTGACTCCCTCGCTGGACTCTCGTTTCGATTGCGAACTGATTCGGCATCAGCCCGTCGACGGAACACTCCCGAGCGTCAATGCGTGAAGCACGCGAGAAGCCTCGAACAGCAGTGATCTCTGCGCGCTTCGTGCTGCGGGACAGAGTGGATTATCCCATGAAAAGGCCTTGAAATCGCCACAAATGCAAACTTTGCACAATGTGCGTCAGCAAACGCGCTGACGTGTATAATCAACCACCGAATCAATGTAATCCGGAGCATTTGATGACACTCGGACGGCGATTGACGATCACGACAGCGTTGCTACTTGCCGGACTCGTTCTGCTCGGCGCCGCCTCTGTCACGGGATTGGCGGGACTTCGAGAATCGGCTCGCATCGCGCGGGATGAATACGTTGAATTGCGAATGATCCAGCGCGCCGAATCCGTTGTTGAAGACCTGCATGGTCGAACGAGATCGCCAGACTTCGATCGCACGCGCGCCCGGACGGACATCGAATCGGCGATTGCGATTCTCGACGATTTTCTGGCGTTCCAGGACAAACAAACGGGCGCCAATCCGGCACATCAGGCTGTTGAGCGGAATGGGAGTTCCGCGGCCCGCGCGCAGCTGCTGGCGATCATCGATGAGACCAGTGCCGTCGAGAAAACCCTGCTGTCGCCGCAATCGCGCGTTGAGGCGGCCTTGCGCGAACTCGATCTCCTCGCGACGCAGATGGATCGCCTGATCGCCGCCACTCACGACGCTGCTGCAACGCAATTGCACGAATCGATCATCTCCATTTCGGTGCTCGCCGCCGCCCTCGCCATTGCGGCGATCCTGCTCGGCGTTCACCACTATCGCTCGATCATGTCGCCGTTGAACCGACTGCAAAGCGCCATGCGTCGAATTGCCGCGGGCCAGTTCACCGAGCGGGTCGAGACATCCGGCGATACCGAATTGGCGGCCCTGGCTGGGGATCTCAATCGTATGGCCGCCGAACTGGAGGGCGCCTACCGTGATCTGGAGGACAAAGTGAGAGCCAAGAGCCACGAGCTTGTCCGATCTGAACGACTCGCAAGCGTCGGGTTTCTCGCGGCCGGCGTTGCCCACGAGATCAACAATCCACTTAACATCATGTCGGGATACGCGGAACTCGCGATCGTACGGCTCCGCAAGGCGCTCGATGAAGACGGCGTTACGGAGCTACGAGAGTCGCTCCAAATCGTTCGCGACGAAGCCTTCCGCTGCAAGGAGATTGTCCAGAAACTGCTGTCGCTCGCCAAGATGGGCGACGGCGATCGTTCCGAAATCTCCATCGCGCATGTGCTTGACGAGGTCGTCTTCATGGTCAGGGCGGTCAGAGGCTATCGCGATCGCTCCATCGAACTCAAGCTGCCCGATCGCGATTCGTTACTGATCCGCGGGAATGAATCCGAAATGAAACAGGTAACGCTCAACCTGGTTATCAACGCGCTGAACGCTGTAAAGCCCGGCGCCGGACGCGTCGTCGTTCTCGGCGACCGCACAGCCGGACTCGTCACGATCCGTGTCAGTGACAATGGTCGCGGAATGGCGCCCGACGTCGTCGAAAAGGTCTTCGAGCCGTTTTTCTCCGATGGGAACGGCGAACCGCTTCGCGGCGCGGGTCTGGGCCTTTCCATTTCTCACGCCATCGTCGAGGCGCACGGTGGTCAGATCTTCGCGGAAAGCGCAGGGCCGGGACGCGGAAGCCAGTTCACGGTACGATTGCCGGCGCTTGAAGCATCTGACAAACGTGACCGAGCGGCTTGAGAACATCCCGACCTGTGATCGTGTCCTCGTCGTAGAAGACGTCGCGGCACTCCGCGACATATGGCAGCGCGCCCTGAAGGAGATGGGACTCTTCTGTGTCTGCGTCCGAACCGGTGAAGAGGCCGTCGAATACGCCGGAGAGATCGAATTCGGCATCGCCATGCTGGATCTCAATTTGCCGGGAATCCCGGGCTTGGAGTTATTCCGGCAACTGCGCGCGTTGCAGCCCGACATCGCCGTCATCGTGATCACAGGTTTTGGCACGCTTGAAGCAGCGCAAACGGCTATCCGTCTGGGCGTTGTCGAGTTCCTGACGAAGCCCTGCGGTCTGGGAGAACTCGAAGTTGCGATCGATAGGGCGCGCCGCCGGTTCATGGGTGAGATGCGGCCGAGGGCGCCCGAACAGGCGGTGACGCCGCCCGTCGACTCAACGGCGCGCCCCGCAACAACAATGACAGAGGTCGAACGGCAAACGATCCTCGAAGCGCTCGAGCGGAACGAAGGCAATCGAACGATGACCGCGAAGGAGCTCGGTATCAGCATTCGAACGCTCTACTACAGGCTCGCCGAATACCAGCGTGAGGGCTTTCTGCCCTGACTGGCGGAGTGCCCGCCCCGCCTGACGGTTCAACACAGCGTTGCTCGACCGGCGGAAGATGACAATCGCGTCATAAACGTCCCTGCAATCCTTGCAGTTTCGAATCCGGCGACATTGCAGTGCATATACTCCTCTGAATTCACTCACACTTGGAGTCACACAATGAACTCAGCTGCAGTCAAGTCGCCGGCGCCACAGAGTCACAATTCGATTCCGATGGAAACCGTGATCGCCGAAGTCCAATCCAGCGCCTGCTTTGAAACCGAATCGGCGTGGCTCGCACGCGGCGGGTGTCACGTGTCACAACGCCCGCGTCTCTTCAAGCTGCTCGAAAACGACATGGTGCGCATCGTCTTCCCCACAGAATCCACGGAAGTGGACGAAGGTACGGCCATCGGCCTCATCTGCCTCTACTCAATCCGAGATCGTTCGACGGTGTACGCGCACGCGGTTTTCGCAGGTTCGACCGCCAATGCTTCCTTGCGAAGCATCTTCAACCCTCCAAATCAGACGAAGCCGCAACCCGGAATCGAAGGCAACAAGGCAATCGTCAAGTTCGTCGCATGGAAGGCTGCGGCATGGGGCAAGTTTCTCAATGAAGAACTCGCTCTCGGCACCGCCGAAGCATCACGAATCTGGCTCGACAGCTTTTGGAAGGCCCTCGATCGCATGTACGGCGGAGGCAACCTGATTTCCTAATGGAGCACCCGCGTTCGTTTGTAATTCAAGCCCTGACTGCTGCATTTGCCACGGCACTCCTGATCGCCGGCTGCGCCCCCGCCCAGTTTGCGGACGGCCTGTCACAGTCAATTCAGCGCAACGACGTCAGTGATGCGCGATCTCGCATCGTGCGCGGTATGCCGTTTCTGCGCGTCGACGACTACCTTCTCGATCGGCTCGAGTCGGCGGCGCAGGCTGACGGCGAAACGACGGCCGAGCAGCTGAACGACGTCTTGATCGAATGCCACGCGCTTGCGATTTCATCCGCCGGCATCGAAATTGAACATCTTCCGGCGTCCGCGATTGATGCACTTTGGAAATCCTACTTCGCAGACAACGCTTCATCCGATGATCGCCGAGACGCCGTTCGGGATCGCTATCTCCAGCAACTCGACGACGAGTTTGCCGCTCTCCAGCAACGAGTTGCCCTGGCCGGTTCAACCGACGAAGTCAGGTCGATCGCCCGGTCAATCACGCAAAACGTCGGCCCGTCCATCAAGGACCAGCATGGCGGCGGCCCGCTCCTGCAGGCGATTGCTTCTAAATACGAGCGCACTGACCCGACCGTTGATTCGCTCAGCGGCGCCTTCGACGTCTACGCAATTCAGGACGCGGACCCCTTGACGCCCCCTGCTTCCGGAACCTCGAACGTGACGCCGGACGCACTAGCGGTGCACGCGCCGATTCTCGTTCAGGAACGCAGTCCGAATGCGACGTATCCTGCGAAAGACGATCAGCCTGGCGCCGTATCACTCTCGGGCCCGTTAAAGAACCTGAGCGTGCACATCGATCCGGCACGGCCGACTATCTATGCATACTCGCGCAAAGCAGTGATCAATGGGCGGGAACACCTCCAACTCGTCTACTGTTGGTGGTTTTCCGAACATCCGGCCATGTCGCCGGGCGATCCTGAGGCCGGGAACATCGACGGCGCGACGGTTCGCATCACACTTGATTCGAATAACCAACCCGCCATCGTAGAGACGATCCAGAATTGCGGCTGCCATATTCGGTGCTTCGCGCGCGCGGACCTCGAAGAACAGGCTCGTGGCGAATTCACCGAAATTGGCGACGAAACGAATTACGCGCTTGAGAAACCCAAGAATCAACAGCCGCGCCTGGAAGTCTCTCAGTTGTTCGAGGCCCCCGAGAAGGGCAGGCCTTGGCGCCTCGTTCTTATCTGCCGCGCTGGTTTCCATGATGTCGTCGCCGTCAAGGTGGATCAGGCCGCGCTTTTGAGTGGGAAGAAAGTTCTCGAACGCCGCACGTACGATTTGCTACCGTACGACGTCCTCGAGAATCTGCCGACGAGTTTCGGGACGGCCAGCATGTTCGGCCCTGACGGTCTCGTTCACAACGCCGGCCGCCTGGAGGGCTGGCTTCTCGCGCCAACGGGCATGCGCAGCGCAGGTCAGCCGCGCCAGCGCGGCACACAGCTCATCTGTTGGGACGCCCTCAATTTCGACGACCCGCACCTCTTGGAAAAGGCACTTCGACTGCCGACCCGTTTCTGATGCCTCAGGAATCAACCCTCAATCTTCGATCGTCGCACGTCGTATCGCGTTCCGCGCCAGTCGATCGTCGAACGCCCGACGCTCCGCACAAACGCGGCCGTGAGAATTCCCAACACGCCGACGCACGAAAGCGGATACAGCCAAAGGTAGCGCAGCCGGCAATGCGCTATTCCAAAGAATCGAATGCTCGTCGCCATCAGCGCGATGAGTTGCACAACGCCGAGCATGAGAAACAACTGCCACGCAAGTCCGCCTCCGTGCATGACATGCCAGGCGCATTTCGGCACAAGGACATACGGCGCCAAGGAACCGACGACGATCGACAGCATGCACAATACCATCTGCGTCGGCGTCAGTACGCCGATGTAGATCCGCTGCCATCCGCGAACCAGTTCACTCAGCGATTCGTACATGCGTACGACGCAAACCTCTGCACCGACGGCGCTGAGCACGCGGAAGCCATGCGCCTTCAGCCGCTTCGCAAGCGGCACGTCTTCAATAATCGCGGACCGCACGGCACGATGCCCGTCGACCTTCATGTAGGCATCTCGATTCACGAGAATGAACTGGCCATTGGCAAAAGCGACGGCGCCGCTGCTGTCCCGTGCCGATCGACCGTACCAGATCACAATCATCGCGCCGCAGAGAGGAAGCAGCAGCCGCTCCCAGAATCCCAGGCTTCCGTCCCGCGGCCAAAGGCTCAAGACGTCGGCCTTCCTGCGCAGCGCGTATCGCATCGCATTTGCCAGACCTCGAGGAAACACGTGACAATCAGCGTCGAGAAACAGAATCCAGTCTGTATCAACCCTCTGCGAGGCACACCAGAGCGCATGCGACTTTCCCATCCAGCCCGCGGGCAACTCGTCGATCCGCATCGTCGAGACGCGATCGTCCCCAAGGCAGACTTGCTGCACGACATCGAGCGTTCCATCGTCCGACCGATCGTCCACCACGATGATTCGCAACCCCGGATATTGCTGCAGCAGAAGGACGCGAAGCGTCTCGCCGATTCGTGCGGCTTCGTTCCTTGCGGGTATGATGACAGTCAACGTTTTGTCGACATCGCCCGTTGCGTTGTCGCTGACATGCAGCCCTTCTCGTGCCATTCCGCTGATGATGAACTGCTGCATCACCCATACAGCAATGATCGTGACTTGAATCAGACCAGCCAGCGTTAGGATGGAATATGTCAACACGAATGCGCACGAATCTGAAGGAGTCCAATCGAATCGCAACGACGCCTGTCGCACGGTCCGGCGTCGGAAGCCGAATGCGTTTCCATCGGAGCGTAATACAGCGGACTTGTCATGCCAAGCCGCTTGTCGCGATTATCGTATTCCCGCTTGTGCTGCAGAGCTGCTCCGGACCTGTACCGTTAACTGACGCAATAGAGCCCGAACATGACTCGGCCTACCTCGAATACCTCAATGCCGAACACATGGACGGTCGCGCCGCATACCTGACATGGAAGCGCGCCGAATCCGGCAAGCCGATCGATGAACTCGAACATCAGGACGCCGCGCTCAGTTCCACGCGGAATCCATTCGACGCATACGCAGACGCTGACGCCGTCAGTCGCGGCGCCGTCCTTTTCAAGTACCACTGCGCCCGTTGCCACGGAGATGCGTGTCGCGGCAATGGACCGTCGGTGCTCCCGGATCACCCGGCGAACGACTTTCACGCGTTTGGCCAGCGGTTCGCGGCCACGCTGCATCGCGGCGCGCCGCGTCGATGGTTCAAGAGTATTACCGAAGGTACTGGTGATATTGTGTCCTACCCGGATGAACAACCCGGCCCCGCCATGCCCGCATTCGGAACCAAGCTGACGCGCGAACAAGTCTGGCTTCTGATCACATACCTCCAATCCCTCGACGCCCGCTTTCCCGGCACTGGCAACGCGGCAGCGTCGGAGTAGACAATGACCGATGTCTTTCTGACAGGTGCGACCGGCTTCCTCGGTCACTATACGCTCGCCGCACTGCTCGCGCGGCGGTCGACGCACGTTCGCATCCTGCTGTCGCCGCCGGCAGAAACGCGGCTTGCCGAACTCGGAAATCTGCTCTCTCACATTGGCGTCGACCTGAACGCAGAGATCCGAGCAAATCGCGTCACGATCCACGAAGGCAGGCTGCCAGGGGAGCTCGGCCCGGAAGTGCTCCAGGGCGTCGACGTCATCGTGCACGCCGCCGCGTCCACACGATTCCGCAAGACTCGCGATGGTGATCCCTATCGCACAAACTGCGACGGCACAGCATCACTGCTCGAAGCTGCGGATCGTGCGGATGTACCGGCGTTCGTTTTCGTCAGCACGGCTTATGTCGGCGGTGCGACATCGACGACGCTCCCCGAAGCACCGCTGTCTGAATGCAGCCCGAACGCCAATGACTACGAGCGATCGAAATGGATGGGCGAATCTGCCGTTCGATCGTGGGCCGGCGATGACCGGCGCGGGATTATTGTGCGCCCGTCGATTCTTGTCGGAGATCGCGCGACAGGGCGGGCGACGAATTTCGGCGGCATCTACGTCCTGGCCCGCGCCGTCGAACTCCTCGCCCGTGCCGTTGAGGAGACGCCGGCGATCGATCGCCGCAACATTCCCCTGCGAATCGTCGGCTCGCCGCATTTCCCAATAAATATCATCCCGATCTGCTGGGCCGCTGAACGCCTCGCGCGCATCGCGACAAGCCCCGCCAATTCGCCCGATGTCGTCAATCTCGTGAACCCCGCGCCGCCGTCAACGATTGACATTAAGCGCTGGCTGGAAGACGTCTTCGACATCGCCGGCGGTCAATTCACGCAGGCGCAATGGCCGTTTCCGGACGCCTCATCCAGCGAAGACGCGTTCTACGCGGCAGGCGACAGCGTTCATGCCTACTTCGCGCGGAACCTGTCTTTCAGTACTGATTACCTTCGGACTCACGGCGACGATGCGCCGCTCATGGACGCGAATGCGTTCAAGACCTGCGTGCACTATGCCAGATCCACGCAATGGGGCCGACGCAACTCATCCCGAGCCGATCGGCCGGAAACGCCGACGTGTCGCGTCGATCCCGCCGATTACTTTGAGAACTTCGTTCCCCGCAATCTTCCTCGATCCACTGTCGGAAGGATCAACGCCCTCACTGCCGTCGTTCGGTACGTTATCGACGAAAAGACGCGCGAGGAATGGGTCTGCCGTTACGATGCCGGCCGAATCATCGAAGTCCATCGAGGCCCCAACTCGCTCGATGAGAACTTCGGCTTCCGCATCCGTCGCGATGCCTTCGAGAATATCGTCACCGGTCGGGAGTCCATTCACACGGCGTATTTTCAGTCGAAAGTCGAGATCTTCGGCGACACGCTGATGGCGCTGAAGATGGTTCCGATTATGGACTCGTTCCTCCAGGAATGCCCCGTTCCCTCCGACGCACTGTGATACCATGCACGCTGACGCCCAAGCCCTCGACGAGCTCATTTGCATACACTGCGATTCGATCCGTCTCGACGCACAACTGACGTATCCCGCAACCGGCGCGCCCCGATTCGCGGCGCTTGTCGTCGGAGCCCACCCGCTGCTGGGCGGCCACGCCGGAAACAACGTCGTCAACGCGCTTCGCTCTGGACTCGGAGCGAAGAACGCCATCGCCATGTCATTCAATTATCGCGGAGTCGGCGGCGGCGAGCCGACGGACCTCGACTGGCCGAGAATGATCTCGGACTTCTGGAAGTCGTCGAGCGTTCCCGAAGAGCGCCTTTGGATTCAGGACGCTCGCTGCGCTTTGCATCATATCCGCTCGCTCGCTCAGGCCCCCGCCGTCCTCATCGGTTACAGCTTCGGCTGTCATGTCGTTTCTGAACTATTGAAGTCCGATTCGGCGGCGGCGTCGATCTGCATTTCACCCAATCCGATCCAACACGATCTCGGCGGACTCGAATCGCATCCGATGCCGCGGCTGGTTATCTCGAGCGACAATGACTTCTCTTGTCCGCCCGAAGCAATGGCGGCTTGGTTCCTGAAACTGAGCGGCAACAGTCGACACGTGCTGATCCCGAATGCCGAGCACTTCTTTCGCGGCCGCGAGCCGGAGGTTGTCGATGCGTGCATGGCCTTCATGAACGACGTCGGCGTTCGGGAGGCGATGTTGTGACACAATCCGAAGTGACGAAAGCGGCGATCGATACCCGACTCGCCAATGTCATCGCACGACATTTCCATCCGGAGAATGGCGCGCCATACTGGATCGAGAAGGCGCAGTCCCTGCAGCTCGACCCGACAAAGGACATTCGACGCATCGAAGACCTTCCGAGACTCGGATTCATGGACCAAGCCGCCATGCGCCGGCGACCGCTCGACGACTTCATCCCAAAGTGCATCTGCGAATGTCGCAACGATCTGATCATCGCTCAAACCGGTGGTACACTGGGCGAGCCAATATGGACGGCCTATACGCCGGAGGAATATGAGGCCGCCTTTGTCTCACCGTTCGTCGCGGCAGCCGCCCATGTGGGGTTTCCAATCGGCGGCCGATGGCTCTACGTCGGCCCATCTGGCCCGCACATCATCGGTCAGGCTGCCCGCTCGATCGCGCGGGCGACCGGCTCGAGGGATCCCTTCATGGTCGATTTCGACGCCCGCTGGGCGAAACGTCTTCCCGCCGGATCATTCGCCGCCCACCGATACCTCACGCACGTGGTCGAACAAGCCATGGCCGTGATTCGCACCCAACCGATTTCGCATATCTTCTCCACACCTCCCGTGTTGAAGTCGCTGGCGGCTGAAATGAACGAGGCGGAGCGCTTTCGAATTCTCGGTGTCCACTATGGCGGAATGGCGATTGAAGCCGACGACATGGCGCATCTGCAATCGGCGGCGTTTCCGCGCGCGAGACATCTGTCCGGCTATGGAAATACCCTGTTCGGCTGCTGCCTCGAGCTCGATGCGTCTCCCGCCCGCGAACCGACCTACTTCCCGCAAGGCGAGCGCCTGCTGCTGGGATCCTGCGGCAATGCAAATGACGCATTGACGATCGACTACGGGGTAATCGGCAGCGCGGCACAATGCGTCTTCACGCGGATGGATGAGACAATGTTCATCGCCAACATGCTCGAGCGCGACGAAGTAACGATCGTCCGGCCGCCTCGCAACGCCCCTACGGGCTTTCATACGAACGGTGCTCGATCGCCGCGCCCCGTCGCACGGCTTCCGATTCCCGCCGTTCAGTCGCTCTATTGATACAAAGCAATGCACGGGAGTCCATTGCGATTCCCGCTATCAGGGCGGGCGGCGGCCACGGCCGAACCTCGACCGCATCTCCGGACGAGAAGTTGCGAGTGATCATCACGAAACGGGCTTCCTGAACAGGTAATGCACCACGCCCCATTCCTCGCCGCCCTCAAACTGGAATAGCTCTGCGCAAGCCAGGAAGAACAAGCGCCAGCGTACAAACCAGATCCGCGCATCACGACCGTACGCATCCCGCAGAATCAACATAGCCTCGTTCTGCCGCTCGTCCAGGTTCGACAGCCATGCTTCGGCCGTTCTTGCGTAATGATGTCCGCGCATGAACCACAACTGCTCCATTGCCATCTCTCGTTGAAACAACGGAAGCAAATCCATCGACGGCATCATACCGCTCGTAAAAAAATGCCGTCCCATCCAATTGCCGGCGCCGTCTGTTTCGAACAGATACGGATATCGCCGATGACAGAAAATGTGCACGAACAAACGCCCACCTGGCCTCAACCAGCCGGCGATTCGCGCCAGCAGCGCTTCGTAGTTGCGCATGTGTTCGAACATCTCGACCGATACAACGCGATCAAAGGACGATGTCACCGAAAAGTCGTTCATGTCGCACGTCACGACGTGCACGTTCTGGAGCCGCCGCATTCGACACTGCCGTTCGATGAACACTCGCTGCGAATTCGAATTCGACACGGCCGTGATTCTGGCATTGGGATAGTTCTTCGCCATCCAAAGTGTCAGCGAGCCCCATCCGCATCCCAGTTCGAGGATATCCATGCCATCGACAATCTGTGCTCGCTCGCATGTCAGCGTGAGTGCCGCAGCCTCCGCATCGTCCAGCGTCGAGACCCCGTCCGGCCAGTAGCAGCTGCTGTACTTCAGGTGCTTCCCCAGCGTCAGCTGGAAGAATCCCGCAGGCAGTTCGTAGTGCTGTTCATTCGCCTTTTCAGGAGTGAGCGCGATTTCGCTCGCACTAAGCGACTCGGCGAATCGCCGAAGCCGATGTTCGTCATACCGCGCCTTCTCTTGTGCCAGTCGTCCGGCGTTCATGCGCCGTATCCCCCAGCGTACGAGCGGCTCCGGCAAAATGCCCCGCTCAACCAGCGGCATCACGATACTCAAACCGGGAATCTCGTTCATCGTCTAGCATCCTTCGGAAACCACGGGATCAATGCACTGGTCGTACGCTGATATTCCCGATACGCGTCGCCGCGGCTTTCAATTGCCCGCGCCTCCGTGGGCGGTATCCCCGTTACTTTCAGAATCAGGAACAACATCAGCGCGGGCGCTGCAAGCGTTATCCAAGCGTGGTCCGACCCCACGGCGAACAACACGTACGTCCACCAGTGCAACCATTCGAAGAAGTAGTTCGGATGACGCGAGTATCGCCAAAGTCCTTCACGGCAAACCGCCCCCTTGTTGTCCGCCTGTCGTCGAAAACGCCGCAACTGCAAATCCGCTACGGACTCGCCCACAACGGCGATCAACCAGACGGCAATCGCCGCATGATCGCTCCAGGCGAGCCCCGGCGTTGGGTTGAGGATCGCAATCAGAAAGACCATCGCCAGCAGCCAATCGAGCAGACCTTGCGCCAGAAAGAAGATGAAGAAAAACGTCTGAATGTTCGACGCCCAGTTTCTGCGAATCGCCTGGTATCGCCCGTCCTCCCCATCCGGCATCACGCGATCGACGAACAGATACCAGGCCAGCCGGAACGACCAGATCGCTGCAAGCGCCGCAATGACGAATCGCCGCGGGACCGATCCATCCAGCGCCGCCGCGTACCAGACGGCCAACACGCCCAGCAACGCCGCCCACCCCACATCCACGACGCCGGCATCATTGGTGCGGCGCTGCACGAGCCATAGCCCCAACATGACGAGCAAGACAATCGCCATGCCGATAATGATCGCGCTTGAAATAGACAAGCCCAATGTCATCTCGTCACGCAACGGCGATATCCGCCGACTGCGCCTCCCGGCGCGATCGCGCCCACCGTCGATCCGCACGCATTGCAATCCAGGCCAGTACAGGTGTGACAATCGCCCATTCGAGGGCGACGGCGCAACCACCTTTCCACAATCCCCAGGGCATATGCAACGCCCCGAACTTCACGCCGCCGACATATGCCGTCGCACCCCCAACACCCCCGAGCACAGCAGCCAGAATCGTGCGAGACTGAAGAAACTCGAGCGTCAAGTTCAAGCTCGTCGAGAAATTCACCCAGAGAGCGATCATCCAGATCGGTATCAACCAACCGCCGATCACGCCCGAATCGAATGCAATCGCGCCCGCCCGCAGCATGGCGGCGTCTGCGCCGATTCCCACGAGCCCTGTCGAGAGAATGACGATCCCATCGCGCAATCGAGCCGATGACAGCGCCAGATGGACCACGATATGAACAGTCACGAACGCCGCAGCGAGTTTCGCGTCCCCCGCCGCCCCACTGGCAACGCAGATGAACCAGCCCGCCTGGAGGCCGACGATGTTCAGAATGAGGCGTCCCTTGCGATTCAAGAATCGAGCCCGCCGACCTCATGAGTCAATACCGGCAGCACGGGATTGCTTCGATTCCTCGGCTTGGCGAACAATAGCTGCACACAGCCCGTGTATCGCTCCGCGAATCCTCCCTCGCAATAACACAGGTAGAACTCCCATAGCCGCAGGAATCGATCCGTGTAGCCCAGCGCGCGAATGGCATCGATATTGCCGTGCATCCGGCGACGCCAGCGCGCCAGCGTCTCAGCGTAGTGCGGTGTGATGTCCTCCAGATGCGTCAACTTCAGGTCCGTCCCCCGCGCGACGCTCCGACACATTCGCTCAATCGACGGAATACAACTACCCGGAAAGATGTCGCGCTTGATGAAGTCGACTGTTCGCCGCGCCAACTCGTACCGATGATCCGGAATCGTGATTGCTTGCAACGCCATCAACCCATGCGGCGCCAGCAGATTCGAGCACTTGCGAAAAAACGTGTCGTAGTATTGATGGCCCACCGCCTCAATCATTTCGACGCAGACGAGCTTGTCGTACTCCCCGGACAAATCCCGATAGTCACACAACAGCACATCCACCTGATCGCTCAACCCTGCCGCTTCAATCCGCCGCGTCGCGACGTCATATTGTTCGCGCGAAACCGTCGCCGTCGTGACATGACATCCATACCTGCTTGCCGCGTGCACCGCGAAGCTGCCCCAACCCGTTCCGATCTCGAGCAGACGATCGCCGGGCCCCAATCGCAGCTTCCTGCAGAGCCGGTCGATCTTCGCGATCGACGCCTCGCGCATGGTCGATTCCGACGTCTCGAAAATGCCTGCCGAGTACGTCATCGTGTCGTCGAGGATCAACTCGAACAGGTCGTTGCCCAAGTCGTAGTGCGCCGCGATATTTCTGCGACTGCCGACGCGGGAATTCCGGCGCAACCAGTGAAACGCGCCGTGTAACGGCTTGACGATCCGAGCCCATCCGCGATCCGTCGCGTCCATCACTTCGAGCTGCCGAACGAAGATTCGGATCAATCCCGTCAGATTGTCGCAACTCCATAGGCCGTCAGCGTAACTCCTGGCCATCGCGATGTGGCCGCCCAGCGCCGCGCGACGATACAACGCCGGCGAGTGAACAGTCACCGTAACACTGATGGGCGACCCGCAACCTGCATTACCGAAGACGTGTTGCGATTGCCCGTCGATCAATGTCACTCTGCCTTCGCGTATCCCCGACAGCAGTCGCAGAATCGCGCGGCGACACGATCGATCCAGCCAGGTTTCCCGGCAAGACGGCGTGTTCATTGCCGCAAGCCCCGTTGCAGATGTACTCATGCCGATTTCCTTGCCAGGTCCGCCCTCGTCGCCGGATGCGGAAAGAACGGTGCACGTTTCCACCACAATCGCGCCGCCTGCACGTAGATTGCCGAGATGACGCGGAACGCCATCAACGGGTACCGCAGAAGCACGCCGCGCAGCGCCGACGGCGAAATCTCCCGACGGCGCAGCGACATCGACGCGTCAAACAGCTTCTCCCCCTGCTCGAAGTTCTCCATGTGGACGCTCAGCCGTTCGCCCGGCAGTGAAAACCGCCAGTCGTAATGATGCGACATACTCATAAACGGCGAGACATGGAACTGCTTCGCGAACCGGTGCCGGTGCAGTCGATCGTCAGGCTCGCGCTGCGAACTGTCGAGCACGTAGCAATGCTGCTCGTTCCACGGCGTGTTGTTTACTTCCGCAACGATCGTCTGCAGTTCGACGCCGTCCGCTGCGTAACAATAATAGAAGCTGACGGGGTTGAACCGATACCCGAAGCACGACGGCATCGTCAACAACCGAATCGGCCCATCCGGACGGCGGCCGCATTTGTCGGCAACCAGATCTCGAATCGACCGGCTCAAATGGTCCGACGCACAGCCGTGATGATCGCGACGCCGAATATTTGCCAGCCCCCAACCGTCGACGCTCCACAACCATGTACCCCGGAACACGTTGTCCAGCTCGTCCAGGTCGATATACAGCATGAACATCCGATACCGAAACGTATGTTCGATCGGCAGCATTCTGCGATGCCGGACTTCGCCTTCGTAAAGACAGCTTTCCATCGGCTACAACCTCAGTCCGAATTGCTCGCAGACGTTCAGGGCGCTTCGCACACCGTCTTCGTGAAATCCGTATCCCCAATAGGCCCCGCAGTAATGCGTGCGCTCCACGCCGCTGATCTCAGCCCACCGCTTCTGCGCCGCAAAGCTCGCAGAATCGAATTGAGGATGGTGATAGACCATTCGTTTGATGATGCATTCCGAAGCGACATCCTCGTCACGATTCAGCGTCACACAGTACGGCGAAGGCGATTCGAACTTCTGCAGTCGGTTCATGCAGTATGTCATCGTGACGCGATCCGCGCCGTTCCTCGGCCGATGGTAATTCCAGCTCGCCCAGGCCCGCTCGCGCGTCGGCAGCAGGCGACGGTCCGTATGCAGCACCGTGTCGTTTCGTTGATAAGCGATCGCCCCGAGAATCGACGACTCCGCATCGCTCGGGTCCTCGAGCATTTGCAGCGCCTGATCGCTGTGAACTGCCAATACGACCCGATCGAATCGCTCGTTCGCAGTCGCATCCGTGGAGACTTCGACTCTGTCAATTTGCCGTCGAATCGATCGCACGGGGCTGCACAATCGAACACGATCCCGAAACGACCGGCTGATGGCATCGACATAGGTTCGAGAGCCACCGCAGATCGTCCGCCATGGGGCGCGTCCGGTCATCTGCAGAAACTGATGATTGTCGAAGAATCGCACAAACTGACTGACTGGAAACGACTCGAGCTGAGACGGCCCGGCCGACCAGATCGCCGCGCCCATCGGCACGATATGTTGATCGATAAATGCCCTGGAATAACGGCGCTGCCGCAGGTAGTCGCCCAGCGTCGTCTCGGCGTATCGCCCGTTTCCGTTCAACACGTCGCAAGACTCGCGATAGAAGCGGCGAATGTCCGCCAACATTCGATAGAACGTCGGGCGAAACATGTTGCCACGTTGGGCGAATAGGCCGTCCAACGAGCTGCTCGAATACTCAAGCCCAGTCTCATCGCACTGCACGCTGAAACTCATGTCGCTGACCTGGGAAGCCACGCCGAGCTGACCGAGCAGTTTGGTGAAGTTCGGATACGCGGTTTCATTGAATACGACGAAACCGGTATCAACGCCCACGGACCGACCACGAATATCCACACTGACTGTATGCGCGTGCCCTCCGAGTCGATCCGCCGACTCGAATACGGTTATCTCATGTTCACGCTGCAGGAGATACGCAACGACGAGTCCCGATATCCCGCTGCCGATAATGGCGATTCGCATGACGTCTCCGCCTGATGCGCACGACACTGCTGCGAATCCACTCGCACCAGTCGATGGGCCGAACAACTATGTGGCGTTCGACGTCACCCTGCGAGCATTTCGAAACACATGATGAAGTGGATTCAGCGACTTTCGAGTTGGTTTACTTCGCCAGTCAGGTCGCCTCGTCTTCGGTCGCCCGGAACCGCCCTGCTGGTCGGTGTCAACACCTCGGTCAACGACCGACATTTGTAAAGCCGCACCAGCAGGTAGATTGCCGTCGCCAGATTTCCGAGCACAAGCAACAGAACAATCCACATCGCGGTCGGCCACACTCGCCGTTCGAGATGCGCTATCCACAGTGCGATGAAGAACAGGCCGAAAGACAGGTCCGCCAGCGTGACGAGCCCCCAAGGAAGCCGCACAATGGCGACCAAATCAATCCAAAGATTCGCCTGCGCTGCTGCCCAGAAAATCAGGCAGACCATCGTGACGCTGATCGCCACAAAGCTCCCGAAAAGTCCCACTTTCGACGTCGACATGTCATGCCAGTATTCGACGCCCGCCGCCGTCTGGATGCGGAATTTATTTCGACCTCAACAAAAACAAGCCGTACCGAATCCAGCGACCCTCAATTGACGAACTGGATTGCGAAAGCGTTACAGGTGTCATAATGGTGGCGCGATTGGCCGCTGCCGGATCACGGCGGTACTTACCCCCCGATGGCTCGTCCACTATGCTCGATAGACAAGAGCCCATCCCGCATTCTGGCCCTGAGCGAATTGAATTCGCGTGCCACGAGATTTGGGGCGGCAATCGCAGCGTCGCCGCCCCGATTGAATTGCCGGGGATCCGCGGGGCGCTGTATTCCAGATCCTGTGATGGTCATCGCGGCGGTGACATCTACTACCTCTCCGTCTGCGGCTCCGGCCTACTTTCAAGATTCTGCGTTGCCGATGTAACCGGCCACGGCGAAGCGGTCGCCTCCGTCGGTTCCGCGGTTCACGCCCAGATGCGAAAGTTCATGAATCGCTTCGACCAACGTCGCATCCTGACGCGTCTGAATCGCCGGCTGATTGAGGATGAGTTCGAGGGCATGGCGACCGCTGTCACTTGTACGTATTTCCCGCCAACCCGAATGCTCTCCCTCAGCGCTGCAGGACACGAGCCCGCCTGGTGGTATCGCTCGCAGACGCAACAATGGGAGCGATTAACGATCAGTGACACCGGCCGACTGAGCAATGTCGCCCTTGGTGTCGATCCGCGCGTGCGTTACACGCGACGGCGGATTCGAGTCCGTCACGGCGACAAGCTCGTGATCGTGACTGACGGCGCTCATGAAGCGCGAAACTCATCCGGCGAACTATTCGGCATTGACCGGTTGGATCATTGCCTGAATCAACACCGGCAACTCGATTGCCCGAAACTCGTCCAGGTAATTGTTCAACGATTGGACGAACACGGCGCACCGGACTGGCGTGAGCAGGATGACGTAACCCTGTTGGCCCTCGAATTCGTCGACAATCTTGGCGTCAATCCATGGCTCCATGCGATCCGAAATCGACTCGGGATTGCACCGGCGCCGCCTGTTTCCACCACGAACTGAGATAGCGAAAATGCACCGCAGGCGAGATTCCGCAATACCCGTCTTGCTCGGCGTTCTGTTCGTCGTCACGACGTCCTGCGTACTCTGCGACAAGTCGCACGATCGTAATGCACGACCATCGAATCGACGCTCGACGGAGCATGTGGACGATAGAACATTCGCCAGCGGATCGCGACGGACCAACGATGCCGTCTTACCCGCAATGACAGAGATCTCGAACGAAGCTGATCCGTCGCTGCGTCACTCTATTGACTCGACGGATCCGGCCGGATCCGATCTCCCCAACTCGGCGCCCTTGCGAACCGTGCCCGCAGTCGACCTTGAACGCTACATGGGCCGCTGGTTCGAAATCGCCCGCCTCCCTAACCGGTATCAAACGGGCGTGGTCGGCGTGATCGCCGAATATGACCTTCAGGCCGACGGAGAGATTGTCGTCCGCAACTACGGACGTTCTGGCGCCCTCGATGCGGAGCTGACCGTTTCGACTGCCACCGCCTGGGTATCCGACAAATCCTCAAACGCCAAGTGGCTCGTGCAGTTCATCTGGCCCTTCAAAGCCGATTATTGGATCATCGACCTGGACGACGAGTACCGGTTTGCAGTCGTCGGCCAACCCGACCGCGAACGACTCTGGATCCTCTCCAGAACCTCGACGCTGCCCCGACAAACGCTCGAGGCCATCTTCCGACGCCTGAAAGCAAACGGATACGACACATCCCGCATTCAAATGACGCCCCAACGCCCGACAGAATGACCCCCGAGTGCCGGCCGCCGAATCTGATACGCAAGTCTCCGCGAATTCACTGGCGACGCGGAATACGAGACGATCCTCCTGTCACACAACAGAGGCTATTTGTGCTTGCCACCCGAATGCTGGAAAATGTGGTAAGATCGAACCGTTGGATTGGCGTGGGCGGCGATCGACTCGAGCGCGGATCGTTGCCGGCTATTCGGACCGTCGAAACGTCGCGCTCCACAGGGACAACTGTCGGCCACATGTCATCGACGATTCTCCAACGCGTCGCGGAAGGCGACATGGCCGCCGTTCGCAATTGCATCGAGCAATACAGCGGGCTCGTCTGGTCCCTCGCACGGCGACTCCTCGCCAACGCGGCCGAAGCCGAAGATGCCGTCCAGGAAGTCTTCATCGAACTCTGGAAATCCGCGTCTCGCTTCGATCCGAATGTAGCGTCCGAACCCGCCTTCATCGCGATGGTCGCCCGGCGCCGCCTGATCGACCGACGGCGGCGACTTTCGCGCCGGCTCGACAATGCCGCCTCCGTCCCGCTGGATGAAATCGATGTCGAATCCGATCCCGATGCCGGCCCGGGGCTCGAAATCGCCGAAGAAGCGACGCTTGCCGACAATGCCATTCGCACCCTGAAGCCCGAACAGCAACGGATCCTGCGCCTCGCCGTCTGCGACGGCTGGTCCCATCAGCAGATCGCCGACACGCTCCATATGCCGCTCGGCACCGTCAAAACCCATGTCCGCCGCGGTCTAATCCGCGTGCGCGAACTCTTAAACCCCGAACAATCGCAACCATCCGGGAGGGACGCGCAATGAAGACGCGACGCCTTCCCGACAATCCGAGAATCCTCGACCTCCTCGCCGACGAAGCGACGGTGGGCCTCAATGAAATCGATGTCGCGCTTCTGGACGACTACTTCGGCGACCATCCAGACGAAGATCGCGATGGATTGTGCTTTGCCGCGGCCGCCATTCAATTGACGACGCTGCCGGAGATTCAGACGCCGTCGCAACAACTGCTGGCCGCGCTGGAGCTGCAGGCCGCCGCCCACTTCGCGAGTACTGCGCAATCCGGCGGCCCTCATCGCGGTGATCGCGCGATGCCGGCCTTTCGCCCTGCGGGATTATGGAAGCGGTTTGCGATCGCCGCTCTGATCGTGTTCGCCGTCGGCGGCTGGTGGCTGGCACTCGCGAGGAAGTCGGAGTCGTCCGTTCCCTTTGCCCCGGACGAACAACTTGCGCAGCTCGAATCCGAAGCGAACGACGTCCTTCATTGCCCCTGGTCATCCGGTCAGAGGGGCTACGAATGCGTCGCCGGGGAGGTCATCTGGAGCGATTCGAAACAAGTCGGCTTCCTGAGACTCAAAGGCCTGCCCGCCAACAACCCCAACAAGGCGCAATACCAACTGTGGATTGTCGATCCCAGCCGCGACAAGAATCCCATCGACGGCGGTGTATTCGACATCCCCGCGGCCTCGGATGAGGCGCTCGTCCCGATCGACGCCAAACTCCACGTTTCGCACCCGTCGGTCTTCGCCATCACCCTTGAACAACCCGGCGGCGTCGTCGTCTCCGACGGTCCGCTCCTCGTTATTGCGGCAACGAAAGGATGAATCGCAAAACCGCCAACCAGATCGCCGACACGATTGAAAACGTCACGCGCGCAATGGCGGAGTGGACGGTCAATCGCCATTTGAAGTCGGATCCGTTGTTACCTGAAAAATACGGCGCGTTTTGGCGAAACGACTGGGTAAGCCATGTCGAATCGAGATTCAGGTTCCTTGCGCAGGCCGTTGCACTGGAACGCCCGGAAGTCTTCGCCCGTGCACTGCAATGGACTGCCAAGGCCCATGGCGAGCAATCCGAGAGCCTCGCCGATCTTGAGCTGAGCCTTAGATGTATGCGAGAAATCGTTCGCGAGGAGTTGCCGACGGCCGCCCTCGAACCAACGGGCCGCTGCATCGATGCGGCGCTTGACGAAATGCATGCGAACGGGGGGTTGGATCAATCCACGCTTCGGCCCGACGCCCCGCAGGATCGCATCGCCCTGGGGTTCATCGAGGCCGTCCTCACTGGCGAAGACCATCACGCGGCACGATTGGTTCTTGACGCGGCGAAATCGGGAACGCCCCTCACGGATCTCTATACCGGCATTCTTCAGCCCGCGATGCGCGAAATCGGCATTCTCTGGCATCGCGGCGATATCAGCGTCGCGGAGGAACATCTTGCCACCGCAACGACGCGCGACGTCATGGCGCGATTGCGATCCGGATTTCCCGAACCCCGGTCCGACGCTCGACGCCTCGTCGCCGCAGCCGTCGCCGGCGACTTCCACGACCTCGGCCTTCGCATGGCGACGGACATCCTCGAACTCAGCGGTTGGCGCGCCTGGTTCCTCGGCGCCAACGTGCCGGCCGATATCCTGATCGAATTCATGGAACGCTGCCCGGCGAACATGCTGCTGCTCTCCGTTTCGACAGCCCTTCACTTACGCGCCGCAGCCCGGACCATCGAGACCATTCGCCGGGACCAAACAGCGAATCGTCTGAAGATCCTTGTCGGAGGTCCCCCGTTTGCCGAAATCTCCGACCTCTGGCGCGATATCGGGGCCAACGGCTGCAGCGTCTCCCTGCAAGACACAGTCCGAGCGGCAGACGCGATGTTCAATCACAATTGAGATCACGATCCAGTAGCGATCCCAACGATTCTAGAGCCCAACCAACGAAGCGCCGGCCGGCGATCGACACAGGCAGCGGCAACGAGTCGCCGCCGATCGCCCCGAGCTGTCGGCCGCCCTCGGCCTGATGACCGTGCGCCGGCAAATCCTCCAAGCTTGAATCCAAGCCCTACATTTCGGCGAACATCGTCCCGGGGACGGTGCAAGCGCACCGCCATCGAACAACGAACGAGGAATTGACTAATGAGATTCTTGAGATGTTCCAGTGTGCTGCCGGTCTTGATGATTCCCGTGTCGATCGCGTGCGTTGGCGCGAATTCGAATCTCCCCGCACTCGACGTGGCAAAGAATATCGATTTGAGTCAATACACCGGACTCTGGTACGAAATCGCGAAGTACCCTGTCAGCTTTGAACAAGGCTGCGTGAACGTGACAGCCGAATACACGCTCCGTGACGATGGTACCATCCGCGTCCTCAATACCTGTGGACAGGAGGGCGGAGAATCTCGAACCATCGAAGGATTCGCGACTGTCGGCAGTGATGAGCCGACCAAGCTGACTGTCTATTTCTTCTGGCCCTTCGGCGCGCCCTATTGGATCCTCGAAGTCGGTGACGACTATGAATACGCAGTCGTCGGCGACCCATCGCGAACCTACTTCTGGATCCTGAGCCGAACGCCCCAACTCGACGACGCGACGTATCAGTCGATCCTCGCCCGAATGCCCGACTGGGGATACGACCCGGCTCGGCTTGAACTCATGCCGCAAGGCGTCTGAAGGACGGATGTCACACGGCACTTGAAACCGGGCGAGAGACCAGGTGGCGAAGATTTGAATGACGACAATTACATGCAGCCGGTCATCGGGATGTGGCGATGGCTGCAACAATCGAGAAACGGCGCATAATGCAAATCCAATCCTATCGAACACGCGGTATGTACTGCCTTGCGACTTTACTTGTGTTGGCTTCGCCGTCGCTCGCTGAAGAAGCCAATTGGCCCCAATGGCGCGGCCCGACACGCGACTGCTACGTTACAAGAGACGCTCCGGCCTGGCCTGACAATCTGAACTCCATTGAAAGCCGATGGCGCGTCAAACTCGGTCCCAGTTACTCGGGCCCCATCGTCTGGGGTGAACGCATCTTCGTGACCGAAACCGTCGACGAGAAGTACGAAGTCGTTCGAGCCCTTGATCGCAGGACGGGACGCGAACTCTGGAAGACGCAGTGGGAAGGCGCGCTCAGCGTGCCCTTCTTCGCCAAGGCCAACGGGGACTGGATCCGTTCGACGCCGGCCTGCGACGGCGCGTCGCTCTACGTTGGCGGCATTCGCGATGTGCTTGTCTGCATCAATGTCGCTGACGGGAAAATACGTTGGCGCTCAGACTTCGCTGAAGAGTACGGAACCGGTCCGCCGGCCTTCGGCTTCGTCTGCTCGCCGCTCATCGACGGCGACGACCTGTATGTCCAAGTCGCTTCGTCCGTAATGAAGCTCGACAAAAACACGGGCGGCGTCGTATGGCGGGCGCTCGCCGACGATGGCGGCATGATGGGAGGTGCGTTTTCGTCTCCTGTTATCGCAACAATCCACAACAAGCGACAACTCGTCGCACAGACGCGCACCACGCTCGCCGGACTTGATCTCGATTCCGGCAGTGTCATCTGGTCAATCCTCGTGCCCGCCTTCCGTGGAATGAACATCCTCACACCGACGGTCGTTGGCGATCGCGTCTTCACGAGCACCTACAAGAATCAGACGTTCATGTACGTCGTCGAAAAAACGGAAAGCGGATTCGCCGTGAGCGAGTCCTGGACGCTGCCCGCCCAGGGCTACATGTCATCACCCGTGGTCGTCGACGGATTCGCCTACCTTCATCTGGGCAATGGTCGCCTCTCCTGCATCGATCTCGCGTCGGGTGTTCAGAAATGGCGTTCAAAGGGCTTCGGTAAGTACTGGAGCATGGCCGTCAACGGCGACAAGATCCTCGCCCTCGACCAGCGAGGCGGCCTCATCCTCTTCGCCGCCAATCCCAACGAAATGACGATACTCGCGAAGAAACGAATCGCGGATGCCGAGACGTGGGCCCACATCGCCGTCGTCGACAATTCAATCTATATCCGCGAACTCAACGCGATTGCGGCCTATCAGTGGAATGCAAAGGCAGAGTAACCGGCGTCATCATCGACGCCCGATCGTGACGACGATCGGGCCCGTTCCAAATGACACCGGGAACAGATGCTGCTGTGTGAACGACTGGATCGCCAACGATCAGCATTCGAACGTTGCCGATTTCATGGCAACGACAGCACTGACGACACGAACGCCGCCACATCATTGACGGAGACAACCCTGTCCGAGTTTGCATCCGCCGCACAATACGCATGACTGCTCGTCGTCTCCCCCAGAAGTACTTGAACGAACGACTCGATATCCAGACCGTTCACACTTCCGTCGCCGTTCACATCACCAGTACGGCGTTCGACACACCAATCGTCCAGATCCGCAACGCCATCTCCATCTCGATCAAAATAGATGCTCGCCACGTGCTCCGCGAGCAATCCCGCCGACGCTGCTTCACCGCAAACCGGATATGCACAACCCGCGGGTGATTCTCCCGGGAGTATCACCACGTCTCCGATTCGAACAATGTCTTCCAAAGCCGTCGACTGGAAATAGTACACGTCCACCGTCGACGACTGCATCCGAATCGTGTTCCCGATGAGCTGATTTTCACCCGCCCAGTGGAACTTGAACGCGGAACTAGCGATGTCGAAGATTCCATTGTCTTGTATTGAGAATCCCGTGGACCCCTGATCCAGATATATGCCGACGTTTCGCGACAACCCCGGCGGTAGAGGTATCCCGGAAATCAGGTTTCCGGAAATTCGCGAATCCGGCTGCAAGCCGACAGAATAGACAGCCCCGCCATCCGATAGCAGCGTCACGACATCCTCGACACGATTGTCCAGAATCAAAATCTCTCGGCACGGCGATACGTTGTCGTTCCAGAATCCGCCCGTCGAAATCCCGATGTGCGGCAACCGACGAACGATGTTGCTCGCAATCGTCGACGTATCCGTCAGCCCCGCCCAAATACCAGCGCAATCCTGCAATTCGACGCCGCAGTCCTGTACCAGGTTCGAGACGACCTGATTCCCGACGGCAACCTGCTCCCAATGCCCGTTGACCCAGAAGATACCGTTCACCCGCCGGTACTGATCTTCACCCACAATCACGCCATTGCCGGCAATGTCCGTTACGATCGATCCGATCAGGGAACAATCGCGACACCAGGCCCCCAGCATCACGCCCCACCCGCCGCAGTGCGATACGCGCGAGCGGAACAACCGGCAGTTTTCCGCGACTTCGAACTTGATCGCCGCCGGCAGCTCGTACTCCACGCCCGACACGCGAGGCTCGTAGTATCCTGATTGGTAAGTCGAGTACCCCCCCGTCGGCAATGCCCACGCGCAATGTTCGAACGCCAGATTCTCGAAACTCAGGTTTCGCACAGGCGTCCCATCGCTGAAATCCCCGCGCACGACAACCAGCGCCGTCGCAATCGGCGCGATCGCTTCGACAGACTCAACGAACTCACCGGGCATGGGGCGATACGTCAGCACGCCCGTCGCGCGATCAAGATACCATTCGCCGGGCGCATCGAGCAGTGCCGGATGATTCTCCACGGCATACCGAGGATGATCCGTCGTCTGAAAAATGGAATTGATGATCCCCGTCGCGCCGATCGGCTCGGATGTCGTCAACGTGTGCGCCAACGGATCGATCGACGAGATGCGCACGCGCGACGTCGTCCATTCATGCAACATGTTCAATTCCGCCCCGGCGAGGTCCGTATCTGCAGGCAAGTCGCCTGGATAGAATGCAAATGTGTGTCGCGCATCAGCCCCCGGCGCAGGATTCGGTCCCGCGGCATTCAAAAACCCGCTATTCGGATGCCGCGCCCGCTGGCGTCGACGGCCGTTCACGAATAGCTCTCGAAACGCCCACTCTCCAGCGACGACGCCCGGCACAATCGTCGTCCACGTTCCGTCGGCTTGCTCCGTCCATCCATCGATCGCGCGACCGCCGCTGATCACGGGACGCTCGCCCGGATATGCCGCGTAATGAACAATCCGGCCGGGCGGCGGCGAATCCACAATTCCGAATTCAACCGGCGATTCGATCCGATAGACACCGTCGCGCAGGTACACCCAGACGTCGTCATCGATTTCACCGGCAAGGCGCGAACGCACGGCCGCCTGCGCCCGATGAAGCGTCGCGAACGGAAGGTCGATGGAACCGGGATTGGCGTCGTCGCCGTCTGGCGATATGTAGAATTGAACCACGGCCGCGTTCGTCAGCACAGGCGATGCAAGTGCCATCGCAGCGGCGCAAATCGGCCAACAGATGCAAGACACCCGAACAGCGCCGATTCCTTCCGTCAAAATCGCAGTCCACCCGGTCCGCATCCCCCGATTCTACCGAACCGTGCGGATGAACTCACGTTTTCGACGAGATCACTGCCTTGGGATTGCAGGCGCCATGCCCCTGACGGATGCCGGCCGATCGCTCCGCCCTATTCATCCGCCGGCTGCGTCGTCGAATCGCCCGTTTCAGAATCCGGCTCGACGCCGCCATCATCCGATTCGCCTTCATCGGAACCGGCGTTCTCGGGCCCGCGGATCTTCCCCATGTCTTCCATCCGCGCCAGCGTCAACGTGACGTCAAATTTCCGCCAACGACGTTTGATCGTCAACGTGATCGTTTCCCCGGCCGCGCGATCGCTCAGACGACGCAACATCTCGGGCACGTCACCGACAGGCTGTCCATCCAACGCCAGAATACGATCGCCCTTTCGCAGGCCAACCGCCGTCGCCGGAGATCCCGGCATCACGTCGCGAATACGAACGGCCTGTTCCTTTTTCGGCAACAGCCTCTCGAAGAAGTCACGGATCGCCGACTCATCCTCCTCCAGGACGATACCGATCTTCCCCTGTTCAATTAGCTCTCCGGCAGCGAGCCGATCCGAAACAAAGTCGTACTTCTCCTTGCATATCGCAAAACCGATCCCGCTGTCGTACCACTCCGCGCCCGCCAGCGCGCCGCCGGAACCCGCCATCGGAACGCAGATTCCCATGACGCGACCATCGATGTCGATCAACGGTCCACCGTAGTTGATTGGCGACACTTTGGCATCCGTCTGAATCGCGTTGCCGTTCCGCCGGCCGACTGCGCTGACGATCCCCAAGGACGCAAACGGCGCGTCACCCATCAGTCCGCGTCCGCACGCGATCGCATATTGCCCGACCGCGATATCCTCGCCCGGCGCCCAGTCGGCCACCTTCAAACCCGTTTCAGGTATCCGCAGCAGCGCCAACCGACGAATTTCATCGCGCCCCAGCAACGTCGCAACAAATTGCCGCCCGTCGTCAAGCGTCACCGTGATGACAGTTGGATTGCGCGCGAAGTTGATGCTGCTCGTCAGGATCAAACCGTCCTGGGAAACAATCATCCCCGTCGTTGGCCCGTCCGCAAGCCGGAATGCCTCTTCACGAACGCCCTCGGGACCCTCGGCGATCGGCTGCGCCCCGCCGATCGTTTCCACAGTGACGAGACTCGGCCGGATTCGTTGAACCGCCGCACGAATCACGCGTGCCTTTGCAACTTCAAGCGCATACGGATCCGTTGCGTCGTCCGCCCGCCCGACGCCGGTCAGTGCAACAACGATCAGGATGCCGATCCCTCGTCGCATCATGGTTTCTCACCCACTTCGATCGTCACCGTCATGACGCGCTGACCGCGCTTGAGGATGAATCGCGCTTTGTCGCCCGGTCGCAGCCTTCGGATCGCATCTTTGTAGTCGTTCGCATTTCGAAGCCGGGCGTCATCGATCGCAAGCACGAGATCGTCAGCCAGCACGCCCGCCTTGTCGGCCGGCGAACCCGAACGAACCCGCTCGACATAGGGCGAGACATGTCGAAATCCCAACCGACTGATGCTGATCCCGACGTAACCTTCCTTCCTGCCCTCGCCGTCCCCGGCATCATTCGCCGGTGCAGTCGCCGCTATCTCGCCGCCCACAAATGCACGAATCTCCTCAGACGTGATCGCGTAGTTGACGCGCGTATTGGTCGCGCTGGCCTCTACGATCCGCCCGACGATACCGACGCAGCCGCCCTCAATATCCAACACCGGTCCACCCGGCGCCCCGGGATTCGACGTCATCGCGTCGAACAACAACACGTCGCCTTCGTACGAGAAATCCTGCGTCAGCCGGCGCGCGTCCAGCTTCGTGCGCATGCTGAATATTCCGCGGTTGATCGAAACCGGCTCCCGCCCCTCGGCGACTTTGAACCAATTCCCCATCGCGAACACGACATCGCCGAGCTCGAGACTCGTCGAGTCCTTGAATTCCACATGCGGCGCATCCTCGATGTCGATCTTCAATAAGGCCAGCTGTCGATATTCATCCTTGCGGACGAATGTCGCCGTCATCGTTCGGCCGTCCGACAGCACCACACGAGCCCCATCCCTCGCAGACAACAGCGACAGGACTGTGACGATCTGCCCGTCGGCTGATACCAGCGTCCCTGTCCCGTAGCCGTGTTCACGCCCGATCCCGCGGCCGTAAAGCTTGACGACTGCCGCCTCGGATCGCGAAAAAGCCCGCGCAGTCGAATTCGGCGCAACAAGCCGACGCGCCGGACGCTCCGGCTCATCCGATGGGGCTGCGACCGCAATTCCGCTCGCCGCCGACAGCGTGATTAGCAGCATGCCGAAATGCACGATCGCCCATCGCCTCATCCCCGCACCTTGATACGAGACATCGTTTCCGTCGCATATGAACGCCCGTCGAATGACATCGTTCGCACTGTCGGGAAACGAAAACCGTCGTCTTTCCTGAACCCGGAATACTCGAATACGATCTTCCGTCCCGACAAGCGATCCGCAAACGACAGCCGACAGAGCCGCCCATCCACGTCGTCAAGCCAAAGTGTCAGTTCGGGGTACCCATCCGGCGCACCTCGAACGACGGCGCAGATTCGATTGTCCACTTCATCCGACGAAACGACGCGCATAGTCTCCCGTTGCGATTCCGACGGGCCATCGATCAGCATCCAGCGCACGGCCCGCTCGACGTCTGTCGGTGTTGCACCGGCGGCGAGTTCCCGCGACTCGTTTCGATTCTCGTCGAAATCGAGTGCAACGCACTCCTTTGTCGTGTCATCAAACGCTCGCGTCCCAGTGAAGTGAATTCCGCTGACGCGCTTCAATAACTCATCGCCGCCAAGGAACTCGCGATGCAGTCGGATCAGTCGCTCCACGGCATACGCGTTTGCGCTCCGCGTCACGGCATGAGGCCCATACGGGTCCTCACCGCCCTCCGCTTTCGGCAGCGGCATATCCTCAAGCCGAAACGCGATTTCCCGAGAAACGCCGTCGCGGACGAGCGTCGCATGCACAGGCCACTGCTCCGGAAATACGCCGAGATAAGATCCAAACTGATTCGACGAAGTCATCTCGCGCCCGGCAAATACATCCACGCGATCACCGAGCCGCAAGCCCGCCAGATAGGCCGGCGAATCGTCGAGGATCTGATCGACGATCACGCCGCCGTCCCGATTCCTGACGGTAAACCCCGCGGACGCATGCTTCATGACAATGCCCGCACGCCATGCCGGTATGAATCGTTTGATCTGATTGATGCTGATCGCGTACCCAACGCCGATGTTGACCCGGCCGCGCTCTTCGAGCGATATTCGCCCGTTGATCCCGATGAGCTGACCGCGCATGTCGAACAATGGGCCGCCCGAGTTGCCCGGATTGATCGACGTATCCACCTGGATGCAGTCCGTATACCGCAAGGCGCGACCGCCGTCCCCCGCGCCCGCCTGATATCGATGCAGCCCAGAGACAATGCCCAGCGTCACTGTCGGAACGTAATCCTCCGCGAGCAGAAAAGGGTTCCCCATCGCAAGCGTGAAGTCCCCCACGCTCAGAAGATCAGAGTCCCCCAATGAAACGGCATGCTGTGGACTTCGGTCCTTGACGCGGAACATGGCGACATCGCCCGTCGGATCGATGCCAAGCACATCGAATTCGTAGAGCCGGCCGTCCTCAAACCCCGCCTCGCCGACGCGATCCTTCAGCATCCCGGCGATCACGTGGAAATTCGTCAGACCGAATCCGTCCGTGTCAATGACGACACCCGATCCGCCGCCTGCACGGCTGCCCTTGTCAAACATGCATGCCGTCGCCGGTCTGCATTCACCGATCAAACGCACTCGCGCATGCTCGTACGCACGAACGCGGGCAAGATCGCGAATGAGATTCGAGTCGTTCGCGTGACTCGTCGAGACCGTCAACAACAGGGCCGCGAACGCAAGTCGTTCGACGCGCCAACAGGCGCACAACTGTCTCTTCCCGCGATTCAAGATGGACTGCTTTCCTTTCGTCGAACAAGGTAGGCATTCGCCCAGTTCGCATGGTCCGCAAGATCCAGCCCGTCCGCCCGATCGCACTCAAGCACCAGCTGCTTCGCCGAGCCGAGCGGCACTTTGATGCGCCTGGCCGCCTGCCCGCCGCGCATCACGTCGCTCTCGAACACGACTTCCCCATCCGCGATCACCCGGAATACGACGCTGCCGTGCATGCCGACAGACGAATCGACACCGACGTCCGCGGCGAATTGTTCATATTGACCGTCCAGTGCGAATTCAATTCGGGATCTCGCGTGGACGCCCCATCCGTCTTCGTACGATCGGCCTGCGATCCGCAATGGCCCGCCCGTTACGTTTCTATTTCGTTGCGCCGGCCAGTCGCCCCCAATAATCGACTCGCATGTCGCCGACGTCGGTGCGACCTCGCTCAGCCGCACAACCCGCCCGCTATCGAAGTTCAGATCGCGAATCGACTTCCAATCGATTTCAACGCGACCGATCGACGCGACGTCCAACGCAATCGAATGTCCGTCCCCGCTGACGAGATGCCCGTACAGCACGTTCGCTTCTCCGAAACTCACAGCAACTGGGCCGCGAGCCCCACGTGGCGCCGCCGATCCCAGCACGACGCCGTACGCACTGCCCAAAGGTCCGTTGCGAATCCTGGAGCCGTATCGAAACACCCAGCCGTCGGTCGAAAGCCGCTCGAGCGCCCCCGGCACCGCTGTCGCGCGACCGTCCCGTGCAACCAGTAACACATCGCGCCCCGGCTTACGTTCCGACCGTCGCGCGTCAAAGTCGCCCATCATCTCTGTGTTGTTGGAGGACCCAAATCGAACCGCCGCGATCGCCGAGAAAGGAATGTCGACGGTGCGGCCTTCGGCGATTCTCATTCGCAGCATACCAGTCCCGTCGCTGTCCACGATTCTGCCGCGGAGTTCGCCCCCCTCGATCGGAAAACACGTCACGAAATTGTCGCCTGACGCGTCAAACCCGGATGACTCAAACACCAATGGCGTCACTTGAAGCAACTCGTTCAGTGGAATCGTGCGAGCCTCGCCATCCTGTTCGATCTTGACAGAATCCGGAGTCACGGCGATCAGCGTCGCCACGATTACATCCGAACTCAGCGACCGAACCGACACGCGCAGCGGACTATCGTCGCCCGAAGACGGCTGGCCTGCGGCCGCCAACCAAATGGCAAACATGGCAGTCGCTAGACTCATTCCGAGGGTGCATCCTTCGCCAGTTGTTTGTAATACTGTTCCAGCAGTTCGCGATACTGACTCGGAAACTGCTTCTGAAGCGTTTGCAGGAGTTCCTCGCGATCTCGCGGCGGCATCTTGCCCCACATTTCCCCTGGCCGTGCCCGTTGTCGCCGCAATTCCCCGACATCCCCGGACCCTTGCGGCTTGGTCGATCGCTGCGCGCCGCCGCCGGGATTCTTATCACCGCCGGAATCGCCGCCGCCCTTCCCTCCGCCGCCGCCCTCGCCGTCGCCCTGCCCCTGTTGCTCCTGGTTTTCCGCTTCTTCGATCAGTGAATCCAGTAGCGCCACGGCCTCGTGCTGCTTGACGATCAGATCGTCGTCGATACGACCGTTCGAGATCTTCCGCCGCGCGTAATGCATGATGTCGCGCACATCGCCGATGCGCCCCGGTGCCCGACGATCCAGCTCCGTCAGAATCTGCCTGGCCCCGACGACAAGTCGCTCCGGCGCATGCGGGTGGTTCTTCAGGAAGTCCTCAAACGTCGCATAGGCCTCGCGATAATCGAGGTTGTGTACCTGACAGTAACCCAACATGAATCGAAAATGGTCGGACGCTGTTGTGTAATTCTCGATCGGATCGTGCGCCTTGCGGACCCGATCCAGCATCGACAGGCAGCGATCGACCTGATCCAGTTCAATCATCGCCGTCGCGCCCAGGTTCGCCGCCGTTACGGAAAGATAGGGATCGTCCGATTCCGAGAGCGCCTCGAAAGCAGCCGCCGCGTCGCCAACGCGATCGGCGTCAATCAGGTCCAGCGCCTTCGTGAAGTCCGGCGACAGTACGGAATATGCGCTCGTCAGAAACTCCGGGAGCTGCCCGGCATCCGTCTCGGCGCGCTGCGCCGCGACAAAGGCCCGTGACTTGGCGTCATACGCCTCTGCCGACTCGACGAACGCAAGAAAGTCGGCGACCACCTGTTCCGCCGGAACCGGCGGCGGCGCCGGCTTGCCGCGCGCCCGCTTTGGTATCGCCGTCCAGTCATAACCGGGAAGCGTGTCCGGCATCTTCTTCGGCGGTAACGCCAACGCCGTCGTCGCTAGGATTAAGATGATTGGCTGGATCATTCGTTCGTCCCGCCCGCGTTATTGCGCCTTTTGTAATGACTCGTGCATCGATTTCGCCATATCCGCCACTTTGCTCTGCTTGACCGAAAGTCGCTCGATCGCGGCCTGAATTGCCTCCGCGCTCTCGCTTGAATCGCTCAATTCCGCATGCAACGACTCCGTCGCGTTGTTGATGCGCAATTGGCAGGACCTAAGCAGTTTTAGTTCCGCCGAGCCCGGCAGCAGGGGCGGGCTGCCGTCTCCTCCTCCGCCACCACCGCCGCCCTGCTCAAGCTCTTCCTGCTGTTTCTTGACGGCGTCGATCATGTCACGAAGGATCGACTCTAGCTCGTCCTGCAAGGTTCGAACGCCGCGATCGGCCTGCGCCGCCGCGAGCCGATCCGCAACCTCGCGCGCGTCATCACGGACTTCTTCTAACAATGGCGGGAGCACGACAGTCGAGCCCTCTTCCGTCAATAGAAACATCGCCTCGTCCGCCTCATCGCCGACCCATCGCTGTTTTTCCGATAGTTCGGCGACTTCGAGCTGATCCGATCGCTTCCAATGCTCGACCCCAAGATCGATCAGCCGATCCGTCGCCTTGTTCACTTCGAGTTGCCGACTGAGCATCGCCCGAAATCGCGATTCGAGCGCCGCCAGTAACTGCTCCTGCTGCTCGCGACGGAGCTGGTCCAGCCGCTCCTCCAGGTCTTCCTTCGCCTGCTCGAGCTTCTCGATCGCTTTCTGCTGATCCTCGACGGCCTCTATCGGCAGATTGTCTTCGAGATTCTTTGCCGCATCCTGCTGATGCGGAATCGCCTCCTCCAAAGGCCGCTCCCCCGGCGACGCCGGCGGACTCTGTTGGGAGCCGCCTTGCTGTCCCGGCTTGGACGCGCCGCCGCCGGACTGCTCACCGCCGCCCTCGGATGACTCATTGCCTTCCTCAGACTTCTCAGCGGATTCGTCGGACTGTTCCCCGGCCCCGTCTTTTTCGCCGGACTCGCCGCGCATGTCGTCCAGCAGATTGGATGCGTCCTCCGCCAGTTCGCGCTGCTTCTCGGCAACGTCTTCGAGCTTCAACTTGTTTCGAATGTCGGCAGCTTCGGCCTTCAGCGCTTCGGCCGCCTTGCGAAGCTCCTCCGCCGCCGTCGCCTGATCGCCTTCGCTGCCGGCGGATTCCGCCGCGCGCAACGCCTGCTCCGCCGCCTGCATGGCATCCGCCGCGCGATCGAGATGCGCCTTCGCATCTTCCGCGCGTTCCGCCGGTTCACGATCCGATGACGTCGCTTCACTCGCTTCCTTCGGCACCGCGTCGTCCGCCGGTTCGCCGCCCGATTTGGAGTCCCCTGTTGCCGCCGGGGATTTGACGCCCATGGGAGATCCCTCGCCCGACTCCGACGAGGATTCACCGCTCGGAGTATCGCTCTTCGCCCCCGACGACTCGGCGCCATCCGCCGCCTTCTTGTCGGCGGGCGACTCATGCGCCTCGTCAGCCTTCGGCGATGCCGCATCCTGCGCGGCGCCTGCCGCACGAAGCTGCTCCGCCAATTCCGCGACCTCGCGCGCGAGCGCCTCGGTCTCGCCGCGAAGCGCCGCCTGAGCATCGGCCGGTCTCGCCCCATTCTCGCCGCCGCTGCCGCGCTCCGCGTTCAGACCCTCCTGTCGATTCAACAAGTCGCGTGCCGCATTTGCAGCATCTTCCATCGCATCGGCCAGACGCTTCTGCGCATCCGTCCGTTCCGCGCTCGCTTTGGTTTCTTTCTGCTTGCTCAGCAGCACGTCAAGCTCTTTGCGAATCTCCTCCAGACGCTTCAGTTCCTCGCGCTGCTTGTCGAGATCGTTCGTCTCCTCCATTAATAGCTTCAAGATCATCTGCATCTGCGCTTCGACAGTCGCCTGGGCATCCGTCGCGTCGGCAAGCTGTTTCTCACGGAGCATGCGCACCACGTCACCGATGTTCTGTGAGAGTCCGTCCTCGCGAAGCGCCGCCAACCCTTCGACAAGTCGCGCCGCCTTTTCCGGATCCGACTTCTTCAGCGCCTGCGCGAGCTGAAACATGCGATCTTCGAGACGCTTCACCCGATCGCCGATGATCGCCTGCCGATCGGCCAGCGCGTCACTCGGCTTGGCGACGACGTCCGTCGCCTTGGACGCCGGGGGAGTCGCCTCAGTCGATTGCGCCCGCACACGCGAGTCGCCGCTCGTCGTAGCGCATAGAACGAATGCAACGAGCGTCGCAGCGAATCGCCGGGGCATCATCCGCAAAGGACGCATTCGCATCACGGTCGATCCTCCGATCCGGGCTTCACTTTCATGTCGTCATCCGATTCGAACATCCGCTCGATTTCTCGCTCAAGCTCCGCCCGCGTATCCTCGCTGACGTCCTTCTGCAGTCTCAGGACGTCGCGCAGGAGGGCGACCGCCTCATTGTATCCCTCCCATTTGATCATTTCGGCGAGAATCGCGTACATCTGACGCACGATCTCCTTCTGACGCCCCTCTACCTGCCTCGCCAACCCCGAATCGAAGTTCTCCCGTAGTCGCTCAAGCATCTCCGCCGACTCCGGAATTGACTCTGAAAGCAGCAGCCGCATCGGTCCGATCACGCCCTGCCCCAGGCGCTTGCGGACCGTCGGAGTGGCGACGTCATTCGTCTTCATTTCGCCGTAGATCTGCTCGAACTGCCGCAGGACCGTTCGCACACGGCCCGCAACCTGTCGCTGCGTGCGCGCCTCCTGGGCGATTCGTGCCTGCCGAGTCGTTTGCGCCGCCGCATCCGTACTGGGTTCCGTCAGGTCGAGCACGCGTCGATTCAGCTGCTCCTGTGTCTTGATGACCTGCTCGAACTCGCGACGCCATTCGTTTTCGCGCCGACCGAGTTCCGCGAGCAATTCCTCAGGCGTCACGACGCGCAACGTGTACGCGATCGACTCACCGAGGTTCGCCGGCATCGTGGCCGAACCCGCGGCGTCCGCCGCTGAGCCGGGCGCCGATTCCGAACGCGAAGCCTCCGGCTGAAAATCCCGTGAGCGAATCTGAAGCCGCAATCGATCACCGGCTTTCAGCGTCAACGGCAATAGCGGCCAGGGCGTCTCTGCGTCATACCGAACTTGCCCCGGAGCCAGGTTGGGCATCGGCTCCGATTGCATTTGCACATCCGCCGACACGTCCGCCGATTCTGATCGCTCCGCAAAATACGCAAGCTCCACATCGCGCAAGCCCAGGTTGTCCTCGCAATGCACCGACAGATTCAACGTCGCGTTCGGGACAATCAACTCGCCGGAATCCGGAATCGTCAGCCGGACTTTCGGCGGCGGATCCTTCAGCAGATTCAACGAGTATGTGACGGGCCGCGTATCCTCGAGCCCGCCGGCGTCGCGAACGTTAAAGTAATGCACACCGCGTCGCTCCGGCTCAAAATCCGCAACCACCGTCGTACCATTCTCGATCGACGCCGACGCGGCCGGTGTGTCGTCCGCACGATGATTCAATGACGCCTCGACGACCGGATGACTGAACAAGGCCTCGATTCGCACGCGCGACCCAGAAATCAGATCCGCCGATACCTGCCCCTGCGGCAACACATAGGCCACCTGCCCCGCATAACTCGGCGGAAACACTTCGATCGTCGCCCGCTTCACAAACGGACGCGGTACGGCGTCCACCTCGTACCATTGCGTGTATTCGTCGACGCCGAACTTGCCGATTCGAAATCGAACGCGCATCGAATCTGGCAAAGGCCCCAGATCGACTACAAACTGGTTCCGACCGCGACGATCCATCGGCCGAAACATTGAATCTCTAGAGCCGTATTCGATCTCGGCATGCAGCGTCCGCGGGACGTGATCCTCCGCCGACGCAACCAATGTCAAATCATCACCCAACGGCCAACTGAGGCGACCATCGACGAACCCCTCAGGCACAATCGTCGCCGTTGACGGCCACGCCGCCTCCGCCAGCAGCCAGTTACGACGCACATAGGCGCTGACCGTATCCGGCGCTATTGCGACAGCCACCAGGCAGACAAGCAATGAGGCGCCGCCGAGTCCGACAAATCTGCGCAAACGATCCACTCTCAGAAGCCCGACCGTCGCAGAAGCCGTTTCGTCCGCGACCGCGCGATCGATCAACGCCCGCACCATCGCCGGTGAATTCCGTAGCGGATTGACATTCGCCTCTGACACAAACGCTGTCGCGCTCATGAGGCTGTCGTGAGAATCCGGCCGACGACGCTCGATCAAACGCGCAACCCCGACAGGATCGATCCGCACGCCCATCGGTCTCGCAACACGACGCCAGATTTCCCTCCCCAGGAACGCGACAATGATGACGAGCAGAACGAACCGCGGACCGGCGCCAAGCACCAATAGTCGATCTAGAACGAGCTGCGCCGCAGCAGCGACGACTGCCATGGCGAGACACCAACCCACCCCCTCGACGATGGAAAACAGGCGCAATCGCCTGCCCAGCGCCAACAGCGGCTCGAGAAGTCGTCTCGTATTGTCGTCAACCTGTCGGTTCATTTGCTACCTGTAGCTCGCGCCACGTCAGATCAACTTCGCGACCTTTCGCAGAATCCACTCCGCCGTCAGGACCAACAACAGACCCGCGAAAACTGTTGAGTGATCCCAGGCGGGGCGAGTTCGCCCGCGATGCCGCGCAGTCCGACTTCGATCCTGTATCAACTGCGGCAACTCCGCCGCCTCGGCCACACTCAGATATCGACCGCCCGCCGCCTCGGCAAACGCCGCGAGCCCCGACTCGTCCAGCGGCGTGTCGCGCATTTCCAGATTCGGCTCCGTCACAAAGATCGACTTTTCGATGTCGCGCGTGCGATCCGGCGTATCATTCGCGCTGGGCAACTGGATCGACATCGTCGTCGCACCCTGTTCGCGCACCTGAATACGCCCTTCGTAGTGCCCCTCCCGCCCCGGTATCGGAACGAGCTCAACGTCACGGGCTTCGCCCGAATCCGCACCGGCCCGCACGATCATATTCAACTGCGGCAACAGCAACGGTTCGAACGATTCCGTCAGGGCCCGAGCAGTGACGACCACCGTGTCGCCGACTTCGTATGTATCCTGCGACACCAGAATCTGCCCGCGCGCACGGCCCCCGAGCAGCTTGCCTTCCACAAGAAACCGCAGCGTCTGAATCCAGAATCGATTGAACGGCTTCTCATCCCCCTGTCGCCAGCGCCACGTCGTGTTGATACCCAAGTAAGCGGATCGCCCCGCGCCGACATATTGCGTCGCGTACAACACGTGCGGCCCATACGAATTGACCATTCGCGGATTCGAATGCCGCATCAGCGCCTTCGCGACCGGCTTCTCCCGCCGAACCGGGTAATGCCAATACACGCCGCCCAACAGCGCCCAGGCATCGCGCGTGTCCTCCACTCGATCCGTCTGGCGGAGTATCGGATCGCCCGCCGCCTCGTCCGTCACGACGATCGGCCAGGCCTGCATCTGATAGTGCCCCAGTTCATTAATGATGATCTCCGCCTCGGGATCGGGCACGATCGGTAGAATCGAGACGATCGGCTTGGTCTTTGGCGAGCGGAAGAACGAGCCCGTGTACTTGTTGCCTGCCGCATAGAGCACGCCGCCGCCATACTCGGAGACGTATGTCGCCAGCACGCTCGCCCACGTCGGATCGAGTTCGCGCGGATCGACATCCATCAGAATCACGGCATCGTATTTGTTGATCTCTTCCGTCCCGACGGGCAGCTGCTCCAGGACCACGTTCCCGTCGCGCACGGCGTTGATGTCCGCCGATTGCAGCCACGTCGATAGCTCGACTGTCTTGTCGCGCTCGAGCAACCGCGACAGAAATCGATAGTCGAAACTCGGTCCGCCCGACACAAGCAGCACCTTCATCCTGTCGTCGAGGATCCGCACCCCCGGCACCAGATCACGCTCGTTGTCCGTCAGCACCGCCTCGTAATCAGCGGGAGCGAGGCGCAGTGTGTACCCCACGTCGCCCGGCAGATCGACTTTTCGCTCGAATACGACCATCGGCAGCACACCGTCACTTGATATCTCAACGCGCTTCTGATCGACGCGCTTCGATTCGTCCCGCCCCTCACGGCGCTCCCACAATTCCGCGACGACCGACGTTCCCGACATTCCGACGGCCTCGAGCTTCGCCGATACACGGAACGGATCATTCTTGAACGCCGATCTCGGCGCACTGATTTCCGCGACCCGCAGATTGACGGGCTCGGCCGGATCACCAACACCGACGGCGAAGAGCGGAATGTCCCGCCCCCGTATCGCCCGCGCGAGCTGCGTCGCATGTTCACCGCGATTGAATCGGCCGTCGGTCAACACCACGACGCCGGCGATCAACCCGCCGTTCGCCGACTCCAACGCATGGCGAATTGCCTGTCCCGGATCCGTTGCACTGCCGGTCGCCGAAATCGCCGGCACGATCGCCGCCGAATCCGCCGGCTCAGTATCCGGCTCCGCCCGCTCGATCGTCTCCAATTCGTTCGACGTGCGATCAAACGAGAGCAGCCGGACACGATTGTCCTGCGCAAGTGCTTTCAGAAGATTCGATCCGCCCGGCCCCAACAGGTTCGTCGCAATGTCGATTCGTTTGAGCCCCGCAGGCGGAACATCGCCCATTGCCTTCCGCACAACGTGTTGATTCGTCTCATTGCGATAATGGTCCGACAGCCCCATACTCGCAGACGAATCGACGAGCACGATCGTCGTCGCATCCTGCCGCCGCTCTTCGTAGCGAACGTAGACCGGCTCAAGCGCGATCACGCCGATCGCAACCAGTGCCAACAGCCGCAATCCCGTCAGCGCCCAGCGCAGTCGCGGCGACATCCGACCCCGGCCTTCGTGCCGATACAGCCAGATGACCGCATAGGCACCGATGAGCGTCACCAGTCCGCCGACGATCAGCGCATTGCCGGCCGACCAGCGCGCGAACTCGAGCACTTCCTCGTTCGCCACAGTGCGATAGCCTTGCGCCAAAATGGACATCCGCGTCGCAATCATCAGGCTCGCCGCCGTTCTACGTATTCGTCCCGAATCGCCACGCCAATCCGTGTTCGACCATCAACAACGCCGCCGCCATCAGCATCAGCGGCCACCAGAATTCGCTTCGCCCGTTATCCGCCGACGACGCCAGCATCGCCGGATCATCGATGATCTCGATCCGCATCGTGTCTGACGCGCCGCGCAATTCCTCCGCGGTTGCTGGCTTCAAGTTCGACTCCGCTGAATCCGGATTGACCGACGCAAACTGCTGGATCGTCCCTCCGCGCAGTCGCTTGAGACGGAACTGATACCGCCCCGATTGATCCGTGTCGCCGAATGTCGCGACGCTTGTCGTTTGTCCGGCATTCGCCGCGTCGCCGCCGGATCCACTCGTCGCCCCCGACGCTGTCAGCATGATCTCGGGATCCGTCGGATACGCAGGCGTCCGTAGTGCGACGGAGGGTTCGACGACTGTCGGATCGATTTCGCACTTCAACGCTTCGCCAACGACGACATCCCGCTCACTGGCCGCCGACCGCGCAATGTACTGCACCATCTCCAGCACCAGCGGCAGATAACTGAAATTCGACGCCCAGTCATTCCACTCCTGGTCCGCCGACGTCGCAACGAATACCGTGCGCCCACGACCGACCGCCTTCTCGACAATCAACGGCGACTGAAACGCGTCGTTCAGTCTGGCGATGACGACTGCCGTTCCCGGCGTCGATTCGGCGATTGCTGAACTCGTCGCCGCGTCATCGACCGCCGTTTTCGCTACCTCCTCGACACGCAGATACGCGTCGATGCGGACCTGTCGAAGCAACTCCGCCGTCGGTCCTTCGAACGCGCGCAACATCGAATGCGCCGCGTCCCACGACGAGATGGCGATGGCGTCGGTACCCGGCGGCGCCTCCGCAGGCCCGATGATCGGCAGGGGAAGAAGACCGTGACCGCCGTCGTACATGGACGCGTTGTAATCCGCGACATCGACGAGATCGCCCGCAAAAACGATCAGCCCGCCGCCTGCGTCCACGAAAGCGCGGAGCTTCTCATTCGCCGAGCGTGCGACCCGCCCGACATTGGCGAGAATCACAACTTGATACGCCGCGAGTTCCGACTCTTCTATCTCTCCTTCTTCAACGACAGTCACGTCGATGCCGCTCGTCGCCCGGCCTGCAGGACGAAGCGCTGTCTTCAACAGGAATGCCTCGTCGCGATACTGATCGCTGCTCGGCTCGCCGTCGACAATCAATACGCGGATTGCACCCGCGACGTCGACGGACTTGCTTCGACGATTGTCCAGCGCCACGCTGTCAATACTCGAGGCCGCGCCGACAAGTTCGACTTCGACAAAATTCGCCCCGTCCTGGTCGAACGTGACTTCAACGGGTTCACGCGCTGTTTCGTCCGGCATGATCTCGCGAATGACCAGCGGCGGCAGCCGGCGGCCGTCGATCGCGACGCCGAGCTCGACGTCGCGAAGCGCCTCCGTCGAGTGGTTCGCGACGCCCACGACGAATCGCGTCGGTACCCCCGCCACCGCCTGCGGTCGATCGGCGCCGATCGATGTTACGGCGATGTTGCCGGCCGCTTGCTGCCCGACGCCGACGAGAACGCATCGAATTGAGTTTCTTTCGTCGTTCAGGGCCGCCAACGGTGCAAGAGGTCCCTTCGTCCCGCCGTCCCCGTCGGATCGGTTGTCGCGCCAGTCGCTGCGCTGAAAATCGCTGACGGCATAAACGACGGCATTCGCCCGCCCGGCTGAGGAAGCAATCTGTTTCGCGACGCTGCGCATGGCGGCATCCCAATTGCCGCCCCGCTGCGTCGACGTCAGCCCGGCCAACGTTTCCGTCAGTCGCACGCGGTTTTCGTCCGAGGCATTTGGCAGACTCAGCACGGGTTCATCCGGGCGACTCGTCACGTAAAGCGAAATCGAATCACTCGATGCCGTTTCCGACACGATTCGACCGATGGCCTCGACCGCGTCTTTGCCCGCATCGAATGAAGCGAGTCTCGCGCCCGTCGTCGTCGCACTTCGACTCACGGCCGACATCGAAAACGAATCGTCGAGCACGATGATGTGCTCCGTTTGCGACCCGCCGATGAGACCGGCGAACAGACCGCTGGTCAGAAACGGCCTCGCAAACGCCAGCGCGAGCAGCAGCACGACTAGGCAACGCAGCGCGAGCAAGATCAACTGCTCAAGCCGCACGCGCCTGCGATTGCGCCGATACGCATCCAGCAGGAAGTCCATCGCCGCCCAGCGCACGCGCCGATAGCGCCGGCGCGACAGGATATGGATGAGTATCGGGCTTGCGACGGCCCCCGCGCCGGCGGCCATCCAGGGGTTAAACAGAAATCCGGAAAGCCACGAAATCATGCGCCCGCCTTTACCTGATGCATCCGTGCCGCCAGGTAAGCCCGAAGCGCGACATCCAGCGGATCGGCTGTCGATAGGCTGACGAATTCAATGCGACTGTTAGAACACGCGCGTCGGATCCGCGTCTCATGCGCCGCCAGCGCGTCGAGATAGGCCGCCTTCAGCGCTTGCGGGTCCACGAGCACCTGCTGATCCGTCGCCTCGATACCTTCGAACAACGTATTGTCCAGGAACGGAAACGTCCTCTCGTCATGATCGAGCACGTGGAACACGACGACTTCGTGACCGGCATGGCGAATACGCTCCATCGTCGGAATCAGTACATCCGTATCGACCAGCAGATCCGAAATCAACGCAATCATGCTTCGCCGATGAAGACGCCCCGCGATTCGCGGAAACGTCGCCGTCGCATCGTTAGCTCGCTCAAGTCGCACGCGCTCCAACTGCGCGACGAGCGATCGCAGATGCCCCTGGCTGCTCAGCGGCGGCAATTCCGCGCGAACCTCGTCGTCAAACACGATCAGGCCCGCCGCATCCTGCTGATGCGTCAGCAGGAACGCCAATGACGCGGCAAGCGTCGCCGCATATTCGAATTTCGTCAGCCGATCGCTGCGATCCAGTTGTTCCGGGTAGCGCATCGACGCCGAACAGTCCAGTGCGATGTGCACGCGCAGGTTCGTCTCTTCCTCGTACTGCTTGATGTAATACCGATCCGACCGGCCGTAGACACGCCAATCCAGGTGCCGAAGATCATCGCCCGCCACGTACTCCTTGTGCTGCGAGAACTCGACCGATACGCCGTGATACGGACTGCGATGCATACCGCTGACGAACCCCTCGACGACGAGCCGCGCCCGCATTTCCAGATCGCCGATGCGCGCGAGCAATTCCGGCTTCAGATATTTCCTGTTGTCGTTGGCCATATGCGTCGCCGTGCCGGCACGCGGCGATTATCGCGATATCAGTTCGCGATCGCCGACGCCGTCAATTGAGAAACTGCCTAAGCACTGATCATTTTGTTCACGCGATTGTCCGCGAGCAGTCCGCCACCATGCGGATCGTGCATGTCCAGAAGATCGGACACGAGCTTGTCGGGCGTGTACCCTTCCGCCTGCGCTGCGAAATTCGTCACCACGCGATGCCGAAGGACCGGCGCCGCCAGCGCTCGAATGTCATCCGTCGATACATGCAGGTTGCCGCGAAGCACAGCCCGCGCCTTCGCCGCGACGATCAGGAATTGAACCGCCCGCGGTCCCGCCCCCCACGACACGCGATCGCGCACCAGCTGCGGCGACGCCGCCTCGTTCGGCCGCGTCGCCCGAACAAGGTCCAGCGCATATCGCACGATCGGCTCCGCCGCGGGTACGCGACGAACGACCTTCTGCAATTCCAGAATTTCCTCGGCCCCGATGATCTTACTCACATCGAGATTGAATTCCCCAGTTGTCTTGGTCGCTATGTCCAATTCCTCTTCGTACGACGGATATCCGATTTGCACCTTGAACATGAAGCGATCCTGCTGCGCTTCCGGCAGCGGATACGTGCCTTCCTGTTCAATAGGATTCTGCGTCGCCAGCACAAAGAACGGCGAGTCGATCGCGTGCCTGACGCCGCCGACCGTCACCTGACGTTCCTGCATGCACTCCAGCATCGCCGCCTGCGTCTTCGGCGGCGTACGATTGATCTCATCAGCCAGCACCACGTTCGCAAAGACGGGCCCGGGCAGGAACTTGAACGCCCGCGTCCCCGTCGAACGATCCTCCGCAATCACTTCCGTTCCCGTGATGTCACTCGGCATCAGGTCCGGTGTGAATTGAATTCGACTGAAGCTGAGCGACATCGTCCGCGCTAGCGTCGAGATCATCATCGTCTTCGCCAGCCCGGGTACGCCCTCGAGTATGCAGTGACCGCCGGCGAACAGCGAAATCAATAGCTGCTCGATCACTTCATCCTGACCGACGATGACCCTGTGCAGTTCCTCCCGAAGCCGCCGATAGCAGTCTGCGATCCGCTGGGCAGCCGCGACGTCGTCACCTGATGCATTCACATGATCCGTCATTCAATTCACTCCAGGATTTTGGTGCGACAGCACGACGCACGATCAAGTCCCTATTTCCATTCACACACCGCGCTATCGCTGCATGATCGGCAGATTGTTGTACGGCAACTGCAGAATCAACAGGGCGATCGACGTCCCGTACACCTGTCCGACGCTGTCGCCGTTCCAAGAGCCGTCCTCGTTCTGCGTCGACAACAGGTAATCTCGCATTTTCGGGAAATACTCATCCCAGTCCTTCTCCCCAGAAAGGTACATGACCTGCGACAGGTACAGATGCGCGTAGAAAAAATGCCCCCACACGCCGCCCTGATTCTGTCCGACGCCGATGTTTGTCTTGCAGTACCGCAGCGCCTTTCGCGCCAACGGATTTTCATACTCGCCCGCATTGAACCAACAGGCCACCGCTGCCGCCGTAATCGGCGGACGCGAACCGCTCATTCCGACGCGATACGCAATCCCCCCATCGGGCTGAACGGATTTCTCCAGGTAACCCATCGCCCGATCGATCACTTTCTTGGGCACCGCCACGCCGGCGTTCCGCGCGGCTCGCAATGCCTGCACCTGCGTGACCGTCACAGACCCCTCATCGCCGTCCATGTCCGGTGTATACAGCCAACCGCCAAGGCGGCTCTGGCTGCGTTCCGTCAGCTCAACGCCCTTGCGAAGCACCGATCGGATCCGCGCCAGCCGCTCAGGATCCTCTTCCATCCCCATCACTTGCGCTAGAAACAGCATCGTGAATCCGTGACCGTACATCGATCGCGACGACTCGCTGCCGTCACGACAGATCAACCCGTTGCGCTTCGCCGATTCAATCGCGTACGTCAGCGACTTGCGCAGCTGCGGCGCATACTCCCCTTGCGTCGGCGTACTGCCCGACGCGATCAGGGCCAACCCCGCCAGCGCCGTCATCGACGTCGGATAGGATCCAAGATCCCCCGATTCCTGGAATGAACCGTCCTTGCTCTGCCGGGTTGCGAGATAGGCGAGCCCCTTCTTGATCGCCTTTTCCGTTTCCTCAGTGATGTGCGCGGGCCGCTTCTGAGGCAGCTGTGCAAGCGCGATGCGCGTCCAACCAGAACTCGACAGCACTGCCAAGCACGACAGGAACCCCACGGCAATAAGCCGCCTGCGTCGATGCCCACAATAGGATTGTTTAGGGAACATCTTTGCCTCCCGTCGTCGAACTGCCGTCCTGAATCGCTTCCGCCTCCGCCTTGTCAGCAAGCACATAATAGCCTTCGGGTGCAAACGCAACGATCCGACGATCCAGAATGATCACATCGCGAACCTCGCGTGACCTATTGAACGGCGGCCGCGCGTTCACGCCTGTGTTGGCGCCAAGTTCATATTCCTGCGGATCACCGCCAAGACGACCTTCATAAAACGTATAGGGTCTCGGACTCAATCGCCGCCCATCGGACTTACGCAACATCGTCAGCACCGGCGCCGTTTCCCGATCGATCATCTGTCGCTTCCGCCCCATCGCATCGAGCCCGCCCGGGACTTCTTTCGTCGTGTTTGTTACGACCGCCACGTATTCCGACGACGCTCGCAACATTTGTCGCGAGATCGTTGCATGGCCGCCGAGTTCCTTGTGCCAGGAATCACGCTCGCCGTCGCCGTCGAGTGCGTAGGACACCAGCACGTATTCCACCGCCAGATCATCCCGCTTCGTGAACATCAGAAAGCACGGAGACGGCGATCCGAGCGGACGATCGATCACCGCGTCCTGCGGCGGAATCTCATAGCCCAATGCAACAATCGACCGTACGACGTGACCGTTCGCCGGATTTACGATCATGACGTTATTCGAGCCGTGATACACGGCGGCATGTGCATCATCCAGCTCACTGATCCCTTTGACGCCGCCCTCGACGTCGAGTTCCCACGCGACTTCACCTGTCGTTGCAAGCCGCGCGATCACCTTCGACGTTTGCCCTCGCAGCACGTATGAACCGCAGATCGCGAACATTCGCACGTTCGATTCGGGATCCGCGTCCGCGAACACATCATCCACGGATTCCGAAGCCGCCGTCCCCCCGACACCGCCGACCGGAACCTCGTATTCCCGCAGCAAAAGGCCCGTCTCAACCTCTATCACGGCTGCCCGCTGCGCCGATTCGTCCAGACAGATCAGCCGACTGTCCACGATGCGCATCGTGCCGAGCTGCCGATCCGGAAACGTCCGACGCCACAGCGGCGCAGCGCCGTCGCGCATCGCCGCCGCCACGATCGTATTCGGGTCCGTCGCAACGATGGCGATCCCATCGCAACTCACCGCCGGCGGATTCGGCAACGGCCCGAGATTTCGCGTTAAGGGTATCGGCGTCCAGATCGCACGGCCCGTTTCCAGTCCGATCGCCTCGACTTGCGACGGCCCGACCAATACGGCGACGCGGCCGTCCACAACCATGTGCCGAGGCCCGCCGTCCTCGGCGTCAATCGGCTGCGCCGTCGCAACCGGCTCCGGATCGTGCACCCATCGATTCGAGTTCAGATCGACCGCGTCCGACGCGATGCCCCGGTATTGATTCGAAATACGCGCTGGCACCACGCTCGCCGAAAGCCGATACGGATTTGCCGGATCCCAGAACGACGAAACGTCTCGTGTCGTCTCATCGTCATCGACGCTCGAAACGTATGCCTCAGTAACAAGCGCCAACTGATCTGCATCGCGAAGAATCCCCGGAACGCGCTCGTTCGATGCTGGAGGAAGCCGGGACTCGCACCAGGCGATGAAGTCACCCAGCGTCTTTGCTTCGGTCCCGCTGTCAAAACCATCAAAACTCGCAAGCCCGAGACGTCGATCGGCGTCCGCGAAGGCCAACAACAGGCGACGCGCAGTCGCCCCATCCTGCTCGACGGATTCGGGCGGATCCACGCACAATCGCAGCAGTCGGACCATCGCCGACTGCCGAGCGCCGACGTCATCCGTCCGTGCGATCACACGGTTGAGATGATGTATCGAAGACTCGATCAGCCCGTCGTTCAGTTCGTGCTCCGCAATCTTGAGATCCAGCGATGCGCCGAGCGGCATGAATGACAACGCATCCGCCAATCGAATGATCGCCGGATAATCGCCGGCCTCGACGAAGCTGTTGATCGCTATGTCGAGATTGGCCTCAATCGCAGCCCGCGCTTCAGTCGACGAACGATGATAGAACTGTCGAAGTCGCCGACCGATCTCGAGCGAATCCTGGATCCGCCAATTGTCGTCGATTCGCAACGGCCGGCCTCGCGACTGCACCAGCAATTGAACACACAAGGCGCCCGCTTCCGTTTCGCGACCCTCCGCAAACTCGTGCGACGCCAGCGCCAGCCCCGCCACCGCGCGATCGACCGGCATTCGCGCTGCAGCGTACGCCTTCTTCAATTGAATCGATCGCGTTTCTTCGTCGCCCTCGTCCGCCATGCTGATCAACACGTTGACGCGATAATGCGACACGCGATCGCTGGACTCGGCGAGTGACGACCGCTCGCCGTCATCGCGCCCCCCCCGCTCCGACCGCATCGCTTCAATCGCACTATCCGCCCGATCCAGCCAATCCAACGATGTCGTCCAATCCGATCGCAGCGCAGCAAGCCAGGCCAAGCGCTGGAGTGCCTGAATGTCGTGCGGATCGCGCTTCAGACGTTCGAGCGCGATGTCCTGCGCCTGCACAGGATCGGGATATCGAGAGATCTTCGTATTGCCGATGCTGTAGAGCGCGCCGTCAAAAGCACAGAGATTGCCCAGCGTCAGCCCTTCCCCGACGCGATCTCCAATGGCCTTCCCAGTAGTCAGATCGAGCGCGATCAGCCCGTCCAATGTCGGCGCCAGAACCCGATCCTCGAACATTAAAGGCCGACCTGAAAGGTGCAGCGCCTCCGCGTCCGTGCCCGGAACACGTTGCACGCTCCATACTTCCGTGCCGTCCGCCACCCGCAATGCCGTTACCGACTTACCCGCGATGACGACAATATCGTCCGTGGCGCCGACAACGTAGCGATCGGATCCTCTGGGTCTCGACCACAACTGCTTGCCCGTCTCGACATCAAACGCCAGCAGCGCATTCGCATCCTGAGGCGCAAGCAACACACAGCCGCCGGCCTGGATCGGCGGCGTCGACAACCACTCGTCCGTCGGCGTCGTGACGACGCTGTTGATGAGCGCCCCCGGTCGATCGAATCCAAGCCCCGGCGACTGATTGATACGCTCGTATCGCGTCAACCAGCGAAGAGATAAATCGTGTTCATATAGGGCCGTCAGCAGGCCCGCGCCGCTCGGCACGTAGACGCTGCCGTTCGCGATCGTCGGCTCCAATACACCGTACATCGGAAAAAACGCAGACCGGCCGGTCCCGATCGCAATCTCACGGATCACGTCGCCGTCTCTGTTCAGCTCGCCGAGATAGATATCGCCGTTGCGGACGAACGTCACGAGCAGGTTGTCGCCATACGCGATCGGTGTGCAGTAGAAGTGCACATCCGTCAGCGGATGCCCCCGAGGTCCACGACGCCCGCACTCCCACAACAAGCGACCCGTTTCGGCCTCGTATGCCATCAGCGTGTTGCCGCCGGCGAACAGCTCACCTTCCGCGGATTGTTGCCCGACCAATACGCCGTCACGCGACGGATTCCGCTCGGCCAACCCCTTCTCCTGATCGATACTGAAGACGAGCCCGTTCGCCGCCGTCACCGCGCCTCGATACTCGCGGAACAGTGATGTCGTCGTGTAGTCATCGAGCAATGACTGTTCGTCCATCTCCTGAATGATCACTCCGAATCCACGAACGATTTGCCGATGCTCCGCTATCCGCGGATCGATTGGCTGAGTCGTCTGCAGCGCCTGCCACAACACATCAAAAGTCGACGAGTCCAACGCGACGATGCCCGCAGGGCACGACACAAACAGCCGCTCGCCGTCAGAGACGACGCGCCAGACCGGCGGCCGGCCTTGCTCAATCGCCACATCCCGAAACGCCTTCGGATCCGCCTTCTCCTTCGACGGTAATACCGCGACGTTTGCGGAATTCGATTGCACCAGCGGCGAAAGCGCCTCCGCAATTCCCACCGATGTCGGCCCCAGCCGGCTCGACCACGCCCCGGAGAAATGCGATCGCATGAGTCCGTCCGCGCCGTCCGACTCGACGAACGCCCGAATCGCCGCGATCCGCGCCGCAATACCGGCGCCGTCCGATGTCGTCGCCGCCAGGATCTTCAAAGAGCGATCGCGCTGGCCCAGCAATGCGGCCGCAACAGCGATTCGCAACCGGATTTCGGTTTTGGATACGCGCGACTGCGACAGCCTGTCCAGCCGATTCAGAAACGCCAGCGCTTCGCCAGGGTTTAACGAGTCCAACAGCCCGACCGTCAGCAGATCGAGTGCTTCGGGGCCCTGCGACGTCATTGGATAAACGCGAGCGACTTCCCGCAGCGGATTCAGATCGTGGTTTTCCTGTGCCAAGTGAAGAAGTCGCTTGGCCGTCGGATCAAACAGGATTCGATAAGCCTCCAGCCCTTCGGGAGGTAGACTGGCAATCTGCGCCTGGGCCATCTCGATCGCCGATCGATACGTACCGTCCGGCGCCTGCACGAGTGTGCTGCCGTGATCACGAACGACTCGCTCCAACGTGTCCGCAACGAGCTTCCAATCCTCGCGATTGGCTGCGTCCTCGGCTCGCCGCAACCAGGACTCGGCATCGCGATCAATCGCCGGCTGAATCCCCTCCAGGGACTCCAGATCGTCGCGATCGTCCATCCCCCCGACTATCGGCTGGAGCACCAGCGGCTTCGGTGCATCATTGTCGTCGTCTTCGTCGTTGTTCTGAGCAAGAACAGAGTGTGGCGACGAGTAAATCCACACGAGCAGCAACAGACCGATCCCGCTTCGGCGGCGGTGCCTGTGGGCGATTCCTGAAACTCCCGGCAGAAAAGTGGCTCTCAATCCGACGAATCCCCATGAATTTGCCGCCGGAATGCGAAACCGATTTGCCAGAGGTCTGTCAATCATGCTGATCGCCGCCGCCCCATCCAGCCGTGCCCGCCGCCGGGCAAACGCGAATTCGTCGATTCCATGCGCAGGCGACCGTATGATACGCCCAAAATCCGATAATCTCCACGCGCGGAGCATCGATACGCCGCCTTGTGGTCTCCGAAGGCACTGGTAGTCTCAACGCGTCCGCCGACGCTCGCTTTCGCGCCGGCCGATGCCGGTTAATACCCATGAGCATCGACGCAAACAGTCCCCCACTCTTCGTACGGCTCTCGCTGGATATTGTTGCGGCCCTGCGTTTTCAATTCGTCCGGCGGATCGACCCCGGCCCGCCCGACTTCGCCAAGCCCAGACGCGTCTGGCCGATTGTCCCGCTCGGACTGCTGATTGGTCTCCTATGGGTCGGCGTCTTCCGAGCAACTTGGCGCGTCTTCGGCGAAGTCGGAGATCTGCGACTCCTGCCGAGCGTCGCGGTCGTCGTCCTGGTTGCGACATTCTCAGGCCGTTTGATGCTCCACGCCGCCATACGTCTGGTTGAGACAACCGGAAAATCCGACCAACCCGATACAGAAAGAACGCACGTCGGCGAAAAGTCGTTAATCCTGGTGATTCTCGTGCTCCTCGGCCTGTTTGTTCTTGTCTTGAGCCTCCAGGAGCTCAGAGGCTGGTGGCCATCGAACGACGATTGGCGAAGCTGGTTCAACTGGATGTACCCGCGACCGATTTACCGCCCGCTCCTGCTCGCCCCATTGTGGGGACAATGGGGCATGCTCGTCACTCTCTGCGCGGGCCGCGCCGCCCCGAACGCCGATGCGCTGACACGCAACTACAGCCGTGAACTCAGCGCATGGAAGCTCGTCGTTCATTCGGCGCTGCCCCTCTTTCTGACGAGCGTTTACCTGAGTCGAGGCGGCCGGTTCTTTACGGGGCCGATGATCGCCGCCGCACTCCTCGCAGCGACAATTCTCTTCTCGACAATCGTCGCCAACCTCCGAGGCGGACAATCACGTACGACGGTTCTCGCGACAGGTCTATTCGCACAGCTGCTGTTTCTGTTTCTATATCGCGCATTCTGGCCCCTGATCGAACGATGATCCTCCCGACAGTTGAGAATGCAGCGAGCGACCGCAGAAGGACTCACCGCCCGGCGCCGCTGCTGCCGATCGCAATCGGCCTGATCGCTGGAATCACGATCGACAACGCCGTGCGAGTCCCACCGACCATCGCCGTCGCGACCGCCATGATCGCAGTGCTCTTCGCCGCCGCGACGATGAAACAACGACGCGATTCAGCGTACCTCATCGCAATCGTTTTCGTCTTGTCCGCAGCGACCGGCGCCATTCGGCACGCCGTCAAGATGCGCTACCTCCCCGACAACCACATCGCGCGAATCGTCGACGATGAACCGCGCATCCTGACTGTCACAGGACGAGTCATCTCAGTGCCCCGCATCGTCGAACGACCGCGCGACAGCGCTATCGCCTATCCGACGTCGCCAAAAACACGATTCATCCTGCATGTCGAAGCCGTCGAGGGCGATCACGAACGGATCGACGCCGTCGGCAAACTGAACGTGACCGTCAAAGAACCGATGCCGATGGTGCGACTCGGCGACGTAATCCGCATTACCGGCCGCCTGTATCGCCCGATGCGGCCGGCCAATCCCGGCATGTATGACTGGGCCCTCCTGCAGCAACGCGAGGGCATTCACGCCGCCCTTTCAACCGATCACGCCGCCGCCGTCACAACCCTGAGTGAATCACGAGCCGATACGCTCGCCGGACTCATCACGGCAGCGCGCGATCGAACCCGCCAGTACCTGCTGAACGACTCCGTACTCGAATCCGATCCCGCCGCCGGCGTCCTCTCCGCCATGGTCCTCGGCCAACGCAGCCAGGTCGACGCCGCACTCAATGACGCCTTCGTTCGAACCGGCGCGGCGCACTACCTCGCCGCCAGCGGTCTCCACGTCGGCTGGCTCGCCCTCATCGGCTGGTGGCTCATGCGACTCGTCGGCCTGCCGAGCCGACAATGCGCAGTCGCGGTTGCAATGCTGATCATCGCCTATGTCGCACTCGCCGAACCGCGCCCTTCCATCCTCCGCGCCGGTGCGATCGGCGTCCTCGCCTGCTTCGGCATCTATCGCGCCGGCGTCAGCAATACGCTCAACTGGCTTGCCGCATCCGCCATACTTCTGCTGATGCTCGACCCGACGGATCTCTTCCGACCGGCGTTTCAACTCAGCTTCGTCGCCGTACTGTCAATCGTGTATCTGCAGCCCGTCGTCAACGCAGCTTTGACGCGCCGCGTCCGCGCATTCCAGAAACTCGACGCCCTCGACGCCGCCGTCGATTCTGCGATACCCATCCCGCTGACGCCGAGGCTGCCGAGAAAACGCGACCTCATCGCGAATGCGATCCTCCGAGCCGTCCGCCTTACATTGACGGCCTCAATCGCCGTCTGGATCGCCAATGTTCCCCTCGCCTGCTTTCATTTCAATCGATTCGCGCCCTTCGGTTGGATCTACAACCTCTTGCTGTGGGTTCCCGCCTTTTGCGTGACGGCGCTCGGCTTTCTAAAGGTCCTGCTCGCACTCCTTTTTCCTTCGAGCGTCATCCTGACAGGCCCCGCTCTCCAGATGGCCATCGCGATCTTCTTAGCTTTCGTGCAGACGCTGGCCGCCATCCCCGGCAGTCTCCTCGGCGGCAACAACCCGTCACTAACCTGGGTCGTCGCCGTCTACGGCGTCATCGCGCTGCGGATCTGGCGACCCGCGCTATTCGAACGCCGGCCCGCCACCCTCGCCATCTATGCGATTCTCATCCTCTGGTGGCTCATCCCCGCACGCTGGGTCCGACGCGATGCCGGAGCACTCAACGTCTGGGTGCTCGCCGTCGGCGACGGCACAGGCACGATCATCGAACTTCCAGACGGCCGCGCGATGCTCTTCGACTTCGGCACGCGCTCCCCCTTCGACGCCTCTGCCACCGCTCTGGCATTCCTGGAACATCGCGCGATTCACGAGATCGACACGGCCTTCGTCACCCACGCCAACTTCGACCACTACGGCGCGATGATCAACATCCACAAGTCCGTCCCCATTCGCAAAATCATCATCAGCGATCAATTTCAGAATTTCGTGAAAGAGAAGGACGGCGCGTGGCGATTCCTTGAGGCGATGCGCGACGCCGGCGCGAGCATCGAGACCCTTGCGGCCCCGAAGGAGTGGACCAACCCGACTTCGGTTCGCTTCGAAGTTCTATCGCCCCCGCCATCCAGCATCAGCCGCGCCCCGAGCGCGAACGATACCTCCCTTGCACTGCGCCTGACCTACGAAGGCAAATCCATCCTGCTGACGGGCGATCAGTCCGAGTGGGGCCTCGGACAATTGGTGGCGCTCCCCGACATCCACGCCGACGCACTGGCCCTCCCGCATCACGGTAGCGTCGTGTCCAACACACGGCGCTTCATCGACACCGTGAACCCGTCAATCGCCGTCCGCTCAACCGGCCAGCGCCGCACGCTCACCACCAACGGCATCGAGCAAATCGTCGGCAATGCCCGCCGCTACCTGACAACTGCCGACGACGGGTGCATCCGCCTCCGCATCAAAAATCACAACCTCGAAGCCACGCCCTTCATCACGCCATAACACGCGAGAAAGACTCGGCGCGTCGGGTGCCATGCCGACGCCCAAAGTCGACATATTGCCGGGGGCCGGGTGCCATGCTTGCCCTCCAAGGCAAGCATGTGAGCGCGCAGCCGGGTGCAATGCTCCCCCTTCAAGGGGAGCATGCAGGCAAGGCAATTTGCTTTTCGACGACCACATCACCTGCAAAACCGCGGTTCGCCGCCCAATACCTCCCTTTGAGCACGACACTGTCCGGGAATTCGAATACGAGTTCTCGAAGCGCGCAATTGCCGAAAACACCCGTGGGTCCCGGTTCAATCTCGCTCCGAAGGAGCGCCGGATCGTTGCCACGGGTGGAGCGAAGACCGCGCAGCGGTCGCAGCGCAACCCGCGGAACGCGTTTCTCTCCTTTGTTACCGCCCCGAAGGGGCGGCGGAATTGCCTGTCGGCGTCACGTTGGGCGTCGGCGTGTCGCACACGCCCCTACCTGCGACACCGAAGTCAACAGTCAATCCCGGAATCCGAAAATACTTTGACGCGTAAGCCCATCACATCATGAAGATCTCATGGATTCGCGTAACAACCATCATCGACGTTTGGCGACCTGCCCTCACATCGATATACTCCGGCCCGCCGAACGCCGTACACGACAATCGGGAATCTCGACGAATGCGCTACGAATTCCATTGGGACCTGCCCACACCGACCGGCCCCGCCGACCTGCGCCTCCAGATCTCCTCGATCTCCGGCTGGCTCGGCACGAAATCACTGACGCTCGACGGCAACCCCGTCTATCGCCGCGGCATCTTCGCCGGCATCAACCAGCGCCTCGACATCCCCGGTGCTCCCGGCAGAGGCCACTTCACACTTAAAGCCGCCCGAACCGGTCCCGACAACGAATGGCGTCCAACGCTTTACGCCGGCAATGACATCATCCCGGAGAAACTCGGCACCAAGCCGCCGCACAACCCACGACGCCCGACGAGTCTCGCCGCGACGGTCGGTATTACCTATCTGCTGATTCTCACTGCGCTCATCATGTGGACGTCGATCGAAAACATGTTGTTCGCCGGATTCACTAACGCCGATTCGAAGGAATTCGTTCTGGTCGTTGAGGGCCCTGAATCGAAGAACGCTATTCATGCTCTTCATCCCTGTGTTCTGTCGGCACCATTGGGAGAGTCTTTCCGCGAAGACCTCTCGGCCCCGGAGCTGAAACCTCCGCTTGCATGGCATCGAGTCAGCGGCCGATTCCCCGATGGGCTATCGCTGAGATCCGACGGACGTTTGGAAGGCACAGCCAGCGAAGCCGGAGACTTTCCGTTTACGCTTCGGGTTGTGGACGCCAGAGGAAAACACCAATATGCCGGAGTAGTTCGCATTGAAGCGATTGATGAGCCTTCGCCCAAAATCACGATTGATTCGCTTCCCACTGCTCGAGTCGGCGAGCCGTACACCGCCACAATGAACGCCACCGGCGGCAAACCACCCCTCACGTGGATTTGCAACAGCCGAAAGCTACCCAACGGCTTGAAATTCAAAAAGATCGAACCGATCAACGCGGATTCCAATCAGGAAGAACCTGCAACGACTGCGCCCTCTCGCACCGGCGACAGGGACGCAATCTGGCAGATCACAGGCACGCCGGAGATGGATGAAGGCAAGAACGGCGAGCCCCCCGCGCCGATTGGCGGCGCATATCCGATTCAATTTCGGGTGCATGACAGCGAATACGACCCAAGCAGTGACACACGCCCCTGGATTGTCCCAATCTGCGTGACGGCTCTCATGATGCTGGGGTTCTGGTCAATGAGACGAATGGCTGTACTTGCGTTTGCTATTGCAATTGGCGTCGAACTCCTGTTCGCTGCGACTGGCTGGGAGCGGATCAGCATGATAGCCATCGGAATTCAGGGTTTTATTCTCATGATCGGCGTCATTAATTTGCGCCATATGCGTTAGCCGCCGCGACAGTCACTCGGGAATACCATTCCATGACATCAAACACGAGCACTTCCAATAGCGACCGCTCTGCTCCCGAGCATCCACCTGGATTTCGCGCCCGCCGCGGCCAGAACTGGTTCATGCTCGGCCTCATGTACGCCTCCTATTACACCTGCCGATACAACATCGCCGTCGTCGCACCGAACATCATGGACAAGTTCGGTTTCAATAATGCTCAATTTGGACTCATCAATACATCCCGCGACTGGGCATACGCCGTCGGACAATTCGTCAATGGATTGTTCACCGACAAACTCGGCGGCAAACAGGCGATGGCCCTGGGCGCCGTTTTGACCATCGTGCTGAACGTCTTGTTCGGCGTGACTTCCTTTACAGGCTCCGCAAGTATCCTGCTCTATTTCTGTATCATTCGCGGCGCTGACGGCTACGCGCAATCGTTCGGCGCGCCGGGTATGGTCAAAGTCAACACCGCATGGTTCACGCGAGCCGAACGTGGCAGATTCGCGGGCGTGTTCGGCCTGATGATTCAAATGGGGTACATCGCGATCAACACCTTTGGCCCATGGTTGTTGACCGCACACATCTGCATGCTCTTTGGTTACAAGTTCATCATCGGAGGTCGATGGGAATGGCTGTTCTTTGTTCCGCCGATGTTTGTTGCGATCGTTGTCGTATTCATGTTGTTGATCGCAAAGAACAATCCGGAAGAAACCGGCTACGAAATCGACCACGATGAGCGCGAAGCGGAACAGGACGGTGAACACGACGAGAACATACCGCTAGTCCACGTCCTCAGAACAATTCTCGGAAAACCCATGGTCTGGGTGACCGCGTGCGCCTATTTCTGCACAGGCTTTGTTCGGTCGGCCCAAAGCGGCTGGTGGGTCGCCTATTTTGATCAGGCATGGGGACTCGACATCAAGACGTCGACACTTGTCATCATTACAGGCGCGCTCTTGCCGCTCTGCGGCTTCGTCGGATCCATCAGCTCAGGTTACATCTCGGACACCCTCTTCAAGGGCCGACGCGCCCCCGTCGCCATGGGGCTCTATGCGGTCGAATCCATCGTCATCCTTCTCGCCGCCATACTCCTCAACAGCCCCGACATTGCCTCCCCGGGGCTCGCCGCATTTCTGATGCTGATGATTGCACTGACCTGCAACTCGACCCATTCGATTCTCGGTACCGCCGCCGCCATGGACTTAGGTGGCCGAAAAATGGCTGGCTTTGCCGCCGGCGTCATCGATTCGTTTCAGTACATTGGCGCCGGAATCGCCGGGCATGAACTTGGTCGGCTGCTCGACTACGCAAAAGCCAATACCGACCTCGGCTGGAATGCCTGGTACTTCGCCATGCTACCCTTCAGCCTCATGGGAATGATCCTCATGGGCGTCATCTGGTGGCGAACCCGCGGTAAAGACGTCGTCGGCGGCTAACGCCGGACGCGTCAATCCCGTTACACTCCTCCCCATGTCGCGCCCGCTCCCTATCCGCACCTGCGAGATTCACTCCCTCGCCATCCCCATGCGCCGAAAAGTCGGCCACGCCGCGGCCCAGCGCGTCTGCAGCGAGCCAATCGTCTTCAGCGTCGAACTCGCCGACGGCACAGTGGGTTACGGCGAAACCCACCCGCGCGAATACGTCTCCGGCGAATCACCCGCCGACGTCATGCGCTCGATCCGCGAGATCTTTCTCCCGCTCCTGATCAACACGCACCCGGCCAACTTCGGCGAAGCCATCGAAGCCGCCGCCGCCCTGCCCACCATCGACGACAACGGCCAACCCATCACCGCCGCCCGCGCCGCCGTCGAGATCGCTCTGCTCGACGCCTACAGCACAGCCTTCCAACGCACACTCGAATCCATCGCCGGGTACTTCGAACAACGGGGATTCGAACCGCCCGGCAGCCGCGACACCTGCCGCTACACGATCGTTCTGCCCTCTGGCGCGCCGAGAAAATCCGCGAAGCTCGCACGCATCGCTCGTTTGGCCCGAATCACGAACTACAAAGTCAAAGTCGGCGACGACGATGACGACGCCCGCCTCCGCGCCGTCTGCAAAGTACTCCGCAATCCCCTCGCGAGCCGCACCGCCACGCTCACGATCGACGCCAACATGGCATGGGACGTCGACGCCGCGAAGAAAAAACTCTACGCCTGGCGCGACCTGCCGATCCAGGCCGTCGAACAGCCCTTGCCGAAAATCGCCGCCGAACACTGGGGCCGGCTCGCCGACGAATCTCCCTTCCCCCTCATGCCCGACGAGTCGCTCATCACCATGATCGACGCGGAAGCGCTTCTCGACGCCGGCGGCGCCGGTTGGTTCAACATCCGACTCAGTAAGAACGGAGGCCTGATCCCGGCAATCAAACTCGCCGTCGTCGCGAGCCGACACGAAATACCGGTCCAGCTCGGCTGCATGGTCGGTGAAACCAGCATCCTCTCCGCCGCCGCCCGATGGTTCCTTCAAATGACGCCGGGCGTTCGCCGCGCCGAAGGGAGCTTCGGCAGGCTCCTCCTTTCCGACGATGTCGTCGCCCGTCCAGTCCGCTTCGGCCTCGGCGGACGCTGGCGACCCATGACCGGTTTCGGGCTGGGCATCCGCGTGGATCCCGCTCGGCTAAGGCGCCTCGGCGTGGTCGAGCCGGAGATCACGCGGTTCTGAATTCGTTAACAATTGCACCGATTTTGAACCGTCCGAAAAGGCCCCGCCCGACGATCACAAACCCGACGCCGCAGCCTGACGCGGATCGTCGTTTCTTTCGGCCCGGATTGATTTTAGAGCATCGTGGAGCATAGGCTTTAGATGGATGGCGTTCGCGTTTGGCCGGTTTGTGGCGATCGAGCAAATGCCCCGAATCAAGCGGAGGACTCAAAACCATCCCCGAGTGTCATTGGCCGGTTGCCCATCAGTGCATTGCCCGCCAAAATGCCTCGGCAAATTCTGCGCCGGCTTCCGGCGCGTGACGAACGAATAGAGACCAAGAGAGAGCCGAAGCGAGGGCGTCCAGGATGGCCGCGGATCCCGCAGCAGCGGAAACAAAAAAGACGGGTTCGTCCGCCGGATCGCAAGTCGGCAGGCGCGCCGTCGACGCGCGACTCGCGACGCCTGAAGAGATCCAGGCCTGCATCAAGAAACAGGAAGAACTTGCAGCCGAAGGTAAGGTCTACGATCTCGGACGAATCATGGTGAAGACCGGCGTTATCACCGCGTCGCAACTCAAACGCCTCATCAATCCATCCCCCGACGATTCACTCGCCCCGTCCGTCCAGCAGATCCCCGGCTTCAAGATCATGCAGAAAATCGGCGCCGGCGCGATGGCCAGCGTCTATAAGGCCCGACAGCTGTCACTCGATCGCATCGTTGCCATCAAGATCCTCCCCAAACGCCTTAGCGAGGACGTCGAGTTCGTCGACCGCTTCTACAAGGAAGGACAGGCGGCGGCCCGCATGAACCACAACAACATCGTTCAGGCGATCGACGTCGGCGAATACGGCGGCTATCACTACTTCGTCATGGAATTCGTCGACGGCGACACGGTTTACGACCGACTCGTGAAGAACAAGACCTATACGGAAGAGGACGGCCTGAAGATCATCCTGCAGATCGCCCGCGCCCTGGAACACGCGCATCAGCGAGGCCTCATCCACCGCGACGTCAAGCCAAAGAACATCATGCTGACGAAGGACGGCACCGCGAAGCTCGCCGACATGGGTCTCGCCCGGCAGGCCGACGACGTCGCCGCCGCCGAAGCCGAGAAAGGGCGCGCCTTCGGCACGCCCTACTACATCTCGCCCGAGCAGATTCGCGGTGTCATGGACGTCGACTTTCGCGCCGATATCTACTCCCTCGGCGGCACCCTCTACCACATGCTGACGGGACGCGTTCCCTTCGAAGGTCCAACGCCCACCGCCATCATGCAGAAACACCTCAAACAACCGCTCGTGCCGCCGGACCACATCAATAAGTCGATCTCCACGGGCCTCGCCGAAGTGGTCGAACGCATGCTCGCCAAGAACCGCGATCATCGATACGCGTCCACGTCCGACCTGATCGTCGACCTCGAACGCGTCCGCGACGGCAAGCCCCCGCTCGAAGCCAGGACAAAGCTTCGCGACGGTCTCCTCGAGAACCTCGCCGACGGCGCCGAAGCCGAGGACTACTACAACGACAGCATGCACCCGTCGCAGCGACGCCATCATGCACCGGCGCCCGCGGCTTCCTACCCCACGTGGCTCGCCGCCGTCGCAGGCATCGAATTCATCGCCATCGTCATGCTGATTCTCATTCTCGCATTCGCGAAATAGACGCTTGTATTCAACCCCGTGCCGCGCAACATTTGCGCTGCACATCCCGCTACGAACAAACCCATACCCATCGTCCGATCGTTCGCCGCCACTCCAGAAAATTTTTGTTTGCGAACAGATTTTTGACTTGGCAAGAATGACTCCCGTGGTAGGATTCCAAAGCCGCAATTTCAAAGGGAGGCCTTTTCATTTTCAGGCAAGGATGCCTGGCTCGAATTCACCCGACATATCAAGCTTTCACAAGCGACCCGGTTGGCCTTCGAACGGATTCAGGGACGTTCGTGCGCCCAACGCACATTCGTTCCGTGAGAACAACGGAGTGTTCCATGATGGCGAAACCGACCAAAGAAGTTGTAGCGCTTTGGAAAGAGTATCTTGGCACGGGTCATCCGATCGCGCTGCGAAATCGCTTGGTTGAGCACTATCGCCCCATCGTTCATATGCTTGCAGCCCGGCTCGCCCAAAAGCTGCCGGCACAAGTCAGCTACGACGAAATCTGCTCCGCCGGATACGACGGTCTCATGGAAGCCGTCCAGGCCTACGATCCCTCTCACAAGGCCAAATTCGAGACCTTCTGCCAGCAGCGCATCCACGGCGCCGTCATGGATTGGCTTCGCACCCTCGACGGTCAGTCCCGCACTGTCCGCAGCTTCGAGAAGCAGAGGATGAAGCAGAAGGAACTCCTCGACTCCTCCCTCGGTCGACCGCCGACAGAAGAGGAAATCGCCACCAAGATGGACATGTCGCGCGAACGATACTCCGAACTCTCGCGCCTCAGCCGGCTTGGACATGAAGTCCACCTTTCCGCCGTCCAAAGCGACGACGACAGCCAGCATCGCGGCTCCCCCGGCGGCTGGGACATCGCCGACACTGCGGCCGTCGATCCGTCACAACGCGTCAGCCGGCAGATGCTCACCGACTTCATCACGCGAGGCCTCAACCACGAAGAACGTCTCGTCCTCGTGCTCTACTACACCGAAGGCCTGACGATGGCTGAAATCGGATTGGTCCTCGACCTCTCCGAATCCCGCGTCAGCCAGATCCACAAGGACGTAATCGGCCGACTCAGACGCCGCTTCAAGGAAGAAGCCGCCGAAATGGTCGCCTAATCAACGCAGTCGCACATTACCCGTAAGCGCACTCTCAGAGCGATCCGGTACGTACGGGGCACCTGCCGATATCGGCCGCGATCGGCTGGCGTGTGTTGCACGCTTTCAGACATAGGCATCAAATCCCATAGACAACAGCGGAAGATGCGATCGCTCTGCGCTAATGCAGTGACTCCAGCTCGCGCCTCTCGACTGGCGAGCAACCGCTCCCGAAAGCCCGGCATCATTCAGGTCACAAACACACTTCGGACTGCTGCATTCGGTCTTCATCTGGACGAGCGACCGACGCAGTCGTACACTTCATTCCGCTTCAAGGCACTCGCAAGACGTTGTCACGCTGATTCCGCTGGAGCCCATACACCCTCCCGCCGACGTGACAGGCGGCGTGCGTCATCAGTGGGGTTCTGATTTTCATGCTGAACATCGACGGCAATACAACGGTACGCGACTTGCTCTCAACGCACCCCAGCGCGTTCGATGTGCTGGCATCCCACGGCATGTGTCAGAGCTGCAAGGACAACCCGCCGCCCGTCCCCCTTTCGCACTTCGCGAAGAAGCACTGCGACGGCGATCTTGACGGTCTCATCGAACAGGTCCGAGCGACATTCCGTAGCGACGACGCGCCGTGCTCGTGATGCGCATAGCCGCAGTCGCTCCCATGATGAACAACCGGCTCATGCCGCGGAATTTACACCCTCTCTGAGCCCGTCAAATCCCTGTCAGCAATGCAATCATCCCCGCCGCGTCGAGACCGTCCGTGCGCCCGTCCTCGTTAATGTCGGCGGCGCAGCTTCCGAGACCGCGGGGCGCAAGCAACTTGGCGACGAATTCAGGCAGGTCCTCAAGCGTCACGACCCCGTCCCCGTTGACGTCGCCGATCACGTAACCCATGTCGGTGAACTCATCCGCTCCCATATCGACGCGACAACCCTGCACGCGCGCCTCGCCGTCGAAGTCTTCTTCGCCGGCCGTGGGCACAAACGCCGGATTCCCGCCGTCGATGCACGGGCTCTCGGACAGCAGGTGGTAATCGCCCAACACAAACACGTCGTCCGAACGATCGTCAGGCGTTCCCATGTCGTCCCAGTTCCCCGGATCGACGAACCCCGGTTCGCCGTCAATGATCGTGTCCGACACAATCGGCGTGACCTGAACGAGCTTCGTGATCCGCCCATCGACAAGGCTGTTCTTGACCCCCAACGCGAGGACCGCGTTGTCATACGTGTCATCAGCAATGCACCGATTCCCCCAGACGATCGAATTCGTGAGCTGCGACGCATATGACGTCGAATTCGGCTGGAAATTTCGATTCCCGACGATCGTACAGCCCGTAACGCCCGCAACGGTGCAAAAGATGGCGCCGCTGTACGTATGAGCCGTGTTTCCGGCGATGAGGCAGTTCCTGACGGCCCCGTCGGACATCATGATCGCGCCGCCGCGGCTCATCGCCGTATTGCCCAGAAACTGCGAGTTTCGAATCGTCGTCGCACCCGTCGCGTAGATGGCGCCGCCCGAACTGACCGACGAATTGCCTTCAAAGCGACATCGTTCAAACGTGCCCCCGCGTACGCGCGCAGCGCCGCCTTCCGACGTGTGATTCACATTGCCGACGAAATCCGAGTCTCGAACAACGAACGACGGGTCAAGCATCTCCAGGGCGGAGCGAAACGAGGGCTCGATGTTGAGAAACGCACATCGCTCGATAGTCAAATCGCCCGCGAGCGAGCCGCTCACGGCCTGACCGGGCAAGTTCGAAAACACGCAGTCCGAAATGTTCCCCTGCGATTGAATAAGCTGGACGCAGTACGCCCCGGTCTGATCACTGAATTCGCAATCCTGAAGATCGAGGCTCGCGTTGCTGCTGCGAATTATCGCACCGGCGGTCGTCGAGTTCATCGTGAATCTGGACCGCGCGATCGTCGCCTGTTCAAGGACCTCAATGGTTTTTGCGCTGCCGCTGTTCCCGGTGAATTCCGATTCGTCGATGTTCAGCCGATTGCACTGTATGCAGTCGCCCGTATTCGTAATGAATGCACAATCGAATATGTCGACCGACTCAGCGATGACGAGCGTGCGTTGGTTATTTCGGAACTCGCATGTCTCCAGCCGACCGTAGTACGGCAACACCGGGTTGGGTGCGAAAGGGTCGTAAAACCGCATGACCAGACTCGCATGCCCGAGGAATTCGCAGTTCCTGACAAGTGCCGAGCCGTTTCCCTGACTTGTGATCGCTGCACCGAGACTGGGGGACGAAGTCGAATCTGTCGAGTTATTCTCGAATCGGCAGTCTTCAACAAGCAGCGAAGCCCCCTGATTGACCCTAGCCGCGCGATGGTTTTCGCGAAGCACACAGCGTCGAATCGTCACGGCGCCGCCCGTCGTATCGATGCCCCCGGCCACCAGAATTCCATTGCCGTCACGGACCGTGAGCCCGTCAACAATGAACTGAAGCGCCTCGCCCCCGCTGCCTGTCACACCGGCAGCGTCGAATCGTATGATCGGCGTTGTTCCGACGTTTGCACTCAGAATCGTAGAGTCGACAGTCGCCGGATCCACAGGATCCGAGCTGCGCAGCGTAAGCCCCTTACCGACAATCGCGACTCGCTCCTTCCAGCGACCCTGCGGATCGCACGTATTCGGCATGATGACGACTTCATCACCATCGACCGCGGCATCGATCGCCGATTGTATCGTTGTAGACGCGCCGTCGGCGCCCGTGCAATCGACAACAAGCACATTGCCGCCGCCGCCTCGCGGTTCACCGGCGGCGAACGGTACGGCAACGCCGCACATCGAGTGGATCCCCGACGGCGTTTGCGCAGCAGCAACCCCTGCAACTGTGAAGGCGGCGACGAATGAAAGCGCAGTGACTCCCCGATTGGCCCAATGACGATCCATTTCCGATCTCCTTAAAGTGACTACTCAAAAGCCCATCACCTATCATATGGACCGAAATTACGGCGAATCAAATTTGTTGCTGAGAAGCCGCTCGTTGTTACAAATGCCAGCGCCACGCGAAGGGCAGACTCAAGGCGGTGATGCAGAAATGTCGTATGCGGCGGGACGATCGGGCTTGATCCTGCCTGCCGATGCGCCTAACCAGCTCGCGGTGCAGACGATGACCGGAATTTTCGAATCGCGTCGTCCCAGATCATCCCCTCTCGGTGATCGCGATACCAGTCGATCAACGCCAGCGCATCCTGGATGCGATTGAATTTGAAGCCCCATTCGTCAATCACCGGCACAGATGGCGCGTCCAGATACTTGCCGACCTGCAGAAACAGCAGCGGGTCATCCACCGCGAGATCCAGCCCCCTGCGATCGCCGAGCCGGCAGAGCAGGTCGAGGATCGTCGCGCGATATGGCGCATACCTGTCGTCGCACTTACCGAACAGCTTTACCAACGGGTCCGCCGCCTCATGCAGACGGTGCTGAACAATCAGCACACCCTCATCCCGCAGACGGAACTTGTTGTATGTCAGAACTTCCAGCGCTTCGTCACGCGTCATCTTGACACCCAACAAGAGCTCAGGCGTTCGAGTCAAATAGGCCGCGCGAATGGGATCATGCGCCCCCAGTCGCTCCTGCGCAAGCCGGTACCCTTCCATGCCACGACAACGCAAGAGCATCCCGTATGCGTTTTGATTCCATTCGCCCCTCGAAGATATCAGTGCGTCCGCGATTTCGGCATCCAGCGAATCGTCATCGAGCCCGTGCAACGCATCGATAATGCTGCTGTCCTCCATAACGCTTTCGACAATTCTCCGCCCGAAGAGGCCGTGGAATGCGGACGCTCGATCAATCCAGTCGTGATCCTTGGATAAGACATTGTTGCGAAATCGATCGAACACGGAGGAGCGGCTGTACAGAAACTCCCCCTCGACACAGGTTCCATACGATGATGAGTAACCGAGTCGCAGGCAATCTCGCACCAGGCGCCTCAACTCAGGCAACGCCGCACGATCGCCCAAATGGGAGAGCGCAACGGCCGCGAGGATCTGCGCCGCCCGTGGGGCGCCTTCATTCCGGGCGATGCTCTTGAGCAAGTCCTGTTCTGGAGCCTCGGGATCGTGCGCCAGCGCCGCCGTGAGAGCGACGACGATCCAAATACGCATCCCGCCCTCCATCTCGGCTGCCAGCATCGCGTGCATTTGCGACCGATGAGACGCCCGCAGTTTCTGCAGCTTCACGCCGATGCCGTATGCCGCTGATGGGCCGGGGATTCCCATGCTATGCTTGGAGCTGTCCAGCACATCGCTCTCCAGAAGCCGGACCGCCGCGGGCCATGCGCGTTCGTCTCCGAACTCAATCAGCGCCTCCGTGGCTGACGCACCAACGGGATCCGCTGTCAACGCCAACTCCGCGAGCCTGTCCGCGTATGCCGTCTCGCCGTGATCGCGAATCCACTGTATGGCAAACATCACGTGACTCGGTTCTTTCGTCAGGAGTTCATCGATCAGGTCACGAGAAGCCGGCGGACTCAAGATGTCTATCAGAGGCAAATAGGCGCAGCTTCGCGACTCCATCACCTCGCGCACGAGTTGAAGCGTTCGGTTGTCCAGGTCCGGTTCGTTCGTGTCACGGAGGATCTTGAAGAGATCCATGGGCGGCGAACCGGCCGGATAGTTCGCAGGCTTCGCCGGATCACGCCACTGAAACGCCACTTTTCGTACGATCGGCAATGCCTCGTCGCCGAATCGTGAGTAGCAATACGCAGCGATCTGACGATCGAGCCTCAGGGAGCGACCGAGCAGACTGCCGGCATGCTCAGTGCTCAACCCGGGAATCCCCTTGGCCAGCATCAACTCGATCGCGTCATGCCGTGTCTGCGGATCGGGATCCTCCAACAGCACCAGGCACTTTGGAATGAGTTCCACAAGGTCGTTCTGATCGACGAGCCAAATCCCGGTTCGCCGCGACGCCGCATCGCTCGATTCCAGCAACCTGGCCACCGACGGAAGGCAGTCTTCCGGCGTACTGCGCCCCTCGTGAACCGCCTCGACGGCTTGCGTCGCATCCCACTGCAACAGGATCTCCGAAAGCGCCCGCCGAACTTCTGCGTTCGCGTGTGTCTTGGCCACGCGCGCGACGCCCTCGTCCTGCTCGGCCAGAAACGAACGAATCGCGGATTCAGCCTCGTCCGCCACAAGATAATCGGTTGACGCAAGATGACGCGCAATAGACTCGATGCTCGCCGAATCCGAAAACGCGCTCAGCGTCTTGATCGCCAGTTCCTGCTCACGCGGATTCGTCGTCTCCTCCAGGATCCGCCGAATCTCCGGCGCATACGAACTCGCCCCCAGCTTGCCGAGCGTGTCGACGACGACATACCTGACGTTGTCGCTCGGACTCTTCAGAAACCGGGAGACGAATTCCAACCTGCCCGGATGATCGCATCGGCCGATCTGCCCCAGTACTAAGGGCTGTAGCCACGCAGGAGATTCCGCAAACTTTTTGCACAACGGATCAAACGCATAGGCGCCAATGACCGCCATGTCCCCGCTCGGCGAATGTTGAAGCACCATCGCCAACCGCTGTGGGTCATTCTCGTAGGTAGCATGCATCGGATCGCTTCGCGCCCGAACGCTCTCGATATCCAGAAAAATCGCGTCAAGCACCCAGTCGGAATACGGCTGCTTCCCGTGCTCGGCCCACCATGCCCGCATGAGTTGGGGCGACGAACGTTGCCGTTCTTCGCCTTTTCGAATCGACTCATGAATAGACGCGGGGCTGCTGCTGCCGCAGAACCCTGACGGAATTACCGGATATGTTGTGTGCGTCAGCGTCGAGAATATCGAAATGTAGCCGCTCTGCCGATAGCGCGATGCAACGTCCGCCCACTCGATGACTTCTCCCAGGCGATTAAGCGGCAGGATCGACGCCAGGTCAGCCACGGGCACTATCGAGTCAGGATGTTTGGCGGCGTAGGCCACGACCGCATCAACAATTCGATTCGCGTCCGGCGTCAGCACTCGGCGATCCGCCGGAACGGCCGGTAAATCCCAAATCGAATCGGCGGCACGGTCCTCGCGCCCGAGGCGAATGAGAAGCCTGACGGCGCTATGGATCAGGTCATCCGGAAGGACGTCTGCCTCGAGGATCTCAATAAGCGGATCAACGGCTTCGGGGCCAAGCGCGGCCAACGATTGAATCGCGGAGGAACGTTCTTCCGCCGTTTCACCGTACGCGTTCCGCTTGATCGCCTCCTCAATGGCCGCCTTCGTCGCAGGAATCGCGACCGGCGGAGGCGGAGGAGGCGGCTGGGTTTCCTGGCCGGCCGCCACGGGAGCGCCAAGCCAAGACGACGCCCCCGCCTCAGCGGGCGTCACAGCCCCGCGCCCCGCTTCGATGACGGCTTTCGGAAAAGACGGCGTTTCGAGAGACGCAGTCTTCTGCTTGCACCCAACAACAAGGAAAACCGCGAAAATAAACGCCGAATACCGCAGCGGAAAGGTCATTGACTCTGCCCGAGATGAGTCCTGATGGAGCATGGTTGCGTCTCCGAAGAGAAGGCCCTTGTCGCAACTCAGTATACGCACAGGTTTGATGTCAGCAGCGTTTGAATATCAGGATTCTCAGGCAATCAGTCCGCGGGACAGACACTTCGCGGCGAAATCACATTGCAGGGAGCGACGCCATGGCCGCCGGCAGCCCCATCGCCCGGCGCCACGCGGCAAGCTGGCCCAAGTGCATCGACTCGTGAGATACGCACATGAATAGCAGTGCGTCCAATTGAGTCGGTAGCCATCGGCCCAGACGCCATTTTGTCAGGGATCCGAAGCGCTCCGACGTTGTGCGACGCAGCCCGTCCACAATGCGTGCATGTTGCCGCTCGAGTTCCGCGAGAAGTTCGGTCTTCTTCGGGTAGTCCGCCGATGCCGCGTCCGGCAGGCGGCGATCGTTCGGTCCGCGTCGTTCGAAGAGATCCTGCCATCCCGCCGGCAGGTCCCGCTTCATGCCGACATCTTCGGCCGTCATGTCCGCCCCCGTGCAGAGATGCCCCAGCGTGAACGCCGGATGGTTCTCATGCCCCGGCCCGGGAACACTGCACATCTGCTCGTGAGTCAGGTCCTCAACGAGTTGCCGGGCATAAACGAGATGAAACGCCAGCGCCCGCTCGATCAGATCGAAAGTCTCGACGGAAAGACGCGTTTGCTCTGGGTTCATGGAGCCATCCTCACAACGCCGCCCGTACCGTGACCAGTTGGTCGATTTCTTAATCGACCCGGAGCAACGAATTCTAACGCCGATCGGCAAGCCCGTGCCTTTAGCAGTATTCAAGTGGTCGCGACAATCGCACCTGCAGGCTGGCCCGCGGATCTCCGGGGATTCGTCAAACTCACGACGGCGTGCCGATCAACTCGGACGAACTCGCGATTCCTTAATGAAACCGCGGTGGAGGGATGCCGGATCATGGCACCGAAATAAAGCCGGTGAGCGGCGAATTCACGGCATCAACAGCCGAGCCACGAACCCCTGGATATCCGCCCCATCCAATGCGCCGTCCGCGTTTGCATCGAACATGCAGACGACGGATGGATCCATGCTCGCCGATAGCACAGCTGCAACAAACGCAGGCACATCCGAATTCTGACTATCGCACGCGTCGGCGAGATGCAGTTCCGCGCCGTTCAGTCGCTCGAAGTCCCATTCAAACATCGACCCGTCGGCAAGTGTGCCGCTCAGTGTCCCCATCAACGAGGCGATGGCCCCCGTCGCGACCGGCATTCCATCAACCTCAAAACCGCTTCCGTAGATCGTCGTCACAATATCCGGATTGCCGAGCGAGATATCGCCGCCGCTGTTGTTGGAGAAATCGCCGCCGCGGATATCAATCCTTGCCTCGCCGGCCTGCGGACTCGTTCCCAATGTCTGAAGGGCGAAGCCGAATCCGCTGAACGACCCACCGTTGATCGTCACCTGGAGATCTCCGGGCGAATCGTCGCCGACAATGCGGAGCGCGCCGTCCGAGTCCGTCACCGGCACCGCCGGCGGGATCGTCAGCGCGCCGCCTGCTCCGGCATTGAATTCTCCGCCATTGATTGTGACGTTCGAAGGCCCAACGATCCGAAGCGCCGCGCCGCCGACGCCAACCGCCGGCGCCGGAAGGAAAATAGTAAGCGCCGCGCCGACGCCGCCGTGAAATGTCCCGCCGTTGATCGTGAGAGATGACGAACCAAGGACATCGATTGCCGCCCCGCCAAAGCCGGTCGCAGTTGCCGTGTTGACGCTCAGCGCATTACCGGTGCCGGTTCCGCCCGTAAACGAGCCCGATGTGACGACGACCGGCCCGCAGTCATCGAGATGCAATGCAGCGCCGCCGAATGCGACGTTCTCTGACTGCGCGAAGCGGGCATCCGCTTCGCCCCCCAGAACTTCGACGCCCGACAGTGTCGCCGAAGCGCCCGCACTCAACATGAGGGCGGTGCCTCCCGTTGCAAGAACGCTGTTCGAAACGCCTGTCGCTCCGTCCGTCGCGCTTGCCGCCATTCCGAATCCGCCCGTCAACGTGCCGCCGACGCCGTCATAAGTTCCCTCGGTTCGGATGCCCGTACCGCCTGCGGCGATGATCGTGGACAAACTCATGGCGCTGCCCGCCGTATTCCCGATCCCCCCGATCACATCGCCACCCTGCTGAACGACACTCGTTCCAATCTGACCGACGATGGCAAAACCGCCTTGTGTGGCCTGATGATGAATGTGCTCGGAGCCGATCACCTGAGCGCCCATCTGAATGACCAGTGACGAGGCCGACTGAACGGAAATACTCTGCCCGTCAGCAAATGCTGGATCGCCGGGAACCGTATGCGTTGCCCCGTCGTCAAACACGACCTGCGCGATCACAACCTGATTCGCTGAAGTCAATATGAACACAATTCCCGCGACAAGTGGGATGAAACGTTTCAAGACTCTGCCTCCGGCTTCTGCCCAGGAATAAACAAATGCCCGCCCGATCTGACAGCGCTTCGACTCGATAGGCCATCGCCCGCCGCCGCGCATCATTGGGCGCTGTCGCGTTGCCGCAGCGCGAAACCCCGACAACCACTGAGTGTACCCGACAGCCCCCTCAATCTGCCCCCGCAAGCACGTAAATTCTGGATGTAGTAGGCCCTACAGCTGCGCGAAGGTCTGTAAGGAATGAACGCCTGGATTTGGGCGAAATGCAAGGCTGCCTTGAAATTACGGTACCGAGTGCCCTGATTGCCATCAGAAGCCGGAATGCGAGCGCAGCGTCGCAGATTCTCATCCGAATCGGCGATCGTTGTAAATCCCCATCCGACGCGAGTTCACTCTCCGCCGCCCGCGACTAGATCCCGTACGTATAGAAAATCGCCGTGAAAACCACGTCCGCCGAAATCAGCGCCACGATCGACTTCACGACCGTATTCGTCGTCGCCAGACCGACGCCTTCCGCCCCGCCGCGCGCGTTCAGCCCTTCGTAACTCGCAATGATGAGAATCATCAGACCGAACACCGCCGCCTTGACGATTCCGCTGACGAAGTCCGACGGGAAAACGGCGGCCTTCGTGTAATTCAAGTACGTGTCGAACGGCACGCCCAGCACGAACTTCGACGTGATCAATCCGCCCAGCACCCCGACCGCATCCGCAACGACCGTCAGCATCGCCAGCATGACGACCGTCGCGACCAGCCGAGGCACCACGAGAAACCGAATCGGATTCAACGCAATCGCGCGCAGCGCCTTTATCTCTTCGCCCTCGACCATCGTGCCGAGCTCCGCCGCGATGCTCGCCCCGGCGAACCCCGAAAAAACGACGCCCGTCAATAGCGCGCCCAATTCCCGAAACATCGCGATCGATACGATATCCGCCACGCGCTCGAGCTGGCCGTAGCTGCGCAGCACCGGCGCCATCTGCAGCGCCAGGATCACGCCGATAAACGTTTGAACGAGCACCACGATTGGAATGCTCCGAATCCCCACGCGCACCATCTGCGAACTGAAATGATGGCGCGCGACCCGCGCGTCCCGCTGATAGATCCCGCGAATCATCCAGACACACGCGTCGTACAACAGGTAAACCGCACCGCCGAAGAAACGGACGATGTCCCCCGCCGTCCGAATCCGACCCAGCGTGAACCGGCCCACCTGCCGAACCGAACGTTCGAGGACTCCCGCTTTTTGAACCGATTCGGATGCCATGAGCATTCAATGAAACTTGACGGCGAATCGACCGCAGCTGCCGGCGACGCTCAATACGCGTTCGCTTCGGCTTCCGTCGCGCAGATGTTGAAGAATCGATCGAGCTTCGTAATTTCGAACACGCTCCGCACGCGATCATTCAGCCCGAACAAGACCATCTTGCCCTTGTAGGCGCTGACGCGGCGGAACACCTCGACCAGCGTGCCCACGCCCGACGAATCAATGTACGGCACATCCTTCAAATCGAGGATGAACCGGTTCGGTCGCTCATTCGCCACCTGAACGAGGGCCGCATGCAGCGCCGGCGCATGATGCAGGTCGACGTCGCCCGAGAGCGAGACGATGGTTCCGCCGTCAACGCGACGAACTTCCTTCACGATTTTCTCAATGTCCTCGGCCATCCTACTCCGAGCATGTGCCGCACAACGCGGCGGCTTGTCGTTATTGTCCGATTGGATTCCTGAAAGAGCGGTACCGCTTGCAACCGCGAGCCATCAATCGCTTGCGCCCTCGGCACTGGCGTATTTCACCATCCGAAGCATCATACCGCCTTCCGGCGGACAACTGTACTCTGCCTCGTCCATCATCGCACGGATGATGTGCACGCCGAGCCCGCCCGGTCGCACGTCATCCAGATCCCGCCCGCAAATTGACTGCGGATCGACTTGCTTGCCCTGATCCCGAACGACCACCGAAATGCCCTTGCGCCCGTCCGCTGCGACCACCGGCGCCAACGTGATCGTCACGGGCTGATCGTGTCGCCCTTCGTATCCGTGCTTGATCACGTTGGCCAACGCTTCGTCGATCGACAGCACGAGACCGTGTGCGTCCTTCTTCGACAGTCCCTCCTGAATCGCCATCTGGTCGACCGCGCCGCGGACGATCGGCAGGCTTTTCGGGCTGCTCACGATATTTAGAATCACCGGGTAATCTGCCTGCATGCCGGTCCGTCAAACCCTTTCGCTGTCTCGCCCATTTTTCCTCAATCTGGGCGACAGGCCCCCATGTCCCGCCGTTGAGACTTGGCACTCCCAGCCACCACATCCGGCAGACCCCGATGCAGCGCCATTGTCAATTCGCCTCGCCCCCGGGGGATCGACGAAACGGCGGCGATCCCGCGGCATAGCGCTCGCGGACATACGCCCGCCATCGATCAACCGCAAGCGCTCTGGCCGATGGCGTGGCGGCGTAATCATAATCAAACCGCTTCCCGGTGATTCGCTCCAGCGCGAGAAATGCATAGAGCCGCACGCCCTCGTCCTCATCCTCGAGCCGATCGACAAGCAGCGCGACTGCCAACGGATCCCGAAGCTCACCTGCCTTATATATCGCCCGAATTCGATCGGTCGTACGCTCAGATTGAATTCCTGCCCGATAGGACTGCCCCCCAGGGGCGCACGCAAGGTCCGATACGCATATCATCGCGAACCCAAACGTGGCCACACGCCCCGACACCGCGCATCGCAAAAAGCGCAGGCTGAACCTCGATTCTCTGAAGCGCCATCTCATGGTCCCATCCTAAGTGACGATCGGCCCCGAAACAACGCACCGCCGGCCGATGGTCATTCGACCGACGCGACCTCCACGCCTTTCCAGAACGCGACAAACCCCTCGAAGGGCTTCGCCTGAGCCGTCGTCGTCTTTGGATAAAACCACGCCGCGTCCAAATTCACCTCACCGTCCACCACGATGTGGTAATACGACGCGACGCCTTTCCAGGGACACGTCGTCTGCGTGGAACTCGCCTTGAAGTACGTGGCATGGACGCTCTCTGCGGGGAAATAGTAACTCCCCTCAACCAACTGACATCGATCGCTCTCAGCAAGCACGACACCTTTCCAGATTGCACGAACCATGCCCGCAAGCCTCCATGACGAAACGACGTCCGGTTGTGGATTCGCCCCGATTGCATCAACCTAGGCCCCCAAAAACGTCACACCGATTTAAGCGCGATACAGCGGGTTCCGCAAAACCCGACGACGTTGACCGGCCAACCGCGTCCCGATTTGAGGGCGGCGTACAACACACCTATCATCCGCCTGAGTTTCAGGCTGAAGTCCGGCCGTCCGGGAGACGGTTCGCCCCGAATAATCACAAGGAGCCTCAATGGCCGAATCCATCAAGCTCGACATCGCATTCGCAGCGCCCCATCCCGATGACCTCGAAATCGGCTGCGGCGGTACGATCGCCGCCCTAGTCAAACAGGGATACAAAGTCGGCATGTTTCATCTCACGAACGGAGAGCCGACGCCCCTCGGTGATCCCGAAACGCGGATGAAGGAGATGAGAGCGGCGGCCGATGTCCTCGGCGTTCAAGTGTGTGAGATGTTGGGCCTGACCAATCGCGTCCTGATGGACGGCCCCGAACCCCGTTTCGCGCTCGCGACGGCATTGCGAAGATACCGGCCGCCGGTGCTCGTTGGTATCGCAGGTCGAACAGTCGCGGCCTCCCCCGATCACTACCAGTCGCAACTCATCACCGAGGCGACGCGCTTCTATTCCCAATTGACCAAGTGGGACGAGCGATTCGGTGGGACGACGCCCCACGCCGTGGACCACCTGATCTACCGGCCCATCGCCCGATCGGCCGAATCTCAGAAGTTTCCAGCAGAATTTGTCGTGGATATCACGGAGACCATGGACGCGAAAATTGCCGCGATTGCGTGCTACAAATCACAATTCCCCGACGAAAGACTCGCCCGGGTCGAGCATTATGTGAGGTCTCTGGGAGGATACGAAGGCGGCGCATGCGGCTACACCTACGGAGAGCTTTATGCCGTTCCGAGACCCATTGGCGTTACCGACGCTCTCGGGCTCTTCGCCAAATGGCCCGTACCGTCGATCATCGACAGACCGCAATTTTAGCTGGTGAGTTCAGCGCAAACCGTTAAGCGATGAGGCCTTACAACCCCTTCACGTTCACGCGGCGACCGCGCTGACGCTTGCGGGAAATGAGCTTTCGACCGCCGGCGCGACGCATTCGGGCGCGAAAGCCCTGCTTGCGGGCACGCTTACGATGACTGATTCGATGTGGATAATGCACGGGGTCTCATCCTCGTCTAAGGTCGACGTACGGGTTTCGCGAAAACCCGGGAATATAGGCCAAGATCGACAGCGAGGCAAGGGCCGAATTCGCCCGGCGCCCTCGCCAACCCGCGATACCAACTCGGAATCGACGATTTTGTTCGAAATCGCGTTTGCAGCCCGTCAGGGCCCCTGCTAGACTTCCCGCCGACGGAAACGCCCCCGGCGGACGGGCCGCCGGTTCTTACCCCAATACCCAAGGAGTCCAGCCCATGGAGGCATACGAACGCCTCAAGCAACTTGTGGAAACGTGTGCGGATGACATTGCGAAAGCCGAAGGCGGCAACAAAGCAGCCGGCACACGTGTCCGAAAAACGATGCAGGACATCAAAAACGCCGCTCAGGAAGTCCGAAAGGGCATCCTTGAGTCTCGCGCATCTGAACATTGACGCGAGCCGAGCAAAGAGATTCCCTAAGGGCCGTGTAGCGGGAATTGTCCCGCACATCGGCCCCGTTTATTTCCCGTCAGAACAGACTCTGACCGCATCCCGGATAGCGTACCCCGATTCCACCCTTGCGAGACGCATGCACTGGGCCAAGCCCACACGTTGCGTTTGCTGCTCCCGGAGTTAGTGCATGCCCCCAGCCGCCTTCATTGAGCCCACCCAGATCGACTGCGACAACGTCCTTTACGATCGCGATAGGATCTATGAACTCCTTCCGCAACGCTTCGAATTCTCCCAGCTCGATTCCGTTGTTCACATCGACAAGGACGCCAGATTGTTCGCCGCCGTCCGCGATATTCGCGAAGACGAATGGTGGTGTCGCGGCCACATGCCCAAGCAGGCCATCTTTCCCGGCGTACTCATGGTGGAAGCCGCCGCACAGCTGTCCGCGTTCACCCAGAAAATGCTCTACGAAGACGATTTCGGCATCATGGGGTTCGGCGGGATCACCGACGCAAAATTCCGCGAGTCTGTCTATCCTCCCGCAAGAATCCTCCTCATCGCCCACGTTGTCGAACCACGTACACGCCGATACACGTGCGCCGTGCAGGCATTCGTCAACAACGTGATGGCGTTCGAGGGCACCATCCGCGGCATCGCCCTCAAGATATGACGTGGCGCCCTCCCACATCCGGCGCGAGCGTGTCCGCCGGACCCAAGGCATAACAGACCGCGCCCGCGGCACGAAGCTGGAACAGTCGGCTCAACACGCTGCGCGAACGCACGGCAGGTCGTCCCAAGAAGTCCGCTACAACCATCATTGTCCAAACGCAAAAAAAGAAGCCGGAGCGGCGTAGTCACCGCTCCGGCCTCGTTATCGATTGTGCTATCGAAGTCCGCGAATCACACCGCGAGCTTCTTCGCCGCCGCCTTCAGCTTCGGCGCGACGTTCGTCTTCTCCCACGTGAACGCAGCGCCCGAACGGCCGAAGTGACCGTGTGCCGCCGTCTGCCGGTAGATCGGGCGCTTCAGGTTCAGGTACTTGATGATGCCTGCGGGCGTCAGCGGGAAGTGCTCGCGAATCAGCTTCTCGATCTGGTATTCCGGGATCTTCGACGTGCCTTCCGTCTTCACGTTGACGCTGATCGGCTCCGCCACGCCGATCGCGTATGACAACTGCACCTGGCAGACGTCCGCCAGATCCGCCGCCACGATGTTCTTCGCGATATGCCGCGCCATGTAGGCGGCCGATCGATCCACCTTCGACGGATCCTTGCCGCTGAACGCCCCGCCGCCGTGCGATCCGCGTCCGCCGTACGTGTCGACGATGATCTTCCGCCCCGTCAGGCCGGCGTCGCCGTGCGGCCCGCCGATGACGAAACGACCGGTCGGGTTGATGTGGAACGTAATATTGTTGTTCCAGAGCTCAGGCGCTTCGGCCTGAATCACCGGCTTGATGATCTTGTCGATGATCGCCTTGCGGAACTTATCGTTGACATTGCCGTCCTTGCCCAACAACTCGGGAAGGGCCTGATGTTGCGTCGAAATGACGACGCTTGTGACGCGAATCGGCTTGTGCCCGTCATACTCGATCGACACCTGGCTCTTGCTGTCCGGTCGCAGCCACGCGAGTTCGCCGGACTCACGAACGTTTGCCATGCGCTCCACGAGCCGATGGCTCAGATGAATCGGCAACGGCATCAGCGCTTTGGTTTCCTTACAGGCAAAGCCGAACATGATGCCCTGATCGCCTGCACCCTGCTCCTTCTTCTTGCCGGAATCGACGCCCTGCGAAATGTCCGCGGACTGGCTGTGAATCGTGCGAATAACGGCGCAGCTCTTGTAGTCGAATTGGCACTCGGGATCCGTGTATCCGATCCTCTTGATCGTGTCGCGAATCACATCCTCGATATTGCCAAGCGCCAACTCAGCTTCCTTGTTGTGGACCGTCACTTCGCCGCTGACGACAACGAGTCCCGTCGTCACCATAGTCTCGCATGCGACGCGCGCCGCCGGATCCTTCGCCAACAACGCATCCAGCACGCTGTCGGAAATCTGATCAGCGACCTTGTCGGGGTGACCCATGCTGACGGACTCTGACGTGAATACATATCGATCCCGACCGTTCTGCTGCGCTTTCGCCACGAATGACTCCTTCGATGCCTGTCTTGGTATTCCGGGAAACTCTGTAAGAGAGAAGATCCAGGATAAATTGGATATCGGGCCAAGGATACTAAGGCGACACACGTCGCATGACAAGACCGACCCGCGGCCTCTCCGCATCCGGCGCTGCGAAAACGAGCCTCCATCGCTATAACTACCGCATCCTGCCGACGGATGGCGGATTCTCACAACTGGCTCGAACCGGTCCCCACCGGCCACTCAGGAGCATTCCGTGCCCTTTTCAAATCTCAGATCGTTCGTCGAAGCGCTCGACCATGCGGGTCAACTCAAACGCGTCTCCGCCCAGGTCAGCCCCGAACTGGAGATCACGGAAATCACCGATCGTGTTTCCAAATCCCCCTGCCCCGAGGGCCTCGCCGGCGCCCCGGCGACGGATCCTGTCCACGGCGCCACCGGCGGACATGCACTCCTCTTCGAAAATGTCCAGGGCAGCGACATTCCCGTCGCCATCAACCTCTTCGGAAGTTACGCCCGTATGCGAATCGCCCTCGGTTGTGACGACTTCGATTCCCTTGCCGCCCGCGTTGAGAAACTCGCGAAGCCGCAGCCGCCCTCGACCCTCGTCGAGAAAATGAAAATGCTGCCCGAACTCGCCAAAATCGCCGGCTACGCGCCCAAGCGCGTCAAACGAGGTCCCTGCCAGGAAGTAGTCCATACCGACGATGCTGACCTCTTCAAGCTTCCGATCATCAAATGCTGGCCCCACGACGCTGGAACCGACGAAAGCGTCAGCGTCGGCGATCACGCGACGCCGCCTTCCGCAAAACACCGACAGACCATCGGCGGCCCGAACAGCGGCCCCGCCTCGTCCGTCAGCGACAAACCCGCCGGTCGCTACATCACGCTCGCCGGGATCTACACGACCGCTCCCGACGGCTCCGAGCCCAACATCGGTATGTACCGCATCCAGGTCACCGGCCCGAAATCGGCGCTCTTCCACTGCCATATGCATCACGACGGCGCACGGCATCAGCGGATGTGGGCCGCGCAAGGGAAGGAAATGCCGATCGCCATCGTCCTAGGTGGTGAAAGCGTCCTACCCTATGCCGCCACCTGCCCGCTTCCGCCGAGCGTCAGCGAATTGCTCTTCGCCGGATTCCTCAACGACGGCGGAATCCCGCTATGCCCCGGCGTTAGCGTCCCTATCGACGTCCCCGCCAATGCCGAAATCGTCATCGAAGGACTCGTCAGCCCCTGGCAAAAAGACCGTGAAGGACCATTCGGCGATCACACCGGCTTCTACAGCCTTGCGGATCAATTCCCAACAATCCGCATCACGGCGATCACGCATCGCAAGAACCCCATCTACCCCACGACCATCGTCGGCCTGCCCCCGATGGAAGACTACTACATGGGCAAAGCCACGGAGCGCGTATTTCTCCCGCTGCTGAAGATGCTCATTCCCGACGTCATCGACTACCACCTGCCTCGCTGGGGCGCATTCCACAACTTCGCGTTCATCAAGATCAGAAAGGAATACCCCTACCAGGCGCGTCGCGTCGCCAGTGCCGTCTGGGGCGCCGGCCAGATGTCATTCACGAAGTTCGTCATCATTGTTGACGAAGACGTCAATGTTCACGACGAACAGGCCGTGATGTTCCACGTCGGCGCCAACGTCGATCCGCGACGAGATACGTTCATCGTCGAAGGCCCGCTGGATATACTTGATCATGCGGCCCCCTACTGCGGCGCCGGTAGCAAGATCGGCATCGATGCGACGCGCAAAATTCCGGGAGAAGGGGTTGTACGGGAGTGGCCCAAACTCCTGGCGATGAACGAGGAAATCTCACGCCTGGTCGATCGTCGCTGGAATGAATACGGGCTGGATTAACGCGGAAGACAACCAATGTCGCAACCTGTAAGTGTGAAACTAATCGAGCTGGAGCCGCTCGCGATCGAATCGACGACCGCGCATTATCCGCGTCCCACTGTTTTGAACGAGCCCTTCCACAGCTTCGTGCCGAATCGCCCGGGTTATCAATGTCCGGATTGCGACTATGACCTTCGCGGCCAGCCGGGCCGAAAATGCCCCGAATGCGGCCATAAGTTCACCGTCGGTGAAGCCCACCTCGCCGGCTTGTCACATGACCCGCTCATGGCAATGGACGACGCCGCAATTCGGCGCGACAAACGCATATTTGCGATTTGCGTCGGGATCTTCATTCTGGCGTTCATTTCCCCCAATTTGCTAACCTGGTCGGCCCCCACATCGTTCACACTGTTCGGACAGATGTTTTACGCGAGCGTGTTCGTCGGGGCCGGCGTCTATTTCCATTCGATGAGAGGATGGACCAAGGCACGATCAGCGAAGACCGCGACGATGTTGTACGTCGGACTCATAACTTGCATCGACGCCGCGATCCTCCTGTAGGCCCCCAAAAACCGGACACTCCGCGACCCGATACAATCTTCTCGAACGGAAAACCCGACGCCAGCCGACTCAATGACCGACAATTCTTCCAACCCGCCCCGCCCCCGCGTTGAAATCGACCTCGAGCCGCTGCCCGACGTCGTTGTCGACCCGAACGTCGGCTATCAGGCTCCCTATTACCCCGGCGTCTCTCAACGCGGCGACTACGGAATCCCGGTCCCCGATCGGGACGGCCACCTCTGCCCGAATTGCAACTACGACGTCCGCGGTCTATCAGGCCGTATCTGCCCGGAGTGCGGACAGCACTTCACGATCGCAGAGACGCTTCGCGCGGGCCATTCGAACATGCCGGACCACAAGGCCGACGCCGTCGCCATGTCCCAGCAACGATGGACCGTTGTCGCGACGATCCTCTTATTCGTTGCTGGATTCTTCCTGCCGTGCCTTGTCGGCCTGAAGCTACCGACCTGGGGCGACGCCGGGTTCCGAATGATCTTCCTCATGCCCTTTGCGTTGATGGGCATTATGTACAGCTATTGTCTTATGCGACCCTCAAGAGAGGCCGGCCTCGTCGCCGCAATCCTTTACGCGGTGTTTTCATTCGTTTTGGAATTCCTGTAGCGTTCACCGAACGTCTCTGCCCCCACGGTTCGCCCGCCGCGTTTTCCGCTACAATCCCGCCGATATGACCGCAGGCAAACCCTTGATTTGGGACGAGACGCGCCTCGCCGATCCGCATGCCCAGCCGGACAAGGCGAACCGCGTCCAGCACATGTTCGACGGCATCGCGCCGACCTATGAACGCGTGAATCGCGTGCTCTCCGCCGGTCGGGACGCCTATTGGCGCCGCCGCGCCGTTGAACTCGCACAGATCAAGCCGAGCGACGAAGTCCTCGACGTCGCCTGCGGTACCGGCGACTTCGCCCGTGCTTTCGCGTCCGCGCGCCCTGCCCGCGTTGTCGGCAGCGACTTCTCCGCGGGGATGCTGTCGTTTGCGGCGTACCGCCCGGCCCCCGTCGAATGGTGTCGCGCCGACGCGCTCGGCCTGCCCTTTCAAGATGCGTCGTTCGATGTCGTCAGCTGCGCATTCGGCGTTCGAAATTTCCAGGATCTCGACGCAGGTCTGCGGGAAATGCGCCGTGTCCTTCGACCTGCCGGCCGCGCCTGCATCCTCGAATTCACGATGCCGCGCACCAGGATCCTCGGAAATCTCTATCTGTTCTACTTCCGAAATGTCCTCCCGCGCGTCGCGTCGATCATCAGTCGGGACAAGTCCGGCGCATACGATTACCTCCCCCAATCCGTCTCGACATTTCTTGACGCCCCTAGCATGGCGAGGTCCATGGAACGGGCCGGATTCAGCCGAGTCACATTCACTCAACTCACTCTCGGGGTCGCCACCGTGTATATAGGGCATGCGCCATGAGCGATATCGTTACGCCCGAACTACCCGACGCGGCCGGCTCGGAGGAAGTCGTTGACGTCTGGTCGCGAACAGCGCGACGCTATCGAATTCGCGCGGCGCTGATGCTCCTTCTCTTGAGTCTCCTGTTCGCCGGTCTCTGTTGTTTCACGTTCTGGCTCCGCACCGGCGACTCGACGCCCTGGACGCATCCGCAATATCGCGACATTCTCGGCAAGTCATTCGCACCGACAGCAACGGATCAGATCACGCTGTCCGATTTCCTCACACGTCCCATCCCCGTCCAGGAAGTGCCGCTCCACGCCGTCATCATGGGACTGCAGTTCGCATCGCTTTGCTCGATCCCGATCCTGATTGCAATCCTCTACCGCCTACCGGCGTCAGTCCCGTTTTGCGCCATGATCGTGCTGCTTGCCGCCATGCCCTGGCTCGGCATTACCGTGCAGATCGGCTGCATTCTCGCGTGCACAGGCCCCTTCCGGTTTCGATTCCGTTATGCCTCGGCCCTCATCGGTCTGCTCCCGATTGCCATCTACTTCGTGTCAGCGTCATGGCAGCCGGCGGATTCGCCGTTCAGGATGGTCCAGGATCAGGCGCTGCTTTACGCACCGTGGGTGCTCGCTCTCCTTGCATCCTGCGTCATTTGCGCCGCCGCCCTCGCGATCGCCAAACTCATCGACTATCGCCCCGGCGGTATTCCCCCTGTCCTCGCGACGCTCTTCGCCCTGCCCGTCATCCTCTTCCATACGAACGTCGGTCGGCACGAGTTGGAATACCGCCTGCTCAAGATGGACATCGGTCCCGGGAAGGAATCGCTGTTCGCACCGCTGGACATCGGCCGACTTGCAAGCCTGCGGACGATTGAAAAGTGGACGGACCCGACGGAACGAGATTACGAGTCAATCCATGCCGAAGTCCTCGCAAGGACTGAAGCGCTGGTCCTCGATCGCGTCGAGAAAATCCGACAGGAGGCCGTCGATCGCTGTGACGAGTACATCGAGACCTATCCGTCTTCTCCAAATGTCGCGAACGTCCTTTATCTGAAGGGCCGCGCCCTCGATCTGCGTGTCGACGAGACCCAGTTGGAGTCGGCCCAACGCGCGGAATTCCGCGCGGATGAACCCAATGTCGCCTCCTATCCGACCTGGAAGAAGCTCGTTAAGTCATTTCCAAATGAAACCGTCGCGGCCCCCGCCATGCTCCGAATCGCCATCATCGACGCAACACAAGGGCGAATCGACGACGCAATCGCGGGCCTGAACGAGCTGATCAATCGGTTCGAACCTCGCAGCACCGCTACACAACCGGCCGGCGCCCCCGCCGGCATGGCCGCCCTGTTCAAGCGAAGCGATCCGTCCGAGGGGCTCGGCGTGCGACTCGATCTCACACTCGTTCGTGCACGGCGCCTCTGCGACATGCTGATTGCATCCCGCCCCGATGCGCCGCGCCCAATTGTCGAAGTGTTCGGCCCGTCACAGCGAATGCCCGACGAAATGATCCTGCCCATTCAGCTGTTGCTGTCGTTCGACCCGGCGCATCCCGACTATTGCCGGAACCTCGAAAAACTCTACGAGGCGTTTCCCGGATCCGTTGCCGCCGACTACGCCCGCGTACGGCTCGCCATACTGGATCCGGCCCTGTCGCGACGAATCGTCCGATTGCGGAAGGCGGCCGAGCAGTTGCACGGCCGCCCGGCCGGCGCAGAAGCCACGTTCTATTATGGCGATGCACTGCAGGAGGATCACCTGCTGTCGGACGCCCGGGAGATATTCGAGACTCTCGTCAAGACGTATCCCGACAGCTGCTGGTCGACCGATGCGCGAGATCGCATTGGCGCATTGTCTATCTTGATGCAAACCGAGTCGTAATCGGAAAGCCCGACTCCGAGCGCGAAACTGAGCAGTAGAGGATTGGCATGTCCAAACGAATAGTCGTCGCAGTCACCGGCGCCAGCGGCGCTCCATATGCCCGCCGACTTCTGGAAGTCCTTGCCCAGCAGGCATGTGACATTCATCTCGTGATCTCACCCTACGGCCGTCGACTCTTCCTGGACGAAATGGACATCGACGACCCGTCGCCCGAGCACCTCGTCGGCGACACGCTTGCCCGTCGGATCACGAGTCACCCTTATCGCGATGTCGGCGACGTCCTCGCGTCGGGCTCCTTCCTGACCGACGCGATGATCGTCTGCCCGTGCAGCGGAAACACCCTCGGCGAAATCGCCGCCGGTCTCGGCGACAACCTCATTGCGCGCGCCGCCGCCGTACATCTGAAGGAATCTCGCCGACTCATCCTTGTCCCGCGCGAAATGCCCATATCCCCCATCGAACTTGAAAACATGACGCGCATCAGCCGCGCCGGCGGAATCATCTGCCCCGCCGCGCCCGGCTTCTACCTCCGACCGCAGTCAATTGATGACCTTGTGGATTTCGTGGTTGGAAAGTTATGCGATCTCGTCGCCGTGCCCCACGCCCTCAACACGCGATGGCAGGGCGCGCCGCCCGAGACGCAACCGACACGATCGATCGCCGCAAACCCGATCGATCGCTAGCGCCGTCGCCGGGGCGGCAGCTTCACAAACAGCGGTCGTGCTGCGGACGACTTGTCGGCAGGCGCTTCCGACGGCTTCGACGACGACGATCGGCCTGAATCCGATGCCTCGGAATCATTAGAAAATCGACGCGGCGCCTCCTGCCGGCGACTCTGATCGTCTCGCCGATCCTGGCCGTCACCCTTGTCGCGCGAAGCCCCCGATCGATCGCCCGATTCGAAGCCCGTCAGATCCACGCGCCCGATCTGTTCGTTGATCAGCATCTCGACTTTTGTCAGCACATCGCCTTGGTCCGGCGCCACGAACGAAATCGCCATGCCCGACGCACCCATCCGCGCCGTACGACCGATCCGATGCACATAGACTTCCGGATCGTCCGGCATGTCGTAGTTCACGATGTGCGTGATGCCCGATACGTCGATGCCGCGCGATGCCAGGTCCGTCGCCACGAGAATGGGTATGTGATGCTTGCGAAAACGCTCCATGATGCTCTCGCGCTTCTGCTGCACGAGATCGCCATGAATTTCCTTCGCCATCAGTCCCGCCGCGTGCAACTGCTTGGCGAGCTTCCTCGCGCCGTGCTTCGTCCGCGTGAAGATAATCGTGAGCTTCGGGTTTTCTCGCTTCAGCAGGAACATCAGCAGCCGGAATTTCTTCTGCGGCTCGACGACAGTGTACTGCTGGTTGATCTCTGAAACCGTCAACTGATCCTGAGAGACGTTGACCTCGACGGGCTCGTGCATGTAGCGCATCGCCAATCGCTTGACTTCACCCTCGAGCGTCGCCGACACGAAAATCGTCTGATGATCCCCGCGAATACCTCCGAGTATCTTGCGGATGTCATCACGGAATCCGATGTCGAGCATGCGATCCACTTCATCCAGCACCGCGAATCGCAGACTGTTCAGATCCAGCGCGCCCCGCGCCATCATGTCCATCACGCGACCTGGCGTCCCGACGACCACATGCGGCTTCCGCCCGAGTTCCCGTATCTGACCGCGCATGTTCGTGCCGCCATAAACCGGGACGCAGTGCAGATTCAGAAACTTGCAGATACGACGCAATTCGCCCAGCACCTGCGCCGCCAGTTCGCGCGTCGGCGTCAGTATCATCGCCTGGAGCCGACCTTGAGGATCGATCTGCTGACAGACCGGAATACCGAATGCCGCCGTCTTCCCCGTGCCCGTTCGAGCCTGCCCGAGCACATCCCGCCCCGAAAGAACATTCGGAATCAGCTCCGCCTGAATGGGGGAAGGCTCCTCATACCCCATCACAGCCAGTGCCTTGAGGACCGGAGATTCGACGCCAAGATCCGCAAATGCCTTGGGCAGTGTCAGTTGTTTGTCCATCTAGCTGTGCCGTCCCAACTCGCGTTTAGCCATTCTTTTGTCCTGAATATTAGGACGAATCCGCCGATGTCACAACCCGCAAACCTCGACAAGACGCGACTTTAGCGGACAGCTGCAGTTTCTGCGCTCTAAGTCCTGACCTTGCCCGAAGCCGTGCATAACGTCGGTCGGAGGGACGCGCACATGCGCGACAACAGACCCGAGAAACCCATCGACATGCCGTTTGACGATCCGGCACGACGATCGTCACCCGTTGATCGGTCGATCGCCCGCCAGCTCTTTCGCGAGATGATCGCGATGCAGGTCGACGACGGACCGCTCCCGGGCGCCCGCCGCCGCGAACTTGTCCGCTTCGCCCGTCGCCTCGGCATTGACACCTTCGAAGCCAAAGTAATGATCCGCGCCGTCGAATACGATTGCGGCGTGGCTGCACCCGCGGCCCTGGATGACCGCAAATCACCGGCCGATACGCGACTTGTATCGACCGAAGACGAATCGCTGGGGGCATTCGCGCCGACCCTCATTGCGCCCGTTGCATTGTTGATCGTCGTTATGCTCGTATGGGCCCTCTCGACGCTTCGCTAGCCCCCGCGTCCCGTTGCAAGTTGATCCCCACGATTCACGCCATTATTCTCGATGGCCTATGTGGACGCAGTACACCCGCGAAAAGCCCGCCAAGCCCGGCTGGACCATCGCAACGATGGCCGTCGCCCTCGCTGCCACCATCGGTCTCGCCCAAATGCAGGTGAGCGCCAACAAACCCGTCGAATGGAAAGCAACGCTTGCCATCAAGGCCGACACCTGGCCCATCGCATTCCAACTGCCCAATGTCCTCGATTGGTCGAAACAGCCAACAAACGAAAGCACACCGCCGAACGAAATCACCTACATCGGCAAGGAGGGAGACGATCTCGTCTGTCGCGTCAGCTTCTTCTGCGGCGATATGAACGACAAAGGTCTCGAACAACATCTCGTTGATATCTTGGACGAACCCCCCGTCGACAGCTTCTCTATCAAGATCGCGAAGGAAAAAGGCGTGGCAATGATGTTCCCGGCGGGCTCGGGCAACGGGCACATTGTCTGGTGCCGCGCCGATCGTGTCGACCGGACGATCATGTCCGTCGTTATCGAATCCAGAAAGAGCAAGTCCTTCACGTTGAAACTTGCTGACTGGATCTGCGAGGCGGCCAGAGCCGTGGAATAAGCACCGACGCACATCGCGAATGCATCACGATATCTTGAATTACACGATCAGCATCGCATCGCCATAGCTGAAGAATCGGTACTTCTCCCGCACCGCCTCCGCGTACGCCGACATCGTCAACTCGTACCCGCAAAACGCCGACACCAGCGCAAGCAGCGTGCTTCCCGGTAGATGAAAATTCGTCAGCAGCGCGTCCGTCGCTCGAAAGCCGTACGGCGGATAAATCAACAACTTCGTCCACCCGCTCGCAGCCGCCAATTCACCATTCGCGGCGACACTCTCTAACACGCGGACCGACGTCGTCCCGATCGCGACGCTCCGACCGCCGCTCGATCGCGATTCACGAATCCGCGCCGCGGCCGCGCTGGTCATCTCGTACCACTCGCTGTGCATGTCGTGATCCGCCAGATCCTCCACGACGACCGGCTGAAACGTCCCCAGCCCGACGTGCAGCGTCACATCGGCGAATCCAACGCCTTTCGCCGCAATCGTCTTCATCAGTTCCGCTGTAAAGTGCAGTCCTGCCGTCGGCGCCGCAACCGCCCCCGGCGCCTGCGCAAAGACCGTCTGATAGCGCGACACATCCTCGGCGCGCCGCTCATCGGAATCATCGTCATCACGCCGGATATACGGCGGCAACGGCGTCCGCCCCACTTGCGCCAACACATCCGTCGCCGCATCCGGCGGATCGACGACCACTTCGCACTCGCCTCGCTCGCCGCGCGACGCGATCGCCATATGCCATCCGGACGTCCCGAGCTGCAATTGCTCGCCGTCACGAACGCGCCGTACGTTGCTCAACAGACACGCCCAACGCCCGGGTCCCAGCTCGCGAAGAAACAACCCGCCAACGCGCGCGCCGGAATTTCGGAATGCCTCGAATTTTGCCGGAATCACCTTGGTCGTGTTGCGCACCAGGCAATCACCCGCACGCAACATCTCGACAATGTCGCCGAACCGCCCGTGTCGCCATGCGCCGCGCGACCGATCCACGATCAACAGACGCGACGCATCCCGCGGCTCGATCGGTCGCTGTGCGATCAGTTCCGGCGGAAGCTCGTACTGTAAATCGCTCGTCCTGATGCCCCGCTCCTCATGGGTTCGTTCATCGTTATCTGACGGCCCATTCGACCGATAAGCCCGATGCCTGGCCTTTCCGACGGATTTCCTTTACCGGGCGAACTTCGAATCCTACGATAAAAGTAGTGATTGGCGCAGCGCTTCGCCAGCGGCGTCGATTGAAATCCGTGGTTTGACGTACACGTGGGAGGATTCGTGTCGTGCGCGACGTGCCGAATGACCATCCGCTGCATCGCTGGTTCGCCGGACTCGTGGAAGAGAGCTTCCAGGAGCGCGTCGGCATCGCCAGCGTGGGTCTTTTGGACTATCTGACCGACCTGCTGACGGAGTTCATCCACGTCGAACGCATCAACCTGCTCGTCGACGGTAGCGGCCGGCGCATCGAAGACGTCGCCGATATGCTCTGCGCCACGGAGCTCTCCGAACACACGGCCCCCGACATACGCAAACGCGAGTATCACCGGCACATTGGCGATTTCACGCTCTTCTGGACGGGCGTCTACCCGGAAAATCTCCGGCGCATCCATCGCCGACAGTCCAAGGACGACCTGATCAACTACTTCGATCAGGGCAAACGCTCCTACCTGATCGCCTCGAACCTCAGTGCCGCCAACCTCGAACCACCCGGCCAGGTCCTCGCCGAACTGAGCGACAAATTCGAGTACTGCGTGTATGGGCTCGGACTCGTTCGCCAACGCTGGGAAGCCGGCGAACCTCCCGCCGGCGGTTTCGATCTGCTATCCAACTGAGGCTGCCGACGAGCGGCCAAGAAGTCGCCGCACCCATCCCCGCGACTGTACGCGCGACGATTGCATCAACTCCCGCGTAATGTCGTCACATAACTGGCCAACGCTATTCTCCTGCCGCGCGCTTGCCGGGCGCGCATCGGGCAAGGCCGACGCCAATTTCGCGGGCGACTCGATCCAACAGAAGTCGTGCGTCGTTTCCAGCACTCTGAGAAACTCTCGCTGATGATCCCCCGCCTTGCTGTCATTCACGACCGCGATAAACGGATTGCCCGATTCGATGGCCTCGATCACGCAACCCGTCCCGGCATGCGTGATGATCAAATCCGCCTCGCACATGCGATCGTGCAACGTGCGATCGAATCGCACATGCCGCATATGTCTCGGTTCCGACTTGCACAACCCGATCTGCGCATACACGTCGTCTCGGATCACGCCCGTCGCAACCAGCCGATCGACTTCCGCGATCAGCTCGTCAAAGAACTGTGTTCCGACAGTCACCAGGATCAAATCACCGCCCCCGAATATCGAACCCGCGGGCATCGCTTTTGAAGCTGAGGCCACTGACCGTAAACAAGGTCTGCCAACCGCGTGTGATAAACGATTCGTCCCGTCAACGATAGATTTTCAACGCGCGTCAGCGACTCGACGTAGATACATCGCGCGCCGTAAAAGCGGCCCGCGAGAAACAACGCCGCCGAACTCGCAGTGCTTAACCCGAGAATCACGTCCGGCCGCCGCGAACGAACCATCCGAAACGCCTCAACGCATGCCACAGCAAAATTCCAACCATTCACGAATCTCCCGTACCATCGTTTTCGCGTGGGCCCCAGGAACCGAATCGGCAAACGCTCACCCGGATGCGGCATCGGCAGCGTCGCGGCGCCATGTACGTCGTTCAGATATCCGTACGCATAGATAAACCGAAATCTGTCCCCCGGCAGACGTTCCGAGATCTTCAGGATCTCCCGATACCAGCCGCCGCCGAACAACGTCACGAGCACCAAGGGTCGCGAATCCGTACGCGTTTCTGTTGTTGAGTCGATGTCCGCCAATGCCTCTCGCCACCGTCGCCTGGCGGCAATCGGCGAGTCATTGCGCAGCCGACGGTTAAGAAAGCTATCGGTCCATCGTCGATATAGGTTACGAGCAACGTCGGACGGCTCCGGCGTCGGCGCACGCACAACGCAGCTTGCGAGACGAAATGACTCTATTAGCGGTCCCTGAGGCCAAAACACACACGAAAGGCGCGGCGGCAAAACCGGCAACTGTTGCGCGGCATCCGGCGAACGGGCGTCCCGCCGAGTCGAAGCGTCGCGCAAATTCGGCGATACAGGTTTCGCACGATCACTACCTCGGCGACTACCTCAACCTGCCGCGAATGATCAGCTACTGGTACCAGGCGAAGACCGTCCGGGACTGCGGCGGCGATCGCGCGCTGGAAATCGGCCTCGGCATGGGCCTGACGACATGGATCCTCCGTCGCTGGGGAATGAACGTCTCCACGCTCGACGTCGATCCCGAACTGCGGCCCAGCATCGTCGGCGACCTCAGGCGCATGCCCTTCGCCGACAACGCCTACGATACGATCCTGATCGCCGAAGTGCTGGAGCATCTGCCCTTCGAACAATTCGACGCGGCCCTCACCGAACTGCGCCGCGTCACGAGCCGATCGCTGATCATCACGCTCCCGTGCCCGCTTGTCGGCTTCAACGTCGGTCTCAACGTCCCCATCCTCGACCCGATCTTCCTCTCGCTCGGATTTAGACAATTGTCGCGCCCACGATTCGACGGCCAGCACTATTGGGAACTCGATCGTCGCGGCTACCCCAAAAGTCGAATACGGAAGCACCTCCGCGCCGCCGGCTTCAAGATCACCCGCGAATTCCGGCCCGGCCTGAGTCTCTACAACTACTTCTTCGTGCTCGAAAAGCAATAACCCCGTAGGTCGGGTCATCGACCCGACAAGACACGAATTTCACGCCATCTCCCCGACAACCCTTTTCGACCCCTTACCATCGCAAACCCAAAAACCAGCGGCGACGCCGATGTGAACGCGCAGCGCCGATCACGCATGACCCCTGATGAAACGCCGCCCGCATCAAAGTGGCCGTTCGATCAGGCGGACTCGATTTTGCGACTGTTTGCGGCCGTTTGCACGACTTTTTTTCCTCCGGCGACCTCGTCGCGCTATCATCCGCAACGCCCCGGCATCGGCGCAAAGGAGAAATCATGTCGAACTGGTTCCATGAAGGTGAGATCGAAATCCAGCAGCGCGCGGGTGTTCGCAGTATTGCCGACCGCGTCGCCGAGTCCATCGACGACCGCATCCCCCCCGCCGCCGTCCCCTTCCTCACGGCTCAGCACTTCGCACTACTCGGCGCTGCCCGCGACGATGGCTTGGTGATCGCGACAACCCTGGCCGGCGCCCCTGGCTTTCTCCAACCCAGCGATGACGAGACGCATCTTCGGATCAACAAAGGCCTGCTTCCCCACGATCCACTCGCCGACGCGCTGAATCCGGGCCGAAGCGTCGGAATGCAGGTGATCGAGCCGCGCACCCGGCGACGCATGCGCCTCAACGGCCGCATCGCATCGCACGGCGCTGATTCCATCGACATCGACCTGTTTGAAGTCTATTCCAACTGCCCGAAGTACATACAGGCTCGCGAATTTACGCCCGTAATCCGAACCGTCGGACTGCCCGCCATCGGTACGTCACTGACGCCCGGGCAACAGGCGCAAATCGCGGCGGCCGACACGTTCTACATCGCAACGCTGCACGCCGAGCGCGGCGCCGACATCTCCCATCGTGGCGGTATGCCCGGATTCGTCAGTGTGGACGACAATTACAAACTCAGCTGGCCCGACTACAACGGCAACAACATGTTTCAGACGCTCGGCAACCTGCACGTCGACCCGCGGGCGGGGCTCCTATTCATCGACACGGACTCGGGTAATTTGCTGCACGTTTCCGGACGGGCCAGTGTTGATTGGAATGAGGCGCATTCGTCGCAATTCCCCGGCGCGCAGCGGATGATCGACTTCGAGATTACTCACGTTGTCGATAGACCAGAGACGTTTCCGCTGTCGGCAAAGCTGATCGACTATTCGCAGTACAACCCGCGCGCGGTCTGATCCATGTTCGAACAGTTTCGCAACCGCGCTGCGCCGATCTTGAGCGCGGCGCGGGGCGCAACTAAGTGACAGACAGGCATGGTCGAATGATGCAAACTGCGATATGCTCATGCGTGTGTGCGATCGAGATATCGCACCGGCAAAGTACGATTCGGCTTCGGCCGGATCCGTCGAAAGCGAATGACACGCCATGCCTCGCGCACTGCGCATCAAGTTCACACAAAATCGAATCGTTCTGGATTTCGGCTGGCAAGCAGCTCTCAAGGCAATGCTCTGCCTTGGCCTCATTCTCGCGGCCGTCTTCATACCGCTGCCCGGCATCGAGGCCGCAGCGCCGCGCATCGCGTTCGTCTTGTTCGTCGGTGCAGCGTCTTTGTGGATCACCGAACTCATTCCACCGTTCGCGACGGCGATCATGGTCATCGTCTTGTCCGTCTACCTCCTCGGCGACGTCGGCAACGGCAGCGGCGAACATCAATGGGAGAAATACCTCAACCCCGTCGCAAGTCCCGTCCTCGTCCTGTTCTTCGGCGGCTTCTTCCTCGCGATGGCGGCCACGAAACACGGCTTCGACGTGCGACTCGCCCGCGCGTTCATCACGCCGTTCGGAAAACGGCCGACCATGCTCCTGCTCGGCATCATCCTGACGACGGCAATGTTCTCGATGTTCATGTCAAACACCGCGACGACGGCCATGATGATCGCGATCATCGGCCCCGTCTTTCACGAGATCTCAGATCGGCCTCGAACGCGCAAAATGCTCGTCCTTGCAGTGCCGTTCGCCGCGAACATCGGCGGCATGGGGACGATCATCGGTACGCCGCCGAATGCGGTCGCAGCGAGCATTCTGTATCAGATCGACGGTGGCAAGTACGCGATCTCCTTCATCGAGTGGATGATGATCGGCGTACCGATCGTGATCGTGCTGCTGCTGATTCTCTGGGCCGTTCTCATCCTCGTCTTCAAACCGAGGCGCGAGCCGCTCGCCGTCTCGTTCCCAGACGTCGTCGAAGTCACGCCGGCGCTCCTGTTCGTCGTCATCGTCTTCGTCGTGACGATCGTGATGTGGCTGTCGCAGCCGTTGCATGGGATACCATCGGCGGTCGTCGCCATGCTGCCGATCGGTCTATTCCCCGTCTTCGGAATTCTCGATCGCGACGACCTGAAGCGCATCGACTGGGACATCATGATTCTCGTGGCGGGCGGCATGACGCTCGGCGTCGCGATGAAGGAAACCGGGCTGTCCACGATCCTCGTCGAAGCGATCCCCTACGAGACTCTGCCGACGATCGCGCTATTGTCCGTGATCGCTGTCGTTTCGATCGCACTCTCGAATTTCATGAGCCACACGTCGGCGAGCAACATGTTGATCCCGATTGTCACGTCAATCGCGACGATCTCCCCGCGCGCCGGCGCCCTGGTCGTCGCGCTGTCCTGTTCGATCGCGATGAGCCTGCCGATCAGCACGCCGCCCAATGCGATCGCCTTCGCGACGCGCGAAGTGACGACGCGCGACATCGCCCGCTACGGCACGCTCGTGTCGGCGCTCGGCCTGGCTGTCTTGCTGGGCGCGATCGTGTTATTCGTCCAATAGACAGGACACAGAGCGAGAATGCTCAAACGTGCTGGTCGACAAGAATCGGATTGCCGTCCGGATCGACGACCACGAAGCTGGCGGGCCCCTTCGTCGATTCGTCGGCTTCCGTGGAGAACTGTACGCCCTTGGCCTTGAGCTGGCGTTGAAGATCGCGAACGTCGGTGAATGAATCGAGCTGTTGAGCGTCCTGGTTCCAGCCCGGATTGAACGTCAGGATGTTCTTGTCAAACATACCCTGGAAAAGGCCGATGACGTGTGGACCGTTTTTCAGGATCAGCCAGTTCTGTTCGATGTTCCCGCCCTTTGAGACGAACCCGAGTTTCTCGTAGAAGGCCTTGGACGCATGAATGTCCTTGACAGCGAGGCTGATGGAAAATGCTCCGAGTTGCATGGATGGCTCCTGTTGGCTGACAATTTTGTGCTCATCGCGAACACATCTGCCCGGCGCGCGTAGATCGACCGCCGTCGTGCGTTGGAATCCAAAGTTACTTCAACTTTCGCACGGTTTTCGCGGGTCAGGATCAGAACTTTTTTACGAGCCTCGTCGTCAAGACATGTCCCGCCGAACGATTGCGCGATCGATCGGACACGCCTTCTCAATTTCCACAGCACTCACAAGGCGAAGCCCCGCGAGTCAACGCAGGACGCTCATGCCCTGCTCGAACACGACATCGACGGGAATGCCCGCCGTGGCGAGGCGATCGAGATCCGCCTGCAATGCCGGCCCGACGTTGCCCTGTTCCTGCATCGTCTTGACGACGCCGTCGTAGTCGCCGTCGCCCTGCAGCGTCAGAATCTTGCGGCTCAGGTCCGTCACCGCCTGCGCCATCTTGTCAGGTACGACGCGGTACTTGCCAGTCGCCTCGTCCCGCGAGAACGCACCGGCCTGCTCGAAGAAATTGAACCGGAGCATGTTGGCCCGGCCATGCGCGCTGGACGCACCGAATCGCACGCTGCGGAAAATGCCCGCAAGGAACGTGACGTAATTGTCCATGATGTCGCCGTCAGTGATCTCGCCCTGCTCGCGGAGCTTCGTGACCATGTAAAGACCGAGGATGTCGGCCTTGCCTTCCTCCAGCGCCGACGACTGCTCCTTCAGCGCATCTCGCACAGTGCCTCGACCATTGATCGTGTCCTTGATGCCCAGACCATGCGCGACTTCGTGAAACATCGTGTTGCCGAAGAAGGCATCGAACGTGATGTGCTTTCGCTGGTCCTTTGCGATGAGTTCATCGGCGATCGGCAAGAGGATCTGGTCGTACTTGGCGCGCATTGCGTTCTTGAGCTGGAGACGACGAGAACCTTTCTTGAGTTGAACCTCTTCGTCATTCGGGAGATTGATAGCGATCGTCTTGGAGCCCGCATTGCAGTCGCCCGCGTAATACACGACGTCATAGGCGTTCAAGTCGGAATCCGTGCCCGGCGTCTCTCGCTTGTACTGATCCGGAACGGGAAGGCCCTTCTGCAGGCCCGGCAGCATCGTGGCATACTTGGCGAGACGCTCGCTCCACTCCTTGTCTTTGACAAGCACGTAAGCCTCGAAGCACGCCTTCTGGCCGAACATCTGGTCTTCGTAGGTTTCGATCGGGCCGATGACGCAATCGATCGTGTTGTCCTTCATGTCCATCCACTGCATGTCGCTCGGCTGGTAATTGTTCTGGAGCAGCGCGAGGGCCCGCATGAAGAGGTATTGGCGAAGGCCGGGATCCTTGGCGAGTTCGCCGGCGGCCTTGAGTTTGCCGGCCGCGGCGGTCATCTGCTCACGGAAAAACGTGCTGTATGGAATGGCCTCCAGATCGCGACCATTGTCGGCGCGACGAACCATCGTGTAGAGCGAGCTGAGTTCCTTGGCCTTGTCCGGGTGAATCGTGCAATAGCCCTCGAACTCCACTTTGGTCATGTTCGCCGGATAAAAATTCGCCCCTTTCGGCTTCTCGCCGACGCCAGGAATGAACGGCTTGTTGTTATCGAGGCGGTCCCACGGACCGTAGTTGATCTCGGCGAACCGCTTCAGCTGCGGATCCGAAATGCTCGCCATGAGCGCTTCTTTGTCGCCGTAAGCCTGGATCCAGAAGGCGGCATCCATCTGCCCGGCGGCGTCGATCAGAAGCGGGATCATCTCGCGTTCATGAGGTTCGAGCTTCGTCATGTCGGTCGTCAGTCGGACAGTCGCGTACTTATCGAGCATGGGGTTCCCCGTCTTCTTGCTTCGCGAGGCCGAATGGGGCCCGCCGCAGGCGGTCGCAAGCAGGAAAAGTGGTGTAAGGACGATGGCGAGATTTCGGATGCTGCGCATGGATTTTGCGTCTCCTTGGCGAAAAGCGTGCATTGGATTTCCCTGCCCGGCCCCCCGGTCGGGTTCGGAATGTGAAGGTATGCGAAGGGTGAGGGACTGGCAATTGAGCGGAAATGATCGACCAGTCGCCTGTTTCCAAGTGCCGGTCAGCCATAACGCGGCGCCTGGGAAGGCAGGCCGGCCCGCAGTGGGCGGAAGCGACGATTAGACCCTGCCGGCGCCAGGCACAGAAACTCGCAAATACTTGACAGGGCCGAAACTTGCGGTTCCACTGTGGGGCTCGAATTGGGTTATGACCTTGGCGGTGATGGTGCGCGCATGGCGTCGCTGGACGAACTCAGACAACGCATTGACGCGCTGGACGACGACATCGTCGCCCTGTTGAATCGTCGCGCCGAGGCTGCTGTCGAGATCGGCCGGCTGAAAAACGCTGCGGGTTCGGCCGTTTTTTCCCCGGATCGCGAGAAGGCGATCCTGGATCGGATCTGCCGAAAATCGACGGGCCCGCTGTCGAAGGCATCGCTTCTCTCGATATACAGAGAATTGATGTCAGCGTCGTTCGCGCTGGAGCGTCCCCCTCGCGTGGGGTTCCTCGGCCCGAAGGGCTCGTATTCCCACGAGGCCGCCGTTTCGAAATTCGGCGCGTCGGTCGAATACGAGGCGCTGGTGCACATTGGCGGCGTGTTTGACGCGATGGAGCGCGGCCACATCGACTACGGTGTCGTGCCCGTCGAGAACAATACAACCGGCGGCGTGGTGTTGGACACGCTGGATGCGTTCGTCGATACAGGCGTGATGATCTGCAACGAACTGCAGCTGCCGATCCATTTGAACTTGATGGCCAATTGCCCGATGGATGAGATCGAAGTCGTGCAGTCGAAGCCCGAGGCGTTCAAACAGGTACAGCGATGGCTGGCGGAAACGGGCATGGTGGATAAAGTCGCACCCGCGGCGAGCACGAGCCGCGCCGCGGAACTCGCGGCGACCACGAAAGGCACTGCGGCAATCGGCAGCGCCTTGGCTGCGAAGCTCTACGGCGTGCAGATTCTGGCGGCGAATATTGAGGACAATCCTAGAAATGCCACGCGTTTCTTCGTCCTCGGTCGCGAGGCGGCCAAGCCGACGGGCAACGATCGAACGAGCCTGATGTTTGTCACGGCGCATCGGGCCGGCGCGCTGGTCGAAGCGCTGTTGGCCGTGCAGAAAAATGGCGTCAACCTGTCGATGATCACGTCGCGACCGAGCGCGGCATCGACGGGCGAGTATAACTTTTTCGTGGATCTCGACGGCCACGCAACCGACGGCCCCGTGCAGGCGACAATCGAAGAAATGCGCCAGCACTGCAAGACGGTTCGCCTGCTTGGATCCTATCCCAAACCCGCGGAGGCAGTCGCAGCCTGATGCGCAAACCATTCGTCGCCGGCAATTGGAAGATGAATCTGGATCTCGCCAGCGCGCGATCCTTGGTTGAAGGTATCGCCAAGGGGCTCGGCGCGACGTCGAAGATCGATGTCGCCATTTGTCCGCCTTCGATCTACCTGTTCCCGATGGCGAAAGCCGTTGCAGGGACGCCGATCGCACTCGGTGCGCAGAATTGCTGGAGCGAGCCCTCGGGCGCGTTCACAGGCGAAGTGTCGGCGGCGATGGTGAAGGAGACGGGCTGCCGATATGTCATCCTCGGCCACAGTGAGCGACGGAACACAATCGGCCCCAAGGACGCGAATGGTCGCGTCGCGGGCGAATCGAATGCGATGATCGCGGCAAAGGTCCGGGCGGTCTTTGATAACGGACTGATCCCGATCGTCTGCATCGGCGAAACGCTGGCGCAGCGCGATGCGAATGAAACAGAAAGCGTGCTTACGAGCCAGATCGCCGGGAGCTTGGAGAGCGTCAAGCCGGACGAAGCGAAGAAGCTCGTCATTGCATACGAGCCTGTCTGGGCGATCGGGACAGGGCGAACGGCATCGACGGCACAGGCACAGGCGGCGCATGCGCACATTCGCGGCCAGTTGGTCGAGCGATTCGGCGCAGGCGCGGCGAATGCGATCCGAATTCAGTACGGCGGCAGCGTTAAGCCGGATAATGCAAGAGAACTGATGAGCTGCGCCGACGTGGACGGTGCGCTGGTGGGCGGCGCGAGCCTGAAGCCGGACGACTTTGTGAAGATTATTCAGGAAACGATTTCCGCGAACGACCTTTAAGCGATTGAGGAATGTGACCATGTTGGCGATTGGATTTGGCGAAGCCCTGATCGGCGTATTGATTATCCTGATTTCCCTTCTGCTGATCGGACTGGTGCTCCTGCAGAAGAACCGCGGCTCAGGTCTTTCCGGCGCATTCGGCGGTGTGGGCGGTCATTCGGCCTTCGGTACGAAGACGGGCGACTTTCTGACTTGGTTCACCGTCGGATTGGCGTCGCTGTTTCTGATTCTGTGCATCGCCGGAAACTTCATGTTTGAACCGGCTCGCCCCAAGACGCGAACACCCGCGAACGTGACGAACAACGAATCGTCGAATACCGACGACGCTGGGACGACAGGTACGCCGGCGGATGGCGCGGCTGATGACAGCGATTCGGGCGCCGGCGATTCGTCCAACGAGACGAGCGAGCCGGAAAGCTCGAACTGATTCGACATTCGACGACGCGTCTCTCCAACTTCGGGCGCATGACGGCATCACTCGAAATCGACTCAACCATTGAGTCGACAAAGGCAGGGTTGATTCTTGATCCAGAGCATGACGGGTTTTGGCGAGGCAAAGACGTCGGAAGACGGCGTGTCCTATCGCGTGGAGATTCGCAGCGTCAACAACCGGTACTTCAAGGCGACGATCAAGATGCCCGAATCGATGCAGCGATTCGAGACCGAGATCGACAAGCTGCTCCGTGCGAAAATGGGGCGAGGCAGCGTCACGTTCAATCTTCGACTGCGTGACGATCGCCCCGCTGCCGCCTATGCCGTGAACACGGCGATGGTCGGCGCATACATCGCACAGCTGCGAAGCGTTTCGGCAGAGTCCAATGGCGGCGTGATGCTGGATGTCGGCCGCCTCCTGGAAATTCCCGGCGTGCTGATGCCGCCGCAGATGGACGAGGAGGACCTGACGCGACAATTCGCCATCGTCGAGCGGCTGACGAACGAAGCGGCCGACAGGCTGATTGAAATGCGCAAAGTGGAAGGTCAGACGATTGCCAACGATCTGGCGGCTCAGTGCGCGGAGATTCGTCGGCTGATCGAGGATGTCGCGGAGCGTTCGCCGACAGTCGTTGACGACTATCGCAAACGCCTGAAGAACCGGCTGGAGCAGCTGCTGGGCGGCGTGGTCGGCGGCAGCCTGGCCCCGCACGAGGATGCGATCGCGCGCGAAGTCGCGATCTACTCGGAACGATGCGACATCAACGAGGAGCTGTCGCGGATTCGCAGCCACTTGGATCAGTTCGCAGCGCTTTGCGCCGCGCCGGAGGAGACGGGGCGAAAGCTCGATTTCCTTTCGCAGGAGTTGCTGCGCGAGGCGAATACCATCGGCAGCAAGTCGGCTGACGTAACGATCTCCCAGAACATCGTCTCCGTAAAGGCGGCGATCGATCGGATCAAGGAACAGGTTCAGAACGTCGAGTGACGGCAAGAACGTCCGGACGGGATCCAGGTTCCATCCCGGTCGTTCGGCATTTGCTCCCACGGAGGGACATGAACGGCAAGGCTGCGGACAAGAAGGGAAAAGTGATCGTCATCAGCGGTCCGAGCGGCACCGGCAAGTCAACGATCTGCCGGCGGTTGTGCGAGGAACTACCGGCCGAATTCAGCGTTTCGGTAACAACGCGCCCGCCGCGCCCCAACGAAACGGCCGATCGAGACTATCATTACGTGACGCCCGAGGAATTCGCCCGCCTGAAAGACGGCGGCGAGCTGCTGGAATGGGCGGAGGTCTACGGAAAGCACTACGGCACGCCGGCAAGCGCCGTGAACAAGGCCGTCGCCGATGGGCGAATCATCATCCTGGAGATCGACGTCCGCGGCTGTATCCAGGTGCATGAACGGATTCCGGAAGCGATTGCCTTCTTCATCCTGCCACCGACGGCGGAAGAACAGAAGAACCGCCTGGAGGGCCGCAAGACCGACGCGCCGGAAAGCGTCGCCGAACGGCTGGCGAAGGCCGACGGCGAGATTCGATATGCAAACGAATCGGCGTGTTACGACGAATTCGTGGTGAATGACAAACTGGACGTGACAGTGGCGCAGATCGTCGCGAAGATCCGCGCGAGTCAATGACAAAGACGAGGCACAGAAACACATGATTGAAAGTCTGAAGCACGAACACCTGATCGACAAAATCGGCGGCCGATTCAAGTTCACGGCGCTGGTTCAAAAGCGCTGGCGCGAGCTCCTGATGGGCGCACGCCCCATGGTCGAACAGGGCAAAATGACGCCGCTCGAGTTGGTCATTCGAGAAATCGAACTCGGCCTGATCGAGGTCGGCGAGCCGGAGACGGCCCCGGAACGTGAATAGCGCGTCCTCGAGCATGCCCGCGCCGATCGAACAGGACCTGGCGAACTACGAGGTGCTCGTCGCCGTTTGCGGCGGCATCGCCGCGTACAAGACGGCGACGCTTGTCTCGCGACTCGTGCAACGCGGCGCCGGCGTCAGCGTCGCCATGACGGCTGCCGCGCAGCGGTTCATCACGCCGCTCACATTCGAGGCGCTGACATCCCGCCATGTCTTCACGAGCATCTGGAATTCACCCGATACGCACGATCCGCAACACATCCGGCTGACGGACGCTGCGGATCTACTCGTCATCGCGCCGGCCACGGCCAACACGATCGGTCGCCTCGCCGCGGGCCTCGGTGATGACGTCGTGACTACGATCGCCCTGACTGCGGATTGCCCCGTCCTGATCGCGCCGGCGATGAACACGCGGATGTGGGAGAACAGGATCGTGCAGGGCAACCTGGCGAAGCTGGAGAGCGTCGGCTATCGGCAGGTGCCGCCGGAATCGGGCTGGCTCGCATGCCGAACCATCGGCGCCGGGCGCATGGCCGAGCCGGAGACGATTCTCGACGCGGCCGCATCCATCCTCATTCAATCGCCGCCTCGCAGTACGGGCGGCGAACCGCAAACGTGAGCCGCTGATCACGCAAATTCGCGACGAAGCGTGACGAGAGAAACGCCGATTCGGGGAAAACGAGACGTGGCCAAGCCCAACAAACGTCGAAAAACCGGCAGGGCTGACAGCCGCGCGATCGCACCACTCTCGATACTCGTGACGGCCGGACCGACGCGCGAGTATATCGACACAATCCGGTTCATCTCGAATCCGTCGTCAGGTCGGATGGGGTATGCAATCGCGACAGCCGCCGCAGATCGAGGGCATGACGTCACGCTGATCAGCGGGCCGGTTACACTCGCCCCCCCAAACAGAGTGAACGTCGTGAACGTCGAAACCGGAAGCGAAATGGCCGCGGCCGCAAAGCGGGCGTTTCGATCGGCCGATGCGGCCGTCTTCACGGCGGCGGTCTGCGACTATCGACCGGCCCGGCGAGAACGCAGGAAACTCCCCAAGCAGGCCGGCGGAATGTCGATCGATCTGCTTGCGACGGAAGACATCGCCGCGTCACTCGGACGCCGAAAGGGCAGTCGCGTCACGCTGGCATTCGCGTTAGAGGATCATGACGGCCGGACAAAGGCCGAACGAAAGCGAATCGCAAAGAATGCGGACGCGATTCTGTTGAACGGCCCCGCGAACATCAGTTCGGAACGCGCGAAGTTCGATTTCCTGGACGCCGACGGTCAATGGCACGAGTGGCCCGCAGGAACAAAAGAACGTGTGGCCGTGAAGATCGTCAAAGAGATCGAGTGTATGTGTGCGTCACGTTAAGCACTCGCGATTCCTGTCGAAATGGCGCGACCGAATTGAGCCCCGGCGTCGAGCCGACTAACATGACAGCGAGTCGATGAAACACGCGTCGGAACTGTTTCAAATGAAATTCCGGTCGCGCGAGATTTCCTCTATCCGAGGGGAGTAAAGTCGTGAGTTTCCAACATGCGGTTCGAAACGCTCTGATGCAGGCGTCGCTCGCTGTCGTCTGCGTTGCTACACTTTGTCCTATTGTCGGCGCACAGTCGGAGCAACCGCCGACTCATGCCGACATGTATGCTCGCATTAAGCAGAATGCGGTCATCAAGAAGGAACTCCGCTCGACGACAGGCGACGCGCTGACGCCGGAGCAACTCACCGACCTCGACAAGGCCACGGCGGCTCTTGAAAAGGCGGAATCGCTCCTCAAAGAGGCAAAGTACGCCGAAGCGGCGGCGGCGGCCGTCGACGCAACGCGAATTCGCGCCGCCGTTCTGGGGAATCAACACTACTTGACGATCTCGAGCGTCGCAATCGCCGACGTCGCGGCGAGAGCATCGAAGATGCCGCCCGAAGATCAGGCAAAGTTCGCTGCCGCTGACAAGGCCCTCAGCGATTGGGATTCCCTGAACAAGGACGGTCGCTACGAAGCCGCTCGCGAGAAAGCGGCGTTCGCCTTGGACTATGCGAAGCAGAACCTACCGGAGTCACATCCGCTGACCGCGTTGGCGTATCTTCGGCTGGGGACGACGCAGATCGATCTGGGCGAGTACAACGCCGCGCTGACCAACCTCGAGAAAGCGGTATCCCTGACGAAGGCGATTTTCGGGGCGAGCCATCCGCAATATGCGGAAGCGATGGATCGACTCGGATGGGTCAACATCTACCTCGCGGGTCAGGGCGCGGATTCCAAGGCTCGCGTCGACGCCGCCGTTGATTCGCTGCAGACGGCCGTACAGGTATATCGCTCGACCGTCGGTGAGACGGAAGACACGGCTGAATCGCTGGACAACCTCGGCACGGCATTCGCGTACGCGCAGCACATCACGGAAGCCCTCGACAGCAAGCTTCGAGCGCTGTTTATCCGTGAAACCCTGCTTGGCCCCGACGCCCGAGACACGGGTGTCTCGCTGAGCAATCTCGCGTGGCTGTACGGCCGCGTCGGGCTGACGGCCGAGGTGCTACCGATGCGGGAACGGGCCCTGGAGATATTCAAGAAGCTGCTTCGCCCCGATCATCCGTACATCTATCTCGAATCGGCAAATGTCGGGTGGGATTATCATCTCGCCGGCCGCGACGACGAGGCCATCAGACTGTTCGAGAGCCTTGTCGAACAGGATAAGACTCGCGAGAACAAATTGCGCCCGGATGTCGTGCAGCGTCTGGCTCGCCTGGCGGAAGTCAACGCCGCTGCCAGCCGGTTCTCACCGGCGCGAACGATCATGGAACAGGCTTTCGACGCCATCAAGAAACTGTACGCAGCGGGCTACACAGAACAGGCCATCGGTACACTGGCAAGCATGGCGCGCGCGGCAAACCGCGCCCGAATGCTCGACTTGTCCGATCGATATTTCAGTCTGGTTTGTGAGTGGGCGGCCGACCCGAAGAACGGCGTCTCTGCGACGGAACGGAGCATCTACGAAAAGATGCTCGGCTCGACACTCCTCGAACTCGGCAAATTCAAGGAGGCGAAGCAGGTCCTGACCGACTGCGTTAAGCGACTGGAAGCCGACAAACCCGAAAACCGATTGCAACTGATCGAGCCGCTGATCTACCTTTCACGAATAGAAACGGAACTCGGCGACTTCGATGCGGCGACCAAGCACGCCGATCGCGCCGTTCAGATCGCCGAGTCGCGTTCGGCCAATCGCGACTTTTCAACCGCTTTTCCGCAATTGTGGCTCGGCCGCGCGTTCGCCCGCGCCGGAAACGTCGCAATGGCACAATTCTGCCTGAATGAGGCGATGACGACTTTCGATCGCCTTGTCGATCGCGACCCGACAGGCGCCATGCTCGTTCGCATCGAGTTGGCCAGTACGCTTGCGAACGACTCCAAACAAGCCGAAGCGATCAAACTCTTGAAGGACGCGCTCGCGAAATGCGACGAACTCAAGGCGACTGTCAACAGTCCCTATCTCGACGCCATGCGAGCACGAGTTCTTCGCTCACTCTGCGAAAATTCAGCCGGCGGCGCAACAACGCGCGAAGAGCGGGATACGTGGAAGCAGGAAGCCATCAGGATCCTCAAGTCACTCGAATCGAACCAACTGCTGAATGCCGAAGAAAAGGCCTGGCTTGCCGAAAATGCGTCGTAAGTGTCGCGGCGCATTCGTCTGAGCATTGAATTCCCGAGCTGAGTCGGCAAGTCAGATTGCACTCAACTCCGCCCGGACGGCCAGATAGACATCCAACGCAGCACGCCCGAAAAGGACGAACACGACTTCGTCAATATCATCCTGAGCCGCGAGGAATCGCGCCGTTGTCTCCAGCGCAATCGTTGCCGCCTCGCGCATTGGATAACCGTAGACGCCGCAACTGATCGCCGGGAATCCGACGGTTCGGACATTGTTGCTCCGAGCCAGTCGAAGCGATGACTCGTAACACGATTGAAGCAGCGCCGGCTCGCCGGAGTCGCCGCCATGATAAACAGGCCCGACAGTATGTATGACGTGCCGTGCCTTCAGCTTGTAACCGCGAGTGATCCTGGCTTCTCCCGTCGGGCAACCGCCGATCGTGCGACACTCGGCAAGCAAGTCCTGGCCTGCGGCGCGATGAATGGCCCCGTCCACGCCCCCGCCGCCGAGCAGCGATGAATTCGCGGCGTTGACTATCGCGTCAACGTCGAGCTGCGTCAGATCGCCTTCGACGATTCGTATTCGATCCCAGGGATTGCGCGCGGACATGTCGACGAGGATTGCGCCGTCAGGAGTCGGCGTCAAGGCGTCAGAAAGACGTCGGTCAGACCGCGCGGCGACTCGTTGCCGGCATATTGACCGTCTTTCTTGTCGGCTACGCGGTAAATATCGTCCTGCCCCGGTCCGACGATGGATGAGCGATGGAATTTCGCGGAAAGGTCGGCGAACAGAATGTTCTGGCCGCGGCCGCCATGATTGAGTGAGTTCGTCGGCACCAGAATGCCGCGTCGAAGCCTGCGATTCACATCGACCAGCGGCGTCATATCGCCGACCAGCGGCATGTGCGGCGAGAACTGGAATCGCGTCCACGGCCCTTCAACGAGCAGCCGGTTGATGCCGAAATCAATATTCCTAGGGTCAGGGAAGTCATCCAGCGATTTGGGATCCGGATGATGCATCGGCACGCCACCGCGGTGCGCCGGATCCCGGAATATCTCCGAAGGGGCATAGTCGCCGACGACGAGACGATACGGGACACGAGACGACGGCGCCGATCGCCGGTCATCGCGATACCACACTGCATCCTTGGGCGTTTGACCGGGAAATGGCAAATAGTCGTTGTTCGCGGCTTCATAAAGCGTTGTCGCCATGCCGAGGTTTCGCAGATTGTCGGCGCAGGCGGATTGGTTGGCACGGTCCCTGGCCTGCCGATAACTCGGCAGGAAGACGCCGACGAACAACGTGATCGTGGCGGCAAGAGCGAGAAGATCGCGACCGCTGAGAAACGGCGTCTTACCCGGTGTCATCGCAACATCGCTGTCGAGCGGAAGCCGATAGGTTCGACTTGCTTCGATGCCGGCTTCGATCCGCGCAGCGAGCCCCGCCGGCGGCGTGAATTCGTCGGCGGCAAGCGGCGCAAGCCAGGCGTCAATCGCCCGGCATTGGGCGGCGACATCACCACGTTCTGCCGCCGCGTCTATCGCTCGGCGTTCATCCGCGTCGAGCAGGCCCAGTTGGTAACCCAGAAAATCGAACTCGTCTCGGTTGTTCTTGGATTCGCCCATCATGGACTTTGTCGCACCCTCATACTCGATCGATCGCCCAGACACGGACGACGATCGATTAAGCCCCCGATTCTGTTTTCTCCACCATCTCTCGCTTGTACGCTTCCGCGAATTTCGTCACGGCGGCGTGCAGGCGGCTCTTGACTGTTCCGAGCGGTATTTCCAGCATTTCCGCCATTTCCTTGTACGGAAAGCGATGGAAATAGGCGAGCACGAGCACCTCGCGCAAATGATCGGGCAGGGCCTCGACGATCTTTCGAACTGCCTTTCGCTGCTCTTCGGCCTCAGCCTCGTCTCCTGGCGCCGGGCCTGCATCCGCGAGGAAATCCTGAAAGTTCGTCTGCTCGCCATCGTTGTTATCGAAAGCAAAGGCGACTTCCTTGCGTCGCCCGCGGGTCCTCAAATGGTCCCGCGCTTTGTTTGCCGCGATCGTGAACATCCAGGGGCGAAATCGCCGGGACATATCGAATCCCTGCGCGGAACTGTGCACCTGAATGAACGTATCCTGGACGATGTCCTCCGCAGCGGCCGAGTCGCGCACAAACCGCGCGACGAACTGAAACAGCTCGCGGTCATAACGACGGATGAGCTGCGAGAACGCCCGCTCGTCGCCGTCGAGAAAATCGGCCAGCAGCCGTTCGTCGGCGCGACCATCGCTTGCGTCCGCTCCGTTTGTCACACTCGTCCCCGATTCATACGCCACCACAAGATTGTCGGTTCGATCGTGATTGTGACAATTCTCAATCTTCTCCCTCGGCTGGTGGGGCAATTTACCCTTGACAACCCCAACCGGTCAAAACTATCGTGCAGACCGCGAGTTACAGACGCCTGCGGCGCATCAGGCGATTTTCCAGCGAGATCGCCGCTTTCGTTTTCGGACGGCGTTGTGGCATTTTACCCAGCCCAACGCTTGTGAGATTCAATGGCCAACGCCGGCAATCATGACGCCTATCGCGGTCTTCCCCCTCGTACAGTGACCGCCCTCGTCGAGGCGACATCGGCGATCAACGCATCGCTTAACCTCGACGACGTGCTCCAGGCCATTGCGCGCACATCGGCGGCCGTCCTGCGCAGCGAGGCATCCAGCGTCCTGATGCTCGACAAGCGTCGAAACAAGCTCGTCTTCCGCGCGGCCGTCGGCGATCGCGGGCCGGCGCTGATCGGCGAGGAATTCGACGCGGATCTGGGCATCGCCGGCCGAGTCGCCAAGTCCGGCGAACCGGTGATCGTCGAGGATGTCGAGGACAGCAACGATTTCTTCCGCGGAATCGACGCGAAGAGCAGCTTCCAGACGCGAGGCCTTGTCGCCGCTCCGCTCATCTGGAAGAACGAAGTCATCGGCGTCGTCGAAGTGCTGAACAAGGTTTCGGGCGGCTCCTACGACCAGGACGACATCAACCTTTTGCAGATCTTTGCGAACCTGGCCGCGGCCGGTGCGCACAACGCGGCGCAACATGAGAATGTCGTCCGCGAGAATCGCGGCCTGCGCGAAACGCTGAAGGTGCAGGCCTCGATCATCGGATCATCTCCCGCATTGCGGCAGGTGATGGACATGGTCAACCGCGTCGCAGGAAGCAACGCGACAGTGCTCCTGCTCGGTGAAACGGGAACCGGCAAGGAAGTCACGGCCCGCCAGATTCACGCGGCGAGCCCGCGCTCGAACAAAGCGTTCATCGCGATCAACTGCGCCGCCCTGCCGGAAACGCTGCTCGAAAGCGAATTGTTCGGCCATGAGAAGGGCGCATTTACCGGCGCTCACGCCGAGAAGATGGGCCGATTCGAACTGGCCGATGGCGGTACGCTCTTTCTCGATGAGATCGGCGACATTTCGCAGAGCACGCAGGTCAAGCTGCTGCGCGTGTTGCAGGAAAAGGAATTCGTGCGCGTCGGCGGAACGCGGACCATCGCGACGGACGTACGCATCGTCGCCGCGACGAATCGCGACTTGCAGCAGGCGATGGAAGAAGGCGAGTTTCGAGAGGATCTCTACTACCGACTCAACGTTTTCCCGATCCGACTGCCTCCGCTGCGGAATCGGCGCGAGGACATTCCCACGCTCGTCGATCACTTCGTGAATATCTCGGCAACGCAGCTCGGCTGCCCGCGACCCAGCGTCAGCGATGAGGCAATGGCTCTGCTGACGGGCTATCGATGGCCGGGCAACATCCGCGAACTTCAGAACATCATCGAGCGCGCCGTCCTGCTGGCGGACGGCTCCGAAATGACGGCCCCCCACTTGCCGCGCGAAGTCGTCGGCGAGGACATCGTTCAGGAGACAGCGAAGAATGAGTCGTCGCTGTGGGGCTATGAAAAGGCGATGATCATCAAGGCCCTTCGCGAGAACGGCTGGAACCAGTCGAAAGCGGCGCGAAGCCTCGGCATCAGCCGGGACAATCTGCGGTATCGCGTGAAGAAGTACGATATCAAGAAGGACGGATGAAGGAATTAGTGGGTCATGAGTATTGAGTGATGAGCAGGCAGACGACGCAGTTTGTCGTTCGATCACATTGAATCAACGGACTATTATTGATGCATCTTACTAGGCCGGCTTCTCCCCTCCGATTGTCGTAAGCAGTCTTTTTCCGGATCACCACCAATTGCGAGCGACGCCGATTTTCGACGAAGCAACCTACATCTGCGACTCGTGCGGTGAAGAGATCGTCGTAGACGTCGATCCGTCGGCAGGCAGTCGACAGGAATACGTCGAGGATTGCCCCGTCTGCTGCAATCCGAACGTCATCACGATTCAGTTCGATTCCGAAGGCAACGCCACTTGCGACAGCCGGGCGGAGCAGGATCGGGATTGATGGCGTCATTGTCGAATCGACGACCCGACCGACGATTCCGCATGACGAACTTACGGGGCGACACGGCACCCGGCGGGTGGCCCACCCTCTCCGAGGGTGGGGGCGCGACGATGCGACAATCAGGTAACCTAACGTCTTCAAGAGATCGCAATTCACATGTTTTTTTCGCGCGAATTCGTCGTCGCGCCAACATCGCAGACGTGATGAGCCACCCCGACGGGCTGCATGCCGACCTTTGGGGTCGGCACGGCACCCGGCCCGACCCGATCACGACTTACTGGGCTCGGAGAAGGCTCGCGCCGCAAGCATCTCGCTCATCGTCACGAACTCAAAGGACTCAAGCAGTCGATGCAGCCGATGCTCGATTCGCTTGCGAAACAGCCCCTGCGTAAGGTGCCGCCACGGACCGAATCGCACACCGTCGCGCCGATGCTCGCTCAACCCTGCAACGTCCAGCTCGTATGGATGCATGTAGAGAATCGCGGAATGCCCCAACCGGTTGAACGACCGGATGCACGTACGGGCAACGCTGCCGGGCATAAGACGGAAATAGCCGCCGCCCGCGATGGGCAGATTGCGACCCAACAGGCGAAACGTTGCAGGCGGGCATTCAATCAGCCTGCCGCTCGGCCACGAGTGAATACCCCGCGGCGCGTCGGCAATGCCATAGCGAGGATGGCGGATCGGAAAAACGCTGGAGTCATACTCAAACCCGAGCCGCTCCAGGATCTCGCCCGCCCAGCGCGTTTCATTGACGATGCTGAACGCCGGCGCTCGATAGCCGATTGGACGGCGGCCCGTAATACTCTCCAGAATCTCAACGCTCGTCGCCACGTCGCGCTCGAACGCGTCCGGCGTCAGCCGCGTCACGAGCTCATGTCCGTGACCATGCGAAGCGATTTCGTGGCCGTCGTCGCGAACCATACGGATGAGATCGGGATACTGCTCGGCGGCCCGCGTCAGGACGAAGAACGTCGCGCGGACGTTGTGCCATCGGAGGATTCGCAAGACCTCTTTCGTATTTGTGACGACGCGGCCGGAGATGCCGTGATGCGGCCCCAGGACGGCCACTGGCCAGTCTTCGAGATCGATCGTCAGTACATTGGCGGGACGCCGGTGCTTTGCCGAAATTCGGGGAAATCGTGAGGCGAAGTTCTCGCGGGCGACATCAACGCGCTGCGCGTCGCTCGTCAGTCGGGCCGCGGAATCGAAGGGAGCGGAATTCCGAACGCGCCGCCGGCGTACAGTGCCGCCGGCCTCCGCGGCCGTCTCCCGGATTGTCTCGAATCGCTCGATCACCTCTGATTGTTCATCGGCGGTCTTCGCAGTCGAGATAAGCGATCGGCCTGGCGGGCGCCAAACGCGGATCGGCCGCTACCAATAGGCACTCGGCGGAACCGCCTTGATCGTGCGATCATCCGAATAATTGCCCGCCTTCGGCGCCGGCAGCCCCGAAAGGTGCGACACATCATTCAAACAAACGAGACTGCTGACGCCCGCGTGGTGGCGGACGGCGGAAACGGCCGCGTTGTCGATGATGAAACGAAATGACGGACCAGCGACGTCCGTCAGCCACGCGTCGATAAGCCGGGCGATCGGGCTGCCATGGCTGAAGACGGCGACCGACTTGCCGTCAGACCATCGCTCCTTGAGATAGGCCTGAAATCGCCTTGTCCGGGCGAGCAGGCGATCAAACGGTTCATCCGTTGGCGCCCACAAGAATTGCCCATTGTAGTCCTCGCACGGCCGAGCGATCGAATGACGGGAGGCAATGACCTCGATGGTTTCGAGTTCATGGGATCGCTCGGAGCCCTCCGGCAGCTGGTGAAACTCACACAACTCAGGTCGGATTCGTATGGGCAACGAAAGCCGAGTCGCCAGCGGCGTTGCCGACGCGATGCACCGCTCGAACGGACTCGAGTAGATCGCCGCGACATTCGCGGCCGAGAGCCTGTCGGTCAGTGCGTCAATCTGGCGTTTTCCCAGGTCGGAAAGTCCTTCATTCAGGCGATCCGTCTGGCGGATATTTGAAAGCGACTCGGCGTGTCGAACGAGGTATGCGAGCATTCAGGGATCCTGACATTGGAATTCACAGGTTTCCGTCGAAGCGGGGATGCTACCGAGAATCGCGAAGGATGAAAGACCGCCGCCGATCGAGGACTCTGAGAGCCGCAAGTGCTTCAAGACAGAGATTCGCTAGGTGGCGCTTTGCGCAACCATGGCGACAGATGTCATGGGTCGTCATTGCGTGAATCACAAAACGGGCATCCGAGAGCGGTCCTGGAGGGGGCTTGTCCGCAGGCAGGCGCCTGGGGATCACTGCATGCTGGTCGGATCAGGAGAAGCGTCGGCGCCTCTGTGAAAGGTCCCCGACCCTTGTGGCCGCGACTCTGACGCATACCGGCCGGCTCGAAGGTGATTGACATTGGTCGCCTTGCGAAATAGCCTAATATCAGCAGTATTACTGCATCGAAACGGAGTTTCGCGCGACCGACAGTCGGCCGCGTTCATACACGGAGGTGTCCGATGACTCGCCGCATCCTGTTCACGCTTTCTGCATTCTGCCTCGTCTTGGCGAACGCGACGTCCTTCGCGCAGACTTCGGTCTTTCCGTGGGAAGGGGAAATTTCCGGCAACAACGTCAACGTCCGCAGCGGCGAAGGCACGCGGTACTACGCGACCTGCAAACTCGCGAATGGCGATCGCGTTCTTGTGCTCGGCGAATCGAACGGCTGGTACAAGATTCTGCCGCCTCCGTCGAGCTTCAGCTACATCGACAAGAACGCGGTCGAGCGACACACGAATGACATCGGCTCCGTATCGCGCGACAAGGCATACGTTCGCGCCGGCAGCCACATCTCGCGTCGGAAGTCGCGCACCCAGGTCATCCTCGGCATGGGTGATCCCGTCGTGATCCTTGGTGAAGTGGACGGCTTCTACAAAATCGAACCGCCGAAGCGCGCCGTGCTTTTCGTCTCACGCGAATTCGTCACGCCGGTCCCCGCCGATCGGGAGTCAGGGCTCGTCAGTCGATACAGCGCCGCTGATTGGACGAAGGCCGGCAGCGCCGAAGCGGATGCTGATGCAGCGGCGACGCCAGACTTGCCGGATGATGCGGAACCCGTTGCGGTCAATTCGAACGCTACGCCAACCTCTGGCTCGCCAACGATAACGAACTCGAACACGATGATCGTTAATTCGACGGAGCCACATCAGCCGGTCATTCGAACAACCAATCGAATTGGCGCGGAGCCGACAAAGACAACGACGCCTCCGATTCGAGCGAATCGCCCCATCGACACGCCGGCGAATCGCCCCGAACCGCGCAACAGCACGCTCGTTCTATCGCCAACAAACGCGACGGCCCCGACGCCTCGATACGATTCGAACCCGAACGCGATCGCAGACCGCTCGTCGGAATCGCAAACAACGGGCGCAATCTACACGAACGAACCGCCGCAATATGAAACGACGTCGGACGATGCGTACGGAGTGTCGCAGGATCGCCCAGAGCTCGTCCCCGCGGAACGGCGTCCGCCGGCGCAAGTACCGGATTGGGCCCGTGACAATGATCGAAGCGGCACCACGCCGAATCGCATTGCATCGCGCGACGAGTCGACTTACTCGGGCGGCTCAAACGTCAACAGCGGTGGGTCTGTGCAGCCCTACGGCTCGCAGCCACGCGTTGCGACAGCGCAACCGTCGTCGTCCTCAAGAATGGGAACAATGGTCGAGATCACGCCCGGCACTTCGAATCGTCCCGCATCCACGACGTGGAACGAGCCGGCGTCGACGGCGTCGAACGCGTACACGCCCCCCCCGGCTTCGACAACAGGCACGGGAATCGTCGCTTACGAAAGGCCGACCCAGTCGGATACATTGACGCTCAACGCCTCAAATTCGAATTACAGCAATGGTATGAATCCGGCTCGCGCACCGGCGAATGCCCCGATCGCGTCCAACACTCCGGTTTCGACCAATACGCGCCACATGCCGATCACCATTGTGGACCCGCGGAATTCGCATCCCGCCGGACCGACAAATGGCGGCTACGTCGAACCGGCGAATTCCTATTCGACAACGGCTTCCACATCAGACACGTATTACATCAACAGCGGCAATTCGCCGGACGACAATGCCTACGCCTCAAACGACTCGGCGGATTTCGCGCCACCGGCGGACCAGACGGATATCGCGTACGCAACGCCGAGTTCACCGCCGCCGGAAGTGCCGATCGATCCGAACACGGGGCCCTACGCCGCCAAGCTCGTGGCACTGGAAGGCGAACTACATGGCGTCATGGAACGACCAGTACAGCAGCGCCCCTACGAACAGCTCATTGCGCGATACGAGGAGATTGCAGTCCAGTCGAGCGAACGTGTGCCGTCGGAGTATGCAGCGATCCGCATCGACCAGCTCAAAGCGCTCGAGCGCGTTCGACGACTTGCGGTCCGATACGCATCGGATCACGAGGGCATCCAGCATTTCAGTCGCCGCATGGATGAGGAGCGCGCGGAAATCCGATCGGCGCAGCGCAACGTCGTGACAACGGAAAGCGGCGCATTCGAGTACGAAGGCCAGCTCATGAAGAGCTATGCTTTCTCGCCCGAGAAGCGACGCTATCGACTGGTCGATCCGGGCACACAAAGCACGATCATCTACGTGGACATCCCCGTGAGCGTCGAAGCTAATCCAGACACACTGACCGGCAAGCGCGTCGGCATCCGGATCGGTCGGCGCGAATACAGCGAAGCCGCTCAGATTCCAATCGTTGAGGCGGCCTCAATTGTTGATTTGACGTCGCCGCCGACCAAGTACCAGCCGATTCCGGCCCCGCAGGTTCGAAATTCCGGCGATTTTTCAAATCCCGCAAATACTGGCGGCGATCATCCGAATCCCCTGATGAATGAGCCGGTCGCGCGTGAGCGTCGGGATCCGGCAACGATGGGTGAGATGGTGCAGATCGAGTCCTAGAACCGGCATCGAGACGACCGCGGCTCGATCCGGTTAGAATCAGGGACCAGAGAGGATCGAGTGGCGGTGTATTACTTTGTCATTGCAAAAGACGGCAGTCGATACGGTCCGGCCGACGTGGACACGCTCGTCCAATGGGCTCGGGAAGGTCGGCTGGTTGCAGAAACAGGATTGGTCGAAAGAGGCACGGAGCGGCAACTGCGGGCCTGCGAACTACCTGCCCTGTCCACGATCCTCGGCGCTCCGAAACCCGCAATGCCTGCCCAGCCGGGCGTTCGGATCGAACGTGACGAATTCCCGACACAAACACATCCGGGATACCACCAACCGCAGGCCCCCGGCGCCGTGCCACCCACGTACCAGCCGATACCTGTCAACTATGGGAACTACAGCCGCATCAGCCATCGCAGCAAAGTCGTGGCGGGCGTACTGGGGCTCTTGCTGGGCGGTCTGGGCATTCATCGATTTTACCTCGGGTACACGGGTATCGGCCTGATTCAGTTGCTCCTGAGTTGCACGGGAATCTCTTGGATCTGGGGGCTCGTCGAGGGCATCATCATCCTCACGGGCGGCATGCAGGATGTGGACGGCCGGGATCTTCGCGATTAGGCGCTGACCAAACTTAGCCGGCCGCCAGGGTCCTGAGCCCCATGTCAATCGAGTCCGCGTGTTGCGGCGAACTCGATTTCCGGCTCGCGTCTACCCGAATGTTGATTCAATTCCGGATTGGCGACACGACTTAACCCCGCACCCTCTTGCTGGCACGAGCATCGCGTCATTGGGGCGTGGATTGAGCCGCCGCGCGTTCCCCGAATCCGTCGGCACTCGATCCACACCGCCGGATAAAGACATCGTTCGATATTCGCCATTCTGCCCATCGAAGGGTGGCGAGACCTGATTCCACCTGTCAAAACCGGCCGATGTAGCTTATGATCAGCAAAGAAGTTATCGCGACGTCATTCGCGATCTGAGGGATTGCACAACTTATGGATAGCCCCTTTCTCAAAGCACTTTCGCAGCGCGTTCTCGTCGTTGACGGCGCCATGGGAACCAGCGTATTCGCCCACGAGCTCTCACTGGAGAGCGACTTCCGCGGATGCGAGAACTGCACGGAGATCATCACCGATACACGTCCCGATGTCCTGGAGACGATTCATCGGAGCTTCCTGGACGTCGGTGCGGACTGTATCGAAACGAACACGTTTGGCGCGAACAAGATCGTGCTTGCGGAGTTCGACCTGACGGCGCAAACCTACGTGCTGAACAAATCGGCGGCGCAGATCGCCCGTCGCGTGGCGGACGAGTATTCGACGCCCGACAAACCTCGCTTCGTGCTCGGCTCGATGGGCCCCGGTACGAAACTGCCGTCACTCGGTCACGCCACGTACGACGCCCTCGAAGACAGCTACGCGGAACAGGCCCGGGGTCTCATCGACGGCGGCATCGATGCATTCGTCATCGAGACATGCCAGGACATCCTGCAGGCGAAGAGCGCCATCAACGGATGCACGATCGCGATGCGGGAGCGCGGCCGGCAGGTTCCCATCATCGTCCACGTCACGATCGAAGTGACCGGAACGATGCTCGTTGGAACGGAAATCGGCGCGGCGATCACGGCGTTGGAGGCCTACCCGCAAGTTCAGGTCATCGGGATGAACTGCGCAACGGGTCCTCAGGAGATGTCGGAACACGTCCGGCATCTCTGCCGGTATTCGAATCGGTTCATCAGCGTTATCCCGAACGCAGGCTTGCCGGAATTGGTCGATGGCCGAACGCATTACGCGCTCACACCGGAAGAACTGGGGAAGTGGGCGAAGGAATTCGTCGTCGAAGACGGCGTACGGCTCGTCGGCGGGTGCTGCGGCACGACGCCGGCCCACATCGCGGCGATCGTCAAAGCGGTTGACGGCTGCACGCCGAAACAGCGCGTGCCCGTCACTCTGCCCAGCGTGTCGAGCCTTTACCAGAGCGTCACGCTGCGCCAGGACAACAGCTTCCTGATCGTCGGCGAACGCAGCAACACCAACGGCAGCCGCAAATTCAAAAGGCTGCTGACGGAAAACGACATCGATGGCCTCGTTGAGATGGGGCGCGAGCAGGTCCGCGAAGGTTCGCACGTCCTGGATCTGTGCGTGGACTATGTCGGTCGAGACGGCGTACCGGACATGGCGCTGGTCGCCGCCCGCTATGCGAAAGATGTCACCGTCCCGCTGATGTTGGACTCGACGGAGGCGCCGGTTCTCGAGGCCGGTCTGAAGCTCGCAGGCGGCAAGAACATCGTCAACTCCGTCAACCTGGAAGACGGCGAGGCGAAACTCGATTCCATCTGTCCGCTGTTGAGGAAGTTCGGAGCCGCCGTCGTCGCATTGACGATCGACGAGGATCCGGAAGAGGCGATGGCGAAGACGGCCGATCGAAAGATCGAAATCGCTCGACGGCTCCACGACCTGCTCACAAGAAAGCACGGCATCGCCGAAGAGGACATCCTTTTCGATTGTCTGACGTTCCCCGTCACGACGGGGAACGAGGCCGACCGCCCCTTGGCGCACGCGACGCTGGACGGCATCGAGAAAATCATGGCCGAGTTCCCGAAATGCGGAACGATCCTGGGCTTGTCCAACGTCAGTTTCGGCCTTGTCCCGGCGGCGCGAGCCGTGCTGAACACGGTATTCCTGTCGGAAGCGCGGGAGCGAGGCCTGACTGCGGCAATTGTGCACGCGAGCAAGATTCTGCCGCGAAACAAGATCACCGACGAGCGCTGGGACGCCGCCCTCGATCTGATCTACGACAGACGCCGAGAGGGCTTTGATCCGCTTCAACACTTCATCGGTCTATTCTCCGAAGGCGAAGACATCGCAGAAAAGGAAGCCATCGAGAATCTCCCGGTCGACGAGCGTCTCAAGCGCCGGATCATCGACGGGAATCGAATCGGCCTCTCGGATGATCTCGATGAGGCGATGAAGCAACATCCGCCGCTGGAGATCATCAACACAATCCTGCTTTCTGGCATGAAAGTCGTCGGCGAGCTGTTTGGCGCCGGCAAGATGCAGTTGCCGTTCGTCCTTAGTTCTGCAGAGACGATGAAGGCGGCCGTCGCGCATCTCGAACCGCACATGGAGAAAATCGAGGGCGAGGAAAAAGGCACGATCGTCCTGGCGACCGTCAAAGGCGACGTCCACGACATCGGGAAGAACCTCGTCGATATCATCCTGACGAACAACGGCTACAAAGTCGTCAATCTCGGTATCAAGCAGCCGATCACAAACGTCATCGACGCCTATGAAAAGCACAAGGCGGACGCGATCGGTCTATCCGGTCTGCTCGTCAAGTCGACGATCGTCATGCGCGACGATCTGATTGTCCTGAACGAGCGCGGCCTGTCGCCGCGCGTGATTCTCGGCGGCGCCGCGTTGACGCGCGCCTACGTGGACAATGACCTGCGACAGACTTATGAAGGAGAAGTCGCCTACGCGAAAGATGCGTTCGAAGGCCTGGCGCTTATGGATCGCATCGTGAGCGGAGAGTCAATCGTCACATCCGCAGCGGCGCCGAAGGCCGGTTCGACAAGTGCGACCTCGAAGGCGGAATCGCCGGTCGAAATTCCGGCCCGTAGCGCCGTGTCCACGACGAATCCGATCCCGACACCCCCTTTCTGGGGTTCGCGCGTCATCGAACGGATAGATCTGCAGAGCATCATCGGCTACTTGAACGAAAAAATGCTCTTCGGCGTGCAGTGGCAGTATAAGCGTGGCCAGCGAACCGCCGAGGAATTCGACCAACTCATGCGGACGGAGGTCCGTCCCATCCTGAACGATCTCGTCGCGAAATGCCGGGCTGAAGGCATCCTCAAGCCCCAGGCCGTTTACGGCTACTGGCCGTGCAACAGCGACGGAACTGATCTCATCCTCTACGAACCGCCGGCCAATCCCGGCGCGATCGAAGCGAGGACCTTTGATCGGCGCGAGATCATGCGATTCAACTTCCCGCGACAGGACAAGCCGCCGTTCTGGTGCCTGTCGGATTTTTGGCGACCCATCGACTCGGGCGAAGTCGATGTCGCGGCATTCCATATCGTGACGGTCGGCCGTGATGCAACGCGCATCGCGTCGGAGTGGTTCCGCCAGGACAAATACCGGGATTACCTCCACCTGCACGGTCTCGGCGTCGAGTGCGCCGAAGCACTCGCCGAATACATGCACAAGCAGATTCGGATGGAACTCGGCATATCCGGCAATGATGCGCGCGAAGTGCGCCGACTCTTCCAGCAGGGCTATCAGGGCAGTCGATACAGCTTCGGCTATCCGGCCTGCCCGATGCTGGAAGACCAGGAGAAGCTCTGGCCGCTGCTGGAACCGGGTCGCATCGATGTAACGTTGAGCGACGAATATCAACTAGATCCGGAACAGTCGACGAGCGCGATCATCTCACATCATCCGGAAGCGCGTTACTTCAGCGTTCGTGATCGCAAGGCGGATCCGGATTTGAAACAGCGCATCGGCGTGTAGTTCTTAGACGCTGGCATCTTTCATCACGCCGACGAGCCCGTCCAGATGGTGTTCGGAAGCGATGAAGAACTCAGTGTCGCCGATCGTATCCACTTGAAGGTAGATACCGGCTCGCTGAATGCTCTTGCCCGCAGCCTCGTCGGCCAACTCGCGCAGCTCGATCGGCAGCTTGGCAACATCTGAACGATGCACAGCCGTGATCACGGCGTCGCGACCGCAGCACTTCAGGCGAAGTTCAAACGCAGGTTGGTCGCCGAATCGCACATGACGGGCGCCGACGACCTGCACTGGATGGCCGTCGGTGTCCTTCCGGGATGTCGAAAAAGTCAGTCCATATTCCTTCGTCAACGCAGCTTCGATCTCCGCATCGCTGAGATTGTGATCAAGTGCCGGCGATTCCTTCAAATACTGTGCCCATTGCCCCGAGAAGACTTCCTGATTCGAGTTGCCGGTCAGACCAGGTGAAAAGTACATAGTTGCGGACAGCATCAGGCAAGCCGCCGCCGCGACGATGGCCGGGCCTCGAACGCGCCGAAGGAAACTAGACCGATTCACTTCGCGACGAATCCTCGACCACGCCTCGGGCGGCATCGCCTCGCGCGCAAGCCGATCGCGGATCATGTCGTCGACCTGTCGCTCCGCGTTAAATCGCCGGCGGCAGGCTTCGCACGCGCGCAGATGCTCGCTGATCTCGAAGGTCTTCGCCGTTTCCAGCTCCGAGTCGAGATAGGGGCTCGTCCACTTTCGTGCCGTTTGACAGTCCATTACGCGGATTCCCTCAACAACCCATGCTCCACGGCCAATCCGGCCAGATCTTCTCGAAGCTTCAGTCGAGCACGATGCACGTGAGACATGGCCGTTCCCATCGGGATATCGAGCATGACTGAAATGTCCTTATAGCTGAATCCTTCCAGCAGTCGGAGCAGCAGACACTGCCGCTCATCCTCGCCGAGTCGATCGAGAGCCGCGACCAGTCGATCGTCCAGCAATTCACGAAGCCGCTCCGGACCGTCCAGCAGCGAACTCCACGCCTCCTCACGTTCCATCGTGGAATGCAGGTCGTGATGGACGTCGTCGAGCTGCGGCCCCGATTGCCTCGCGACGCGCTTGTTCAATCGATAGATCGAGTTGATCAGGATGCGGAACATCCACGCCTTGAAATTGGTGTTCGGCTCATATCGATCAAACTCCCGCCATGCCGTCATCACGGCCTCCTGGACGATGTCGTGGGACTGACCATCACCCCAGGCCATGCGCGCAGCATAACGATAGACCGAATCGCGAATCGGCTCGAGCAAGTCCAGAAATTCAGCCGCCGATCGTTGCGCCAACACCGTCTCCTCACGCGGAACCCCATCGATCGCTGCCGCGGGATCCTCCTGCGAGGTTCGCCGGGCTGACGCATCGTCCACTCGATGGTTCATTCCGGCGAGTTTCAGGGATATTGCAGCCGAAATGAAGATTCCGTATTGATTATCGACAGGTTATCCGGCATCGGCAATCGCCCCAACGCGCGAGGCGGGACGTTGCGCCACGCTGTTGGACCAACGCCCCGCACGTCGGCCGGCCGTCCGACGCACGCCGAACGCAAATGCGGATCGGCTTCTCTCCCGCATATAATTCGATCGTTGCACTTCGTGCTGCGGTGGCGCCGCCGGATCCGATCAGTTGTCGGTCGCGGTGGCCGACCGTCTGCGTGGCGCCACTTGCACACCTCGGTCTTCCAGTTTCACCCCGAGGAGGCAAGCCATGTTCAAAACTGCGATTCTCTCGCTCCTTGCCATCGTCAGCGGCGTTGTCATCGGCGCCGCCCCGCCGAAAAACGAATTGCCAGCCCGCGCCCCCAATATCAAAGACACTATCGCCGTGACGGCGCTGTACACGGAGGACGATCCCATTCCCATGCCGTGGCCGCCGGGAAGCGTCTGCTTTGATTTCGAGACCGTTTCGGCCGGCCAACACAGCGGCTTCGGTGGATACTGCGGCGCGCCCCTGCCGCCGGTCGGACCGATAGCGCCGGGGCCCGACGACGGAATTTGTCGAGCAAGCGTCGCGCAACCGGCGCTCTGCGCCGTAATTCGAGACGTATGCGCGTGGGAGGACTTGTGGGGCCGGCACGTGTCATTCATCGATCCGCAGCCGCCCGCCCCCGATGTGGACTTCGACCGATACGTTGTCGTGGCCGTGATCGCCCCACCCAGACCGAACGGCTGCTACAGCATGGCGATCGATCGCATCACGCGCCATGGCGACGTACGGAAGGTGCACGTCGTTGAGTACGTACCGTGCTCGGATCCGAATGTCGCATGCACGCAAGTCATCACGAACGCGCACCACTTCATCAAAGTCTGCAAGCGATTCTTGCCGCCGGAGATTCCTGTCTGCTTCGAAAACCGATACAGCCCGAACGACTGCGTGATTGTGGGACTCTGCCCGGAACCGAAATACGACGAGTAGCCTATTGATTGAACCGGGGGAACGCTGTCCCCACGTGATTGCAGCCATGCCCGTCAATCAACGACGCCTCGAATATGCCGCGTGCCAACTCAAGCTCAAACGCGAGCCCCAAGGGACCGATCGAGCCGAGAACTTGATGGGCCGGGAGTCGGGCGTTCGCTAGTGCCATGGCGGCGGAATGTCGTTAGGATGTTTCGACGCACCGGGGGTGTGGCGGAATCGGCAGACGCTGGGGACTTAAAATCCCTTGCCCGCAAGGGCGTGCGGGTTCGAGTCCCGCCACCCCCAGTCGGCCGGGCGATTGATAACCGGCGGATTTTCAGCTAAACCCGCGCCGCACTTTCAGTCGTTTTCCGACCGCCCTAACTCGCCACGCGTTCAACTCTTACGAGTCGGTGCATCATTGGCATGCGCCCCTGACGAGTTGTAGAGAGGAACGAAACGCATCTTTCGTCTCAGTTTGGGCGACGTATCGTCCCCGAATTGGCCAAATCCTCTCTGATTGCGCGCATACATCGCGATCCCAGCTAAACTCTATGTTTGTCGATTTCGGTCGTTTCTGCGCATTTCGAATCCGACGACATCGTGACGCATGTTACGTCGTCGAACACACCGGCCATCAGTGCTGGAATCCGATAGTCAGTCTTGGTGAGAAGTGGACCGGGCGAGCAGCGTATTCAGCCGAGATTCTTGTTCACTCGGATCAGTCGTGCGCGTGACGATCTGGAAGTCGCGTTCGCAGATTGTCCAGATGGCGGATGGTGTGCTGAACAAGATTTGCGATTGAATTTTCGGCGAGAGCCTCAGGAACCATCGAATCTGCGTCAGCCGCCCGCGACTGATTCCAAGTTGGTCGGCGATTTCGGCATACGATGCGACGCGACCATCGGTGATTGCTTGGTCGATTTGGTGGGCGAGAACGAGCAGCCTGACGAGTGATGGCAACGGCTGTCGCCGGCCACGTTTCCGAGGCTTCGCCCTCGGCCTCGATGCAACATCCACTTTGAATTCAAACTCCGGCATGCTGGGTCTTTCGTTTTGAGGTCGCGCGGGATTTGTTGGAATCCGCCTCATCGCTGCGCGTGGGTGTTGGCTCGGCCAAGTCTTCACGAACGCAAATCCGAATGCTCTTTGACGCATGGTCATAGATCACATTGTCCACAACCTCGTTCAGCGCCCGGATTTTTCGATTGGCATCGGCATCGCTCGACAGCACGGTCAGCACGCGCTCGATACTCTGTCGCATCAATTCGTTTTCTATCTTGGAGGCGATCACACCGAGCTTCTGTATGACGGCTGCTTCCAAGCGCTCGGCGTTCACCCAGCCTGACGGACATGCATCCGTGCCCGCCGATTGGGCGCGGATGCAGACATAGTAGCGATAGACCTTCGTCTTCCGTTTCTTCACCGGACAGTGGATCATCGCCTTGTCGCAGTGACCGCACCTGAGTAGGCCACAAAGCAGCGCGCCATACTTGTTGCGCGACCGGCTACCCCGGCTGCGACGATTGCGGTCCATGAGCTCTCGGGCGGCCTCGAACGATTCCTGATCGATGATCGCCTCGTGTTCACCCTCATAGACATCCTCCTTGTGCCGCACCTTCCCGAGATAGGCGACGTTGTTGAGCAGCAGATAGAGGTTCCAGCGATCGTATCGTCGACTGCCCTGCCGCTTGCCGTTCCGGTCGATCCACGATTTGGTCGTCCAGCCTCGCTCGTTCGCGATTTCAACGACAGGGAGCATCGATTCATGTTCCAGATAGAGTCGGAACATCTCGCGGACCTGATCGGCCTCGGAGTCGTTGACGACGAGCCGCCGATTCTCCCGGTCAAGATCATATCCAAGGATCAGGTTGCCGCCCGGCCACTTGCCCCGCTTCCGGCTGGCCGCGATCTTGTCCCGGATCCGCTCACCAATGATCTCTCGCTCGAACTGCGCAAACGACAGCAAGATGTTCAGAGTCAACCGCCCCATCGATTCAGCCGTGTTGAAGTGCTGGGTGACGCTGACGAAGTGGATCTGCTTCTCCTCGAAGAGTTGCATCATCCGTGCAAAATCCATCAGCGATCGTGAAAGGCGGTCTACCTTGTATACTATGACGCAGTCGATCTTCCCCGCCTCGCAGTCGTCGATCAGTTGCTTGAGACCCGGTCGCTCCGTGGTGCCGCCCGAGAATCCGCCGTCGTCGTATCGATCGGGAAGGAGACTCCAGCCGGCGTGCTTCTGGGATGCGACGTATGCCTCCGCCGCCTCGCGCTGTGCTTCGAGCGTGTTGAACGCCTGATCCAGGCCTTCGTTGCTCGACTTGCGCGTATATATGGCGCAACGAACGGCGGGCGTGTTGGCTTCCGAGGCCTTCGCCAATTTGCGTCCATTTCGGGGACGTCTGGGCATTGATCACTTCTCCTGCTGGGTAATCCCGAAAAAGAGAAACCCGTTCCAATGAGAGCCGGTCACGCGCTTTGCGATCGCGCTGAGCGATCGGTATCGATCGCCTTCGAATTCGAAGCCATCCTCGAGCACGCGAACGGCGATCTCACGCCCCTGATACTGTCGCGTGATCCACGATCCGACCGCCGGGAGCCGAAGATCGATCTTGCGACCTCGAACAACGGCGCGATGACGCTTGACTTCCAGATTCGAAGCACCTGCGGCACTCTTCCGGGCGGCTTCGCGCCTCGCTCGCCTTGCCCACGCAATCAGCTTGCCCATGGGATCATGCTCGGCGATCAACTCCTTGAGGCGCCGTTGCGCCTCGGGGGCAAGCCCGGTTCTTGCAAGCTCAGGCTTCATCACTTCGTTGTCCCCGCATCGTTGATTGTGAACTGGCCTCGATCCACCTTCTTGAATCGCGATGCACTCCCCTTCTTGGCGATTTCGCGTTGGATCGCGGAATAGAGCGTCGCCGCAGGGGTCAGCCCGCTTGTGTTCCAGCCCGCCTCGATCACCCGCTCTGCGATGGCTTTGGCATTGAGTGGCGTTCCCGCCTTGGTGAGTACCTCCGCGGCAAGGTCGAGCCCGCTCGTTCGCTTCGGACGCTCGGTCTTGCCGGGCTTCGTCGTCGATTGCCCCTTCGTGGGCGACGCGCCAGGGGTCACCTTCGGCCCCTTGGTCGTCTTCGCCGACGACCGCGGCGCGCCGGCCTTCTTCTTCCCCGACTTCTTGTTGGTCTTCTTCGTTGTCATCGATACGCTCCTCTCGAGTATTGGTGTTTCAAATCTGCTTGATCATTCCCCCGCCGACTCGCAACCGACGCAGGCATAACGACCTTCGCCCAGGTCCAGCTTCGGCTTCTCCAAGTCGAAGGCCACCAGCGCGCCGCAACGCTCGCACTCCCACATGTCGTCGCGGAGTTGGCCGAGCATGGAATACAGAATGATCCCAAGGTCCGCATCGTCTTCGAATTGAAGCTCGGTAGCCTTGTCGACAATTTTCCCATTCGCATCGGTCATCGTGATGGTTGCTCTCTGCATGATTCGTACTCCAAAGCACGTGGTCTCCGCCGCGCCGACGCCGGCGCGGCATTCAATCACAGTTAATCGGAATCGAGGCAATCACCTCGACCCCATCCCCGCGGCGCATGGCGTGTCGGTAGGCGAACGGAACATGCGCTGCCTCCAGCCGCTCGCAGTCCGCTACCGACACCACGGCGTGTTTACCGTCGATGGTGATCGCCCGGCAGCGCCCATCGGCGTTGGCCCACTGGACCGCTTCGGCGGCTGTCGCGAATTCGATGGCGTCGTATTCGATGGTCATGTTTTGTTTCTCTCTGTTCAGCAGCCCGCGACGCGCTCGATCTCGCGGAGGATGTCGTGGATCATGGAGTTGGTGGCATTCGGCTCGCCGCGGCGCGCCGTGCCATAGACGGCCCTCGCCACACGCCGGGCGATGTCGTAACGCTGGTCGCGGTCGGTGTTGCGGCCCACATCAACCTCCAGGCTCTTCGCTCTAATAGTGGCCCCGGCATCGGATCGCATGATGGTGACGTCGCCGTCGATGCCGCCGATGGTGGTTTGCTTGATCTGCATGCCTGTTCTCCCTGATGCGTCGACTCGCATGAGCCGCTCGCGTGTTCTGGTCACATGAGGGCGAGTCGGGCGCAACACATCAAGGCAATTCGCCGAGATTCCGGTGGAATAGTCGAGGGATTATTTCGGGAGAATGCTGGCCGAATTCGGTACAACAGGCACGCGGCCTGCCTGCGTCAAACCGGCGTCGCGAACGAGACCTATGACTCATTCATGTTGGGCGGTATCAGAATCGGCGAGATCGCGCCCCATCGTCGACCACCCCGTGATGCGGACATGACACAGCGCAAGAGCGACGACCATTCGACGTGGCCGTCGCTCGTGAACTGAGTTGTGGATATGGGCTACGCCGCTGCAGTGCTGTGACAGCCGCACGTACACCGTTGCGCCGAGGCCGGCGCTTCCGCGATGGCCGGCACATTTGCCGGCGCCACGGAGACAGGCTCCGCCCTTGTCGCATCTCATCGACCATCTAATCACTGAGGGTGTGCGACACGCTTTGTTGCGGATCATTCCTCTACGATGAGCCGTCCCCTCCCCCGCCGGTCGATGTAGTCTACTATCATCCGCGTAACGATCACCGGATCGACCACACCCTTCAGAACTGAGACGGATTGCCGTCTGATCCGATTCGCCACGCTGTTCATGAAGTCCTTGATCTGAATCGTCTCCAGTGCAGCAGGATCCATGTAGCCATCGTCGTAGCGTCGTCGACGCAGCAGAAATGCAATACACAGCGTGCCGTAACGGTAGAGGTACTTGGCTGACCGGTCCGCCTTGACCTGGGCTTCAGCGACGCGATAGCAGTGCCATGCCAACTGCTCACCGATTCGCGAATCTATGGCTTCCGTCGCATCGGGCCGGTATCGCACCATCTCACAAAGGGCACGCATCCAGTAACTCGGTCCCGTTAATGTACCATTCGAGAAGACATGATTCATGACTTTAGCGAAGTTCGCGATGTCGCCCGGGTCGCGTAGGCAATTGCCATAGGCCGTTAGAATCGACCGTGTGTCATAATCGCATGATCCGTCGACAAGCTGCCTGAACTGACCTCGAAGTATCTTCATCAAGACGGGGGAATCAGAACTCATGTAGCCCAAGCAACGCAAGAGCTCACTTCGTAACTCGTCGTCTCTCGTGGAGGCCAATAGAGACTCCGCGATTTCGACGAATTGTCCCACAACGTCAGTTTGCGTTGCAAACTCAGCGAGTTGCCCATCAGAGCCGAACGCGGTCGCTCTCTCTGGCGGATATTGGTTTCGTCCTCTGGGATCAACGTCGCGAAGAGCCTCGCGCAAAATCGCAAGGAGTCCTCGGGCCCTTCCGTGCCTTTTCGCTACGAGGGACTCTACCGCCCGCAACATCCGAAGCCTAACAGGCTTGGCCCCATCTCGCCCGGCCCAACATGCATAACTCGGCTTTCGTGGCTCGTGCGGAGGATTTGTTCGCGGCACCTCATCGATGACTTGCTCGCGAGTCTTGCCTGTGTCCTCAGCGCGATCCCAATCAAGAAACACTCTCTGCCCACTGAATGCGGATGGGTCGTTCGAAACGACTTCAACCTTTGGGTTTCCTTGTCCTGCGGCAATCTCAATCGTCAACCGAACCGGCACGTCCTTCTTACGCTCCGCGGAGATTTCCGGGCTTACCTCCCTAACATGATCAAAGCCCTCTTGTGCAACTGAGAGCGTTAGTTGGAGTTCATCAGCCCGAAGTACGAATTGGAGCCCCTCAGGCTCATATCGATTGACTCGTCCGCCCATTACGTACGGGTCGGTCATATCAACCAACGGTTGCCAGATTGGTTCCCCCTGTCGCACAGCAATCATCTCAATGAGTGGAAGCGTGTCCAGATATGTGGGCTCGCCACAGAGATGACGGCGCTGGAACTCGAGCGCCCCTTCTGCCAATAGACCTCCTGATTGCTTGTGACTGTTCTCGACTTGGAGGCTAGCCGGATTTAGTGAATCGCTTATCAAATCAGCCGTTTCGCGATGCTCATCGAGAATCCCCTTGACATTAGCAAACTCTCCAGAGACAACAATTCCGAGGATCGGCAACGTGCCGGGTTCCGACTCTAGAACTTCTTGAAACCACTCTCTTGGTGATTTTCGCTGCGATGCTTGCCGCTTGATGGGAACGTCAAGGACACCTTGCTGGGTCCGCCAGGTACTGAGCTGAGATTCACCGGATCCCCCCAAGAAACCGCCAGTACCTTCCGTCGCGGGTAACGTCCATGGTTGACACCAAAGTCGGTGCCACGCGTTCGCCAATGGCTCATCAGGGTTGGCACTTTCAGCCCTCGTCAAGGCCCACGTGAATAGTGTGCGTACGCATGGGCGTCGCCTGGCGGGCAGAATCCACCGCCGACCATCAATAACGCGGGAAACGAGGTCAAGGACGTCGGCCTCAAACATGTCCAATCCCACGTGAATCGACATGAACCGGCCGACGACCGCTTCAACGCCCGAATCAAGGTTCAGGATGCGTTCTCGATGATCCTTCAGCCATCGAAGCGCTGCCGCGACCGGTCGCCAAAGCAGTAACGGCCTCAAGCCGGCACGCCGCATGGATCGCAACAACCGTTCCTGTGCATTGATTCCTAGTGTGTTTGGGACAACCAGTGTGGCGTTGACACCTGAGCGTGCCGGCGAAGCGAGCGACCCCACGACGATAGTCCCGATAGCGTCTGCCGGGTGCAACGAGACTTGCCTATGCCCAAGATCCCAGTTCCACAGTCGGTCTGGACCGTGGAGCATGTTCCACGCGTAAGCGGCAGGGAAACGACCACAGCCCGCATGTGTATCAACTTGGGCGGCCGGCGGCCAGGGCAATCCGCAGCCGACGATTGATCTGAATTCGTTCCCGATTGGTTCGGCGTTTTCCGCAGCCTCTCCCGGAGCGACAGGAAGAAGGGCAGCTGGTGGTATCTGAATGCCCGTACTGGATGTATCGCATAGGTCGCCGGCGATGGCAACCCGCGTTGATCCAACATTGATGCCAAGAAAATTGTTCGACGAAGTGGCACTCATACCAGTTTCGCTGTACTCAGGACTCGGCGGAGACCGCTTGTGTCGCCACCCTCACCTGGCCAGGGAATCGCTATGGCTGCGTATCGCCGCCCCGCCGCCGATTCACCTGCGTCCCTGACTTCGTATGTGCACCGCGCCGATCGCGCATCCGCCAACAGCACTACTATCCTGCAGCTCATCGGCCGATTCTCGCTGTCCAAGAGTTTCGCAAGGACCGATGCAGAATCCTCCATCCCTCGCGCATCGTCATCGCCAACGATATACTGCGCGTAAACCAGGACAGCAGGGCCATCGCCAAGTTCATTGATCAGCAAGTCGGCGCAGTACTTTGCCATCCACGATGGCACCACATGATGGTTCACCGCAGTCGGCAATTCCTCGCTGCACATGAGGTAACGATGGAATTCACCTTGAACGTTCCAAGGCCCCAGGAGCGACCGTGAATCCAGGAACCAACCTCGATCGATTTCCGTTCGCAAATAAATTCGCTTCGCAAAGTCGCTACTCGTGACCTCGTGCGAGAACGCGTTGGCCAGCGACATCCTCACATGCTCAACCAGCACACGCCGTCGCCAAAGCCAAGCTTCATCCGCTGCGGACTGCTGGCGACGTAGTCGCTCATACCATTGCCAAATCCTTGCGTATCGCACATCGAATTGGAGGACGTAATTAGCTGTTGGTGATCCAACGATCCGCGGTACGTTGCCGATCTCTGACTCCCGTAACCAGCGAATGGAGGATGTGCGAAACCGCTGAACTTGGCGATACCTGTTCGTGGCCTTCTTGGCCTGATGCTCTAGCATGTAGGCGGAACACTCACGGACGATTCTCTCTAGAAACTCGCGAACGACCCTGTTCTCCGGAGTATCTGCGCTTTCGACCCGCTCGACCGCTAACACGCGCCGCTGGGGCCCCGATTTTTCAACCCAGGTCCGGCCCGGCTGCCTCGCCAGCCACCGCATGCATGCGTCGTCGATCTGTTGAACCCGCTCGAGTCGCGTAGGACGTCGAACTCGACGAAGAATGTGACGCGGCTGGCCGCAAATATCATCCAGGAGTTTGCCGCACTCGTCGGCAATCCGTACGATTAGCCGGAGCGGTCCATCTTCGTCATCGCCGCGCCAGTAGATGTCGCGCGCCTGCTCCCAATCAACTCGCGTTATCCCTTTGAGCCGACGACGCCCCCTACCTCGCGACTCGGACGGGAAAACAAGCTCATTGCATCGCTCCACATGAAAGCCAACGAGCTGGGCAATTCGTTCAGCCGGCTCAATCGTTCTCTCGAGGAATTCGTCATCGACAACGACATCCTTGCTGGAGGGCCGGGCAAGCGCCCCTGCAAGTTGAACGGTCGCAAAAATCCCGTTGTTTCCGACTATTGTCGATTCCAGCGTCGAATTCGAAGATCTTGCGTCCGCTGCGGGGAGTTCGACGGTGCTCACGCTCCCATTGATCGCAAGCACGGGAAGCGTGAATCTGGGATACACCAAGCGACAAGGAACTGATACTTCGGGAACATCGGCAACGATAACACCCGTTGCGACTTTTCTGCAACGAACAACGGGCGCCGTCCCTAGTTGGGCCTTGTTGCGTTCCACTAGTTCAATCCGCGTCTCGTTCGACACCAGCCCATGTAAACAAATGACCTGTAGCGGTCGCTCGAGCGTCTTCAATCGCCGTGCGAAGTGCGTCGTCTTCAAGCTGAGTCGACAAGTTGAGAACTGCTTCGACCGCGTTCGCTGCTGAGTCGTCGGTCAAGTCGACGCCACGAAGTTTCGGCATGATTCGCTGCTCGATCTGGTCGGCAACAGCGTTGTTCCATCCCCTGTCGTTCTGATCGGGGTATTGCCGCACATACGCCAGGATTGCATCGCGTGTTCGGTATCCGAATGGTCGACCTACAAGCGCTAATGCGTTGTTCAATTCAAGCACAGCCTTTTCGGCGACATCAGGGATTGCGCGATTCCGGCCCTTATCCACCCAATCGCTCCAAGTTTCATAGGGCAGATATCTTGTCGAACGCTTAGCTCGTCCGTTGTTCATTGTCGAATTGTCGAGTTTCTTTGGCCGCCCAAACCGCATAACCGCCGCACGATCGATCACCTTGTCAGAAAGTGTCATCGTTGATTCGTCTTCATTCATCGTACCTACGAACATCACATTCCGATCCACGAATATGCGAGGTGGTGATCCTGTCTCGATTTCCCCCAGATCCAACAACAGAGACGCTTTGTGGCGATCCTCGGGCCTATCGATGTCGATGTCGCGACGCGTTTCAAGGCGACTTAGAAACTCGCTGAAGTAGTACTCGACGCGAGCCAGATTCATTTCGTCCAACAGGACAATCAACATTCGATCATCGAGGAAGTGCTCGTAAGATTTCGGAATCCAATCGTTGCAGTGCTCATCAAACTGAATCAAGCCCCGAACCAACTCGGTCGCCTTGTATCGATTCTCGAGGTAATTGAAGAATCCAAGAAGGTCCTGCGGGCCATCCCAACGCGGTTGAACCGGCACACTCAGGAAGTGCATACCCATTGCCTCTGCATACCGCCGGGGCAGAAGGCTTTTCCCCGTACCGCTAATCCCCGCCAAAACGAGCAAAGGCGTCTGATCTGCCGTCTTCAACGCGGTATGGAACGCTTTGACTGTTCGCGATGGGAACACAAGCCCGAGATCGCGCAAATACTCCTCGCAACCATTGATGAACCCCGTTTCGTCCGAATCGCGCTGCTCACCCTTGGGAAACTCATCACCATTAATCGTCGGTCTCCAGAGTTCTTGAAACGCCTCATCCGACGTTGCCAACACACGGTCTCGCTTGCGTGCCTCCGCTCGTAACTCCTGGAGGTGGCTTTGGGTTTCAGCGAGGCGAATATCGAGCCCGTCGAGTTCGGCCTGTGCTTTCGCGTTCGCGGTCGACAGCTTGCTACTTTCCTTTTCTAGGCTCTTGATCGATGACGCGAGCTCGCGACGACGATCATCCAAGTCCTTTGTCTGAACCGCAAGCGCCTTCTGCTTGGCCTCGGCCTCGGAAGCCTTTCGCTCGGCATCTATCTCTCGCTTTTGTGCCTTCTGCAAGCTGTCCTCAGCCAGGCGGATCGACTCGCGGAGTTTACTTAACTCACTCTCTGCGCGCTCGACGGTCTCCCCAACATTAGCGAGTCGTTTTTCCATCTCCCCAAGATGCTTCAGTTTGGCCTCGTGCTCGAATTCCGTCAGCTTAAGCTTCTTTGTCGCATCTTCTAATTTCTCCGACTGATCGGCAAGTTGGGAGGTAACCTGTTCATATTCGAGCCGATGCCTATCAAGCTGCTCTTTCTCCACGCGCATTTGGGCGATCTCTTCGCCATGCTGCTGCAGCCAGACTTGGCCCTCCTCGGCCTCAGCGATGACCCGGTGTGCATCAGCCAGCTCGGCCGATAGTTCGTCGCTCTCTTGTTCCATGTCAGCGACACGCATTGCCAAGTCGTCGTATCGTGTCGCGAGCGGAAGTCGCTGTCGGAGTCGTTCATACTCGACGCGCCGGGCATTCGTTGTGATGTACGCAATCAACGCGGCAATCGGAATCACAATGGTCGAAACGAGTCCAATGAGGTACGGGTAGATCAGGTTTGGCATCCTCAATTACCCTCTTTAGAAGCCGGCTGGCTCGTAACGCCGTCCGCACTCTGAGTCGTCATTGCCTTAAGCGCCTCGCCAGCGGATGCAATAGAATCTAACAAAGATCGCAGCGTGCCTAACCTATCGGACTCGTCGTTCCGAAGTCGAGTCACTCGACTTTCGACTTCACGAAGCTCCGACTCCTTGGCGGAAATTCTCGACTCCAACGTTTTAAGTTGCTTCTCGAGGGCCTGCTTCGCGTCGATGTCAGCCCGCAACTGCTCCGCGCGAGTAGCCAGCTCACTCACGTTGTTGCGCTGACTCTCCGTTTGCGCGATCGCGATATTGAGTGCTTGTCGCTTCCGCGAGAGTTCATCATCTACACCAGACAGCTCCGCTCTGCGGCTGGCGATTTGTTGATTGAGTTGATCAATCTCAGTGGTGAGGGCTCCTTTCGCTCCTTCTAGCCTGGCGGTTTCCTGTCGAGCCGCCGTACCTTCTCTTGTGCGTGAAGCCACGTCGGATCTTGCATCGGCGAGCTGGGATTTCGCACTTGCCAGATCGCCCTGGACTTGCTTGAGCACTGAGTCAGTCGTTCTACGCGTAGCCTTCAACTGGTCAATCTCGGCATTGAGTCGGTCGCGCTGAGACTGCAGCGCCGTCACATCGGCAGTAACTCCGCTAATCGCAGTTCGTCTCGCCTCAAGCCTTTCGACCTCTTCGCGAGCGGCTGCCAATCGCGGCGAAATTGCCCCCAGCTCATTTCGGGCGGCATCGACCTGCGACGATACAGTACGCAACGCCTCATTCTCAGACTTCAATCTTCGAAGAGTTTCTTCGAGGTTCGCACGACTGCCTTGCAGCGCTTCGACAGCCTTCGACAGTGTGTCTTGTTCTGCGCGCGCTGTGGCGATTGCCTGCCTCAAGTCGGCGAGCTCGGCACGCACCTGGCTCGTTTCAGAATTCGCAGAATCCCTTGCTGCTTCTGCCTGGGATTGAGCGACCTGAGCATTGGCAAGCAGCGCCTGTGCATCTGCAGCGGCGTTTCGCGAAAGATCTTCCGCAGTCTTTGCTTCCTTCAGGTCTTTCTGAACTCTCTCGAGATCGGACTTGGCTTGAGCATATTCGCTCCTGGTCGTGGAAAGCGTCGAATTGATCTTAGCCAACTCGCCCTGAACACGCTCATACTCGGATTCGACGCCAACAAGCCGACCGCGGAGCTGCGTGTATGATTCGATCGATCTAAGGCCAACAAGCTGCCCAGCGACCCCACCGACCAGCAGTGCAACGAGTGCGACAAGCCCCAGCATGAACATCGGGCTCCGCAAGAGACTCGTAGGTGTTGTACCATCAGAGTCATGCTCTCGCGGACTCGGATTCTGCTCGCTCGAAGGCGCGTCGAGCTCTTTCGACACATCCATCGAAGTCCTCCTTCAATTCGTAAACCCAGAACCTCGCCACTGTCCATCCCAGCGACCGAAGAACGATGTCACGATAGACATCATCGATCTTGCGGTACCCCGTGATGGGATCCCGGTGGTAAGTCTCACCATCTACCTCGATGTCAAGCATTAGCCCATCACGCACCAGCGCAATGTCGAGAAAATAGCCGCCGGCAGGATACTGCTGCTCAACCGGCAATCCGATCTCGCGAAGCGCCTCGGCAAACCGTGGCTCCCAAACGGGGCCTATTAGTTCGGACCGTATGGACCGAGAAGCCTCGCTCTCCGCTTGGCACCTTCTCCACAATTCCTGAATGTACGGAATGCCACATTCTCTGGCCCACTCCGAATCACCTAGCACATGCAGAACAGCGCGTGCCCGGCTTACGGCAACATTAAAACGATTTGGACTACTGGCCAAGAACCCTTGAGAACCTGACGGCATATTACGACTTGCAACCAAGGAAAACAACATCAGATCACGCTCATCACCCTGAAATCCATCTGCCGTATCAATCAACAACTTCCACTCATTGGGCCAACTGGTATTGCCCTTCTCGAATAACCGCTCGCGAAGACGATCCGCCTGGGCACGAAACGGCGTGACGACTCCAACTGTGCCTGGAAAGTCCTGCGCCGCAAGCTTAGACAACTCACGCGCAACTGCTTCAATTTCGGCCGGACTGTAGCTGCCGCGGCCGGCAGACTTGGCGTCACCATCAACGTGAGTCCACGTGCAGCCCCGCAAACTCGTCGAGCGATCAAACTTTGAGCGAATGGCATTATCACTCGTACGGACCCAAAGCGATTTGCCATAGAAACTGTCGTTGCAATAGCTCGCTATCGCAGGATGGCAGCGATAATGACTCCTGAGCTCAACGCGTTCTGCATGCTGGCGGGAATTCGCAATATCAAACAGCGAATTCACGCGATAGGTCCACGACTCGAAAGCGAAGTCCGCCACTCCCAGCCGGCGTCGCACGTGAAGATCAGCTTCCTTGGACAACTGTGTGACATGCGGTAGCTGCTGTGGATCGCCCACGACCATCAATCGACGCGCGCGAAAGAGGAGCGGTATGACCGACGCCACGTCACATTGGCTAGCCTCGTCAATAATGACAGTATCAAACACGGCGGGCACTAACGGAACTGCTTTGGAAACGGAAAGGTTTGACGTTGCCCACAGCGGGTAGTGGTGCAGCAACTCAGGCATTGCTGCCGCAAACGCTTTCGCAATCTGCCGCCGAAAGGGATCATTGTCATCAAGGGCGTCGCCGTGATTGGCGAGACCGGCGCGCAGTGCCGCTAGCCTTTCACGCAATTCGGGTGTAATTCCCGCACCAGATGAAGCCGCTACGAGCGCGAGCGCGGACTTCGTTTGCTCTTCAATCAGCGACTGCCTTTCATTCAGCGTTTCCTGGATGTCCGCGAATGAGTCGCCGCTTCGCAACGATGCTTCGAGGACCTCAGCCCGCCGTTCTCTCTCGATCACTTCCTTGATGTTCGCCCAAACGTCGAGCGCCCCTCCCAGCCCCTGTTCGTTCTGCGCGATCGCAAGCGTCAACAGGTCCCGAATGGGATCGCCAATGTCACGTTTGGAGACTTGACGTAGCCTGTATCGAATCCACAACGACGATACTTTGCGTAGCAATCTGGCTAGCCAGCCCTTTCGTGCTAACCTGTGCTGCCACAAGTTCGAAAGCCGCACCAAGCTCGCGACAGGCGCCCGCTCAAATTCGCATCGATCAACATACTTGATAGATTCTGGCAAGTCCTCGCGGGCGACCTTCGCATCTTTGTTGGCTTCTGCCAGTTGATCGCGGAGATCGAGAATTTCGATGCATCGCTCTTCGTCCGTTCGGTGCTCACGCACCAATTCATGCACCTTGAGAACAGCGGCGTCGCGTTCCTCAAGGATGCCCGGCCGACTCGGACGACAGAGCAACTCGACCATCATGCGTTGCCAGTCGAATCGTCGTGAAGATTCGCTAAATGGATAGACCGGTCGCAACATTAGTCGATCAGGCTCGACGATCGAATTGATTCGAGGCTCGACAGCCTCCAGTCCTTGGTGATTCCGGCTCGCGAACAACCCTGGGCGTCCACGAAGGGCGAGATTAGCGAGCACCGTCTGGACAACCGTCGACTTACCCGTCCCAGGAGGCCCGGTGACGACCGTCAAATCTGACCTCAACGCCGCGGCCACTGCCTCACGCTGATCCCCGTTCAATAGCACCGGCTCAGTTGCGGTCAGTGCGTCGCCTGATATAACTTGGTCGGATAGCTTGCCCAGGCTCGGGTTCGGGAACAGGAACCGCAATGCTGTCTTGTCGAGATCCTCGTCTGTCGCCTCATTCGCGATTCGATGGAGTTCTCCATAGAGCCGCCTGGCGTACTTTAGCTTAGGAATCGAAACGATGATTACCCGATTGTAGATTCCTGGACGATCAACGGATTGCAGCGGCGGATCGACTCGAAGCGAGGAGATGTCGCCTGGCTCAACCCACATAGATCTTGTCAGTACGAAGAGCCGATCAAGTGTTTGTTCAACCGAAGGCAATTCGAGGAATTCCGAGATGCCCTCTTCATCATCCTCGAATTCTTCGGTCGTTGTTGGCAGCACGCCGAGCTCATCGAGAATCGCTCGCTGCCGGTCACGAGTTCGGAACTTCTGCTCCAGCCACTTCTGGTTGAGCTCCGGCCGCCCGACCGGATGTAGGATGACTTGATCCCCATCAATCTCCGCCCAGATGCGCACGATGATGATCGGTACCACGCCGCGCAGGCGATCGCCGGCATCGTCGTTCTTGCCGGCATCAAACACATCGATTGCAAGCCCCACGGCGAATGAACCGACTTCTCTCGAATCACGATCCGATTGGATGATTGTGCGAATGTCGTCCGTCAAGGGAACCGATACGGGCTGTTCACCGCTCAATGACCGCCAATTCACCGAAGCTGTAAGGGCGGCCCAAGTCTTGCCGAATTGCGATTGCCACGCGCTGATATAGGGCCGCTCGTCCAAGCGGATGCACTCCGCGTAGTACAGGCAGAGCTTGCGAAAATCAGCCCACTTTCGGCTTTGCGACGGATCGAGCTGCTTCAAGCCACCATTGCGAGGAACTTGCCTCGTTGTGGTCCCACCATCCGTCGATTCGTCGCCGATAGGCCCTTGTCGTTTTACGACAGCCGCCGTCGCCTCCCACAGACCGTGAGTGCGCCGGACGCGTTTCTCGCGATGAAGACGCAGGAGCGTATCAGAAACCCGTGTAACTGGAAGTTTGGTGCGGCTCGTGATCCACTGAGTTGAGCGCGGCCGACGTTCAGCCGCGAGCATCTCGAGAATCGTCGTTTCGATATCAAGAAAGCTCATGAATCACAAGTCAATGAACGGCCGCCTCTAGATTTCAATGGTCCGACTTTGAATGTGTTCGTCCACCGGAAGTGGCGCCCCCCAAGGAGAGTACGATCGCGGGACACGCCAATAACATCGCCGCAGACCATAGCCTCTGGAATCGCACCGTCGACATTTCAAATCCATGGTTTCCTGACCGAATACAACAGGTCATGCTGTAACTTTTCTCTCACATTTCCAAGCCTCTGTTCTAATTCCGGCGGAGTTTCTGAGAGCATTTTAAGCATTTCAGAGGCCGCGGCGCGGTGTCCTCCATCAGAGGAATTCGCGGCCATTTCGATCGCGCGCGCAGCGATTTGCCACAGCACAGGCTCCATTTTCTGACTGCCGTGGGCTCGTGTCATGGCTCGAATGGCCATTTGCGCAACTTGCGGGTCCGGATCGAGGCCAGCGAGCATGATCGCAGTCTGCTCCATCTGCGAGAGATTCCCTCCCCCTGCCGCCGCGATGAGGCCGTAGCGACGTACACCCGCATCGGCACTCGTGATCGCGGCTAAGAGAATCTGGTTGTGCAACAGAGTACACACATTCTTGCGCTCCCTATCTAGCTCGCACAATAGCATGAGCGCCGCCCCCCTCAAATCGACGGGATCACCTCCGCTGGATTTGAACGGGTTTAGAGGATTCAACGCTTCGGCATGTTTCGGCAAATGCGAGGGCTCAGTGATCTCACCACTGGCAAGCGGATGAAGCACTTCGACAGCCCGACAATCTAAAGTAGTGGGAAAATGGTCGATGAACTTTCGCAGGCTCAAGGCAAGTGCTGTACGGTTGGCGATGAGATTCTCCGGCTCCGCAATCATGTCGAGCATCGCCGCGAGCAGCGAAGTCAAAGTAGCTTCCTCAATGATTGCGCGAAATGGGGCCAGGGCTTCAATAAGATGCATGGCGCCGCGGACATATACAACAACTTGCCCACCGGAACCGCTACTACTATAGGTTCCGTATCCGCCGATATTCGTCGGTTCCTCCCCCGGAGCGATGCGTTGCACCTGTTTTCGAATAGCTTTAGCTGCCGCCACAGCTGCTTCCGTGAAACTCTCCGGCTTCATCGGATTCCAGCCCAGGATTGGCCCCACCTGTACCAACAACACGTTTCGAATCTCAGCCCCCGACGGAAAGAGCCTAGATCTCACTTGAGACTTAATCTCATCGCCCCCTCGATCAGCGATGCGGCATAACAGATTCAGAGATTCGACATAATCGACGTCATTACGTTGATCTGTTACCAGACTCAGGGCAACGTCCGTAAGTCTCTGAAGATCTCCGGGGGCTGTTTGAGCAGTCAATGCGTTTAGGCCGTCGATCACGTTGCTTCGAAGTGGCCCACCATCTTTAAGAATAGGTTGCTCGATCCCCAAATCCGTCAGCGAGCGGACAGCCTGTCCGTCGAGTCGGTGGGCAATTGCGTCAATTGCGTCCCATGTAGACTCGACTATGCCACGGTCATGCCAACCCGTCGGCTGGAAGGCCGCGTGCTTCATAAGCAATCCCGCAACGTCGTCGACCAGATCATCAGGAATTGCATCGGCACATATAGCAATAATTCGGATCGCCTGTAGGGCATGTTCCCGAAGTGCCGCCGCCCCCAGAAGTTTCTTCAAAGCGCTGCCGACGATTTTGGGTGAACGACTGACCAAGAGTGATCTGGCACTTCGTTCCACCGCAGCATGGTTTCCAGAAAGCATCGCGTGATATGCAGCTTCATCCAGCCAACCAAGATGAATGCACTCTTCGGAGAATAGCTCCTCCGCCACTCTGCGCGCTCGCCAATTCTGAAGCTCATATGAACGCCTTAGCTGCTGCCAATAGATGGGGAGCACATTGAAGTGCTTACCGGCATCGGCATTGCTTCGCGCCTCAAGCACGGATGCATGGTCACGCAGATCCACGCCGAGGATTCGGCGAACGTCGACCAGATGATAGAAATCGCCTGTTCCCTCCATCGCTGTCACCAAGAGCATCGCCTTATTGTCCGCAATTAATGCAGCTGTTGAGGGACTTAGGCTTGCCAATAACGGCTCTACATACTCTTCGAATGCTCGTCGCGCCTCTCTTGGCTGCAGATCGAGCGCAAAGATTTCACTCTCAAGAAGACCAATCGCCGCTTTGTCAACGGGACTGGTGGCCATGGCTCGTGCCATTGCTAATTCCGCGCTCCCTAGTATTGGTCCACGCGTCATGGCAACGATTCGAGAAGTCACCAAATGTCGACGAATTTCGGGATCAACGCGCAAGATCATGACGACTTCTCTTCCACCGTTGCATCTTCCGTGTTGTCGAAATCACCCTGCAGCATTCGGGTCTCGGCCAACATCGCAAGTTGCTCATTGCGAGCCTTTGTATCAGGGGCTATGTCTGCTGCACGCTGAAGTGCTGCAGTGGCCTGCGTGTAGGCACATGTTTCAACGTATCCGCGCGCGACCAGGGCGGCAAAACGGTATCTCTCCGGCATCGCCAGCGATTCTGCTTGTTCCGTGAGATTATGCAAAAGCCGCGTTGCACGATCATGCACGCCATCTTCAAACATCATCGTCGCTAGTTCCATTGCGACATCGAATCTCATCGGAATCTCAACAACTGGAGCCAAGCGATCATATTCAACCTGCAACATATTCCAAGCATCACGACGACCACCCAGTTGGAAGAGATGGCGAGCCAAATCCCTGAATGCTCTCAGCTTGTATTCTGGATTGGCGGTGCTATCTTCAGTACGGAGATCTTTCAGTTCGTGCTCAATCGTCGGCCGAGCAACCTTCAGTTGCTCAACAACCAACAACCGATCCTGTTCTGCCTGATGCTCACGTCGCGATGCCAGCAATTCCAGAATGTATCGCTCGAGCTCATTGTCCATCGATACCGACACGCTATGGCGCTCGGGAGTTTCGGATACTCTGAAATGCCAAAGCAAACCGTGGCCCGCGAACACCTCAGCATGACGTTCGAATTCAGCTCGCACCCATGGCACCTGGAGCGGTTGGAGCATTTCGCGATACTGTGTACGTCTGACTGGAGGAAAATCGAACCATAGCGTAATGGTGCGGTCCCGAGGTTGGATCTCAACTTCTGCCACATAATAGTGTCGCCACCAGTGCATCCTTGAGTCGAGCGATAAGTCTCTCGTCCGTTCAAGGTGTAATTGGCTTCGCCGTCGCGATTCATCCAAAATGTCTGCCAAGCGAAGTAATGCGCTTAGCAGAGACATGCGGAATCCTCCCCAATCTTTCGTTAGCTCGCAATACTCCAGCTGGTCGTGCGAATCCATATCTAGATTGTGGGCAATTGCGATCGCTCTGATCTGGCCTGGGTACCAGTCGTCGGTAAGTTGAATGCCAAGTGACGTCGGGCTTGGGGCGTTGATAGACTGCGTGATCAACTCGCCGGAAATCCGATGATGTTGTTGCCGAACGATCGATCGGCGAGTTTCGATATCGAGATCAGACCACGCCAAATTCGAATACTCAGAAACCAAGATGTCACCAACAACCTGAGTTTCGTTTGCGCGTTGATGTTGTAATCCCACGTCATGAAGGTAGGCAGCCGCATAGAGAATAAATGCCTCTTTGTCGTCCAGTTGTCCCGAACCCAACGGTTCTGTGAGTTGATCCACAAGTTCGCAGACCATATCGGAATGCTCAACGGAATGATCGGTGAATGACGGAAGGTAATTTCCGGCAAGGAGGGGTTTCACCGCGCTGCGCAGATTTGCGATTCGGCCGCGCATGTTGTCGTCACTCAAACGAACGTAGCTGGGATTGGCCATCGCATTATCCTAGCCTGATAGAGTATATTACGCACGTCGACTTCCCAAATGAGGGTGGAGAACCATGTTGTATTCTGTTAACCAGATCTTGAGTTGCGCCGCCGAAAATGAACACCCGGTAAGATCAATGGTCGCACTCTACGACATCTGATGTTGAATGAACAAGGATTCGCCTCGGTTAACGCGAGAATGCTCAACAGAGAAACCCGCACGCCATCGGCGAACGGGTTTCTTTGTGCGTCCCCAACTCTCGGGCCGGAGAGTAGAGAAAGGAAAGGAAGTCTCTGTTGGGGACGCGCCGTCCAAAGTAGCGTGAACCAGATGAGAATTCAAGCAATTCCCGAGGACAGCGCCGACGACAGAATCGCCCCCTCGTACGTCCCCGCCGCACCCTCTCAGGCCATCGATTAAACACGCGAACGAGGCGTCGATTTTACGACCGTCAATCCTTCTGAACCCAGATCAGCGAGCCCGCGAGTAGTCGCGAGCCGCCAACCTCATTGCCTCGTAGATCGACGATCTTGATTCGGGCCTTGTCGCGGTTTCGTGGAGACGCGATGCTAGCCCACGCCTCCCAGAGCGTCTGGGCATCTTGCAATCGGATTTGATATGCCCGAACGTGCCAGAGGTTCTTGACGGTCAACGTCGCCTCCCAATGGTCGCCCGCGATAGTCCCGACCGATACGCTGTCGACAAGCTGAACGTTTGCGGCAGTTAGGACTGCGATGTAACTGTCGAGCAACCTCTTTCGCTCCGCTTTCGCCGCCTCGCGTGCGGCGGCCTCCCGCGCGACACGCTCTTCCTCGGCCTTACGCGCTGCTTCTGCTTCCCGTTTTGCTCGCTCCTCAGCGTCCTTCTGCGCCTGGATCGCCGCCAGCCGTCGTTGCTCCCGTGCGGCCGCGACGGTATCGGTCTGGCCGACCGCAATTTCCTTTGTAAGCTTGTCGAGCACGTCATATCCAGACGAAAGCTGCGGCGGAAGTCGTTGCTCGTTCTTCAGTATCTGAAACTCCTCATCCCTCAAGTCCATCATGACTTTGCGGACCGCGTTGACGTCCTTGGCCCGATTGATCATGCCAACGAGCTGTCTCGCCTTGTTGTTGGCGGTCGCGTGCGGCACGCGCGTGGCCGCCTCCGCGCTCTGTTTCGCGGAATCGACATCACCCGCCTTGAGTTTCTGGATCGCGGTAGCAACCAACTCCGAGACCTTCTGATTCGCCTCGGTCGTGAGGCGCGCCCGTTCAGCCTCTTCGGCGGCCCGCTTGGCGGCGGCTTCCGCCATCGCATCTTTCATCTGAAATCCATAGACGCCTGAAGTAATGAGTATTCCTCCTAGGATGGCGTACATGACGACGCGCGATCCTCGATCCCAGCCAGATCGGTTCTTCAGCCTGAGAAGCGATTCAGGAATGCGACGCAGCGGCCCCACGAAAAAAGCGATGCACAGAACGCAAATCCCGATCCCAAGCCACAATGGGAACTTTGGAATGAATGGCGAGGAGAGGATGGCGCCGACGATCAACAACGCGACCCAGCGACGGTGCTTTTGACGCTGTTGATTTGGAAGCTCGTGATGTAGCCGTGGATCGTACGAAACGACCGGTGGCGGCGCGGCCACGGGCGTCGCGGGGCCGGCGATCTCGATGTTGACGGCGCCGGGCTGCGGCACGACCAACGACACGCGGCAACGTGGGCAAGCGCCCTGCCTTCCGGCCGCGCTGTCTTGAACTCGCAATCGCTCACCACACTTGGAACAAGTAAACTCGATCATTGTCTGTCTCCGGTCAGCACGAGGTTGATATGACCATGCGTTCGTGGCGTCGAAGAACACGATTCTGACGAAGAGAGATCGCCCGAGATCCGACCGCATAGAAAAGGAGCGCCGGACCAAGGTCGCCTAGAGAACCCCCGCCAGGGGGCGCAGGAAACAACACATGGCCGACGCTCCCTTGCGGGAGCGCGGAACCAAGTGCTGCTTTCCTACATTCAAAAGTCCGAAGGACTCAGGCTGGCGGTATTTCTCTAGGACAGCGACTTGACGCGCGAACGTCACTTGGATGTCTTGCCACACAACGTGGCCGTTACAAAACAGGTCCTCCAATGGACGCAATTCACTACACCAGACCTCATATTCGCTCTGTCGGCGGCGGAAGTCAACGATGTCCGAAGTCGCAAAGCGGGCCTCGTCGGGCCACGATCGCAAGCCCTACATCTGCCCGCAGACTACGGTATGAACAGGCTTGCACGCCAAGTCCACGGCCATTTCCAACGCGTCTGGCCCATCGTCGTGTTTGCCCACCGGAAATTGTCGAAGCTGATCCAACAGAATCTGATGTCGTTTGTAGAACCGTAGGTGTCCTTGCGCCACATCAGGTTCCAGGCTGGCGATCCGAGCGTTCTTGTTCGTTCGGCTCGTGATTGGCTTTATCTTCAGCCGCCGCCCCTCCGCCCGCGTTTGATCCTCGAGTTTTTGGATCATCAGTTGCTGGAAGTGATTGGATTCGACGGCGAACGACTGAAACTCATATCGTTTCGCGTATTGCACGATTCGCTGGATCGTCTCATCCGGCGTGCGCCGATTCAGGTCGGCGGCCAGGATGTAGTTGATCTTGGTCTTGCGATCACGAACGAGCACGATGATAGCACTGTAGTCGCCATGCTTGGTCCCCAGCGATGGATCGCAGGCGCCGAAGAATCGGGCGTTCGAACCGAGCGTGTCGAGCAGATGCCGCTCATCGCGATACTCGTCATCCCAGTAATGAAATGCGTGTCCTGCGAACAAGCACTGCTCGGGATCAAGCGGCTCGTTCTGCTTTTCCGCCTGAAAACTCGCCCTGCCCTCCGCCTCGCGCATCTCCATCAGGTCAAGGTAGCTTTCCAGTTCAGGCCACAGCACCTTGGCGCCGCGGAGCATTAATTCCTTGTTCGCTTCGAAGTACGCCCGGGCGGCCTCGCGCCCCGAGCATCCCTCGTGCTCGGCGCGATCGTGATAGATGCTGGACCACGCCTCCCAAAGGTCCGGCCGCTCGCTAAACGCTTCGACCGCCTTGTACGTTCGCCCCAGCCAACCGCGCTGAATTCGCGGATCAACGAGCTTCGCCAGAAGTGAGTCATGGTGCAGAATCGTCCCCACCACGACGACATTGGTTTCCGGATGGCCAGCCTTCAATAGTGTCCCGTTGAACCACTCACTCAGCTTCTGGCGCTGCTCTTCGACAATCACCTCATCTGAATCCTCCAGGTCGTCGACGATGATCAGCCCGGGCCGATGGTCGCCATGTCGCGTCCCGCGAATCCCCTGGCGCGCCCCATAGGCGCGAATCATGACACCGTTCTTCAGGCAAATCTGGTTGTCACGCCACGGTTTCGGCTGGCCGCGACCGCCCTCCCGATGACAGACATCCTGAAAGTCGGCCAATAACCGCTCGTTCTTCGTCACCTGTTCCTTGACATGACTGAGTAGCGTCGTCGCCTGGGGCTTGGTGGCGGAAACGAGCAAGATTAATCGCTCCCTGGCATAGAGCGCGCACCAGAGCACATGCGCCAATGCCACGATCGTACTCTTGGCATGTCCACGGGGCGCGGCGATGGCGATCCGCGCAGCCCGCTGCGATTGCGCATTGAGCAGCAACTCAAACAACTCGCGGTGCATTCTCGAAAATGGACGATTGCACGTCGACGCCAGATACACCCGCGCGAACATCTCTGGAGACTGAGTGGCGACCTTCCGTCGCTCGACCTGCACGCGTGACTGCGCGCTCAGGAATCCACTAATCATCGGGCGTCTCCCCCATCGCGCCCGCGCCCTCATGCTCGACCAACGGCGCCGCGTGTTTCTCGATCTCGCGCAGTTCCTCGGCGATTCTCCCGCGTTGGATCTCATCCGTGATCGCCTTGAATTGCTTCACAGACTCGGCGCCGTCGGCGCCGCCGGCTTCCATCGTGAGTTCCAGCAGTCTCCGAGATTCATTTTCCAGCTCACGAAATGACGGAACTGTACCCATGTGGTGGACCATGTCCGCCTCAATTTGCTGTTTAGCCGTGGGCAGATAACCCAATCCCTGCAGCCGTTGCACGTAGTCGCTGTAGATCTGGCAGCACCGGTGCTCGGCGTCCACCTTGACCGCGGCAGTGACATCCTTCCCGCGAATGGCGCGTCGAATCCGCTGAATCGCCGTATCGATCTCCATGAACAAACGGCCCGCGACCTGGCTTACGAGTTCCGGGGAATTGTGAAGTACCGTCGATTCCCGCAGCGCTTGTCGGTCCCGCTCGATTGTCCGATCCGACGTATGAAGGATCTTGGCAATCTCGGGCGTCGCGTAACCGTCCAGCACCAACGCCGCCACCACCTGCCTCCGCGATTCGCGCCCCATGGCCTTGGGATTCATCTGCCCTGATTGGATCTGTTTCAGGAGGTCGAGGGTGCCGGTCTCCGCATGTTCATCCTTCTTGATGCCAAATTTCTCGTCGCTCACGCCGACACCTCCTCGGTCTCGGTGATACGATAGCGCTCGACGAAATCCGCTGGAGCATTCCGTTCGCCCACGCAGTTGATCCAGCGGCGCACGATCACGTCGCAGTAGTGCGGGCTGATCTCGATCGCGAAACAACGCCGGCCCAGCTTCTCGGCCGCGATCAGCTGCGATCCCGAACCGCAGAACGGCTCGTAACAGATCTCGCCGCGCCGCGTGTGCTGCCGCATCGGGATTGCAAACACCTCAATCGGCTTCGACGTCGGGTGATCGGTCTTCTGACCGGCCGCCACCGTCGGGATCTGCCAGATCGTTGAAATGTGATCGTCGCTGACCCGCTTGGGCTTGTTGGGTTTCACCCACCCGAAGAAACATGGCTCGTGTTGCCATGTGAACCACGATCGATTCAGAACCGGTCGGTCCTTGACCCACACGATCTGCTGATGCACGAAGGCGCCGAATTGCTGCCAGACCGATTCCACCATCGACTGGCGCCGGCTGGCGTGCCAACAGTACCACGCCGCATCCGTGGCGATCGCCTCGGCGACGGCGACGCGGATGAACTTCTCATAGAGATCGGGGTTGGCATCCGCGTCATCCCATGTGATGCCGTAGCTTCCCGACCAGTCCTTGTTCTTGTCCTTGCCCGGGCGTTTTTTCTTCTTGGCGGTCGGGTGGTTGGTCCCGTCGTAGCCGACGAGGTATGGCGGATCCGTAGCGAACAGCGACGCTCGATTGCCATCCATCAGCCGCTGCACATCCTCGGCGTTCGTCGAATCTCCGCACAGCAGCCGATGATTGCCGAGAATCAGCAATTCGCCCGATTCCGTGACGGCGGGCTTGTCCTGCTGCAGCGCCGCCTCGACATCGAAATCGTCCTCGCCCTCTGCGCCATGCTCATCGAGGAACTTGCTGACGATGTCCTTTAGTTCACCGTCATCGAATCCGGTCAATTCCACGTCGAAATCCGGCATCCCCTCGAATTCCTGGAGCAGCGAGACGAGTTTTTCCTCATCCCAATCGCCCACCGTCTTGTTGAGCGTTAGGTTGAGGGCCTTTTCCTGTTCCAGCGGCAAGTCGACGACGATGACGTCGACTTCTTCGTGCCCCAGATCCTGCATCACTTTGAGGCGCTGATGACCGCCAACAACGTGATCGGTGCGCCGATTCACGATGATCGGCTGCAGGTAGCCGTAGGTTTCGATGCTGAGTTTCAGGCGATCGTAAACAACGTCGCCGGGTTTCAAATCGATGCGCGGGTTGTATGGCGCTGGATTCAGATCCTTAATTTTGGCTTTCGACAGCTTCATAGCGTTGCAATCCTCTCATCGCGCACCTCGGGCGCGGAAATAGTCAGTGGCGATCCGAGCCTTTGGCGAACTGCGCGGAGTCCCCGGCGCCGTTTCGTGGCTCAAATTGGCACGCACGAATTCCGTTGTCGATCACCGATCAACTCGGCAACGACACTGAAATGTCGCACGCGCCCACCACCGAGAGTGGCCTGAATGTCTTCTATAGGAAACCTGTTGCCACGGCAGTGACTCACATCATTGCCGGGTAAGCCGGAGGCGTCTCGCACAACGGACTTACCTATCCATAGCCTTGAAGGCGTCTCGCACAACAAGGCGGGCATCCCGCCCATCAAGAAGTGTCATTACATAAATAGCACAGGATGGCGGAAAGGCAAGCAAAAAGCTGTTATTGATTGTGTCACGATAAATCACGCGGTCTCGGTCGCCACGCAATCGCTCGACGATGGGACCGCGATCGGACTTTCGGCGCCCTACGGAAGCAATCAAACCCGGCTTGATTCCAGTTCCTGCCCCCAAAACGGTCATTACGCCCGTGGCATACTGTGTCTCGCCCGTCCAGTCACTCGGAATCCGCCAACGAGGTCGATTCCACGATCTTCTGGAACTCACCCAGCATGTCCGCGTGGTTCTTCGACAGGAAACGCACGACCCCTCGGTTCTCAAGCAGCTTGCGAAGGTACGCAACCACTGTGACGAGATTCAAGACATTGCGCCCGTGGGTCTCCTCGATCTGCCGAAAGTCCTTTGAAAGATTGTCCATTTCGCGCTCCATGCGCGCGATCTCGTCAGGCGACAAAATCTCCTTCGCCTTTGCCACGACCTTGTCGGCGAGTTGATCCTCCGACGTCGCGGCAATCAGGCACTTTGCATAGGATGTACCGAGGTTGCCGGACGCGATCATCAGTTCCGCCATTTCGATCTGCCGCATCGGCTTGGCCTTGCTGAGTTCCTTCAATGCGCCGGCCGAGGCGCGTCGATCCTTGAGCAGGTTGACCGCCTCTGGACACACGCCCTTCAGCAGATCGCGCTTGGAGCGAATATTGCTCACGTCAACATTCAGCGTGGTCGCAATCCGCTCTTCCGACACGCCGTTTTCGATGGCGCGCAGAATCATGAAGTGTTCCTGGATTGGCGTAACCTGATTAACCTTGTGGTTGTAGGTGTAGGCCTCGTCCTCCGTGGCGACCAGGCAGAAGGCCTCGGTCTTTCCGATTTCCTTGAGCACTTCATAGCGGATCGTCCCGTCCAACAAGATGTATCCCTTCGTCCGGCCATTTTGGGGAAACACCACAAGCGGTTCGATGATTCCGATTTCCTGAATCGACGAGACGATTCGGCGATACCGTGCCGATTGCTTGATGGCGGCCGTCAACTTCTTCAGGGGGTAAATCAGATCCAAAGGCAGAACCGTGCCTTCCGGATCAAACGCCATTTCCACGCGATCCCTGATCATGCGTCATCCTCCGCGTAAATGCGCTCCGCCAAGAATTTGGGCAAGGTATCGAGTCTCTCGGCCCGGAGCAGATTAACGAACCCCTCATCGTCGAAGAGAGATTTCAGGCCCGTTACGACGAATAGCAATCGCGCCTCGCAGACCTTGGACTTGGCGATGATCTGCCGCTGTCGTTGAGTCTCTCTTTTGTAGGTGCGGAGCAGCTTCTCCGAGGTCATGTCCTTGGGGTCGGCCGGGCGGCCGCCGTTGCTGGTTCCCTTTCCATAGGTACGTCGACGCTCGATGAGCCGGCGCGCCTTCAACAGCGCCTTGCCGCGGAGGTTCTTGGATTCGTAGGCGTCGGCCAATGCCCGTTGAATCTTGGCGTCATCGGAACTGGCGATCGTGACGGCGATACTGATCGGTATCTGGCCGCGCTCGACGGCCTGAATCAGGCGTCTCTCACCCTTCTTGAGCAGGCGATCGATGTCCCGAACGTATCCGGTATCCAGATCCGTCTTGGCGGCGATCTCTGAGTACTTGTATCCTCGCTCGCGAAGGACCCTAATCTCCTCCGCCAGCTCCAATGACGTGTAGCGACGCCGAGCCAGATTCTCCACCAGACTCATGAGCAATAGGTCATTCTTGCTCGCCTCAATGACAATGGCGGGGACCTCGGTTTGCCCCAATGCCCTGAAGGCCTCGAGTCGCCCCTGACCGCAGGCGAGATCGTATTGGGCATCGCCATTGCGGGTCTTACGCTTCGCAACCGTGATTGGACGCTTCAGTCCGAGCTTGGAGATGTTGTTGACGATCGACTTGAACTTCGCCTGCCCTCGGGTCCGAGGGTTGAGGACGTTGATCTGATCGATCGGGATCATCTGAATTGTCATGCCGTTTCGCGAGATCATCTGACCTCCTCGATCCGTTCACGCAGGGCCATGTCTACAAAGAAGTCGAGCGAGTCGAACTTGTACGTGTCCAGTTCGGCGCCGTTGAATTCCCCAAGCCGCAGCTTCGGAGAGGAGATATCGACCAGCGGTAACAGGAAGAAGTCCCATGGCGCCTTGTTGGCCGCATTTAGCCGCGCGACGACGGTGATGTCGGGCGGTCGGGCCTGGTCCATCCGCACCAGCCAACGGAGCGCCCCGGCGGGCGTCGCCTTGCAGCGGGTGAGGATGACACCGGCGCTGTATTCGCCATTAATGAGGATATGGCCCGGCGCATCGGGAAGGTGAACGGTGGCGCCGATCGCGCTGAGTTGATCCGTCAGGCGCCCGACGAACTCGGGCTGCATCGATCGAATGCGCCGATTGATCGCCAGGTATTCAAAGTCATGGTCGGGAACGTACCCTACGAGCCGATAGGCGTCGATCAGGCTCCCAAATCGGGATCGATAGGCGGTGCTCGACGGCATGCCATCCGCGTCGTCGATCAGGGGCGCGGAGGCCTTCCCGTGACAATCGATGAGTTTTCGTAGTTTGTCGAGCAGCTCCTCGTCGGTGAAAACGCGATTGCGCTCCTGAATGATGCCGCGAACGACGAAGAATGACTCAATGTCCACGATCGGCTCGAACACGCCGTCGGAGCGAATCCACATATCCGGCGGGTTGCAGACCCGTTTCTTCTTCAGCTTGAAGGACACCCGATTGTAGACGTTGTTGCCGACGTACTTCTCGTTAGTGAGGATCTGGTTGACCATTCCTCTCGTCCACGGTCGGCCGAATCCGTTTTCGATCTTTTCGTCGTTCAATCGCGCGGCGATCTCGGATTCCCGATAACCGTCCTTGATGAAAATCTGGTAGATCCAGCGAACGACCTTGAGTTCATCATCGGGGCCCGGCACCAGGACCACGCGATCGGTCTGGATACTCTTGTGTTCGCCGGGCTTTAGGACTCCCTTAGCATCTCCGTTCTGATCCACGAGCATGCGTCTCAAGCCATAACCTGCCGGGCCTCCCTGGCGAAACCCAAGCTGTATCAGCTTGCATTGGCCCTTGAAGACCTTCGCCGATAGCTCGCGACTGTACTCGCCTGCCATCGCGCGCTTGACGCCCTTGATGATCGTGGAAACCGGGCTTCCGTCGTTTTCGAATTGCTCGGCGCAGTACACAACGGCGATACCGGCCCGCCTGCAGACGTACTCGTAGTAAGCGCTCTCATCGGTGTCCTGGAATCGGCCCCACCGGCTGATGTCATAGACGAGGATGGCCTTGTAATCAGCGGCGCCCGACATGACGTCATCAATGAGCTGGCGCAATGCGTCGCGACCCTCGATCCGCAGACCGCTTTTCCCTTCGTCCGCGTACGTCTTGACGATGACGAACCCGCGCTTCTCCGCGTACTCCTTAATGATGTCGCCTTGGTTTTCGGTGGAGTACTGCTGATGCTCCGTCGACATACGGATGTATTGAGCCGCCCGAACCATGGGACGATCGGGCTCCGAGGCGCTGGAATGATTGCGCACGATGTGGCCGCTCCTGACTCCGTCGGCGAGACCGGTCTGTCGTCCGTGATTTTGGGTACCAGGAAACGCAAAGATCCGTCATGCGCTCCGGCCTCAAGAACTGCGGCCAGCGGCAATTATGACGCGCGGCTGTGCGATCCCGCGGGGGATCGCTGTGGGATTTCTGTGGGATTTATGATTCCCACCGATCAAGAATCAGGCCGTAGCACTGATGATTGCTGCCGTCGATCGCATCGGCGAGATCGCTCATCCCCGCACGTCGCAGCTTTCGGCGCAGATCCCGAACGACGCTCCGAATGGCGCCGTTGGACCTTCTCCCGCCCCACACTCCGTCAAACAGGCTGTCATATGTCACGTACTGATTCGGGCGGCTTGCCAGATGTGCCAAAAACCGAAACCCCAGCGACTTCCCGAGATAGCAGCGCCGTTCACCCCAAATCACTGAAAGCGTCTCGTCCTCAACGATGGGATGGTCGCTAAGACGTCGTCGTGTCTGACAATTCGAGCAAACTTCGCGATCCATTGGAACCGTATCAAGTAGTACCCGTAGGTGCTCGATCGACCGAATTAGGTGGCTCGAAAACTCCGACATCTGACACAGTAAATTGAGCAGCTGCAATTGAATTGAGTCCGCAGACATAAAGTCACCTTCTGTGACACAGCCCGAAATAGTGAGATACGGTCACAAGAGTCTACGCGCGGGAAGACGCCTGCATCGATTTGCGGCGTCCCATCGAACTACTTTCACGTTGCCAGCGCTCGGGAGTATCATGTGCGGCCGTTGACACTTGCGTGTATGCTCACTCATGGAGGCGAGTACATTGGCGAATGAAAGGAAATTAGGTGCAGGGCAGGAATTTGGAAACTGGAAACTCGTGGGCGACAAAGAGCTAGGCAAAGGCGGCAATGGTGTGGTCTGGGAGGTTGAGACAGAAGCCGGTGAGCGCGGCGCGATGAAATTTCTTCATAAGCATCACTTTAGTCCACCCGGCGCGCGCTTTGCCCGTTTCCGTGACGAAATAGCCTTCTTGCGGGAAGAAGGCAGGCGAGAGGGCCTGCTTCCGCTGCTTGACTCGAATATCCCCGAAAAACCAAGCGTTGAAAATCGTCCTTGGCTGGTAACTCCTCTTGCGATCCCATTGCGAACTCTCGATCTTCGCGGGGCGTCAGCACTCCAGGACCTGATCCGGATAATGGAACGCGTGGCCGTAACTCTTGCGTCAATGCACGAGGAGGGCAAGTTTCATCGAGACATCAAGCCAGACAATCTCTTTGAACTCGACGGATTGCCGGTAATTGGGGACTTTGGGTTGGTCGACTTTCCAGGGAAGGACGCGGTTACCAAAGAGACCGAGTTCATGGGTCCGCTTTTTTTCATTGCTCCGGAAATGATGGAGGGCGCGTCCGATCGGCATGATGGACCAGCTGACGTCTATTCTCTCGCGAAGTCCATCTGGGTCCTTGCCTCAGGACAAAACTACCCATTACAGGGCGAGATGCGAGCAGACACTCCTCAACTACGCCTTAGCACGTATTGTCCACACCCGCGCGCCCACGTCCTAGACCTCCTAATTGAACGCAGCACGCGACATAACCCAAGTCAACGGCCGTCAATGAGTGCATTCGCGAGTGAGTTGAGTGCGTGGCTCACAGTACAGGATGTGACTCCAACGATTTCCGACGCAAGCAACCTGGCTAGGGAGTATCAGACTGTCTTTGAAGTACAGAAGCGGAACGAGCAGCAGCGAGAGTTGCTCATCGCCGAGGCTCGTAATGTTGTTTCATGTTTTGACGAAGCATTGGGGGAAACCGCGCGAATGCAGCAGCAAGTGACCAATATTGAACCAGACATAGGAGTGGCCTATGACTTACCCGGCGGCGTGCATTATCAAGGCGCATTGGGGCAACCACGACTACTCTTCAGCGAGTCGAGTTGCGCCGAGATCGGGACAGGTGACTTGCATCGGGTGCGCTTGCAGAGCTTTGTCATGGCCGAATCGCTGTCGGACGACACCATTCGAGTTGTTGCTGGTCATGTCATTCGATACGAGGTCGGTATGAGCAGCCAAGCCGCTTCACTTGAGCTTCCATGGATTAATGATGCAACCGAAGCCAGAGGCAGTGCCCGCCTTGAGAATGCGGTACGTTCGCTCTGCCGCGAGCTTGTTGAGAACGCGTTGCCCGCGATCAGACAATTTGCGGACCAAGTCAAAGCGGTGTCGAAATAGGCGAATAAATATTGATCAGACGAAGCCTTCCCGAAGTTTGCGAAACAGACTCCCTGAAATACAACAACTCAAGTCAATGGACGAAAACACTCCTCGTAAATCGTGGCGATTGCGCGAGTGAAACAACACAATTCGAGATTCCACGTACCCGATGCCGATACCGGCGATCTTCGAAACTGTGTCCCGAATTCCGCCGAACACAGGTAATCCGTCCATCAAGTGACCAGTCGATAACCAACCCCGATTTCCGTTACGAGGTGCTTGGGCTGCGCCGGATCTGACTCCAGCTTCTGCCGGAGCTGTCGCATGAACATTCTCAGGTACGTCGAATCCTCGGCATGCCCCGGTCCCCAGACTTCGCGCAGGAGCTGGCGGTGCGTCATCACGAAGCCCGAATGCCGCGCGAGCGTAGCGAGGAGTTTGTATTCGAGCGGCGTCAGATGCACGTTCCGCCCGGCGCGGGTCACGATCCGACGTTGCAGGTCGATCGTGATGTCACCGGCAATGGTCGCGGCCTCGACGCCGGGATGAGCCACTTGCGAGACGTGGCGCAGTGCGACGCGAATCCGTGCGACTAGTTCGCCGACGCCGAACGGCTTCTGTACATAATCGTCAGCGCCGGCGTCCAGGGCATTGATTTTGTCGTCTTCCTGGCCGCGGGCCGAGAGAATCAGAATCGGCATGCGCGACCATTCTCGAATACGCCGAACTACGTCGATGCCATCCATGTCCGGTAGGCCCAGGTCAAGGATCAAGACGTCCGGAAGGGCCTGCGACGCCTCAACCAATCCACGTTCGCCCGTATCCGCCTCCATGAGTTTCCAGCCTGCCGCCTCAATGGCCGGCCTCAAAAAACGCCGAATTGGCAGTTCGTCTTCAATTACGAGGATTTTCGCCGCCAACGATGTCACGGAATTCACTCCGTCGCCTGATTGTCGGTTGACTGTTGTCTGTCAGAATTCGGCTCTAGACTGTCAGTTCCGATCGACCTCAAAATCGGCAAGGTAAACCAGAATCGTGCCCCGCCAGCCGGACGATTTTCTGCCCCGATATTTCCGCCGTGAAGCCGAACGATGGCGTCGCAGATCGCCAGGCCCAGTCCGGTGCCATAGCGATCCGTGGGAGGACGCTTCCGGACAAACCGGCGAAAGATCTCTTTCTCGGTTCCCGGCTCAAGTCCGGCGCCCTCGTCCAGCACCTCGATCAGTGCCGCTTCCTCGACGAGCCCGCATCGCAGGGTGATCGTCGAACCATCTGGTGTGTATCGCGCGGCGTTTTCCAGCAGGTTTGCAAATACTTCGTTTATCAGCACGGCATCGACAGCGATCATCGGCATGTCTTCGGAAATCTCTGTAACGATCCTGTGCCTATTGAGCACCGCTTGCATGCGTCCAAGAGCGGCCCCGACGAGCTCGTCCACAGGATAGGGCTCCCGATGAAGCTTGAAACCGACGGACTCGATTCGGGTCATGTCGAGGAGTTTGCCGAATATCTGGTTTAGTCGCCCGGCCTCCTCCGCTATAGATCGGGTCAATTCGTCACGCGTCGTCGAATCGAGGCTCGTGGCATTGTCGATCAAAGCGTCGGCAGCGCCGGAGATCGCGGCCAGCGGCGTCCTGAAATCGTGCGAAACACTGCTAAGGAGTGAACTTCGAATCTGTTCCCGCTCCGATTCTGCACGGGCCGCCTCGGCCTGCGACGCAAACGCCGTTCGCTCGAGGGCGATCGCCAATTGGGTGGAAAACGTCTCCAGTAAGTGTCGCTGTTCCGGTTCCAACAATTGCTCGCGAACTCGCGGCCGAAACCCCATGACGCCAAGCGCCTTTTCCGATGCAACAAGCGGCACGTAAATCGCTTGCGAGGCCGGCAGCGTCTCTGTATTCCATCCCGCACACTTCTGATGTTCAAACACCCACTGCGCGGCAGCGTGTTCATTCGGCGAATCGGCGACGAACTCGCCGTGCCGTGCGGATACTTCGATGCGTCCCGTCGCGCTCGGCATCAGGACGACCACATCCCCCGAAAACACATCGGCCACGTGCCTTGCTGCGAAGGCGGCAAGATCATCGCGACTCGCCAGGGACGCGAGTTTTCGGCTCATGAAGTACAACGCGAGTGTTTGCAGGTACCGAATGCGCGCGGCCGCACCCTGTCGTCGAACGCGTTGCGCCAGGCCGCTGACAACGAGTCCCGTCGCCAGCAATCCGGCGAATGCGACGACGTACTGCGTATCCGCAATTACCAGCGTGTAATAGGGTCGTGTGAACAGAAAATTGAACAAGAGCGCGGCAAGGACGGATGCAAAGGCCGACGGACCAGACGCATAACGCGTCGACACGAAGACGACGCCGGCAAGGTAGATCATCGTCAGATTAACTGCAGAAAAGTAGGGAAACGCGAACGTGGCGATCAACGTGCAGCAACCCATCACGGCGAGCGCCCAGGCATACTCCCTCCACCCTGCGTGAGAGGCGCTTTCGCTACGAATCTCGTTCGAGACGACATCCTCCGCGGCCCCCTTGACGACATGCACATCGATCTCTCCGCTGCGGCGGATCAGTTCGTCAACGATCGAACCGCGCAACCATTCGCGCCATCGTGACAGGGCCGTTTTTCCGACGATGATCTTGGTGACGTTCTGGCGAATCGCATACCCGAGTATCTCGTCGACAACTCGTTCACCCACCATGACGATGGTCTCGGCGCCCAGGCGTTCGGCCAGCTTCAGGTTTCGTCGTACCTGGGCGGCGGCAAGATCCGACTGACTCGGCGTATCGACACTGACGGCCACCCACTCGCATTGAACGGCCGATGCCATGCGGCGGGCGATACGAATCACCCGCGCCGATAGCGGGCTTGGTCCGACGCATACAAGGATTCGTTCCACTGTGGCCCACGGGCGAACGTCGCCGCGACCGGCGCGATCGACGAGCACCTGCTCTCCCACCCGTGCCGCCGTTTCGCGCAGGGCGAGTTCCCGCAAGGCCGTGAGATTCTCCCGTTTAAAGAACCGTTCGACGGCACGACGCGCCTGATCCGCGACATAGACCTTGCCCTCGGAAAGGCGCTGAAGCAGGTCATCGGGTGGGATGTCTATCAGTTCAATCTCGTCAGCGCGGTCGATAATTGAATCCGGCACAGTCTCGCGAACGGGAATGCCCGTAATCTGCGCGACAACATCATTCAGCGACTCTACATGCTGAACATTGATCGTCGTGTACACGTCGATGCCGGCGTCGAGAAGCTCAAGCACGTCCTGATAGCGCTTGACATGACGCAGACCTTCGGCATTCGTATGCGCCAACTCATCAACAAGCGCCAGCCCTGGTCGCCTCGCGAGTGCGGCATCGAGATCGAATTCGCGTAGCCTGACACCGCGATACACTACCCAGTGCGGCGCAAGTTGCTCCAGACCCTGCTTGAGCGCGTCAGTCTCCGGCCTGCCGTGCGACTCGATGTAGCCCGCCACTACATCAACGCCGGCCTGACTGCGCTCCTGCGCCTCCTGTAGCATTGCGAATGTCTTTCCGACGCCGGCGCACATACCGAAGAAGATCTTGAGCCGGCCGCGGCGCATCAGACCGTCCTGGCCGGTCACCTGGGCCAATAGCGCGTCGGGATCAGGTCGATCGGGAATCAACTTCGAGTTGCCTCCGTCGACGCACAACGGCGAAGTTCGATCGCGACTAGTTCCTCGAAGAGGACCTCGCATTCGGCTTCCAGCGTCGTCACAGTAATTGTACCACTGGCGAGGTCGACGCAAACATCGTTCGGCCTCCGGATCGGTACGCGACGTCCGTCATGCAGTCTTAGGACCATCGGCCCGAATCGCCGCTTGGCCAAGAGCCGCCGAAGCTGTCTCGCTAGGCGTTCACCGCTGATCATCGCCGCTCCCGTGACACTCGCCTACGCTAACCCGAAGACAACCAGCGTCAGGTCGATCAATTTGATGCCGATGAACGGCGCGATGAGTCCGCCGACGCCATAAATCAGAATGTTTCGACGAAGTAGTGCCGGCGCCTTCGCAGCCTTGTATCGGACACCGCGAAGCGCCAAGGGAATCAGCGCGATGATGATGAGCGCGTTGAATATTACAGCCGACAGAATCGCGCTCTGCGGCGTTGCGAGTTTCATGATGTTCAGCTTGTTCAGCGCCGGATAGGTCGCCACGAATGCAGCGGGAATGATCGCGAAGTACTTCGAAACATCGTTCGCGAGACTAAATGTCGTCAAGGCGCCGCGCGTCATCAGCAGTTGCTTGCCGATCTCGACGACCTCGATCAGCTTGGTCGGATTGCTATCGAGATCGACCATGTTGCCTGCCTCTTTCGCGGCCTGTGTTCCCGTGTTCATCGCGACGGCAACATCGGCCTGGGCCAACGCCGGCGCGTCGTTCGTGCCGTCACCGCACATGGCGACCAGCCGTCCGCCCGCCTGATTTTCGCGAATGAGATTGAGCTTCGCTTCGGGTGTCGCCTCCGCGAGGTAGTCGTCGACTCCTGCCTCGGCCGCGATCGACGCCGCCGTCAGCGGGTTGTCGCCGGTAATCATGATCGTCTTGATGCCCATGCGGCGCAGCTGCGCAAATCGCTCGCGAATGCCGCCCTTGACGATGTCCTTCAGATGAACAACGCCGAGCACGCGCGCCTTGCCGTTTGTCGCGGACGCAACGACTAGGGGCGTGCCGCCTTGATTCGCAATATCGTCGACACAGGTGCGAACCGCAGCCGAAAGTCGGCCTTGACGCGATTCGACGAAGCGCTGCACCGCGTCGGCCGCTCCTTTGCGGATCTGTGTTCCATTGAGGTCGACGCCACTCATTCGGCTTTGCGCCGTGAACGGCACGAACTGGGCGTGCATCTTCTCCACGTGGCGGCCGCGCAGGCCGTGCTTCTGCTTTGCGAGCACGACAATGCTTCGGCCTTCCGGCGTTTCATCGGCCAGCGAAGCGAGCTGCGCCGCATCGGCCAACTCCTCTACGCGCACGCCGTCCGCCGGGATGAACTCCGTCGCTTGCCGATTTCCGAGCGTGATTGTTCCCGTCTTATCGAGCAGCAACGTATCCACATCGCCCGCCGCCTCGACCGCACGTCCCGACATGGCGATGACGTTCGCCTGAATCATGCGATCCATGCCGGCGATGCCGATCGCCGAAAGCAGCCCGCCAATCGTCGTTGGAATCAGGCATACGAGCAGCGCAACGAGCACGGTGATCGACACGGGCGAGCCTTGTCCCACGGCTTTCGCGCTGTAGATCGAGAACGGCAGGATCGTCACACAGACGAGCAGAAAGACGATCGTCAGCGCCGCGAGGAGGATGTCGAGCGCAATCTCGTTCGGCGTCTTCTGCCGCTTTGCCCCTTCGACCATCGAGATCATTCGATCGAGGAAGCCCTCGCCCGGATTGGACGACACGCGGATCAGCAGATAGTCCGAAATCACGCGCGTGCCACCGGTCACGGCTGAGCGATCGCCGCCGCTCTCGCGCACAACCGGGGCGCTTTCGCCCGTGACGGCTGACTCATCCACTGACGCCACACCTTCGATGACGTCGCCGTCCGCGGGGATGATCTCCCCAGCATTCACGAGAACGACCTCGTCCCGCTGCAACAGCGTGCTCGGGACCATCTCCGAAGCACTGACCCGCTCGCTCTCGGTCGGCGGCACCGGCTGACGAATCCGCCGGGCCAGAGTCTCCTTCTTCGTTCGGCGAAGCGCCTCGGCCTGCGCCTTGCCGCGACCTTCGGCCATCGCCTCCGCGAAATTCGCGAAGAGCACGGTGAACCAAAGCCAGGCCGCGATCGCGCCGGTGAATGCGGCGGAGGCCTCGCCCCTGCCGAGCGCCGCCTGAAGAAATAGCAGCGTCGTTAGCACGCTTCCGACCTCGACGATAAACATCACCGGGTTGCGAAGCTGATGCCGCGGGTGCAGCTTGACGAAGCTCGCCCGAATCGCGCTCTTCAGAATCGCGCGATCGAAGAGCGGGCGACGTCGCGGAGAATTCCGAACTGCGTCGCCGTCTCCCGGGCGTGCGTGAGGCGGCATTGCGGCGTCTGCGGAAGGTTGTTTCGTAGACAGGACAGATTTTGCTTCGTGTTTCGTATTCATTGTGCGCTCGCGGCCGAGGGCGTTCGATAGTCAATCGAGTTTGATGGCAATTCTGCATCCAACGCGAGATTCAACTCCAGCACATTGATGAGCCGATCCGGCGTGAACGGCCCGCCGGGCGAGAACGCAAGGCGATCGATGATGTCGTTCACCGACTTTTCCGAAACTGTGCGTGCCGCAGCGACGCGCGTGACTTGGTATCGCACGGCTTCCAACGTGATATGCGGGTCCAGTCCACCGCCCGACGCGGCAGCCAGGTCGGCGGGCAGCGGCCGGTCGGCGCTCGCGCCGAATCTCCCAACAGTCGTGCTCGCTCGTTGCGTCAGATCGTCGCTCGTCGGTGACTTGTTGCTCCCCGCGGCGCCGGCGGCATTGTAGCCGCACGCAGACGGGCGCGGCCAGAAGTAAGACGGACGCTCAAAGGACTGAGCAATCAATCGGCTCCCGACGGTTGTTCCGGCTGCGTCCGTGAGAAGCGACCCATTGGCCGATTCCGGCACGAGCAGCTGTGCCGTGCCCCTGATGATCGCGACGTACCCAACGACACAAACGAGCATGGTCGCTGCCGTAATTCGTAAACTTGCAAGTAGGGTTTGCATGAACTTCATCTCGCAATGGATCACACCATGAATTGCAGATGCTCGACGATTGGGCCGAGCGCGGCCGCCGGGAAGAAAGTCAGCGCGCCAATAATGACGATCACGCCTGTAAGGATGAGCGCGAACGTGCCGTCTTCGACGCCGAGCGTCCCGGTCGATTGTGCGGTCGGCTTCTTTGCAGCGAGCGAACCGGCGATGGCGAGCGGAAGAATGATCGGAATGAAGCGAGCCAGAAGCATCACGACGCCGGTCGCGATATTCCAAGGCGGCGTGTTGTCGCCAAGACCTTCAAAGCCCGAGCCGTTATTCGCCGCCGCGGAACTGAACTCATAGAGCATTTCGCTGAAGCCGTGCGCGCCCATGTTGTTGAGCGCTTCCGTCCCCCACGGCGTCGCGGCAAAGATTGCGGTCCCGCCCAGCGTGAAGAAGGCGTGCGCGAGCATCGCCAACACTGCCAACTTCACCTCGCGCGCCTCGACGCGCCGATTCAGGTACTCCGGTGTGCGGCCCACCATCATCCCTGCGATGAAGACGGCCAGAATGATGTAAATGAACATGTTGATCATGCCGACGCCGACGCCCCCGAAGGTCGCGTTCAACCACATGCCGACCATCGGAAACAGGCCGGTCATCGGACTAAGGCTGTCGTGCATGGCGCCGACGGAGCCGTTACTCGTCGACGTCGTGAGCACCGCCCACAGCGGTCCCGTGGTCGCCCCGAGTCGAAGTTCTTTGCCTTCGAGATTGCCGCTGGACTGCTCAATGGGAAGATTCGCGAATGCCTGCGTCGGTGATTGCTCGAACCAAACCGCGCCGGCAATCTTGACAAACAGGAACCCGAGCATGACAACGAAGACAATGGCGGCATGACGTGGGCGACGGATGATTCGGCCGAACATCCAGACGCTCGCCATCGGTATGAGCAGTATTGCGACCATCGCGATGGCGTTCGTCCAGAACGTCGGATTCTCGAACGGATGCGTGCAGTTTGGCCCGAAGAATCCGCCGCCGTTCGTGCCGACCTGCTTGATCGCGACGAACGCCGCGACCGGGCCGCGTGCGATTATCTGCTCTGCGCCTTCGAGCGTCGTGACATGCGCGGCGCCCTCCAAGGTCATGGGCACACCGCCCAATGCGAATAGAGTGCCAACGGACAACGCAAGCGGCAGCAAGACGAAAAACGTGGCGCGTTGAACGTCGATGAAGAAGTTGCCCATCTTCGCGCGACCCGCAAGCCCTCGCGCAAGCGCTGTCAGCGCGGCGATCCCCGTCGCGGCCGAAACGAATTGTAGCCACATCAGCGCCGCAAGCTGAGACAGATAGCTCATCGTCGCCTCGCCCGAGTAATGCTGCAGATTCGTGTTCGACGTAAACGATGCGACCGTGTTGAAGATCAGGCTGCCTTCGATCGCACCGAGGCCATCAGGATTCAGCGGAAGACGCTGCTGTAGGGCCAGAATGGCGAAGCACACGACAAACATCACCGCGTTGAAGCCCAGCACTGCAATGACGTACCGCTTCCAATCCAACTGCTCCCGACCCAATCTACCCGCGACGCGCTCGAAGAGCCGCCCTGCCCGCGACCGTCCCTCTCGATCATCCGAGACCGGATCCATCGCCCATTTCATATAGCGGCCCAACGGCCACGACACTGCGGCACTGCCTCCAACAATGAGAATAATGAATGCAATCGCGCTCATGCGGTCACCCGTGTTTCTTACTCGCCTTAGCCCCGGAAACGACGTGCGTCAACCCGAGTAGCGCGGCGAAGCACGCCAATCCGAGCATCAGATACAACACGACGGTCATTGAAAGGACTCCGGTTTCAACATCGCCACCAATAGATAGAGCAGCAGCAGGACCGCGATGATTCCGCAGACGATGTACCAGGATGTCATCGAAGTTCCCCGTTTACGGCCATGCGAAGTTGGTCGCACTCTCGGCGACGCGCTCGCGCTTAACGACGCTTGAGCCAGTCCACACGACACCGCTCAGGTCATTGATCAAAATGTAGCTTCAAGCGCATGAGGATGGTGTAAGAAGCGATGGAAGGGCTGTAAGAATGTTGTATGGGAAGTGGCGCTGCTCGTGTTCGGAAGTATGCATGGCTGATGACGCCAAGCAGACGGTCAAATTCTGGCGCTGCCGCTACATTCTCGACCGACACGACTCCGCCCTGGAATACATGGCCCCAATGACCTGCCCCCACTTCGTGAATCCAGGATCATCGCCTGGGCCAAGGCGCACCGACATCACCGGGCCCATGGCCGCTGGCCAACGAGCGACTCCGGCCCGGTTGTCGGGACGTCAGGCGAGCGATGGGGCTCGATCGATAGGGCGCTGCGCGAAGGATATCGAGACCTGAGGCCGGGACGCTCGCTCGCCAGATTGTTGGACACGATACGAGGAAATGCCGCTGACCAGCGCAGAAAGCGGCCGCTACAAGTCAACGACATCATCCTCTGGGTCAGGGCATATCACCTGCGAATGGGCAAGTGGCCGGACTCGTATCGTGGCCGGATTCTCGATGCCCGCAGCGAGACGTGGTTTGGTGTCGATCTGGCGCTTCGCAACGAATGGCGCGGGTTGAGCGGCCCGAAGTCACTGCATGGCCTGGTCGCGAAGCTGCGAAAACCCAAACCGTTGCAAACCAGGCGACGATCTGCGCGGTGACCTTGCCATGCATCGGCGCCGCCCTTGGGTCCACCTATTACCTTGAGGTTCGTCGCTGGCAGCGATATCGCGATGCGCCAGCGCCGCCAATACAGTGAGCCGAACGAAGCCCCGATGTTAGAATAGGCAGTTGCCGGGGCATTCTGCCCGGACATTTGCCAACCCGCGCACAGAAAACGTCTTACCGCAGGTGTCCATCCCCAATGTCCGGACAAAACGGACATTTCTTACGCCGGAATCAAACCATGCCGAAGACTCACGCGAATCGCCAATCGCCCAATTCCAGCAGCCTGCACGACGCGATTCCGAGCCGCATTGGTTTGGTCCTCGGCGAAGAAAACCGCCGCGCGCCCGTCGATCCCCACGACTGATTCCGGGGATGATGCGTCGCCGTTCAGCCCCCATCGGTTCCTCTCAAAGTAGGTCGCAACAGGGCCAGAATCGGATCGAAAACGCCGGTTTCAGTGCGACGTCAACAGTAGGATTCGGCCGGATTTTGGAGTGCGCCGGAGGTCCGAAAATGGCGTGTCACCCCTATCGCGCCCCGACACGCCTAACCAACAACGGGGACAAGAGTTACGCATTTTGTCGACCCGAAAAACCCGACAAAACCGACAAATTTGGACCCCAATTTCGAGAGGAACCTAGGTCCGCAGGGCCTCCCATCCAGTCGGCGGCGCGTTTGTTCAGGACGCTTCGTGTCGCACCCATTTTGTTCGCTACAGAATCGAGATTCTCTGATCCTCCATCAGGGATTCGCGGTTGTTCACCGCCGAAGCCTCGGCAGCGTTCATGGCGCTCTATGACGCGCTCAGTGATTTGCATGATCCCGCTTCGTCATCACTGAGCTCGAATTCGCTCGACCGGGCGAGGATTCTCCGTGATCTCCGCGAATTCCCTCTGCGCAAAGGACCAACAGGCTGGCATGCAGCAGATGCGCGAGCAATTCCGGACAAAAAAGCCGCCGCCCGGACCACTTCCGGACGGCGGCATGATGTGTGGGTTACGCATGATGGTCCGATGAGCCGGACTACGGCGCCAGCAACAGCGTGACGAACGCATGCGCGTCGAGACCGTCAACATTGCCGTCTTCGTTCGCATCCGCGGCGCAGAATTCGTCTGGCGTTGCGCCGTCGGGGTCGAGCAGGATCGACGCGAACGCCTGAACGTCGTTTATATCAACGACACTGTCGAGGTTCACGTCGCCTATAGGTCCGCCCGAACAACCAACTTCGCAGATGTCGGGCGTTCCGTCGTTGTCGCTGTCGGGACCGTTGCAAAGCGTGCTGTCGACGAAGTACGTTCCGCCCATCACGTCTTCACAGACGCGCGCGGGGATTACCTCGCACTGGCCGCCGCCCACACAGCAACTGCCATCCGGCGCGGGAAGGGTGTTGAAGGTGATTGTCACCGATTCTCCGCCGTCCCAGAAAACCGTGCCGCCCGTCTCAAGCGTGATGCTGTTCTCCGTGATGACGGTGGTGGGTGCGTAGCCCCCCAGATTGGAGACGACATCGACTGAGGTTATCTCGAGCCCCGGATCGAACAGGTCCAAGTCACTGAGTGTAATGCTGCTGTTCATTCCCAAGGCGAAGTTGCCCAGCGGGAGATACGTGATCGTGACGCCGTTCTCAAAAGGTTCCACTTGGAACCTCAAGGTAATATTACTAGGAAGCCCGGTCGTCGAATCGCTGATTTCAAAGTTGTCCGAATCGTCGAGCTTCACGATTGCCGAACCCTCCGGACGCAGATTGAAGACACCCGGAACGTGAACGCTGACCGTGATCTCGTCGCCCACCAAATCGACGACACTGCTACAGGGGACGCCGTCGCCGATGTAGTTTCCGCCCAACGAATCGCACGCGGAATTGGTCACGACATTGCAGCTATACCCCGTTCGACATGCGCCGGCGGGGGAAATCCCTTCATACGCGCCCATGTCCAGGAAGGTCACATCGCCGATCCCCGTGTCGGGTGTATCAATGTCGTCGATCGTTCTCAGATTGCCGTTCAAATCGTACGCGCCGCCGTTGGCTGCAACGTAGGCGTTGTAGTCGGCGGCATCGATTCCAAGCGAGCCGGGGGCGAGTCGGTAGTCGTCGTTGGCGACGTCGACGAATGTCGGTTCGCCGTCGATGTTGTCGCCCGTCGCACCAGGATACAGACAGGACGCCGCGGTCACGGTTGGAGCAATCACCAACGACGTGTTGAACACGCAATTCCAAGCGGATACCTCGCCGCCATTTTCCTGCCCAACTCCATGAGCAGTCATCAAATCGGCGAACGTGCAATTCGTGAACTCCAGGGTCCCCTGAACACACATCGTTGTATTCCCCGGTCCAGAATTTCCTTGAAAGAGTGAGTTTAGAAACGACCCCGTTGCGTTCGCTCCCATCAAGTACACGGCGACGGCAGGACTGGCAGAGTCGTTATTCTGAAATTCGCAGGCATCGAACCGGCTTGTCGAGCTATCGCCCAGATAAATGGCGCCGCGCTGGATCCCCCCCGAATAATGATTCTGGAATCGACAACGACGAATCAGGGGCGTCGAGCTCTCTCCAATCCGCATTGCCACTCCCGCCTTCAGGGCATCACCAGGACTATCATCGACCACGTTGCTGAACGTGATGTCCTCGATTGTGCTGGCGTCCGCACCCTTGAACTCGAAAAATCTCCCGGCAGCGCCCTGCCCGTCAAAGATGGTCGCATCTATGCCCTGACCGCGCAGCGTGATATTCTTGTTGTCTAGCAGGAGTCCACGCCCATAGAACACACACGCCCCGAGTTCGATGACGTCGCCCGGATTCGAGGCGTCAATCGCATCGGCAATCGTCGCGTAATAGGTGTCCTGCGACGCGTTCCAAACGTTCGGCGAGTCGGGACACGTGTCACACCCGTCCGGAATGGAATCTCCGTCGGCATCTGTTGCGTCATCGAAATCTCCGCACACATCGCATCCATCCGGTATGCCGTCCCCGTCCGCATCAGCTCCGTCAACGAAACCTTCACAGATATCGCAACCATCCGGCACGCCGTCGCCGTCAGCGTCGAGCGTGTCATCAAAGCCGTGGCAAATGTCACACGCGTTGCCCACGCCGTCGCCATCGTTGTCGGCCTGAAACGGATTGGCAACGTTTCTACAGTTGTCACACACGTTTCCGATTCCATCACCGTCCGCGTCGGCTTGGCCGCCATTGAAATTATTAACGCAGTTGTCGCACACGTCGCCGACGCCGTCGCCATCTGCATCCGCCTGATTGGCGTTCGCGTCCAAAGGGCAATTGTCGCAGCCGTCGATATGACCATCGTTGTCGGAATCGACATCGCAAATATCCGGCAGCCCGTTGCCATTGCAGTCATTCGAGAGCGACGTCAATGTCATCTTGACGTTGTCGACGAAGTGCGCATCGGTCGCCGCCCCTGTGCGGGCGCCGAAACCATAGCGGGCGCGAATCGGCATATAGAGATTCGACACCGATGATTCAAGTACTCTCGGGAAGACGATGCCGTGGCTATTCGTCAGGTCGAGCGTCAGCGTGCCGGATTCAAGTTCGATCTTTGCATGCTGCCATTCGCCGTCATTGAGGATGAAGGGCGCTTCAATAATCGCAATGGCCTGCCCGCCAAATCGAACAATGGCGTCGTTGCCTCCGGCAGCGCTGCCGTCGTAGGTATCAAGCGACACGGACAAGGGTTGATTCCCGCCGCTTTCCCCCGGAAGGATGTCGTCCCCCGTTGTGTCCGCGTCAATCAACACGAAACTGATGCCATCGGCGCCAACGCCGCCGCCCATCCAGTAATCGAATTCGACGACAAACCCCTCGATCGGTTCGGATGAAATCGGGGTCAGGATGACGGAGCCGTTCTGACCCGGTGCATTGGCTGTCAGACGGATCTTTCCATCGGATAGCAACGCGTCGCCATTAAGGACAAACGTGGAATCGGAAGTTGCGAAGTCACTGAATCGCGCCGGATGACCCGACTCGCAGTCATCGGGAAGCCCGTTGCCGTCGCAGTCCAACGTATCGTCAAACCCGGGACAAATGTCGAAAGCGTCCGCGACGCCGTCGCCGTCGGTATCCGCCGAAGGTGGGCCGAAGTCGTACAGAACGAAGCCGTTGCGGATCGACGACCCCGAGACTCTTGCGACGACGTCATTAATGTTCACGTACGCATCGTTCACGAAGCTGCCGCCGCCGCCGCCTGCGTGGCTCTCCTCACCTGCGTCGCCGCCCGAATATCCGCCGCCGCCGCCGCCGGCATGATTCCCTGCGCCACCGCCGCCATAGCCGTAACCGCCGTCGTCGCTGAATACACCTCCGTTGCTGCCCGACGGATGACCTCGGCCCGGCCCATCACTCGGATTGCCGTCAACACCCGCAAAAGCGCCGGCGCCGCCATGCCCATAGTTGGTGTTGCTGCCGGCGTCACCATTACAACCACCATCGACTCCCGATTCGCCGTTGCCATGTGTGCCGCATCCATCCAGTGCGATGTTCCCCGGACTTCCGGGCCTGTTGTATATACACCCGGAGAAGATCATGGCCTGATGGGCGCCGCCGCCTCCCCCGGCGACGATAAGCGTTTCCCAAAGAGTGGACGTTGGTCCTCGGTATAAAACGGCGGTCCCGCCGCCGCCGCCGCCGCTGGATGCCCCGGCCCCAAGGAAATTTCCGGAGGTTCCGCTCTCGCCCGCGCCGGCAATGATGAATCTCAGCGTGCCGCCGGGCTCCAGCATGCCGGACCCTGTTCCAACCGCAAATCTCGCCGTGACTTCCGCACCATTTCCCCCGGCCTCAAAGCAATCATCACCGGCGCGTTGCACCGTCGCATTGCCGCCATGGCCGCCTTTGCAAGTCAGGTCGATCCACAGGGGCGGGTTTGTCGACGGGATATCAAAATCCTGGGGAATTCCGACTCTCGGAGACGTTCCGCTGAATACGACCACGCCAGGATCCGGAAGTAGTTCATCTCCGACGGCAACGGCCGTGGCGGCGAACACCAATGAAATCGTAATGATCGAAATCTCTCGCATATTGATGGTCCTTCTCGTTACGCGCCAATGTTGTCCCTACCGCATCCGCCATCCGGCCGTCGAAATGACCGTCACGTCACACCAAGAACGCAAAAAGCCCCAATTCGGGGACAAATTCATCGCAGTTTTTTTGATGGGCTGATCAGACAGGCGTCGCTTCGCTGTGTTGCCGCGCAGAGAGAGACGGGACGGACCCGTGGGAGGTCCGCCCGTACCCTCTTACACCCCGCCTCGAGATCTTGACGGAGTCCCCCATGACGTACCGCCGCCCGGACGATTGCCGGGCGGCGGCACAATGTGTCAGTCAATTGCGCCTTGAATCGGCGGACTAAGGTGTGAGCAGCAGCGACATGAACGCCTGCACGTCCAGACCGTTGACGTTGCCGTCAACATTGGCGTCCGCGGCACAAAGCGCGGCGGGCGTCGCGGCGTCAGGATTCAACAGGATCGCCGCGAACGCTTGAACATCGCTGATGTCCACGATGCTGTCGAGATTGGCGTCGCCGATCGGACCGCCCGAACAGCCAACTTCGCAGATGTCGGGCGTTCCGTCGTTGTCGCTGTCAGGTCCGTCGTTCTGCAATTCGAACGCGCCGAGGTCGAAATACGTCACGGCGCCGATGCCGGAATCGTCGATGCAGCTATCGATGGTTCGCGCGTTGCCGTTCAGGTCTTCGGCGCCGCCGCCCAGTGCGATGTAAGTGTCGTAATCTCCGGCGTCGATGCCGAGCGAGCCGGGGGCCAGCGCGTAATCGCCGTTGGTCGAATCGACGAATGTCGGTTCGCCGTCGATGTTGTCACCCGTCGCGCCAGGATACAGGCAGGACGCGGCGGTCACGTTCGGATCGATCACCGACGACGCGTCGAACACGCAGTTCCAGATCGAAATCTCTCCACCACCTGCCTGCCCCAGTGTTTGGGGCGTGATCGTATCGGCAAAGGTGCAATTCGCGAGCTCAATGGTCCCCTGCTCACAATTCACTATGTTCACTTGTCCGGAGTTTCCTTGAAAGAGTGAGTTAACAAACGACGCCGTGGCGTTCGATCCCCTCAGGCTGACGGCTGCCCCAGCATTGGTGGAGGAATTACCCTGGAATTCGCATTCGTAAAACCTGCTTGACGAACTGTCGGCCAGATAGACGGCGCCACGCTGTGCCCCGCCCGAAACATGGTCCTGGAATCGACAGCGACGAATCACTGGCGCTGCACGTTCTCGAATCCGCATCGCCGCGCCCCTCGATAGGGCATCACCGGGTCCTTGATCCACGATGTTTCGAAACGTGATGTCCTCGATCGTGCTGGTGTCCGTCCATTGAATGGAAAAGAACCTTCCGGCGGCGCCCTCACCGTCGAAGATGGTCGCATCCGCGCCCTGACCTCGAAGCGTGATGTTATTGTCGCTCAGCACGAGCCCTCGTTCGTGGTACACGCATGGTCCGAGTTCGATGACGTCGCCCGGGTTCGATGCGTTGATCGCATCGGCGATTGTCGTGTAATAAGTGTCCTGCGACACATTCCACACGTTTGGCATGTCGGGACACGGATCGATGTCATCACAAAGCGTGTCGCCGTCAGAGTCGCCCGAGGCATCGTTGCCCTGGCAGATATCGCACCCGTCGGGAACCGAATCGCCGTCGGCGTCAGCCGCGTCATCGAATCCATCGCAGATGTCCAGGTCGTCGCATACGCCATCGCCATCCGCATCGCCCGTGGCGTCGTCGCCCTGGCAGAGATCACACGCGTCCGGAACGCCGTCTCCATCTGAGTCGGGGCCGTCGCTTTGCAACTCAAACGCACCGAGGTCGAGATACGTCACGGCGCCAATGCCGGTATCGTCGATGCAACTGTCGAAGGTTCGCGGGTTGCCGTTCAGGTCATGGACGGCGCCGCTGTCATCGGCTTCGGTATAGCCGAGGTATGTGTCGTAGTCGGCGGCGTCGATGCCGAGCGAGCCGGGCGTAAGTGAGTAGTTGCCGTTGGCGGCGTCGACAAACGCCGGTTCGCCGTCGATGTTGTCGCCCGTCGCGCCGGGAAACAGGCACTTCTCGGCGGTCACGTTCGGATCGATCATCGACGACGCGTCGAACACGCAATTCCAAATCCCAATCTCACCGCCGTCGCTTTCCTGCAGCACTCGATTATTCAGCGAATCTGCAAAGGTGCAATTCACGAAAAACATCGCCCCAGCGCTACAAGACGCAGTATTCGCGGTTCCGGAATTCCCACGGAAGAGCGAATTGGCAAACACGACGACTGCGTTCGGACCACTCAGGCCGATGGCGGATGAAAGGCCGTCTGAGACATTATCCCTGAACTCGCATTCGTTGAAACTGCAATTCGATGTACCGGCCAGATAGACGGCGCCATGGGTTGAGGCTCCCGCGTCATGATTCTGGAATCGACAGCGACGAATAAGGGGTTGCGCGTTTTGGACAATTTGCATCGCCAGCCCCGTCGCGTCGTCGCCGATTGCATTGCGAAATGTAATGCCCTCGATCGTACTGAAGTCCCCACTCTGAATGCTCAAGAACCACCCGACGGCGCCTTGGCCGTCGAAGATGGTCGAATCCGCGCCCTGACCGCGGAGCGTGATGTTTCTGTCGCTCAGCACGAGCCCACGTTCGAAGAACACGCACGCCCCGAGCTCGATCACGTCGCCCGGATTCGAGGCATCAATCGCATCGGCGATCGTCGCGTAGTAGGTGTCCTGCGACACGTTCCAAACATTCGGCGAGTTCGGACAGTCGTCGCATCCGTCCGGAATGCCATCCATGTCGGCGTCGCCGAAGTCGTCGCCGTCCGGGCAGATGTCGCACACGTCGGGCGCGCCGTCCCCATCTGAGTCCGGACCGTCGCTCTGCGACTCGAACGCGCCAAGGTCGAGATATGTCACAGCGCCGGTACCGTAATCGGTGTAGCAGCTGTCGAAAGTTCGTGGGTTACCGATCACATCCTCGGCGCCGCCTCCCGCGGCAACATAGGCGTCGTAGTCGGCGGTATCGCGACCAACTGAGTCGAGGGAAAGCGAGTAATCGCCGTTGTCCGGGTCTACGAATTCCGGCATCCCATTGATGTTTCCCATCCCCCCCGGCGCGCCCGGATAGAGCGAGTTCTCCACCGTAATCCCGGCGCCGATGCTGCCGTTGACATGGCTGCCGTCGAATACCGTGTTTCGGATCGTTACTGTTGCACCGAAACCGCCATCATCAACGCCAATGCCGTCCGAGTTGTCAGCAAACGTGCAATTCACCAACACCATCGACTCAAGCGGACGGACGGTCCGAGCGCTACCGCTGTTGTTCGCAAACAACGTGTTAACAACTGTCTGCTGCCCCCCTCCACCGATCGTACTTGCACCGTTGCCACCGAAATTGTCGACAAATCGGCACTGATCAACCAGGAGTGTTCCGAATGCAGTGTGGATCGCGTTGACGGCAAATCCGGTTCCGTCGCAGTCGCGAATGTCAACCCGTCGCAATACCACGTCGCCGCCGAGAATAAACATGGCACCGCCGTCGTTGCCCACGGGAACGGCGCGGCGCAGCGTCATGTCCTCGATGATTCTCGCGTTACCGCTCAGCATCTCGAAGATCCGACCCCCGTAATTGGCGTCGATGATCGTCAGGTCCCGACCTTGACCGCGGATCGTGATGTCGCGACTCGCGAACTGGATTCCGGCCTCGTTGAACGTACAAGCGCCGAGCTCGATAACATCGCCCGGCCCGGCTAAATCGATGGCTCTTTGAATCGTTGGGAAATAGGCGTCCTGCGTGACGTTCCAAACGTTGGGTTCGTTTGGGCAGTTGTCGCAGTCGTCCGGAACCGAGTCGCCGTCGGCGTCGAGCGAATCATTCGAGCCGGGACAGGCATCACAGGCGTCGCCAACGCCGTCACCGTCTGCATCGGCCTGATCTGCGTTTGCGTCGAGCGGGCAGTTGTCACACACGTCGCCAACGCCATCGCCGTCCGAGTCGTCCTGGTTTGAGTTTGCGGTATTTCGGCAGTTGTCGCAGGCGTTTCCAACGCCGTCACCGTCGGCATCGGCCTGTCCGGCGTTTGCGTCGAGCGGGCAGTTGTCACACGCGTCGCCGAGGCCGTCGCCGTCTGAATCGTCTTGGTCGGGATTCGCGTCGTTTGGGCAGTTGTCGCAGGCGTTTCCAACGTCGTCACCGTCGGCATCGGCCTGACCGGCGTTGGCGTTGATTGGACAATTGTCGCAGGCGTCGTTCAGGCCGTCTCCGTCCGAGTCGCTGTCGCAACTGTCCGGCACACCGTTACCGTCGCAGTCGTTCAGATGGGGAACCTTGAAACGAACGTTGTCGACCCGATGCGTGTTCGTCGCGGCGCCGGTCCGGGCGCCAAAACCGTACCGCGCGCGCAGCGGCGTGAAGCCGGGCACGGGAACATTGTCAATAACGATGAATGAACTTAGCGCCGAATTCGTCAGGACGACGCTCACTACGCCGCTGTCGAACACAATCGACGCGTGCTGCCATTGGTTGTTGTCGAGAGTGAACGGGACGAGAACGCTGGCCAGTTCCGTTCCGTAGCTGCGCAGGATCGCGTGGTTGCCACCTTCCGCGGTGCCCGTGTAGGTATCGAGCGAAACCGCCAGCGGCTGGTCCACTCCGGTTTCTATGGGCAGCAGATTGTTTCCGGTGACGTCTGCGTCGATCAACACGAAGCTCATTCCGTTGGCGCCGGTGCCGCCGCCCATAAGGAAATCGAATTCCACGCTAAACTCGCTGATCGATTCGGTCGTGACGGGTTCGAAGATGACCGAGCCGGATTGACTCGGGCCCGTCGACGTTAAGCGAATGGAACCGTTGCTCTCGACGGCGTTGCCGTTGAGTTGATATCCGCCGATGCCGGACTCAAAGTCATTTCGGCGTCCGAGGCTGTCCAGATCGCAGTCGTCCGGCACGCCGTTCGTGTTGCAGTCGAAGTTACTCGTGCAGATCTCGCTGTCGTACGTTGCGAGGTACTTCACTAGACCGTCCAATCGGCCGCCGTTGCCGGTTTGTTTCGAAGTGTTGATCCCCCAACTTGAAACGTAGCTGCCGCCGCCGCCGCCGGCCCGGGAAACAGGACCACCGCCACCGCCGCCCGAATAGCCGCCGCCGCCACCGCCGCTATAGTGATCGGCCCCGCCGCCACCACCGAAACCCCAGCCGCCGCCGCCACCAATTCCGTCGCCAGGACCTCCCGCGCCTCCCGCGGGGCAGCCGGCGCCTGCTTCACTGGATGCGCCGTAGGCGCCTCCGCCCCCCGTGCTTCCACCATTGCCGCCTCCATTACCGTTGCATCCACCGTTCCCACCGTTGGATCCGAATCCATGACCGCCACAAGTGTCAGTCCTGGCGTCGCCACCGGTTTCGCCATCCACGCACCCGATGAATGTCCAAGACTGATATCCGCCGCCACCGCCACCGGCGGCCGCGAGGACGATCCAATCGTCGCCGCAAACGTCGAAAATCACGCCCGGGGCCCGGTACATCACGCCGGTGCCCCCTCCGCCTCCACCGGCGGTGCTGATTTCAATCGAACTTCCGTGCCCACCCTCCTGACCGACGATAAAGCGAATCGTTCCGCCCGGCCGGAGCTCTTGCGGGCCAAAGCCAACACGAAATGTTCCTCTTACCGTCGCCCCTTGTCCGCCCGCTTGGGAACACATTCCCGTTCCGCCCAGGGCTTCACCGCCATCCGCACCGAGAACGGATAAGTGGATCACGCTCGGCGGATCCACCAATGGAATCGTGTAGTCCACCGCCTGACCCGTGAATCCCAGGGTTTGCTCCGTGCCAATGATGAGGTCATCAGCGTGGGCCGGCACCACAGCGCGACTGATGGCGACTGCCAACAGAATGGCCGTCAGGCGCGAGACCACGAGCGCCAAGTTATGCGTCTGAAACCTGTAGCCGGGAGTTGCGGATAGCGATCGCTGCGCCATCGAGTTGTCCTTTCGGTTAACATGGGGAACCAGATTTACTGCGCCGTGGCCGGGTCCCTTCGCCCAGGCCGCATCAACGCCTCGCCCCGTAAACGCAGAAATTCCGCGAACGGGGACAGAATCGTCGAAAAAAAAGGGGGCCGTGTCGGACTGAGGTGAATTTCGAGCGGCAGCGCAGCCGTCTGTCGTACGCTGACGACTCGTCAATAGTGGAAACTGCGGCACGAATGGATGGTCGTCACCAACACGCCAGGCATTGCACAGAATGACGCCGAAAGTCGTGACAAATGTCCCTTCGGCCGCCGATGACCATTGCCTCTCTGCTCGCGCCCCAACGGACGATCCGTCCGTACCGATCGCCGCCAAGCCGATGTTTCTGACGCCCTGCACGGCAATAATGGTCGGCCCCAGGGACATCTGGGGTTCCTTTTTTCGGATATAAGGACATATGCAGTGGCGCGGCGTTTGAACGGGTAGAATAGCATCCCTATTCAAACCCGGTTGGCAGGTGACGACCCGTGGATCAGACGACCAACGTAACAATGCTCCTGCAGCGCGTGGCAATTGGAGACGCGTCGGCCAGTGATGAGTTGCTGCCGATCGTGTACGAGGACCTGCGCGCCCTGGCGGGCAGCTATTTCCGCGGCCAGCGAGCGGATCACACGCTTCAGCCCACGGCCCTCGTTCATGAAGCCTACTTCAGGCTCGTGCGCGCTTCGGATGGCAACCAGAAGGACAGGAATCACTTCATGGCTGTCGCCGCCAGGGCCATGCGGCAGATTCTGCAAGACCATGCCCGCAACAAGGCGGCCGCCAAAAGGAATCAACAAGGCGCGCGGCTCGATCTGGATCAAATATCAACGCCGTCGGGGCAACAAGGGGTCGACATCATCGCGCTGGAAGAGGCCATGACGCGGCTGGGCGGAGTCGACCCGCGCATGACGAGCATCATTGAGCTCTGGTTTTTCGGAGGACTGACGACGGAGGAAATCGCCGAGATTCAGGGCGTATCCTCGCGAACCGTAAAACGCCTTTGGCGTCAGGCGCGGGCTTGGCTGAGCGCTGAACTATCTCCGGAAATGTAGAATGACTCAGCGGACAGACGAAATCCGGCGGGCGATCGCTGTGTTCGATTGCGTCTGCGACCTGCCACGCGACAAACGACCGGAGGCGCTCGACGCCCATTGCAACGGCAATGAAGCGCTGAGGGCACAAGTCGAACGCATGCTGGCGGCCGACGAAAATGAGGACGCAGCGCTTGCAGATTCGCGAAAGGGCGCCGGCGCCGTCATCCTCTCGCACGAACTCGCCGAATCAGAATCCGTCGCCGATGTTCCCCAGCAGATCGGTCGATACAAAGTCGTTCGTCAGATCGGGCGCGGCGGAATGGGAGTCGTTTACGAAGCCGAACAAGAAAACCCAAGTCGCACCGTCGCACTGAAAATTCTGCCGCCCGGATTCGGCAGCCCTGCCGTCCTACGCCGGTTCCAGCGCGAAGCCAACGCACTCGGCCGGATGCGCCATCCTGGAATAACGCAGATCTTCGAGGCCGGGGTCGCGGAGTCGGAGTCCGCGACCGGCATCCGATTGCGGCAGCCGTTTATTGCAATGGAATTGGTTCCAGGAGTGCCGATCGACGACTATGTGCAAGAAAACGCCCTTTCGATCAACGAGAAACTCCAGCTGTTTGCGATGGTCTGCGACGCAATTCAGCACGCGCACGACAACGGTGTCGTTCATCGAGATCTGAAGCCAAACAACATCCTTGTCGAGCGGGACGGTCAACCGAAAGTGCTGGATTTCGGCGTCTCGCGCGAAACACACGCCGAGCCATTTGCCGCCTCGCTTCAGACGCATGCGGGACAAATCGTCGGGACCATTCCGTTTATGAGTCCTGAACAGGTGCAGGGCGATCCGGATGCCGTGGATGAGAGAACGGATGTCTACTCGCTGGGTGTGGTGCTGTACGACTTGCTGTCGGGCAGAATGCCGCATGACTTGAAGAACCGCTCCATTCCGGAAGCGATCCGAGTGATCCAGGAGGATGAGCCATCGCGGCTCAGTTCCATGGATCGAGCGTTCCGCGGTGATATTGACACGATCCTCTACAAGGCTCTGGAGAAAAACAAAGAACGCCGCTACGCGTCGCCGGCGGCAATCGCCGCTGATATCCGTCGCTACCTCGCACACGAACCTCTCCAGGCCAGACCGGTCAGTTCGTTATATCAACTTCGCAAGTTCACCCGACGAAACAAGACGCTTGTCATCGGTGTCATCGCGACAGTGGTGGCGAGCTTGATCGGCGCAGTCGTGGCAACGGTCTTCGGAATCAGAGCCAATCACAACGCGCGACTGGCGAGCGAGCGGGAAGCCAACGCTCGGAAAGCCTCGTATCGAGCATCAATATCCGCAGCAGCCGCGGCACTTCGTGAAAACGACATTGCCACGGCGGAGCTCCATCTGCTGGCGGCCCCTGAATCGCTTCGCAACTGGGATTGGGACCATCTCAGCAGTCGAATGGACCAGAGTCTTCGCGCCGCGAGTTTTGCGCCTCAAAGCGACCAATACGGCAATGAAATCTATGCGCGCGGCTTTGTGCACGTTTGGTTCGATTCGGATAGCCGACACATCCATCTGGCAAGGCTGAATCCAATTTCCAAGGCTGTTGACGTCCTCACTTGGAAAACAGCTTCCTTGGAAAGGCTCAATGCATGGTCGGAAGACAACGTTCGGTGGTTTGCGCCTGATTTTGATGGAGATCGACTTGTTGTTGCTTCGAACCAAGACCAAGTTTCAATTCGAAATTCGACAACCGGAAAGGAAATACGGCATTTTGATCTGAGGCCCAATGCGACCGCAATGCCTCCCTCTACACAACAGGTAGCCGAAAAGTCAATTGAAGGCTGGACGTCGCCGTTGCACGGGCTGCCCGAAAACAACGTCTCACGTACGCGAATGGTCTTCAGTCAAGATGGGCGCCGATATGTCGGATGGAACAACGAACATACGTGGCTTTTCAATAACGACGATTCAGATGAACCCGTTATTCTCGAGCAACCTCCGGAAGGCGTGTCGAACGCCGTTTTCACACCGGATGGACGCTATCTGGTAATTACCGGATATGACCGACGAATTACGCTGTTTGACATTGCCCATAATGGCGACCGGAAATGGCTGAACCTTGACGCGCATCGCGACGCAATCCTGGCGCTGGCGATCAGCCCGGACGGTTCGACGATTGTTACAGGCGGAGAGGATCGGTTATTGAAAACCTGGGACACCGAGTCCGGCCGATTGTTATCAACGATGGTCGGGCATCGCAATCCAATCTACGCCGTTGCCTTCGATCATGACGGAAAAAATCTCGTCAGCGCGTCGGCGGACCGTATTTTCGTTTGGAGCACGGAGTCTCCCGAGCATCTGTCGGTCATGAGAGGGCACAAGTGGATCGTCTCGGCGATGGGAATCAGCCCGGACGGATCGATGTTGGTATCGTCCGGGAAGGAAATCCTCGTCTGGGATGTTCAAACGAGTTTTCCGATCGCCCGTTTGTCGACGGCTCAGGAAGCAAAAGTTCATACCGTCAGTTTTTCACCGGATGGACGCCGACTCCTCGTGAATTCCGTCGTGTTCGATATGCGGTCAGGAGAGAAAATAGCCCGGCTTGATAGTGATCTGGATGAAGGTCTTGAATTCGTTTCAACCGGGCGATTTATCGTCGGAAACACGCAGCTGCGCGATGCGGATTCATATGCCGTCCTGTCAGAACATCCGTGGCTCAGCCGATGGAGCATCGAACCGAATGGCCGAATGATCGCCTCAGCGAAATACGGCACCAGCATTCTGTCTGTATTCAAATTTGACTCTTTTGAGTTGATCCGAGAGTGGAACCTTCCGGTTGTTTCCGCGACGCTGCTCCTCGACAACAACCGCACGCTGGCCGTCGCGATGCGTAACTACGGCATTTCACTGTACGACGTTGAGTCAGGGGATGAGACCCACACGCTGCGTGGGCACAGCGATATCGTGACCTGCATCGCCAAAATGCCGGAGCGCGACATACTCCTTTCAGGTTCACAAGACCGAACCGTTCGCCTTTGGGATCTGAACACCATGGCCGAATTGATTGACTTGCGCGGCCACCTCGACACCGTTCACGCGCTAGCCATCACGTCCGACGGTCGTACCATTTTCTCAGCATCCGGTGATTACACAATTCGACGCTGGGGCGTCGAACCGTTGCGCGATCTGCTGGCGGCTCGCGAAGACTACCGGGAGCGCACTGCTGAACTAACACCGCAGATTGACGCGCTCTTCAACGAACACAGCGACCCGGCGACGGTCGCGGATCAGATAGAAATGAACAACTCCCTCTCAAAACGAGATCGACAAATCGCCCATCAGATCATCTTGAGGCGGGCGATCGACAACCGACAGTGACGCCTCATTCGTCCTGCAATCTCACGCCCCACGCAGCCATGCGCCTGACAGGACCAAACCCATCAATCTTCGACAGGCTCCGATCGCCCCCCTCGCAGCGACGCACTTGGCGCAATGCCGCAACGTGATTCCAAGACGCCGTTTCCCCTCAATCCTGCCGCAGAACCTTTGCAAAGATGACCTTGTCGTCACCAGGCGCATAGAAGTCCTTCAGGACCGCCGCCCGCTCGTAGCCCATTCGTTCGTAGAACGCGCGCGTCGCTGTGTACGCCTCACGTCCGGACGTATCAACGTAGATTCTCGTCCCGCCCGATTCCGCAACCTGTCGTTCGACGTCTTCAATCAGCCGTCGCCCGATGCCGCCGTTCTGACTCGACGGTTCGACGGCGATCCAATACAGATCAAAACTCGCAGTCGTGCACGGAATCGGACCGAAACAGGCGTACCCGACGAATGACTCGCCAATCTCCGCGACGACGAACCAATAACCGGATTCCGTCCCCCGCAGGATGCACTCGTCAACCAGTTCGCCCGCAATGGCGACTTCCGCGTCGCTGAAACGGCCCGTCGCAGCGACGAGTGCGCGGACAGCGTCCGGATCCGTCGGTTTCAGTCGGGTTCGCAACACGATGGTCCGCTGCGACGTTCCGGTTTTAGTGTGCATGCTCATCGTGGCGCATCTTTCTTTGCAGTCTTCTTTCCATTTCCCGGCGGCGCCACGACTGCGAAATGCCCTGCCGTCAGACCCTCAAAGAACGATCGTGCGTTGATACCCAGCGTTCGGGTTCGATAGCCGCCCTCCTGCACGACAAGCGTTGGCAGGTGAAGTTCGCCGATCATGCGACCGTTCTCCTTGAAGTCCTTCGGCGCAAGCGACCAGGTCCCCGTCGGATCGCCTTTGGCCGGATCCAGCCCCAACGGTACGACGAGGAATCTGGGATCGAACTCGCGAATCTTCGCAAACGCCTTTCGAAGCGTCGCACGGAACCGCTCGCCGTCGACCGACTCCGGCAACGGGAGATTGACGTTGGCCCCCTCGGCATTGCCATTGCCGGCATCCTCCGCGAATCCGCTGAAATACGGGTACGCAAAGCTCGGATGCCCGTGGATCGACACCGTCAGTATATCGCTGCGATCATAAAAAATGTCCTCCTGCCCGTTACCGTGATGATAGTCGATATCGAGCATCGCGACGCGACCGTGCTGCGAGAGATAATGCGCGGCAATCGCCGCATTGCAGAAATAGCAGAAGCCGCCGAACGACTTCCGCTCGGCATGATGCCCCGGCGGTCGCACCAGCGCATAAGCCAATCGCTCCCCCTTGAGCAGTTCCTCGGCCGCCGTCAACGAGCAATCGACGGCGCGCTTCGCCGCCAGAAATGCGTTTTGATTCAGCGGCGTGAATGTATCGATGCAGTAGTAGCCCGCCCGAACGGAAAGCTCCTTGGGCGGTCGCGATTGGTTGCGGATGGGAAATACATATGGATAGACAGATTTCCCCGGCGGAACCGACGCGCACGCGCGTTTGAGATAATCAACGAAGCCGTTGTCGTGAACAGCCCGGATGTGCCGCTCGCCGAAGTCGCGCGGAGCGACTTTGTGGAAGAACGGCGTCTTTTCCAGCTCACTCAGAATCGCGGAGATGCGAACCGGCGCTTCGACGTAGCCGCGATCTCGCACGTGATGGATATCATGTTTGTCGTTGACGACAAGCGCAACAGAGTTATGGCCGGGAACCGGGCCGGACGACGCCGGATGAACAGGTTGAGCGCTCTTGTGGTAGCGCGGCGGACGGACGTGGACGGGATCGTCACGAAAAGACTCCACGACCTTCTTCACGTAGTCCGGCGGACACATTGTCGCGTACTTACGTTCCAGAATCGCGCGGCTGACAAGCTGCGCCGTGCGCCTCGGAAGCGGCCGGCCGCTATCAAGGTCGTCGTACATGAGGTACGGCATGTCGAGCTGCCCGGGCTTGATGGGCGCGTCGTACGCGTTATCCGCCAGAGGCCGCACGCCGAAACGCTCGTAGAATCGCAATCGAGCGACGTTCTGCTTGAGAATCGCGGCGTCTTCGACGCTCTCCGGCTCGTCGGGCGGGCATTCGAAGAACAGGCCGATCGCGTCGCTCGCGATCGCCTCGTCGCGCAGACGCGTGTAGAGTGCCCCGCCGACGCCGCCGCCTGTGCCGCGCAAAGATGCCGCAATGTAGTCGAGATACCAGAAGCGAAGCCCCGGATCGTGCGAGACCAGCGCGAAACCACGGACGATCCCGTTGACGTCGTCGGCGACGTAGAGGAACGAACGGAACTTGTGCGTCAGCGGATCCCGCAGCTTCTGCGGCAGCGCCGCGATTTCCTCGGCGTCCACCCCGGGAAACTGATCCCGCAACATCTGTTGGACCTGGCTGATCTCGCGCGCGTCGATCGGCAACAGATCGTCGAAGACGCGTCGTATCCTAAGCATGAGACTGTACTTCCTTCCGGACAGAGGACGCCGCGAGGATTCGCTCGATCACGGCTTCAGTCGTCAGTCCGCGTTGCCGGGCCGCAGCCAGGAAACCCGCGTCCGCGGCGAGACACGGATTCGTGTTGACCTCGATCACCCACGGATGTCCCTCCGCGTCGGCGCGAAAGTCCACTCGCGCGTACCCGCGCAAATCAAACAGGCGCCAACACTTGGCGGCCAGTTCGCGAAGTTGACCGATCAGCGACTCGTCCGCCCCGGAGAACCCGAATCGTCTTTGTGTCGCCCCGTATTCAAATGAACCCTCCGACCACTTCGCCGAATAACCGACGATTCGCGGCTTGTCGGACGGGAAATCGACAAACTCGATTTCGGCGACCGGCAGCACCTCCACATCGTCGCCGTCCGCCAGTAGTGAAACATTGAACTCGCGGCCGTCCAGGAATAGCTCGGCGAAGACGTCCCCGAACTTCGTCGACGCGGCATCGAGCGCCGCATCCAGTTCGCTCATTCCCGCGACGTGAATCACTGCGTCGTCCTCGATTCCCACCGACGCGTCCTCCCACGCAGGCTTGACGATGCACACGCAAGGCGGCGTGAGTTCGACGGAAGACGCGGATCGCGGATATCGCCAGGCCGGCGTGCATATCCCGTCCTGATGCAGCCATGATTTTGCGAGCGGCTTGCACGTCGTCAGCAGACAGACGCTGCTCCCCCCGCCCGTGAACGGAATGCCCCAGGCTTCCAGCATCGATGGGATGACATGGACCAGCCGACCGTGCCCGCCCAACGATTCCACCAGGTTGAACACGACATCTGGATGGCTGGCATCGAGCATCGCCGACAATGCACCGAGATCCGGGCTCACGCCCTCCGTCTCGACATCGTGCCCCAGGTTCCGCAGCGCAGCGCCGACCAGTGCCGCCTGCTGCAGAGCATCAATCTCGTCGAGTCGGCTGTTTTCGTCGATCTCGTCGTGCAGAATGACGATCTTCACGACGCCATCGCCTCTTCGGCAATTGCACTGACGCCTCCGGCTCCACACGATCGGACTCGACGCTGGGCGGACGCCACAATGCGCTCGATCAGCGAGCCGTGCGACATGCCGACTTTCGTGCAGAGAATGGGCAGATCGGAATGGCTCGGATGCAGGCCGGGAAGCGGATTGACTTCGAGCACGAACAGATTGCCGTCTTCGTCGGCTCGCACGTCCACACGACCGCCGTCGCGGCACCCGAGCGACCGCCATGCGGCAAGCGCGATCCGTTCAGCCTCATCACTGATGGACCGGGGCGCCAGGGCGTATCGGCAGAGTTCCTCGCACTGCTCCTTGTTGACGTAGGTGCAGGAGTATTGTTCGGCCGAGTCGAGCAGTTCGACTTCGAGGGTCCCGATCGCCGACGCGTCGCGCCCCGTCCCCAGAATCCCGACCGTGAACTCCCGCCCCGCCAGGAAAGGCTCGACCAGCGCCGCCTGCTTGAATTCCCGCAGGATCCGCTCGCACGTATTTCGCAGCTCAGCTGGACTGGTCACACGGGATTTGCTGTCGATCCCCTTCGAAGTTCCCTCCGCGACGGGCTTGACGAAGAGCGGATATGGAAGATCAACTCGATCCACATCGCTCAATTCGGAAACCTCGAAAAACGGCGTCGTCGGGATGCCGCAATCCCGCAACACGCGCTTCGTCAGCCCCTTGTGGAGCGTCAGCGAGAGCGTCAGCGGATCGGAAAACGTGTAGGGAATCTGATAGGCGTCCAGGATACCCGGAACCTGAGCTTCTCGTCCCAGGCCATACAGCCCTTCGGCGATATTGAACACAAGTTCCCAGCGATCCCCCGCTGCCAGGCGATCCACAAGCCGGCGAGCGTGACCGATACGATCCGTCTCGTGACCCAGCGCCGTCAGCGCAGCGTCCAATTCGTCAATCGTCTCAGTCCGATCGAACTCCGCCGTCTCCTCCTCACCATAGCCTTCCGCCAGGTAAGTCTCCCGCAGGTCGAATGTCATCCCGATTTTCATGATCCGGCGAACTCCCCCGCGGTAAGCACTGTCGGTCGTTCGACCGACAACGGCTGCGGATCGTAGTATCGATACGACTTGCCTTCGTAGTTCCGGAACAAAGCGTAGTCACCATCCCGGCCGACCAGCGTATCGGGATACAACGGGATCTTGCCACCGCCCCCCGGAGCGTCCACGACAAACGTCGGAACGGCGTAGCCGGTCACGAAACCCCGCAACCCCGAGACGATCTCCAGGCCCTTCTCGATCGGCGTTCGCAGATGTGCCGAGCCCGAAATCGGATCGCATTGATAGATGTAGTAAGGTCGTACCCGGATCTTGAGCAGACCGAGCACGAGGCGTTTCATCGTATCGACATCGTCGTTGACGCCGCGCGTCAGGACGATCTGGGCGCCGAGTGGGATACCCGCATCCGCCAGGCGTCCGCAGGCTTGCGCGACTTCCGGCGTGATCTCGTTTGGATGCATGAAGTGGATGCTCAGCCAAAACGGATGGAATCGTCGGAGCATTTTGCACAGTGCCGGCGTGATCCGTTGCGGCAACACGACGGGAACCTTCGAGCCGATTCGAAGGAACTCGATATGCGGAATCGCATGCAACCGCGACAGGATCCACTCGATCCGATCGTCGCTCATCGTCAGCGGATCCCCGCCCGACAGCAGTACGTCGCGAATCTGCGGATTCGCCTCGACGTAGGCGATTGCCGCCTCGTATTGCTTCGTATTGAAGTGGTATTCGCCCGTCTGGCCGACCAGCCGGCCGCGAGTGCAATAGCGGCAATACGTCGCGCAGAAGTTCGTTACCAGGAACAACACGCGATCCGGATACCGATGAACCAGACCCGGAACCGGCATGAACGAATCCTCGGCCAACGGATCGTCGGCCTCGCCGGGCCCCGTCTGAAACTCACCAGCCAGCGGGATCATCGTCCTGCGAATCGGATCGGCAGGATCGTTTCGATCGATCAGCGACGCGTAGTACGGCGTGATTCCGACAGGCAAATGACCACCCGTCGCCTGCACCGCCGCCCGCTCTTCATCCGTCAGACCGAATATCCGCTCGAGACCGGCGAGATCGCGAATACGCTTGCGCAACTGCCAGTTCCAGTCACTCCATTCGTCAACTGTTGAGTCGCGAAAGAACTCCCGCCGAAACGCAACACCCGAAACGCAATCCAGCTTCGGACGCCGGATGGGGGTCCGCCGGCTCCTGGGACGCACCGCCCCCTCGCGACCGTCGTGTTCCGGTTGCTCCAATACTGTCAAAGAAACGCCATCGCGGCGATCGCCGCCAGGCTCCGGATCGGAGCCACAGGATTGTGTGTCCATCTCTCTTTGAAGGACCTCACGGGACGCCGCCGGTTCGTTCCGCCCGACTTACACACGGACGATACTCTGACCGATCGCGCTAGCGTGCCACGCTGCGCGAATTAAAGCACGCAACAAACCAACGTCAACCAAAAATCCACCGGCGCGATTGAAAAATCTTCAGCGCGCGGCAACTCACAATGATGGGAATCTCGAGCGGTCACACCTCAGCATCGAGGCGCGCCGCCGATTGATCGCCGTTGGCCGAGGCTGCGCCGTAGGGCGATCGGCAACCTGTTGGCAGATGTTGAATGGACTCGTCAGTGATTGGCAGATGTGCCGGGGGCGGCAGCGGCTGTGGATTGCGCCGCCTCCGCAGGGATATTGCCGCGATCAATGCGCGATGAATTGACCGACGTTGCCTCGACTGCGACCTCTGCACCGCGCAATGTCCGCATCACGCCGGCGCCGAGCTTGACGGGCAGCGTGCGGAACGCGGACCCGCCGAACCGACGGCTCTCCTGGCAGAATCGCATCGCCTGATCGTATCGCCCCGCCCGCTTCGCCTCGCGCGCCGCCACGAAATACACGCGCGCGAGCCGCTCATCCGCGATGTCTTTCGGGAGCAGCCGACGGCCTTCATCGGACTCACGAAAACGCCGCAGGACGTCCGCCTTGACAGAGAGATTCCGGGCCATCGACGACTTACTCAGCCGATCGCCGTGCAGGCGTCGATACGCCAACGGCTCTTCGACCAGCGCGAACGACTCGAACACGCTCAGCCGCAGCCAGAGATCGTAATCCTCGCAGACGGGGAGATTCGGATCGAAGCCGCCGATCTCGACGATCGTCGATTTTCGGCAAACGACTGTCGGCACATGGACAAAGCTGCTGAGAAACAGCGGCGTTGTGATCCGGCCGTCATGGCAGGGCTTGGTCCGGCCGGGTACGCCGTGCCGCTCCGCATCGATCGGAAGCATGGGACCGTACGCGATCCGGATTTCCGGCGCGTCATCGAGAACCTGCAGGAACCGAGCAAGCTTGGTAGGCGCCCACAGATCGTCGCTGTCGAGAAATGCGATCGTGTCGGCGGATGCCTCGTCAATGCCGCGATTGCGGGCAGCGCCGGGGCCCGATCGGACTTGCCGGACAATACGCGACTTCACGGGATGATCCGCGACACCGGCCGCGATATCCTCGGTCGATCCGTCGTCTACAATAATGACTTCGTAATCGCTGAACGTCTGCGCGTGGACGGAATCCAGCGCTTCCCGAAGGAAACCCAGACGGTTGTACGTCGGAATAATCACGCTGACGCGCGGGCAATCCATTCAGACACCGTTTTGGGCGCGCATTCAGCCCGAAAGTGGCGACCTACCGGTTTTCGTCTGAAAGACGAAACAGCGAGTCGCCGTGAGAGCGACGGGCGGGCTGCGAGCACCCGATTGCGAATCCGTTCGCCCGCGCATTCGCGCTGGATCACGACCTGCACACACATCATCGCCCCCGCTCCCAGCGGTGCACCCCGATTTCACGGGTTAGGGATCTGAGCGATGAGTGGTAGTCTTATGGCCGCAAAGACTGCGGGTCAAGGCGGAAATCCCGTAGAGCCGAAAACAGGGCGGTTGGCGCCCCTGTCGCATCCCAAACGGAGCAGGCTACAATGCCCGTTCCGCCGCAGGCCGGGCTCGGCGGCATTGGCCATTAACCAAGTGCAAAGGGCAGATTGTGCAGACCAAGGCGTCAGAAGGCAGACTGGTACCGGGGCAGACGGTTCGCGTACGGCAGACAATCCACACGCGCGAGGGCGACTGGAAAACAACCGTCGAAGGCAAAGTCGTCCGTCTTGCCCCACGAGCGACCGGCAGTTGGTATGCACACGGAAAGGACGACAAACTCTGGCTTCAACGGCTGCGGCTCGAGAAGGAAGATGGTGAGGTCGTGGAAGTGAATCTGGATCGGGATTCGATCGTGACAATCGTCAAGAACGCCTGATTGGGATGCACACGCGGTAAGCGGGGAATCGACATTTCTCTACACGAGCGGTTTCGCTTGCGAAATCGTCTCCGTCGCCGACAGCCCGAACAACGGGCATGAACGGCTGGATTTCTAAATCAATCTGGACGCTTCTCGCGCTCGGCCTGACGGCCTGGCTGTTTGCCGACACGCTGCGCCATCACTTCGGCGCCGCTGCAGGCGCAAACGCCATCCGCTTCGCCTATTGGGGCGGCTATCAGGATCACAGGATCTGGTCAGAGATCGTGGCCGAATTCAACCGGCGCGAACCGGGAATCTCCATCCGACAGGAGTGGCTGCCGCTCTCCGGCTATCTGACCAAGCTCGATCAACAATTCGTCGCGGGCGACGCGCCGGACGTCGTCATGTTCCAGGACGAACCGTTCCCGAGGTACGCTCGACAACACTTCGTCGACCTCGCCCCGTTCATCGCCGCCGACGCCGACATGCCGCAACGAACCGCCGACTGCTGGCCGACGGCAATCGCGTCGTTTCGCGATGGCGAGTCGCTGCGCGGGCTGCCCGTCCACGGCGGAAACGTCTTGGTTTACTGCAACCCGGACGCATTCGCGCGGGCGTCGCGATTCCACGGGCGGACCATCGCGATGCCCGACAACGACTGGTCGATCGAACAGTTCGTCAACCTGTGCATCGACCTGACAATTGACGAAAACGGCGACGGCGAGCCGGAACAGTTCGGGCTTCTGCAACCGCACTGGGTCTATTACCTGCCCTTCATCTGGGCGCACGGCGCAACACTCCTCGACGAATCGCGATCGCATTGGACGCTGACGGGCCCAGCCGCTGTAGAGTCGTTCCAACTGTACGCCGATCTGCGCCATCGATTTCGCGTAACGCCGACGCCACTCGAATATGCGGGTCAGAACTCCGACACGGCATTTCTCTCTAGTCGCGTTGCCATGTGTGTAAACGGTCCGTGGTACATGCCGTTCCTGAACGACACCCATTTGCAAGGTCGGTATCGCGTCGTCGGCATCCCGTCAGGGCGAGCCCCGGGAACAACACGCGTCACATGGGACGCATTGTGCATCAATTCGGCCTGCACCAAGTCCACTCAAGATCGAGCATGGCGATTTGTACGGTTTGCGATGTCCGATGAAGCGCAACTAATATTCGCACGTAGCCAGCGCGCCATACCTGCGCGAAAATCGATGGGCGCAAAGTTTGTCGACCTCGGCGGCGGCGAAAACTCGCCGGCTGCGGCCTTCATCGCCGCCATGGGCTCGGCGCGCCTGCAACCGATCACGAAACACTGGCTCCCGATGGACTCAGTCGTCCGCCGCCACCTCTTGTCCGTCATCCTCGATGGCGATGCCCGTCGAACGGCGGAGCAAGCCGTCTCGGCGTTGGCGAATGAGCCGATCATCAAGCAGAGCTTCGGGGGCAGCCGGTGACGCGCATGGGCCGAAACAAACCGAGCGACGGTATTCGGTTTGCGCTTCCGTGGATCATCGGCTTCATCGTACTGTTCGCCCTGCCGCTCGCCGGCACGGCACTGACGGCATGCACGAATTGGGACGGCCTGTCGCGCGATTCACTCCATTGGATCGGACTCGACGGTTTTCGTTCCCTTGTTGACGATCGCATGTTTCGCCTCTCTTTGTGGAACAGCCTCGCATACGCGTCCATCAATGTGCCGTCCCAGTTGATCGCGGCGCTCGCCCTCGCAATGCTCATCCGGAACTCTCGACGACGCGGTCTCTGGGCGACGCTGTACTACGCCCCTCATCTGCTCGCCGGCGTCGCCACAATTCTCATCTGGTTCTGGCTCCTCAATCCACAAGTCGGCCCCGTCAATCGCGCGATCCGAGCCATATGCGAATTCGCCGGCGTGGTTCCGATTCGACCCGCCTGGCTCTACTCGCCGACATGGGCGCGGCCCTCATTGGTCATGATGAACCTCTGGTACGTCGGCGGTCCAATGCTGATCTTCCTTGCCGCACTGTTGCGCGCCGGCAGCGACGTCCACGAAGCGGCGATGCTCGACGGTGCAACGCGACGGCAACGCTTCGTCCACATCACGCTGCCGCAGATCTCGCCCGCTATCCTGTTCAACGCCCTGACGCTCTTTGTCGCATCGATGCAGTCTTTCGAACAAGCCTATCTGCTGTCGAATTGGCAACAAGACAACACATTACTGTTTACGTCCGTCTATATGTACCAAACCGCGTTCGAACGGCATCGATTCGCGTACGCGCTGGCGCAAGGGCTCGCCGTCCTCTGCATGCTCGGCCTGGCGTCGATCGCAGCCGTCGTCCTTGGTAAACGATTCGTGTCCTACGAAATCGAGGAGGCGCACTGACGTGCGACGTGCATCACGGAAATGGCTCGCCTTGCGCTTCGCCGTCGCCATCGTGCTGGCGCTGCCGATGTTGTGGGCGCTGTGGGCGTCGCTCCAGTCCGTCGATCGAATATTCGCTACTGCGGGAAACGGGTTGAGCGGCGATGCGATGGAATTCCGCTGGAGTAACTACTCGACCGCGATGGAGCGACTGCCTTTCTTTCGCTTCCTCGCGAATTCCCTCGTCATCACGCTTGCCTCAACGATCGGCGCAGTCCTGAGTTGCTCCCTCACGGGCTTCGCATTCGCCCGGCTCCACTGGCGAGGTCGCCGCATTGCCTTCGCATTAGTGCTGCTGACGATGGCTGTGCCGCTGAACCTCATCCTGCTCCCGCAATTCCTCATCTTCGAACAACTAGGCTGGGTGAATACCTACAAACCGCTGATCGTCCCGCACTGGCTGGCCGCGTCCGGCTTCTTTGTGTTCCTCTTCCGGCAGACATTCAAAGGCATCCCCCAGGCGTACGAAGACGCGGCCCGACTGGAAGGCGCGACGCACTGGCAAGTCTATTGGCACGTGATGCTGCCCATGGCCCGCCCCGTCGTCGCCGTGGTCGCGGCACTGAGCGCCGTCGGCAGTTGGAACGCCTTCTTCGCACCCATGATCTATCTGTCGGATTTCGAAACCTACCCCGTCTCCGTCGGCCTCCGAATGTTCCACGCAATGGAAGGCACATGGCCCAACCTGATGATGGCCGCCGCCGTCGTCTCAATGCTCCCGCCGCTCGTCATCGTCCTGATCGGGCAGCGATGGCTGATGCACCGGATTGATTCGTAGATCATTAGCGTTGTGCCGACGCAATCTGACGACCGATTCCAACGCACGCCCAGTTGCTTCCTACCCGCGTGCCACCCGGTGCTCGTCAGAGGCTGGCCGGGAACTCGATAGAGGATTTCCGATTTGCAGAACTGTCGAAATCGGCAGTGTTTCTAAGGCCAAACCAGCTCCGAAGGAGCGACGGGCCTTTGCCACGGTTGGAGTGAAACCGCGAAGCGGTGTAACGAAACCCGTGGAATGCGTGAATTTTCTCCGCTTCAGCCCCGAAGGGGCGACGGAACGCCCGAACAGCCTCTGCTTGCGGCGTGCCACTGGGTGCTTGCCACCCAGTGCTGGGGGGGCGCGAAGTTAACTTCAACCCGCAGCCACACCCCAAAGAGACACTACGATCTCACAGACTCGCCAATCAAAGCCCATCCGGTCCCTACGGAATAAGCGCATCCACAAAGAGCTGAATGTCGTTCCCGTTTCGCATCCCGTCATCATTCATATCAGCATTGTTCTGCGCGATGCCCGGCCCCATCGGCGGATTGCCCAGCAGCGCATCCACAAAGTGCGGAATGTCCCCGACTTCGACGATGCCGTTCTGATTCATATCACCCAATGAACTGGCAATAAACCCGTACGCCTCGAACTCCTTCAGCGAACATCCATTGGTTGTCCCGCCCACATGAGAATACAGACGGATGAACGCCGCATCCGCAGCCAAATCGATCGTATCCGTACCACCCGCGCCCGACGAACTCGAAAAGACGGTCGACCAGTTCACGCCGTCGTCCGACACGTCGATGTCGTATTCCTGCGCGAATGCACTGCCCCACTTGAGAACGAACTGGCTGATGGCGTATCGATCGCCAAGCGCAACTTCGATCCACTGCGGATCACCCCCAGCGCTGGACCACGCCGTCCCCGCGTCGCCGTCGACCGCGTTCTCGCCGCCCGTCGCGGCGCCGACAGTTGTCAGCGACACGTCATCGAAGAGAACCTCCGCCGTCGAACCGGCGATCGCCCCACCGGCCAGCCGAAGGAGTATCAACGCCCTGTCGGCCCCTGCGGGCGCCACGGCATTGGAAATACCAATCTCGCTGTAGCTCTCAGTCAGGCTGTTGCCGATGTCCACGAAGCCCGTGCCCCCGACGACAGCGCCGCTGCTGTTTAGCCATTGCATGTTCAGTTGAGCAACGACGCTCACGCCCAACGCCCCGACGCGACGCGCCTGGACCTTCAAGTCATAAGAATTACCCGGCACAACGGAACCCGCAGGCGTCTCCTGTTGTCCCAGCGCCGCCGGTCCGCCATTCGCAGCGCCCGCAACATACAGAGAAAGGTGCCAGGTACCGTTGTGAGGAAGCGAAGAGGTACGAGTCGAAGTCGCAATGGAACTGCCCGCCGGGAATGCAAGCAGCATCCAATTGTCCGCGTCCGTCCCGGCGCCCGCTTCGAATCCGCCGTTGCGCACCAAATCGCCGCTCCCGGTCGATGACGTCGTCGTCGGCTTGCCCAGCGCCACATTCTGCGGCGGATTCGTCACCACGACGGAAATCTGATCGCTGCCTGTGTTGAGATCATTGTCAGTCACCGTGAGTTCGAAGACATACGTGCCCTCGAAAAGGTTACTCGCCGTCGCCGTCGCCATGTCGGCATCGACCAGCGTGGCCGTCGTCGGACCACTCACCTGGCTCCACGCGTACTCGATGATGAAGCCGTCCGCATCGCTTCCCGATCCTGCCAGCGTCACGCTGTTCTGGCCCGGCAACGTGATACTCTGATCCGCTCCGGCGTTGGCCGTCGGTGCAGTCGTCGTGACTGTCACCAACACGTCATCGATGTCGGTCAGCGAATCATCATCCGTCACCGTCAACCGGAATTTGTAAACGCCCTGAATGAGATTCGAAGCAGTAAGTATGGGCGTGTTCGCGCCGCTCAGGCCTGCAGTCGACGGACCGCTGATCTGCTGCCATGCGAAATCCGTGATCGTGCCGTCGTCGTGGCTGTTGGTTCCGTCAATAACCACGCTGTTATTCGGCAAAATCACGACGAGATCCTGACCCGCATCGGCGACAGGGTATCCACCGCCGGCGGACAAGGCAGTCCCCCCGCCGAGCAGACAAACATCGTCGAACTCAATGTTCGTGATTGGTCCGTTCACGCCGAGGACTTCAAACAGCATGCTGACTTCAGTCAGATTGACCGCGTCGATAATGTCGGCCATCGGGATTTCCACGACATGCCAGTTCCCGTTGCGGACGAAACCGTACGGATCGTTTCCGTTCTTGAAGTCAATCCACTTCTGACCGATGTCGTCCACATTTCCGCTGCGCATTCCAAGCCGAAAATCCACAGTCGAGTTCGTCTTCAACGCAAAGTGCAGCTTGCTTTCCGGAAACCGGAATGCGGACAGGTTGTACTTGATGGCCGGCGTAAACGCTGCGCCGAACCACGTCAGCCCGGGCGCGGATTGAAACGCCAGGCTAGCGGAGCCTTCGTATGGGTCCTGGGGCAGATCGACAAGAGTGTGTTCCCAGACATAGAAGCCGCCGTCGACGCCGAGCTGATATTCACCGGCCGTCTTGTGAGCCGGATCTTCCGTGAAGATCCCGAAATTTCCGTTCTCCGGCGTCGGTCGCGGAACGCTCGGCGTCCAGTAAACGTTGTCGATCGAGAAATCCACGCCCGAAGACGGCGGATCGCCCGCGATCATGAACAACTGCGTAACCGTATTGAAGTCGCAATTAAGAAAGTTGTTCAGCGGAATGACGACCTCGTGCCAGCTGCCGTCGCGAACCAGGCCGTAATCCGTTTCTGAATCGAACTTCACCCAGCTTTCGCCCGACGTCGTGCTCTTGACGCCGATCTTGAAGGGCGCCGTGGACGAGGTCTTCATATGAAGGTGCATCGACCCGTCGGAGTAGTTCTTCAGATTACGATCGAATTGCGTGGAGAGTACGCCCATTCCCCACCAGACGCCCGGATCCGCATGGAAACTCCACGACTCGGCCCCCTCGTAGGCGGCGCCTGCCGTCTCCGTCAGGTTGTTCCAGATATACAGAGCAGCATCGACATCGTATTGAACGCTGTTGTTGACCGGTGTCGTCTCGGTGAAGACGCCGAAGTCACCTGTCTCCTGCCGTTCATCACCATAGAACAGCTCCGTATCGCCGTTGTCATAGAGTCGGATGTAATCGATGTACATCCTCGCAGGGAATGTCGCCGAAATGGCATTCGGATCTGTGATCTCGATAAAGTTCCAGCCGCCGACGGCAAGGTTGGTAAGCAGGAACATCGGCTTGTGGAATTCTTCAAGATCGTCATTCTGTGGGTCGCTGATATCCAGGTTCCAGAAAGGAACGTCGTCGACGAACGTCTGAAAATGCGTCGGCGTCCATTCCAGCTTGAAGAGATGGTAATCGTCATACATCACAGTAGGACGATCGGTATAGTCCGTCACATAGACGTGTTCGTCGTTCAGTTCCCAGTGGGCGGCCGACGAAACGCGCTGATTAATCGTTCCCGCCAGCAACCCGTCCTTCCGACCGAATTCCATGATGTCGACTTCGCCGCATGCAGGCCAGTTCAGTGCGCCAAAACTGTCGCCCATGATCCACAACGCCGGCCACAACCCGTAGTCCACATTGGGGAGTTTGATTCTCGCCTCGATGGTTCCGTATTTGAACGAGAATCGCCCGTTCGTCAGCAAGCGCGATGACGTGAACGCCTTGTCCCCGAGATAGTTTTCGCGGCGGGCTTCGATGACCAGGCTCCCGTTTTCAATGAACGCGTTTTCCGTTCGAGCCGTGTAGTACTGAAGTTCGCCGTTGCCGAAACCGCTGCCGCCGGTGTTGAAAGTCCATTTCGTTAGATCGATAGCAGGACCATCAAAGTCGTCTGACCACACAAGCGTCTGCCCCGCTGCAGCACTCACGAATGCAAATCCCAGCGGTATCGCCGCAAGCGCCGTGATCGTATTACGTCTCATCTTTCACCATCCCGTCTCTGATATGCGTTGCGCACCCGTGCAGCACAGTCCGCCTGAAACAGTTTCAGTAACTATACCGAACCTCGACGGCAGATATTGTAACCGACAATGTCAATCCAACGTGAGCTTTGCTGTGTACTTTTGTTTCACCGCACAAATGCGAGGACACTCGTAGGCCCTTATCGATCCAGCGGCATGCAACAGTTTCAATCCGCCGCGCCGAGCACCGAGGATCACACTACAGCGGCACGCGCTCGCCTACGGAGCGACACGGCGCGCGGCATCGTCTGTCATTCTCAACGATCCGAATCCCGCCTTCAGTTCAACGTGTAGCGTCGAAAGAAACAACGAGCCGAGTCCCAGAACTCGACCGGAGCGCCGACCAAGCCCAACCATCGTCTAGCTGCGCCCCGATCCCGAACGCAGCCCGATCGCAACGGATCACCCGGTTTTCGCGAATTTGCGAGAGTTTGCGAGAGTTTGCGACCGTTTGCACAGTTGCGTTTTCCGCTGCGGGAAAATCAACCCGTTGCAGGGCAAGGAGATAACCTTTGAAAACACCTGTTCGCGACAATCCGCCCGACAAATGCCGTCGATCCAAAGAAAAACGGAACCGGGGCATTCTCGCGCCCGATGATCTTCCCCACGATTTCTCGCTCGGCGTTTGCACAATTTGCGCCATTTTGCGCCCCCGGCAAACCCCGCTGGCGATCCCGGACGTGCCGACCCGCAGGCGCATGAAAAAGGGCCCGGAACGCACGAATCGTGCACCCCGGGCCCGGGTCAGTCACCTGTCGGGATCAACCCGACGTTTTGGGATTCGACATCTCACAACGATCGATCCGCGTCGCGATCATTCGCTAAGCAATTCGATCGCAAACATGATCACGTCGCTTGAGGCGTCAACCGTACCGCTGCCGTCCATGTCGGCGCACGCATACCGCAACGGGTCCTCATCGCCGCCCATCGCACACGTGATGAAGTCCTGGACGTCCCGGCCGTCGACCACGCCGTCACGATTGACGTCGCCGAGCTTGTCGCAATGCACGGCGCACGGATTCTCCGAGAACCCGTACAGGATGTCGCAGCTGTCGGGAATGCCGTTGCCGTCGCAGTCGGTCTCCGACCCGTCGGCAATGTCCTGTCGATCGTCGACGCCGTTGTAGTTGCAGTCGTTGAGTGCCTGCCCACATTGGTTCAGGTTCTCTTCGACGATAGCAAGATCCTCGTCCGTGACGAGACCATCAGCGTTGACGTCCGTCGGCGGCACGACCTCGGCGAATTCGCCGCCCAGGCCGATGTCGTCAGCGACCATGGCGAGGTCGATCTCATCGATGCAGTCGTCGCCGTTGACGTCGCCTGCAATCATCGGCGGCATGACAACGTTGAGACCGTCGCCGACGGGAATGTCGACGACGCGACTGAGATGACGCGGATACTTGACGCGGACGCGAAGCGGCACGCCGAGATTGACGTTGCCGTCCTCTCGATCCGGGCGGGAAACGATGAGCTTACCGAACTCCGAAAGCCGAGCCCGGTATTCATCGAGAACGCCGCCGCTGTTGACCTGATCGCGATTGACGACTGTCACAACGGCCTCGCCTTGATCTTCGGCCTGCCACGACTGGAACGATGGCGGATCGAGCGGAATGTTGATCCGTGCATGCGAACCCATCGCTTGAGCAAGTTGATGCAATTCGTTCGGGAACCGCGCCACTTGCGTCCACAGGAACTGATCTCGTTCGCTCAGATCGTTCACGCCGTCGTACATGTTCAGGCTGACGAACCCGGCCGCCATCGCGAACGCTTCCGAGATCGCCTGCGCATTCTCCGACGCGTTGATGAACCGCTCGGAGAAGTCCGGCGTCTGGTCGGCAAGCTGCTGCAAGTGCAATCCGAACGCGTGCATCGCCTGACTCATCCCGGCGAACGGCGCCGGATTAACAACGACGCCCGTCTGCAGTTGATTGCACATCCGGATCAATGTCGACTGCATCGCCTCGATATCGCGGCGCATCAAATCGAGCAATGGATCGGGCTCCTCTTCGGCCACAACGTTGATCTCATCGAGCAGCGGCTGCAGGGCGTCTGCGGCAACGCAATATCGCGGCCCCATCTCCTGCACGCTGCTGATAAAGTCAGCAGTGATCGGCGGAGGCGATCCGCTGCCAAGCTGGCTGATATTCAACGCGTTTCGCACTGCCTGGAACGCCGTCGGGAAGTCCGTCCCGGGCTGATACGACACGCCCTGGTCGTCCGAGTGCATTTCGAACGACGACAAACCGGCGCTACCGGCGAGCGGATCCGCCGGCACCCCGACAATGTTCGGCGGCGGTCCGACAGGCCCGATGATGACCACGCCGTCAGGCGGCCATGTCTGTCGAATCAGATCCCAACCCGGCGGGAGCGTGCCCACAAAAACCCAACCCGAAAGCGGGATACACGCACGCAATCGGAACAGCTTGCCGAACTTCGTCTTGTACACGTACAACACACGGCGCGCATAGCAATCCTTACCCGTATAGCAGCACCATCGGTACCAGCATTTGCCGGGGGGATGGAACCACGGACCATATGTGAGGTTCAACGGGATGTAGCGAACTTCGGCTCGAAGCACCCAGACGTATCCATTGGGCACGTCATCACTGATGCAATCGAGATCGATGTCATCCGGCAGCAATGGTCCGCCGCCGGAACCGCCGTTGGACCACGTTCCTGCGATCATGCCCAGCGGAATCGGCGAGCTGGGTCGAGATGCGAGAAACGAAATTGTCGAGCCAGGCGCCACACAGGGAACTCCGTAGTCCACGACGACGATGTTCGGCGTGCCGCCAGGTCCGATTGTCGGAGCTGGGCAGCCGGGCGAGAATAACGTGTTGGGAATGACGGACACCGGTTCGGTCCCCGTGAGCTCGAGATTGAGCGAAGAGACGTAGTCCGGTGTATCGTTCGTGCACGTGAAGAAATAGAAGAACTCGCCGCAGTCTGCACCGTACACCTGATCAAACGGAAAGAGCTGCGGTCCACCGCCGGCCGGCACGGCTGTGAAGTTCGTCGTCGCCGAGCCCGCGACAACGGCGACGCCCCAGCGCTCCGGTCCCTCGTCGCAGTCGATCTGGAACTTGAAGTTGCCTTCATAAGGCCCGGCGTTATTGAATTCGATTCGATCGGGGTAGATTGTCGACGTCCACGAACCCGGCCCGATGCTGCGCGCGGCCTGTACGCCGAGGAATCGCAACGTTACTTTCGACGGACCGCCCGAGGCGGCAACACTGCCGCGATACGTCCACGTCTTTGCCGTCTGCGTCAGCCCGTGATGCGCAGCCGCCTCGTTCGCGTTGTTGATGCCCGTTCTCGTCGCCAGTTCGCCCGTGACAATGCCATTGCTGCCAGAACAACCCCAAAGCCACTCAGCGCCGTGGATCTCGTCGTTGTCAAGCGTCTTGACGCCGTATGCTTGCATGACGTTGTCGGCCTTCGTGCGCGTATCGGGCAATCCCGGCCCCCCAGCCGGAGGCGGCCCCGATGGCAATCCGTGATCGCAGAAGTCCTCACCCTCAAATGTGGCGTTGCCGTGATTCACGAGGTAAAGGTCGCCAAGCCCGAGGATGTGCCCCCATTCATGCAGCATGTAGTAACAGAATCCATCGCGAGCGGCTTGCGTGCTCCAATCCGGAAAGACCATGGGATCGACGCGGATTTCCGCTTTGGTAAGCGTTGTACCCGTAAACGAGACAGGGCCGGCGTCTGCCGTGCCTGCCGGAGTTGGCGTGAAATGGATCAGCACATCGGCCGCGGCCGCGCTTGGCGCCTCGGCGAAGTTAATCCGCAGCCACAATGCCCACTTGTTCAATTCGGGCTGGATCAATGTCTTGAGCGTCGCCAGGCATGCCGCGTCACACGAAGCATTCGGAAGTTGATCACGCTCGAACCACCACGTGATTGTTCCGTTATCCGGCTTGTTCCAAGAGTAAAGAAAATCGGCCGTGCCTGCAGGACCCGTTGTGACGCCGGGCCGCCCGAGGCGACCGCCGAAGTGTGCAAAGTTATATCCGTATGCTGCAGGTGCCATGACGGCACAAAGTGCGAGAACACTTGCGCGCGTAACGAACCTTGCAGCGAATCCGGATTCGTTGAAAAGACGAAGTCGTTTTCTCATTGGAGAGATCCTCCTATTCCTGCTGCCAACCTGAGATTGGCAAGAGGACTTTGATTACTGGTTACTGTTCCCGTGGTCCGCGTTCCCCGAATCAGTCGAGTTCTCGCTCGCCGACTCCTTGTCGTCCGCCGGCTGCACGGATTCCGCACCTTCTTTGCCTTGATTCTGCTCAAGTTGCTTCAACTGAATCGCGACTTTTTCGCGGTACTCGCGCTCGGCCTGTTCGACCTCCGCTGCAGAGGCGTGCGGCGCCCAGCGAATCTCCTTGCCGGGCGTCAGAATCGGCGCTGTCCATTCGAAACCCTTGGGAATGAAGCCGGTATCGTATGCACCTTCGTGCACCGGCTCTCTGCCGCTCGTGAGCAGGATCAACGACGCAACGGCATTCAATACGTCGTCGAACTCCTTTGTCGGCGCCGCCTTCACCATCGGAAGCGCACGAACCTCTCCCTTTGAATTACGCAGAATGAACAGCGGCGGATTGGTGCAGGTTCGCCGAGGTCGATCCGCTTGTTCGAGCGGAATCCCAAGCAGGTCGACGCTCTGCAACTTCTGAAAGATCGCCTTCGTCTGTTTCGAGGCATCAAGGATCTCGAACCGACGCTCAACGACCCCCGGCTCGCGCCCACGACGGATATCGACGATCACGATCCGCCCCGATCCGCTGACGTAATACTCCCGTCCGCCGAACAGCGGCGATGCCTGCTGAAGCACCAGGGATGCGTCCGCCACTTCCGCCTCGGTACCCAGGAAACGGCTTGTCGCATTCTCTTGCGGACTCTCGTCCGCCACGACCTGCTCGGCCTGCACGAGCAGCAGGCAAAGGCAGCCTACGACGCAAGTTCGCGTCACGATGAATCGCATCATTTGACACCTCCGAATGTTGATAACCCTCTTCTTCCATTGACTTCGGCGCCACGACATGCGCACGAATCAGAATGGATGACACGCACTGAGATTTGTGAAGCTGACGGCGGCATCAGACGATTGGATCCGGAATCCGGGTCCACACCGCCGAGTAACATGCACGTTGACGGAACGACTGCGCGCGAACGCGCGCTTTGCGTACGCCGACAAGATGGAAATCTGTGGCAATCAATGCACGCGCTATTCGTGTACTCTGTTCCTCGCGGAACGCGAGCACTCATGTTCGCATGCTGACAACATGAATCACCACAGATTCTCAACCGAGTTAACGACACAACGAGAGAAAGCGATTGCGCAAAACACCTCTTGGAGGATTATTTTTTTGCGCGCGCGATTCGCCGGAAGAAACGCGTTCGTAGTTACCCGAATGAAAGTCGTCGATGATCAACTACGCAGACATACAGATGTCACAACTGAACGAACGTTCATCGCCAACTCACAGGTTGCATCCCAATCCGAGATGTCGACGGTCAATATCAATGTTCGATGCGCTTGTTCAATCTGCGTCTTATTCGATGCTCGAGAATAGTTACGGTCCGACCTACGGGCGACAGCACGTTGTCTTAGCGCGCCCTGCGATTGCGACTCCGAAATTCGTAATCGACGTCGATCGCTTCGCGAAATGCCGAGGTGAGATATTCAAGAAACTTCGCCTTGTGTTTTCGCATCACGGGCGTCTCGTTTGTCGACGATGCAGGACGGCGCACAAATCCAGCCATCCAAACTTAACGACGTGGACTCAAGAGAGCGTTGATGGTCGGCGTTTCACGCCGCTTTGGCCGACTCGACAAATCTTGGGATCCATGACAAGAGGAATGCAGCTCAATCCATCAGCGGGCGGGCACGTCGGACCGCCCGCACGGGCCGCCCGGGCTGTCGAGCCCCCGCGACTTCTCGGCAATGGCGGCATTGAACAAATGCCTCTCGTGCGCGCTCAGCTCACGCGAGAGCTAGCTCCTGTCTGTCGTCATCGCAGCCATGACGGCCGTCATGGTCTCACCGATCGGCGCATTGATGACCAGGTCCGCGATCGGGTCCAGCGGAGTTTCATCCCGATTGATAATGACGAGCTTCGCGCGATGGCGCTTCGCCGTCTGCGGCAACTCAGCGGCCGGGTACACGACGAGGCTCGACCCCATCGCCAGAAACACGTCGCACTTGCGGGCGAGCTGCATCGCATCCATCCACACATCCGCCGGCAACGTCTGTCCGAAGCTGACCGTCATGCTCTTGAGCAAACCGCCACAGCCGTCGCAGCGAAGATCGAGATCGTCCGATTCGAGTCGCGGCTGCATCTCCTCGGCCGTCCATCGCTTGTCGCAGCTCAGGCAATGCACGCGCATGGCCGTGCCATGGACCTCGAGAACGCGCCGACTACCGGCACGCTGATGGAGCTCGTCTATGTTCTGCGTCACGACGGCGGTGAGATGGCCGCCCCGTTCGAGGTCAGCGATAGCGAGATGCCCCGCGTTGGGCTGTGCGAGGAGAAATGTCGGCACTGTCTCGCGGCGGATCTGCCAGAAGCGCCGGCGCTCTTCGGCATCGTTCAGAAAGTCGCTAAAGTCGACGGGCTTGTGGCGGGACCAGACACCGCCGGGGCTGCGGAAGTCGGCGATCCCGCTTTCCGTACTGATGCCGGCGCCAGTGAAGGCGACGGCGCTTGTCGTTTCGCGAAGCCATTCTGCGAGTTGTTGAATTGGTGTGTCGATGCTCATCGGGTATCGATTGCTCTTACGTGGTCATACCGATTGACGATTGATTCGAAGGTGGTTTCGCGGGGAGTGTATCGCCTCGTTCCTTACGCCGGTATCGCTTTCTTAAGATCGCGGCTCTTTGTGTCATAGCCCCGACTGTTGCGCTCAGGCTGTCTCGCTCAGCGATCGAGAAAGACGCGGGCCCATTCTTCGGTAATCGCCAGCCGCCACAACGGCAGCGCCGCCGAATCGTCGCCGCCTTCAAACTCGTTAACCAGTGCGAGCACGCCCTTTGCGTCGAAGCAACCACGATCGAGAAAACTCTGCGACGTGACGCGTTCCTTCCACCAGTCGGCCATACCGCCGCGCATCCACTGCGCCGTCGGTGCGCTGAAGCCGATCTTGTCCGTGCGATAGAGAATCTTGTCGGGAACGACATCGCGCATGGCGTCGCGCAGGATCGCCTTGAGCTTTCCGTCCACGATTTTGTCGTCGGCGTTGACAGGCGTACGGCGATCGGTCGACGATTCTCCGACCCCTCCGCCGAACGCAATGGCGGGCACGCATCCCGCAAGCATCGGCACGCGCGCTTCAATTGAAAAGGCCATCGAGTTGCGATCCTCGAATCGAAGCAACGACGGCAGGGATTCGCTTCGAATCATCGACCACCAGCGGGATTCGAACGCACTCCCGTCGAGTTCGAGCGGCGGTTCACGCTTGATTGCGAGCCGCTCCTCCATATTCGGAGCCGCATCCGGCGCGAAGATATCGGGATCGAGCCAGGGACGTTTGACTGCCCATTCGGCGCGGCGCATTTTGTCGCGCGTTCTGGCCGGAAGAAGTGAGGCGACGACATGCTTCAACAGCGTTCGGCCGGCGTAATGACCGGACTTGGCGGCCTTGAGCTCGCGGCGAAACCGGCCGAACTTTCCCCGGCGCAGAAGATCGGCGAGGAACATGGGAATGTACCCTTCATACCCGCAAAAGAGTTCATCGCCCCCCTGCCCGTCGAGGAGAACGGTCACGCCCTGCTCGCGCGCGAGTCGCATGACTTCCCATTGCAGGTAGATGGACGGGGAACCGAAGGGTTGTTCCTGATGCCAGACAAGATCTCTCACGCACGCCGTGAATCGCTCAGCACTCGGCGCAACGCGATGTGATTCGAGACCAACGCAGGCCTCGACCACGGCTTGGGCGTACCCTGATTCATCCAGCGCGTCCCCTGGAAGCACCGCAGTAAATGTGTGCTGCGATAACTGCTCGTATTCGCCCGATGTCCGCAATGCGTGGGCGATACAGACAATCGACGAACTGTCGAGTCCGCCGGACAGGCAACTCCCCACCAGGACTTCCCCCTGCAAATGCGATCGTACCGAGTCTTCAAGGCTTGCCCGCAGGCCGATCACAGGATCGGCCCAACGAGTCGCGCCGATACCGCCGTAGTCACGCAGCACACCGCCCGCGTGCATCGTGCCCTTGCCGCGAAGATCAAGTTCCAACATGCGGCCGCCGGGCAACGACCAGATGTCTTCGAAGATCGTCTCCTCGCTCGTATCGATCCGACCGTCGCAAAGAAAGTCTCGCAGCACGCCCTCGTTAATCCCCGCCGGTTGCCCGGGCAGCGCCAGCAGCGCCTTGATCTCTGATGCGAAGGCCATACCGCCATCGAAGCGGCAGAGATAGAGCGGCTTGATGCCGAAGAAGTCGCGTGCGAGGAACATCTTTCCTGCGGCCCAGTCGACGACTGCGCAGGCGAACATGCCTTCGAGCCTCGCAAAAACGTCGCCGCCCCACGCTCGATAGCCGTTCAACAACACCTCTGTATCGCTGTGGCCGCGGAACTGCATACCCTGCGCGACAAGTTCGTCACGCAACTCGCAGTGGTTGTAGATTTCCCCGTTGTAGACCAGCCAGACGCGGCCATCCTCGCTCGCCATTGGCTGCCGGCCCGCGTCGCTCCGATCGACAATCGACAATCGACGGGACGCGATGCCGAGTTTTGCAGGCACGAAACTCCAGTCCGGTGCATCATCCTTCCCTGGAAATCGTCGCTCGACTGTCGGCTTGCCGCCCATCCCGAAGACCACGCCGCCGCCGTCGTCGGGACCTCGATGAAACATCGTCTGCGTCATCGCCGACAGCCGAACCGGCATCGTCGGATCGATCTCATCCAGGAGTATTCCCGCGATTCCGCACATCCGGCCCGTCCTTTATTTCGCCTCGACAACACGGTCGTAGATTGCCTCATATGCCGCCGCAACTGCTGCGCTGCTGAATCTCTTGCGCGCCCTGGCGGCGATGGCGGTGCGATCGTACTCACGAAAGCGCTTGATCATCTGTGTCAGGCCTTGCGCCAGCGCACGCTCGTCGCCCGGCTCGACCAGAATACCATTGTCGTCGTCGATGAATTCGGCACAAGCCGTGCCGTGCGTCGTAATGACTGGCAAGCCGACGCACAGTGCTTCGGCGACAGTCATCCCAAAAGTCTCGCCAAGCGTCGGATGGACCAGGAAACTCGCGTTTCTCATATGTGTGACGACATCCGATCGCGGGCAAGCCCCGTGCATCGTAACGCTTCTCACGGGATAGTATTCGAAGGGCTGAAGGGATGCTCTCAACGGGCCGTCCCCCACGATGTCGAAGTCGCAGTCCGCAGCGACCTCCATCGCAATGCTGACGGCGCCGACGAGTAGCATGATCCCCTTCTCTCGCGTCAGGCGGCCAACGTAAAGCGCGCGAATGCAATGACTCGGCGGATTATCCGTTGAATCCGCGGGGCTGAAGATATCGGCGACCGGGTTGCCGATGACTTCGACCCGTTCGTGGATACCCGCGACGGTGATCTGTCGACGAAGGTGATCGCTGACGGCAACCCGAACCGCGGCGGCGGAGAAGGCACTTCGCGCGAGCGTCGCCGACGCCGCCGGCTCCATCACGAGCGAGAAAGGTCCTGTATGTTCAGTCAGCACCACGCGCTTCGCAAGCGGGTCGTCCAGACGCGTGCAGGCCCAGCCCGACGGAACGGCGCACATGGCGTGCAGGATGTCGGGCTCGCCGTGCCGCGACCGATAGGCCGCCAGCCCCTTCGCCAGCCAGTTGCGGAATCGCCCGGCTCGCCGAGCAACGCTGCCGAAGGACGTCTGCAGGCCGCGAATTCGAACGACCGGCGCGCCGGCAACTGTCGTTTCATGCAGAATGCGCGGGCGAATCGACAGACCCGAACCGCGCCTCAGTTGGCGTAAGCCGACGAGATCAGGAACGATAACGCCGACTTTCATTCCCGCCTTCGCGAATGCGTCTACATAGTCCTGAAAGAACACACCGGCATGCGGCTGCTCGAGCGACGGCCACCAGGCCGGAACGATAACAACGTGTGTTCCCGAGTGTTCAGTCATCGCGATTGTCAGCCAATCCCCGCATTCAGGCGTGACGCCAGGGGCATCAATGTTCGTCGATTTCCCTTGATCACAATCGACGTCGACAGCCAATTCCAAGGCTGGCACGAAAACGGGACGTCATTCGTCCCGCCATGAAGTCGCATCATAACGAACCCACGCCAGTTTGCCGCCGTTGCCTCGATCGATTGTTGGACGAAGACACACTCAAGCGTTTCAATGTCCGCTGTGACCACAGACGCGACGAAGAACCTGTTGATCCTCACTTACTGGTATCCGCCCGGCATCGGAGCCGCCGCCGAACGCATGCGCAGCTTTGCGGCCTACCTTCCCGAACACGGGTGGAACATCCGCGTCCTGTGTGCGGATCGTGGCGGATCGGGCGAAACGCAGGAATCCAACGATACGACGACCGTCACGCGGGTGGTCGACCACATGGCGAAAGAGGGACCGATCTTTGCAGACTACGACCCGCGGCTACCCGCCGCGCCGGCGTGGAAGGCGATGCTCAGGCGATTCGTGTTTCCGGATCGATTCGTGAGGTGGAAGAAGGCGGCGGCGACCGCAGTATTGGAATCGAACCGGCGCGAGTCGATCGACGTCATCCTGGCATCGTTTCCGCCGGCAAGCGTCGTACAACTGGCGCTCGAAGTGCACGCGCACACGGGCGCGCGACTCGTGTTGGACTTTCGCGATCGATGGCTCGGCCCCGGGGGCTACGAGCCGCAAAGTGAACGCATTCGCGACAAACATCGCGCGTTGGAACGCGAGGCCGTTCGGAAAGCCGCAGCCGTGATTGCGGTCTCGCAGAATATGGCTGACGCAATCGCCGAAGAAAATGGCATCTCGCACGATCGCGTACACGTCATACCAAACGGTTACGAGCCGATTGCCGATTGGGAAGCCGCGCCGGCTGACGTGGAGCTCGGCAAAATTTCCGAGGAAGCCGCCAACCGATATGGGAAACCACTCACGATATCCCACGTCGGTACAGTCATACCGCGCAATCGACCGGATCTGTTTTTCGGATCGCTTGATGAACTGAAACGTGATGAGCGAATTGCAGGTTTGCGATTCCGCTTCGTCGGCAACCTGTCTCGCGACTACATCGCCTCTATCGGGCTCACCCCGCTCGTCGAATCCACGGGACTGGTCGATCGGGAATCAGCGCGACGCGAGATGCGCGACGCCGACGCCTTGCTGCTGCTCGTCGGGGACTATGTCGCCCAATGGGGACACAACGCCAAACTCTTCGAGTATGTCCAGTCGGGCCGACCGATACTCTGTCTGGAGGAGTCAGCTCGCAGCAATGACGCGCAACTGCTGATGCAATTCGTCGGCGATCGGTCATTCGTCGCACCGCTCGGCGATGCGCGGGCGCTCATGGAGGCAGTCGAAAGACTCCGGGCCTATTGCGCGACGCGACCGACAGCGGCCATGGAGCTGAGTCCCGAGTTTCGGAAGTACAGCCGTCGGGAACTGGCGGCAAGCTTGTCGGAAGTGCTTGATACGCTCCGATAGCCGAAGATTGAAAGCACGAAAACGCGGGAAGGAATTGACGCTTCGTCAATCGGGCGGGGCGAAAGCTGGGCGCGTGATTGCCCGATGCCGTGCAGATGTCATTGTTGGCGCGGCAAGGTCGGCGAGAAAATCTCGGTATCGAAAACCTGGATCGTACTTAGGTAATTACCGACAAGATCGACAACAGCGGATTCAACGGCCCCGATCAGGCGATACTTGCTGAACCGGTCTGCCAACAGCCTTATTTCCAGAGTGCTCCCGGCTCTCAATTGCGCCGTATGCTCAAGGCGAACGCCAGGCCGGCCAACTTCCACAATGTTCCCAGTGAATTCCGGGAATGAATCGGGCAACCACGGAAGGATTCGGGCTTCGCACTGACGTAGCGAATAGCGGATTCCGTCTGTTCGATCCGGCCGAGGCCGTGCGCCAAAATGGTCGAGTAGTTCCGCCAACAAAGCCGCGTCGATCGCATTCCCATTCATCACTCCCTCGTGTCTGCCGTTTCGATTTGGCTTTTGGGGCCGCTATGATCTCAGTAGAATCATCGGCGGGATTTCGACTGAGTGCATATCGGTGAATCCCCCGATTTTCTCTCGACGGGAGTACGGAGATGCCTGAGAACGAAGCGCGAGCGCGCGGCCAACCTGACGGAAGCGTCACACTGTTGGCAATCTTGTCCGATTCCAGCAGCGTACGTGAATGCATCTGCGAAGCAATCTGTTCGGACTCGCGGTTCCGCGTCTCTGCGTCTGTCTCACTGCCAGAATCCCTTGAAGTTCTTCGAAACACGCCGTTCGACCTCTTGGTCGCCCATACAATCTCCCATGATGACTGCGACTTGATTTGCGCAATCGCCGCGGAATTTTCCTCCAAACTGATCGTCGTGATCATCGGCGACAATGCACACGATCCCGCCAGCCTTGAGTCAATTCCCGGAATCGACGTTATCGAGACAATGAACCAAATCGGGCAGATAGAGAGGATCCGGGATGTGGTTGCCGATGCGAAGTCCCGCCTCGGCGTGCATCATCGCGTCATGTCCGAAGCTGAACGAATCGACCGCGAACGTATGTCGTTGCTGACGGATCGCGAGCGAGAAATCATGGCGCTAACGGCCGAAGGAAGGACGGTCAAGGAAATCGCGGCGCAATTAGGGCGATCCGTCAGCACAATCGAAACGCATCGCGAGAACATCATGCGCAAAGTCGGGCTCCATGACCGCGTCGCCCTGACGCGCCTCGCCATTCGAACGGGGTTGATTTCAGCGTAACTAACTTCAACATCCCACCGGGCAGTATTCGGAGCGTTATGTCAAGCACCCGGCATAATTCGTGTTTGACGTTCGAGTGCTTCCACAACGTATGACTCGGGCTGTCTTCCAGTAACCCATTCAACTATTGACGTCACGCACGACGCTCGCCCAATCAAGCCCGAATCTCGCGAGGTACTTTCGCAGTCGATCCGCGTCGTTCGCGATCTTGCGGCGCTTCCGCGTCGCACCGAAGAGTCGACGACCTGCGTCGGAAAGTGAACGGGAATCCCGGCAGACAGCTACAACGTGGACGAGCTGCACGCGGTCGAATTCATCAATATCGTCCAGCCGCTCGCCGATCAGCGCCTCAATCGCGGATGCATCAGGCCCGTCCGTCGGCGTGGTGAGCATCCTCCACGACATACGCAACCGATCGATCTCGCGATCGACGACTTCCGTCGTGAAGCGCCCCGTCGGCGACATCGTCGCCATTCGCGCGATCGCGGCATTCAGGTCGCGGAAATTCCCGCACCAGCGAGAGTCCGCCGCCATCGAGAAACTCAGGAACTTTGCGAACGCCTCCTTGTTGAACTGATAGCGCCGGCCCGTCGCATCCGTCAGCCTGAGCAACTCGTACCGGATGTTGGGTTCGATGTCTTCGCGTCGTGCGGCGAGCCCCGGCATCTCGAAGCTCCACATGTTGATACGAGCGAGCAGATCGTCTCGAAAGGCGCCGCTGCGTACCGACTCACCGAGATCGCGGTTCGTGCCGCAGATCAGCTGAAAATCACTCTCGACTTCGCGATCCCCACCGACGGGGAAGAATCGCTTCTCCTCGACAGCGCGAAGCAGCATTGCCTGCTCGTCGATGCCAAGCTCGCCGACTTCATCGAGGAATAGCAAACCCGCGTCGGCCTCGCGCAGCAGGCCCGCTCGATCACGCGCCGCTCCGGTGAATGCGCCGCGCTTGTGACCGAAAAGGGCCGACATGGCGCCGTCGCCGCGAATCGTCGCACAATTGACCTCGACAAATCGTCCCGTGATCCCGTGACGCAACTTCTTGAGATCGAAAACCCGACGGGCAAGACTGGACTTGCCCGCCCCAGTGGGCCCCGTAAGCAGCATCGGCGCACTGGAGTGGATCGCCACGTGCTCGATCTCATCGATCATCCGATTGAACGCCGGGTTCCGCGTCTCTATACCCGCCTTGAGAAACGTTGTGCCCTCGCGCTGTTCGGTATCGAAGCGCGAGGCAATTCGATCGTAACGCGACAAGTCGAGATCAATGATGGCGTAGTTTCCCGGCGAACCGGACGAACGTCGCTTCGGCGGCGACGACTGGATCAGACGACCGGGAAGATGGCGAGATTCCGTCAGGAGGAACAAACAGATCTGCGCAACGTGCGTTCCCGTCGTCACGTGGATCAGGTAGTCCTCGTGCTCGGTATCGAACTCGTACTTGCGGGCGAAGTCATGGAGCTTTCCGTAAACTTCTTCGAAGTCCCACGGATCGCGAAAGGTCATTCGATTGAGACGCACCTGGGTTTCGGGTGAAACCGATCGAATGTCTTCGGCAACGACGTCCACCAGCGCCGAGTACCTGGGATCGTGAATCAACTCGATTCGCGAGATCAACAGCTCTTCGTGCTGACAGAGCGAAACCGTGGGACGCCACTGCGACCAGCGATCCGGCCCGGCGCCTCGATCCAGCGCGGGCCCCAACAACCCGATGACAACCCGATTCGACATTCTCCGTGATTATACGTTCTTATCTTTTTTAATAAACCACACAGAAACTGGGAGACACGGACGCCTGTACCCTGGACACGCGAACCCACCTAACCCATTTACAGGAGCTTACTTACGCCAATCTCCCCAAGGCGTCACCCGAATGGCACACCCAATGCTCATAGTTCCCCTGTCGGCATGCAGAAAAAAGAACTTGGCCGAAAGGAGATTCACTGAGATGGCAAGCAAGGGACTGTTCAAGAGTTTTCGAGGCAAGCGACTTCCGAAGGCAGACATCGTCAATGAGGCGGGCGGAATCGCCTATCGCTTCGACGACAAGCACGCGCTGGCGCAATACGCCGCAACGGGATGTCTGAATAGCACGTTCTACGCGACGGGCGAAATGCAGCTTGAAAAGGTGCTGACGCTCGGCGAGAAGATCGCACCGGAGTTCATCGCTCGAACGGCGCTCTACGCCCGCAAGCACGGTTACATGAAGGACCTGCCCGCCCTCCTCTGTGCGGTGTTGTCCGTCAAGAGTCCGGGACTGCTGGCGGAAGTCTTCGATCGCGTGATCGATTCGCCGAAGATGCTCCGCAACTTCGTGCAGATCGTGCGATCCGGCGTCACGGGGCGCAAGAGCCTCGGCTCGCTGCCGAAGCGTCTGGTATTGAGCTGGATCGAAGCGCGCAGCGACGAGCAGCTCTTCATCGGATCCATCGGTAATGATCCTTCGCTGGCGGACGTGATCAAGATGGTTCACCCGAAGCCGAAGACGGCGTCGCGTGAAGCACTGTTCGGATACCTGGTGGGCCGAGGCCACAACGCGGACGCCCTGCCGGAAATCGTGAAGCAGTACGAGCGATTCAAGCGCAACACGAACCCGGGCAAAGTGCCGGTCCCGAACGTACCGTTCCAGATGTTGACGTCCCTGACGTTGACGCCGGACGAGTGGAAGGGAATTGCGCGGAACGCGCCGTGGCAGATGACGCGGATGAACCTGAACACGTTCGAACGACACGGCGTGTTCGGCGACAAGGCGCTTGTTAAGACGATCGCGGAGCGACTGCGAAATCAGTCATTGATCGAGAAGGCTCGCGTCTTCCCGTACCAGTTGATGGTCGCCTACCAGAATGCGTCGGCGTCGATTCCGCACGATGTGCGGGAGGCGTTGCAGGACGCGATGGAAATCGCGACGCGTAACGTGCCGAAGTTCGACGGCAAGGCGTTCGTCTTCCCGGATATTTCCGGGTCGATGCACTCGCCCCTGACGGGCTTCCGAAAGGGCTCGTCCAGCAAAGTGCGATGCATCGACGTCGCCGCCCTTGTGGCCGCCGCGCTGGTACGAACGAACCCGCAGACGGAAGTCGTACCTTTCGAAGCGAAGGCGATTCCTCCGGAGCGTCTGGGACTGAACCCGCGCGACAGCGTCATGACGAACGCGAAGAAGCTCGCGTCGCTGCCGGCGGGCGGTACCAACTGTTCCGCAGCCCTGAAGCTGCTGAACGAGCGGAAGGCCGTGGGAGACCTGGTCATTTACGTCTCGGACAACGAGTCGTGGATCGACTCGAAGAACTACGGCTGGATGGGCGGAAGCGCCACGCAGACGATGAGCGAGTGGCGCTCGTTCAAGCATCGAAACCCGAAGGCGCGGATGCTGTGCATCGACATCCAGCCGAACGGTTCGACGCAGGCCAAGGAGCGTGAGGACATCATCAACGTCGGTGGATTCTCCGACCAGGTCTTCAACCTGATCGGTGTGATCGGCCGCGGCGAGGCGTCCGAAGGTTTCTGGGTCAAGGAAATCGAAGCGATGCGTTTGTAAGTGCTGATTCAGAGCCCCGCCGTCCTCAGCGTGGCATACTCAGAGCCTCGCTATCCTCAGCGTGGCGTCGAGCTCCTCGCCGCAGAGGCGCGGCGGCTCTGAATCGGCTTCATCGAGACGAGACTAGACAAGTGAACAACAGGGCCGGTTGGCGCTGTCGCAGCCAGGATCCTGAAGACGCATGCGGGATGCCCACCGTCGTCCCGCGAGCCATGAATCAGATCCGGGCGACAGTCGTCAAACGAGTGCGGATCGGTATCGGTCGGAATGCAGCGAGTGACTACATGACTGTGAATCGTGACGGGTCACTCCGACGATTTGTCCGACCGATCCGAACCCCGTTTGCCAAGGGCTTGTGGCTCAACTGGATAGAGCGCCTGGCTTCGAACCAGGAGAGTGGGAGTTCGAATCTCTCCGGGCCCGATCGAGAAAACTGGACGTGGGGCAATCAGGCCGCCCACCTGGTTTGGGACCAGGTCCATGCAGGTTCGAATCCTGTCGTCCAGATGGCACTCAGAGCCTCGCTGTCCTCAGCGTGGCAAAGGCCGTAGGTCGGGTCATCGACCCGACATGAGAACGCGAGTTGATGACACCCGTCGGCGCATCGCCCCGACGACGCAGGTGCGAGACGAAATCGTGTGCGAAAGAACGGCCCGACAGATAAACGACGTAGCGGAGTGGCGCAATCGGCAGCGCAGCGGACTCATTATCCGAAGGTTACAGGTTCGAGTCCTGTCTCCGCCATGAAAACGAAATGCGAGAGCGGGATAGTGTAATGGCAGCACATCGGCTTCCAACACCGAGAGTCCGGGTTCGAATCCTGGTTCCGCTGTGACACGCGTTTCGATCGAAGCGACGAAGCCTGGAGCGGGATGGCGTAATGGTAGCGCATCGGTCTTTGATGCCGAGTTGTTCAGGTTCGAATCCTGATCCCGCTGTAGCACGGCGACGCAATACTTGAATTGCGGACGGTATCAGAGCCTCGCTGTCCTCAGCGTGGCATTCAGTCACTCCGCCGTGAGGACACAGCGGAACTGAATGCGAAGTGGCGCTGATTGCGGGGCAGCTCTGAACGCAGACGCGGCTGTGTCGGAAATGGCAGACGAACGCGCCTCAGAAGCGCGGGGGCGAAAGCCCGTGTGGGTTCGAGTCCCTCCGGCCGCATCGATTGACAACTGAATAGCGAAAGCGGTCGTGGCGGAATCCGGCAGACGCGCCGGCTCGAGATGCCGGTGGGCACGACGCCCGTGTGGGTTCGACTCCCGCCGACCGCAATGCCGCGTGCAAATGCCTGTGGAACTACATGCGCTTTAATCGCCCAGGTCGCGGGTTCGAATCCCGCCAGGTCCATTCCATGGAGAAGGCAGAACGGGCCTGTAGCTCAGCTGGATAGAGCAGGAACCGTTTCACGAACACTTGTTGCACGCGGAACTATTTTGGAAAAGTGCGCTCGCCCGCAACGAATGCAGGCGGAACTACAGGGGACTCGCGTCCAGACGCAGGCAATAGCCTGCCGGTACCGGATTGAGCGCAGGTACGGCGCCGACTGGTGCAGGTCGCTTGACGACCGCGCGAGGTTTGTTTCGCCAAGACTTTGTCGATTGCGGGATTCTATTGCTGGCTACTGATTAAGGATCGCAGTGAGGTGATGTTTGTTTGATGCGAATCGACGTTGCGACATTGCTGAGACTCCAGCGCGGTGCCTACGAATTGTTGCTCCACCTGGACTGACTGGGGCGAGAGAATCCGTTCTGGCTGACGCCGGAAATGATCGAAACGCTCGGTGTGGGCCCATCCGCGATGAGGATGATTCGGGAGCATCGAAATGAGTTTCCCGAGCGGCTTCTGCCGGAACTGGAGTGCGAAGGATTGTTCGGCAACCTCGTTGCGTCGTTTTTCCGGACATCGTTTCATGCGGAATACCTGGTGTCCAATGACAGGATTGACTTTGCGCGTTTAAGGGTCGGTGGATCGCCCTTTCGACAATCGCGAGCTAGAGAGCAGAATACTGTTTCTTACGCGATCCGCCATTGGCTCGCCTTCGAAGGCATTCGTATCGATGCCATCAACGCCTCCAAACTCGCGAGACGCCGCGACATTCGAGACGAGACGCGCGTCGTTGCCTACGTGTGGGAATTGAATCGAAGGGCGCACGGAAAGTCCAGAGGATCCGTGGTTCACGGAGTCTGGAAATCGATGCCGCAGGAGCTGCGAACAGAATTGACGGAGGAGATTGTCTGGCTGGCGTTTGAAGTGGTTCGGCGTCAGGTGACGGATGCGGAAGTGCGACCATGAAGCAAGTCATTCGAGTCTGTGAAGACGGAATATGGCACTACAAGCTCCCGAAAACCAAGTCGGAAGCGCTTGACCTGCGAATCGAGCGAAGCGCCTACAACAGCGCCAAGGACAAGTGTGCCGCCGTGGTCGCTGGCGCGATCGCGCACATCTGGCAGCAGGAAACGAACATCATGGAGCGGCTCATTCAATCAACGGAGATGCGACTTTACCAGTTGTCGCGTGGATTGCAGGTGATGGTGCCGATCGTTCAGATGCTGGACGATATCGAGGCTGGCGGGTTCCTTCGGTACTTCCGTGGAGACAATTGTTGGTTTGTCTTCAAGGCTGTCGAAGGGTTGAAAGAACTCGGGGCTGGGGAGCAGGCAAAGGTCCTGAAACGAGCGATGCAGGCGTTCCCAAATGCAAAAGTGCCGCGTCGCTACGAACGACGTCTTGCCATGCTGCAGGGCTGCGAGGTGCGCCAGCTCAAGCCGTTGATGGGACTGGATCTGCATCCATTGCGAGGAGATTCCGAGCGATGCGACCCGAAGATCTTGGCGCGCTTCCGAAAGTGCGACGTCGATTGGTTGAATGCGGACCGGGGAAAGGCCGCCATCCGTAGTCGGCTCGGGCCCAGGTTCATCGAGGCCCACTTGGACGATTTTGTGAGGAGCATTGTCTCTCGCCAGACAGAAAATCAAGAATTCGGCACGCAGTGAATGCCGGAGCGACTACATGGAAGCCATAGGTTCCCGGGTGCGAGTCCCGGGATCGCGCAAGCGATTAGCTCAACAGCAGAGCAGTGGAAACGTCCCTCCGAACCTTGTCACGCGTGCCGATTTGAAAAGCTGGAATCAGTGAATTGCGGCGAATGCCGGAGGGACTACACCGAAAAACTGTGTGTCCCCGGGTGCAAGTCCCGGGATCGTGCAAGCGATTAGCTCAGGACAGAGCAACAGACGTCTCTTCAGAATCTTGTCGCCGCGATCCTGATCCGTGCCGCCGCAGTCATGCGGCGGGTGCGGACGAAACAAGCGCCCGATGCTCACGATGATGATGGAGTTGATAGTGATGATTCGAAATTGACGCGGCGAATGCCGAAGGAACTACATACCCCGAAGGTCCCCGGGTGAAAATCCCGGGCCGCGCAAGCGGTAGCTCAGGATAGAGCATCGGAACAAAAGACGTTTCTTCAGAAACTTGTCGCCGCAGTCCTATTCCGTGCCGCCGCAGTCATGCGGCGGTTGCGAACGAACCGAACGCCTGACGACTGTAACGGCTTCGATAATAGAGATGTCGTTTCTGATCCGACGAGAAATCGCGGCGAATGCCCGTGAAACTACAAGGTTGAAATCCCGAGATGCGGGTTCGAATCCCGCCGGCCGCCGTCGACGTGAGTCCCGGCGCCGTCGTCTAAATGGCAGGATACGCAAATGTTTCACGAAACCCTTGTCGCCGCGAATCTCTTCCGAGCCGCCGCAGTCATGCGGCGGTTGCGAACGAAGCGAGTGCCAGACGACAACTACGGCTTGGATGATCCAAATGTCGATTGTGATCCGAGAAGAACGACAACGCGAAAGCGAGAGGAACCAGATTGGACCTGCCGACCCCCAGGGTGCGAGTCCCGGGGCAGCAATCGCAAGGAGACTTGAACCCGCTGCTAGATGCAGCAAATCGGCATGTCACCGCATGTTGCATCATGGCTGCAGCATACAGTTGACGACGCGGCGCCGACGAACGCAGTAGGCCGCAGCTACGCAGCCCCCTTCGCCGTCATCTCCTGTGCCACGATCGGCGCTAGCACATCGACGGTGCGCGAGATGCGCTCGGCTGTCAGGTATTCGCCTTTTGCGATCTCATCGCGGAGGATATCGATGAAGTCTCGACGCGCGCTGTCCGTGCCCTTGCGCGATGCGAGTTTCGTTTTGCGAGGGATTCGGGGATGTCGGAGTGTGTCGTTCATGTTGACCTCCTGTCAAACGGCTAACGACTGAACTCGGCCTCCTGTTGCCGGGTGTTTGTCAGAAGCCCATGGCATCGGGCGCGATGTCCCGATTGATTAACCATCAACTTCATACGTAATCATAGCTCATAAAGTTTGAAATATTGTAACTTCCGTGTAAGCAAAAACTAATGACTGACAAATCCTGACGATTCGACAGATCCGACGACGCGCCGGATCGTCGCAAACCACCTGCGGGATCGGCGGAAATTGCCGACGCGGGCGACGGCCGTTACGTTCTTCTCCCATCGCGTCTGGGCAAATAGAGAGTAGCGCATAGCAAGATGATTCAGATCGACGGTTCATTCGGAGAAGGCGGCGGGCAAATATTGCGCTCCTCGATCGCGCTCGCGATGGTGACCGGCTCACCCGTAAGAATTGAGAAAATTCGAGCCGGCCGCAGCAAACCCGGCCTGATGCGCCAACACCTGACGGCCGTTCAGGCGGCGACGAAGATCTGCAATGCCCGCGTTTCGGGCGACGCCATCGGATCAACACAAGTCACGTTCGAACCGGGACAGGTGGCGGGCGGCGACTACACATTCGGCATCGGTACAGCCGGCAGCACGACGCTCGTCCTTCAGACCATAATGTTGCCGCTGCTTTGTGCCGATCGACCGAGCCGGATCACGCTCGACGGCGGCACACACAACCCGTTCGCCCCACCGTTCGACTTCCTTGAGCGGGCATACCTGCCGCTCGTGAATCGGATGGGACCGAGTGTCCGCGCAACGCTCGAACGGCCCGGATTCTTCCCCGCAGGCGGCGGCCGAATTGTCATCGAGATCGAACCGGCGCCGATGCTGCAAGGGTTCGAATTACTCGAACGCGGCGAACTCAGGCGACGCCACGCTCGCGCCGCCATCGCCAACCTGTCGCCATCGATCGGCGATCGAGAGATCGGCGTCATCGCCAGGCGTTTGGGCTGGGAGCCGACCGAACTGGCGATCGACGTCGTCAGCGACAGCCGCGGCCCCGGAAATATTGTGACGCTCACTCTAGAATACGAGCACGTGACAGAGGTATTCACGGGTTTCGGCGAAGTGAAACGCTCGGCGGAGGCCGTCGCGACTCACGCGGTTCAGGCGTGTCAGCGATACCAGAAGCACACGGCCCCTGTCGGTGAATACCTGACGGATCAGTTGATGCTCCCGATGGCCCTTGCCGGCAATGGCGCGTTTGCATCGACGGGACTATCACGACATTCGGAGACACATATCGAGTTAATCCGCCGATTCCTCAACACTCGGATTCGCGCGGAGCGTCACACCGCCGACTCAACGCTCATAACGTTCAGCTCCGGCGTAACTTAGGATTCGCCCTCACACCTTGCCGAGGCGGAAAACCGACAATTTGCTCGTGGCCTGCATGGCTCGTGCAATCTGCGATTGTCGGTTATTCTCCCCCATGGCGTTTGCGGTCTCGCCCGGGACCCGCCAAACAACCACAGGATGGTTCAAGCACGAAATGACAACAGCAATTGGGACGGAAGTGCCCTCCGAAGGGACGCAAGGCGCCGTCATCGCGCCGATCAAGTTCGAACGCGGCTCGGTTTTTCATCGAACACTTCGAGAAAAGGTCGAAGCCTATTTCCAGGAGTCGGGTCGCAAGCAGCGTGACTGCTGGCAGATGTATCTTAAGTCGATCGTTGTCCTCGCAATCCTCGCGGCCTCTTACATCGGTATCCTGATGCTCGGCGGCGCAGTGTGGCCGACGCTTGCCGCGGCCGTCGTCCTCGGCTTCGCGATGGCGCTCGTCGGCTTCAACGTTCAGCACGACGGCGGCCATCGATCCTATTCAACGAATCGCTGGATCAACAAGTGTGCGGCCCTGACATTGGACATGCTCGGTGCGAGTTCATACGTCTGGGCGCGGAAGCACAATTCCATCCATCACAGCTACACGAACATCACGGGGCATGACGACGACATCGACGTCGGACCGTTCGGCCGACTCTCGCCGCATCAGCCGCGTATGAAGATGCATCGATTGCAGCATTTGTATCTTTGGTTTCTCTACGGATTCCTGCCCGTCAAGTGGCACCTGTACGACGACTTCCACGTCCTCGCGATCGGCCGCATCGGTTCCACGAAACTGCATCGACCCCGCGGGCTGGATCTGGCGATCTTCATCGGCGGCAAGGCCGTCTTCTTCTCCCTGGCCTTCGTCGTGCCGATGTTCTTCCTGCCCTGGTGGCTCGTTCTTGCAACCTACGGCGTCGCCAGCTTCGTCGAGGGCGTTGCGCTGAGCGTCGTGTTTCAGTTGGCGCACTGCGTCGAAGAGGCGGAATTCCCGATGCCCGCGCCGCAGACGCATCGAATCGACAACTGCTGGGCCGTGCATCAGGTGGAAACGACAGTCGATTTCGCCCCGCGCAATCGTGTGCTGGCATGGCTCGTCGGCGGCCTGAATTGCCAGGTGGAACATCACCTCTTCCCGCAGATTTGCCACATTCACTACCCGGCCTTGTCGAAGATTGTCGAAGACACGTGTCGCGACTTTGGGCTACGGTACCTGTGCAATCGATCACTCTTCGGCGGCATATCGTCCCATTTCCGCTGGCTGCGGCGCATGGGCGAGCCGTCGATAGCGACTTCGTGAACTTGAAGCGATGATGACCTGTGGGTCCGGCGTTGTGCCGTCTGATTCGCCATAACGCGATTCAGACGACCTTGGACTTGCCGGAGGTCATTCGAAGGCAGACTTCGACGAGGCGCTTGCGATCGATCGGCTTGGTCGCGTAATCGTCGCACCCTGCGTCGATGCACTTTTCGCGATCCCCCTCCATCGCGTGCGCCGTCAGCGCGACGATCGGCGCGCGACAACCCATCGCGCGCAGGCGCCGCGTGGCCTCATATCCGTCCATGACGGGCATCTGCATGTCCATCAGGACCACGTCAAAGGGGGCAGGATCACGAGGCGTTCCGTCCAGCGTCGAATCGATCGTCATCGCCTCGACCGCAACTTGACCATTGTCCGCCAGCGTGACCACGGCTCCTGATTTTCGCAGATGGAACGCGATCAGGCGCTGGTTGTCCGGGCCGTCCTCGACAAGCAGGATTCGGAGCCCTTCCAACGGCGCCGTCTGCGGCTTTTCGACGGCCACCGACGTCGGCGCCGTCGCACCGTCATTTTGCGCGTCGATTGACGCTTGTGCGCTCTCAAAACTCGTAGGCGAGAGCATCTTGACATCGGGTCTGCCGACCGGGAGCCACAGCGTAAATACGCTTCCCTTGCCGGTTTCGCTCTCCGCCGTGAGATCGCCGCCGAGCAGTTCCGCAAGGCGCATCGAAATCATCAGGCCGAGCCCTGTACCGCCGAAGCGACGCGTCATCGAAGTATCCGCCTGATGGAATGCAGCGAAGAGCTTTGTCATCTGCTCGCGAGTCATTCCCACGCCGGTATCTCGGACTGCAATTGAAAGCGTCGGCCCGAACATCCCTTCCGGACTGTAGGAGACAACGATTTCGACGCCTCCGACTTCCGTGAACTTCACGGCGTTCCCGACGAGATTCATGAGAATCTGGCGCAGCCGGACCGGATCGCAGTCGACCGTCGCCGGTATCGGCCCGTCAGACAGCACGCGCAAGGACACGTCCTTGGCGATCGCCCGAACATTCATCAGCGCGACCACATCGTGTACCGTCCGTGCGAGGTCCACAGGGAGTATTTCGACCGTCATCTTGCCGGCCTGGATCTTGGACAGATCCAGGATGTCGTTGATGATCGACAAGAGGTGTTCGCCGTTCCGGCGGATCGTCTCCACGTATTGCGCGCGAACTTCCGGCGATGCGAGACGATCGCTCGTGTCGGAAAGCAATTCCGTATAGCCGAGAATCGCCGTCATGGGCGTACGAATCTCGTGGCTCATGTTCGCGAGGAACTCGCTCTTGGACCTGTCCGCCGATTCCGCCAGCTCGCGAGCACGGACGAGGGCGGATTCCGCTTCCTTCCGCGCCGTCACGTCGATGCAGCCGCCGACGAAACCGAGCAGCGTTTCGTCCTCGGCGAATCTCGGATCCCCGCGATCCATGACCCAGCGATAAGCGCCGTCAGGATGCTGCACGCGATATTCAATCTCGAACGGCGCCCTGCTCCGATAGGCCTCGTGATAGGCCGCCAGACACTTCTCAATATCCTCGGGATGAACGATATCGACCCACGTCTTGCCAAGTTCGGCGCCGACGACTCGATTCGGGAAGTCGTCGGCTCGCTTGTTGACAAACGTGACGCGTTGCTCGCCGTCCGCCATCCAGACCAGAAGGGGAAGCGCGTCGCTCATCTCGCGAAGCTCGGCTTCGCTTTGCTTCATTCGCTCGGCGGCGGCTTTTTGAACAGTGATGTCAATGCACCCGCCGACATATCCCTTGAACGCGCCATCCTCCGCGAATCGCGGCGTCCCTCGATCGAACATCCATCGATACTCGCCGTCGTGGCGGCGCAGACGGTACTCGAATTCCACGGGCGTCAGGTGCGTGAACGCCTCGCGATAGTGTCGACGCGCGCGTTCTCGATCGTCCGGATGAATGTTCTCCGTCCAGCCGTCGCCCAGTTCGCGGATGAGCTCGCGCCCCGTGTAGTCGGTCCAGCATTTATTGAGGAACGTGCACTTACCGTCGGGGCCGACGGTCCAGACCATCATCGGCAGCGCGTCGTTCATCTCCCGGAGCTCACGTTCGCTCCGTTGAACGAGTTCCTCCGCGCGCTTGCGCGGCGTGACGTCGAACCGGACGCTGATATATTTCGATATCGTTCCCGCGCCGTCCTTCAGCGCCATGTTGATCGTATCGACCCAGTAGATCGAGCCGTCCTTGGCACGATTGCAGATTTCACCCCGCCAGACGCCGTTCGTCGCCAGCTTCTGGTACATGTTGACCCAGAAACCCCGCGGATGAACCCCCGAATTGACGATGCGATGATTTCGACCGATCAGCTCTTTCCGCGTGTAGCCGCTGATCTTGCAGAAGTTGTCGTTGACCTTCGTGATGCTGCCTTCGGCGTCGGTTTCCGTCACGATCGCGTATTGATCCAGCGCGAGTTTTCGCATCCGCAGTTCTTCGATCAGCGATGTCAACTGCATTTCGCGCTTGACCTGCGCCGATATGTCACGGCACGTGCCGTAAAGAGAGCGAACGTCGCCCATGCGTGTTCGCGTGGTATTGGCACGCAATTCGATCCAGCGAGTTTCACGTTCGTCCAAAAGTTGGAGTCTGAGAGGACGAACCACGCCGCCCGTCATAACGGCCTGCAGTTCGTTCCGAAGCAGGCCCGCGCTTTCCGGCACGAGCAGCTTCTCGAATTCCACAAGCGTCATCGCCCCGAGCGCCCGATCCCGATTCATCAACCGGAACATGTGATCCGACCACTGCACCTTGTGCGTGCGGAGGTCGAAGCTGAAATGCCCCATGTTCGCGGAGATTTCAGCCGCCTCCAGGCGCGTCACCTTCTCATCCAGAGCCTGCTGTGTACGAACCTGTTCAGTGATGTCGCGAACCGTTCCATACAACGTAATGACATCGCCGTTGCCGTCGATTTTCGGTCGTCCGAGAAGTTCCAGCCACTTTGATGGCGTCCCCGTCGTCTGAACACGTAGCGTCGGCATCTCCCGTCCGGCCAGCATCGTCTCCAGGGCGCTTGCCAATTGCTCGCGGCCGTCCGCTGTAATCATCTGCCGATGTTCTTCGCGTGTCGGCGGCCCCAAGGCCGGATCGCGCCCGTAAATCCGATATACCTGCTTGGACCAGCTGAGCTTGTCAGTCGAGGGATCGTATGACCAATGCCCGAGCTGCGCAATCCGCTCGGCTTCCTCAAGCAGCGCGACCTTTTCGTCCAGGACCAACTTCGCCTGGACCGACTCCGTGATATCGCGCGAGGTGCCGAAGCGACCGACGATGTTGCCCGATTCATCGAACTGCGGGAAGCCGCGCGTCTCGATCCATACAGGCGAGTCCCCTTTAGACGCGAGTTCGACGACGTATGGCTCTCCCGTCGTCATCGCGCGATCGATGGCGGATCGGAGCCGCTCGGCGCTGTCGGGCGTTAGCATCGACAGATATTCTTCGACACTCGGCGGTCCGAGCGACGGATCGCGATGGTAATGCTCGAAGTTCATCAACGACCACGCAACGCGATCCGTCTTGGCATCCCACGACCAGTGACCGATGCTTGCGATTCGTTCAGCGGATTCCAGTCGGGCGACCTTTTCGGCGAGCTCCTCTTGCGTGCGGACCTGTTCCGTGATGTCCCGGCACGTCCCGAACAGGCCGACAATTTCGCCGTTGGCGTCACGACGGACCTTTCCGCGCGCTTCCGCCCACTTGAAGTCCTCCGCCGACGTTTTAACGAAAATGCAGAACGGCTCCCCTGTGGCCATCGCATGATCGATGTTCCGCTTCAGCTCTTTTGCACTCTCCGGCGTCAACAGGGTTGGATAATCGGCAAGGTTGGGAGGCCCCAACATCGGATCGCGGTCGTAATGATCGTAGATCTCGCGCGACCACGTCAGCTTGTCGGTCGCCGCATCCCACGACCAATGTCCGATGTGTGCGATGCGTTCCGCCTCCTCAAGCATCTGCACTTTCTCGTGGAGTCGCTGCGTAAGTTCCACCTGGTCCGTCACGTCGCTCTCGATGGCGACATAGCCCGACACGTGGCCGTCCCGACTCCGCAGAGGCTGGAGGTCCACGTCGAGCCAGATTTCAGCCCCGTCCTTCCGCCGATTCCGAATCGCGAATCGGCGTCCCTCGCCTGTATTCAGTGCGGCTCGGACGGATTCCACGACGCTCGAATCCGTGCCGTCATAACACAGGAGAGTGCTCGCGTGCTTTCCGATCACTTCTTCCGCTGTGTAACCCGTGATCAGCGTGAAGCCTGCATTGACCCACGTGATGCACCGATCGACGCCGGCGACGATGACGGCGTTGGTCGTTCGCTCGGCGACGACCTTGAACTGCTCGGCTTCGCGACGAGCGTCGACTTCCGCATTCACGCTCAGCTCGAGTCGGCGTAAGATCGGCCGGTAGATCACGAGCCACTTCGCAAGCATCACGATCACGAACGTCGCCGCCGCAACAAGCGACAAACGGGCAAGACGGCGTCGATCCGCCTCAATCTCATTCGCCAGTTCGGCGTTGAGATCCCCCATCGCGGACGCCCAGGCCGACTTCTCCGTTGCAAGCTGAGCGAGAACGACGTCACGCTCCGAGTCGCTCATCGAGTATCCGCCGCTCAGATGCAGCGCAGCCGCTATCAACCTGGATAGCTGCATGGATGAGTCGCCGAACGACTTTCGGCGCTCCGGCGGAAGATCGATCTTTGCACCAATGCCTTCTCCGCCGAGAGACAACGCAGCATTGACGTGCTGGACAGTCGCGATCGCGTGGTTCAAGTCGACGCGCGCCGCGTGATTGCCTGGATCCCCTGCCAGAATCAACGCGTCGGCGACGATCTGCTCGCCCAACATCCGCTGGCGACCGACGAGCTCCACTGCAACGGAATCCGTTCTCGTATTCGTGCTGGCCACGAAGACGTACAGAAGCGCGGCAAGCACCACAAACGCAGTCAACGCCAGCGCGATATTGAACAGCCGACGCGTGCGAACGACGACGCCTGTGCTTCCCGGGAGATTCTCAACAGACACGGCCCTTCCATAGCGGCCGAACGGACCGAGTTGATGCCGCGCGAGAATAATGAGCACGATCATCGGGCAGAATACGAATCCGACGACCGAGGCCTGAAGGAGACACGTCACTCCATCCGTCCATGAGTGCGAATTCACGTCCAGCCCGACCAGCAGCCCCAGCTTGAGCACCGCCGCCATCATGCCCGCGACGATGACAGTCAAGGCGTATTGAAGAAACGGAAGAGGATCTTCGTCATTGTCCGTGGTTCGAGGATGGCGGCGAAGAACCCACCACGACAGGGCAGGCGCAACAATTCCCAGGATCGGAACGATATCGAAGATTGCGGTATAGACGGACCGCTCCGACGGACCCCATGCCGCATAAGCGTAGGCAAAGCCGAATTCCAGTACGAATGTCGCCGTACTCGCAAGCAACAATGTCCACCACGTCCGCCCGATTGCGGAAACGCCGCTCGACTCCACGGACGCGGAACCGTTGCTTGAGTTGGTTTGAGTGGGCCCCATTCGTTGCTTGTTCATCCGAATCGACGTTGACAGTCGCTTTGCCTGTTTATCGATCCCGCAAGCACTGAGATTCACCCCGCAATCGACAATTCTTTATCCCAATGTCGCCTTAATGGCACCCGTATTCGGACGAATCACTATCGCAGGACTCACACAAGTTGATCCACACGATTACGCAACCCCCACCCACGTATTCCGTGCAGTTCGCACGTTGACACAACCGCGCACCGCGTGGAATTACGTATGCGACCGTCCTCATACTCAAGAGACCGACTCGTCTCAATTCGGGAGTGATGAATCGCACACAACGCCACGACGAAACACGTCCGGAGAGCTCGCGCCCGCTGATTCACGAACGCCGGACTCCTCGTATCCGCTTACCCGACGAGTCCATCGCGTCGACACCAAGTCGCATGTGCCATGAAACGCGAGCCCAAACCGCAACGTCCGATAAGCCTGGTTCCATGATTCCATTCAACCATCGAATCGGACGTCTCGAATGTGATCGCCCGACTTAGTGTTTGCGGCCCTGCCGAAAGCGCCTCGACCGCGGGCGATCACCATGGCGCAGCGGGGATCATCCCAGGATCCTTCTTGTAATTGCAGACGCCTTGTCCGCACGGCAACGCCTCCCGTATGACTTCTTTCGTTTGCGTGAACGTGTTGCGACAGATAGTGCCGTATTGCATATCCGATTCAGACCGCACGCCAACTTGGTGGCAGTAAACAGATTCACCGGCAATGCGCGACCTTCGCGTCGATCGATCGGCGAATTGGTATGATCCAAACCAGCCCGGTATGATCCGCCCCGGTTATTGGGAGCAAGGACCATGGACCTGCTTCGAAGCGCGATTCTTGACGATTCATATCTGCTCGATCTCGACGCACGCGATATCCATTCGATTTTCAAGGCAGCGCTCGACCAGGTCATCGGCCGGGGACTTCTCGCCCCGAATAGACGCGCTGATGTTGAGGCGTTGCTCCTCGAGCGCGAAGATCGGAGTGCAACCGCCATCGGTAGCGCCGTCGCCGTACCTCATGTCTACCTCGATTTCTTCCGCGACCCGGTCATTGTCTTCGTCAGATTGTCTCGACCGATCAATCTCGGCGCGCCGGACGGCGTTCCGACGCGCTTCGTCTTCCTGCTGCTCGGTCCGGAGGGCCGCGCCGCGGAGCATCTCGATACGCTGATGAACATCGCCCGGCTGATGTCGGACGACCAGTTCCGCTACGACGCTCAAGTCGCCCGGAACAAACGAGACATGCTCGCCGCCCTCGAACGATTCGAAGCCCGGCGCATCCCGCAGCGGCAAGTACCAGACCTCAAGGCAGCTCCGGACGCACTCACTTGGACCGGCAAATTCGCCGGCGGCCTGCGCGCCGACATCAAAAGACGCCTGCCCCACTACGCATCCGACTTTCGCGAGGGCCTGACGCCAAAGAGTCTCGGACCGATCCTGTTCCTGTTCTTTGCATGCCTCGCGCCGTCCGTCACATTTGGCGGCATCATGGCGGACCTGACCGGCGGAAACATCGGCGCCGTGGAGATGATCGTGTCGACGGCGTTCTGCGGTGTGATCTACGCCGTCTTCGCCGGCCAGCCGCTGAACATGCTCGGCGGCACGGGACCGATGCTCATTATCACGTCGATTCTCTACTCAATGAGCAGGGAGCTCGATGTCCCGTTTCTGTCGGCCTATGCCTGGGTCGGGCTGTGGACGTTTCTGTTCCTGTTGATCCTGGCTGTGACGGATGCAAGCTTTCTGATGCGCTACTTTACGCGCTTCACTGATGAAATCTTCGCCGCATTGATCTCGATAATCTTCATCTTCGAAGCCGTGAGAAAAATCTTCGGCGACACGAAATCCGAGGCCTCTGCGCTGCTCACACTCATGCTGGCGCTGGGGACCTTCTTCATTGCGATGAATCTGTCCCGCTTCAAACGAAGCCGATATCTGCAACCGAAGATGCGGGAGTTCCTCGCGGACTTCGGCCCGACAATCGCGATCATATCGATGGCGGCGATTGCGTTCGTTTTCTATGCCGGCGTCGACATTGAGGAATTGGCCGTTCCAAAATCGCTCGGCACGACGTCAGGACGCCCCTGGTTCACGAACCCGATGGAAGCGGCCAATTGGGTCAAGCTCGGCGCCGCCCTGCCGGCGCTACTTGTCGCCGTGCTCGTCTACCTTGATCAGAACATCACGGCGCGCCTCGTCAACAACAAAGACAACAAGCTGACCAAGGGAGAAGGCTACCATCTGGACCTGGCGATCGTCGGCGGTCTCATCGCAATCTGCTCACTGTTCGGACTGCCCTGGCTTGTCGCCGCAACCGTGCGATCGCTGAACCACGTGAGAAGCCTCGCGACAGTCGAGGAAGTGATCGGCGCCGATGGAATTCGGAAGGAACGCATCATCAAGGTGCGGGAGAACCGCGTAACCGGCCTGTCGATTCACCTGCTGATCGGTCTCGCCCTGCTCGCCCTGCCGCTCTTGAGGAATATCCCGATGGCCGTGCTCTACGGACTATTTCTGTATATGGGCGTTGTCAGCATGGCCGGCAACCAGTTCTTCGAACGGCTCAACCTGTGGCCGATGGATTCCGCGCTGTACCCGAGCAATCACTACACGCGGCGCGTTCCAATCTGGACGATACACAAGTACACAATCGCGCAGCTGATCTGCCTGGTTTCACTTTGGGCGATTCGCGCCAGCCGTTTCGGCATCGTGTTTCCGCTCGCGATCGCTGCCCTGGTCCCGATCCGGTTTCGAATGCAACGGTACTTTTCCACCCAGCACCTCCTCGCGCTCGACGCAGAAGAAGTGCCCACTGAAGAACAGGATCGCTTCCAGTAGCCGACACCTGGAAAGATCAAGGTCTACGAGCACATTTAACAGATCCTGAACCCCGCCCAAACACGCAGATCACACGGTTGATGCAGGATACCCGCAAGGAGGATCGGCCTTGCGAATCGTCTACGGCGTTCACGGCTACGGCCGCGGCCATGCCATGAGAACCCTGTCGGTCTTGCCCGAACTCGCCAAGCGACACGATGTGCTGGTGCTCGCGGGCGGCGACGCGCTCGCGTCCATCTCGGAATCGCACGCCGTCACGGAAATTCCAACGCTCGGTTTCTATCACGCTGACAACGGTCAGATCAGCATGCTCAGAACGATGACGGGAAACCTCCCGCTGGTGCGCGACGTCTGGCTGCGCGGAAAATCGTATCGACGCATCGAACGCACGATTCGCGACTTCTGCCCCGACGTCATTCTCACGGACTCCGAAATTTACACGCACAAGATCGCCAGTCGGCTCGGAATACCGCGGATCACGTTCGATCACTTTGCCGTGCTTGTCTATTGCCGCATCGGGCTGCCGTTCCTCGACGCTGTCAAACAATGGGGCTACAGCATCGGCTACAGGGCCCTGTACGGCCACGCCGATCGAATCGTCGCAACGGCCTTCTTCGACGCCGTGACGGTCTCCGGGCACGTCCGCGTCGTAGGTCCCTCCATCCGCGCCGAAGTCCGCGCCGTCGAGCCGACGCGCGGGGAACACCTCCTCGTGTATCTGAATCGCGGCAAGGAGGAGTTCACGCCCCAGGTCGAGGCGGCGCTGAAGGCACAGGCCCTCCCGATCCGAGTGTACGGCGCGCCCCGCACGGGGACGGACGGGCACATCGAATACAAGCCCGTCGCCAATCTGCCGTTCATCGAAGACGTCGCCTCCAGCCGGGCGGTCTTCGCCACCGCCGGCAACCAGTTGCTGGGCGAGATTCGCTACTTCGGCAAGCCCGTGCTCGCAATGCCGCAGGATTGCCTGGAACAACGGATCAACGCCTACCAGGTCGAAACGCTGGGGCAGGGCATGAACGTCGCCCGCGGCGAGCTGACGCCGGAAATCCTGCGGGCGTTCCTCGATCGCGAACCCGAGTTCACAAGGCGAATTCAACGGCAGACGCGCGACGGCGCCACCGAGGCGCTGGACGCGCTGGAGGCCTTCATTTCGGAGTTAACAGGAAAGACGCTGGAGGGGCGAATCGGCCTCGCTCGCACCTGATCGCACGGACGCGGTCAGGTGATTCAATAACGCAGCCGACAGCGGCTCATGGGATGCTGGTTATGAAGAAGAAGTACCGAAGTGTCTGGGTGTCCGACGTTCATCTTGGCTCGCGCGACGCCCAGAGCGAACTGTTCTACCACTTTCTGGACACGATCCGCTGCGATCAACTCTACCTGGTGGGCGATATCATCGACATCTGGGCGCTGAAGAAGGCGTTCTTCTGGCCGAAGCAGTACAACGAGGTGCTGCACAAGCTACTCAAACGCTCGCGCAAGGGCGCCAAGGTCTTTTTCATTCCCGGCAATCACGACGAGTTCTTCCGCGAGTTCATCGGGTACTCCTTCGGCGACATCCAGGTCGTCGACGACATGATCCACGAAACCGCCGATGGCCGGCGCTTCCTGGTCACCCACGGTGATCGCTTTGACGCCGCCGTGCGGGTGCATCCGTGGATGGCGAAGCTAGGCGACTGGGGCTACCGGCGGCTCGTCGTCATCAATCGCGTCTACAACGCAGTCCGTCGCTGGTTCGGCAAGCCCTACTTTTCGCTCTCGGGCGCGATCAAGCGGAAGGTGAAGGGCGCTGTAAAGTTCCTCAACAACTTCGAGAAGATTCTCGCCGACGAGGCGCATCGACGTAACGTCGACGGCGTCATCTGCGGTCACATCCACCAGCCGGCGCAGCGCAAGGCGGGCGACATTGAATACTGCAACACCGGCGACTGGATCGAGAACTGCACGGCGTTGGTCGAGAACGAGGACGGTTCGCTCGAACTCATCTATTGGCACGAAGTGGTGAATGAGCGGGCCGAACGCCCAACCGATATCATCCCGTTCGAGGTCGGCAAACGGAAACTCGAAAATGTCTCCGCAGCCTAACACCACAATTCGACACCCGGAAAAATATCAATCATCTCGCCGCACACGCTGATCGTGCATGTCGGCGATCTGCCGTTGCGTGCCGCCCCAGGGCTGAAAGTCCACCCATTGGGGTACCTTCGCGTCCCGCATACTCGCACTCATCGTGTGCCAGCCCTTTCCAAATTTGAGCCCTTAACAAATGTAACGAGAAAAATCTGCGATTCTCCTTAGCCCCGGGGCAGACCGCCCGCTGCGGCGTGTACCACTGCCAGAACGACCCGATCAGCTCGAAGCAACAGAGCACGCGACTCAGCGATCCGGTCCCAGGCGGGATCCGCGGCGTGTTCGCATGGAAAGTCGAACCGGCCCATCAGGCCAATCACAGGAGAACGGCCATGAAACACAGAACACCCTTCCTTCTGCCAATGTTCGCCATACTGGCGTTGCTGGCAATAACGCCCCCGGTCCACGCCGCCGACGTCAACGCCTTCTGGACTGGCGGCACCGGCAACTGGAATAACATCAACAACTGGCTCGACAACATCGTGCCCAACAACGGGGCCGACAGCTTTAGCGTCTTCATCGACGACGGCAGCGCAACGGCCTCGTCGGTCGCGCTCGATCTCGACGCTTACATCACCAACCTCACGATCGATGCCGACGACGCGCTGACCATCAACAACGGCCGCCGACTGCGCGTCGTTGCCGGCACCATCGACAACGCCGGCACGCTCTCGCTCGGCTCAACGGGCGCAAACACGTATCTCCATCCGCGCGGTGGGGTCGTTACGCTGACGGGCGGAGGCACGCTCGCCCTGTCGAATACCGATACCAACTGGATTTACCAGGAAGCCGGCGGTTCACTCGTCAACGTGAACAACACGATTCGCGGATCCGGCAACCTCGGCTTCACTGGCGCCCCGACCAACATCGACAACCAGGGCACAATCGTCGCCGATCAGAGCACGGCCCTCGTCATCCAGAGCGGCACCGGCGTGACCTTCACCAACACCGGGATGCTCCGTGCGGAGAACGGCGCCACGCTCCTGTTCAGCACGGCCAACGTCGACAACACCGACGGCGTCATCGAGGCACTCGACAATTCGCACGTGTCGATCTCGTCATCGACCATCGCCGGCGGAACGTTTCAGACCAGCGGCACCGGCGCGATCGAAACCCAGAACACCAATGCGGTCATCGACGCAACGGGGCAGACTGTGAACAACATGGGAACGCTCCGAATTCTGAACGGTGACTTCCTTTACGCCGTCGGAACCATCAACAACACCGGCACCATCGATATCGCTTCCACCGGCGCGAACACGATTCTCTATCCGAGCGGCGGCCCCCTGACGCTCACCGGCGGCGGCACGCTCACCATGGGCATGGGCGGCACTGCATGGATCCGTCAGGCCAGCAGCGGTTCGCTGATCAATGTCGACAACACGATTCGCGGATCCGGCAATCTCGGCTATACCGGCACGCCGCTCAACGTCGACAACCAGGGCAGTGTCATCGCCGACCAGGGTGCGCCGCTGGTCATCCAGAGCGGCACGGGCGTGACTTTCACCAACACCGGGACGCTCCGTGCGGAAAACGGCGCCACGCTCCTGTTCAGTTCGGCCAACGTTGACAACACCGATGGCGTCATCGAGGCGCTCGACACTTCGCGTGTGTCGATCTCCTCATCGACCATTGCCGGCGGAACCCTGCGGACCAGCGGCACCGGCGCGATCGAAACCGAGAACACGAGCACGGCTATCAACGGCACGGCTCAGACCGTGAACAACATGGGCACGCTGCGGATTCTCAACGGCGACGCGCTGTATGCCGTGGGTACGATCAACAACACCGGCGCCATTGAAATTGCCTCGACCGGCGCGAATTCCTACCTCTACGCCAATGGAGGCCCGCTCACGTTAACCGGCGGCGGCACATTCAGCATGGGGACGGGCGCCGCTGCCTGGGTCCGCCAGAACGCCGGCGGCTCGCTGATCAACATCGACAACACGATTCACGGCTCCGGCAACCTCGGCTATACCGGTACGCCTCTCAACATTGACAACCAGGGCACCGTCGTCGCCGACCAGGCGTCGCCCCTGACCATCCAGGGCGGAACCGGCGTGACATTCACGAACACCGGCATCGTGCGCGCCGAAAACAACGCGACCCTCGCATTCCAGTCTGCGGCGGTCAACAACGCCGGCGGCGTCATCGAAGCACTTACAGGCTCGAACGTGACGCTGGCCTCGACAGTCATCACGGGTGGCACGCTTCAGACCACGGGAACAGGGACCATCAGTTCGGCCGACAACTCATCCGTCCTGGTGGATCTGACAAACGCTGCCCAGTTCCGAGTGCCCAACGGAGACCGCATCTCCCTCGCCGGGACGATTCACAACACCGGCTCCATCATGCTCGAATCCAGCGCGGCGAACACCTACTGCTTTGTCACTCAGGCCCCCGTCACGCTGACTGGCGGCGGAACCGTCGCGATGAGCGACCACGGGAACAACTGGCTTTACCAGCAGGGCAACGGCTCCCTGGTCAATGTGGACAACACCATCCGCGGGTCGGGACACCTGGGCTATACCGGGGGGCCGACCAACATCACCAACCAGGCGCTGATCGTCGCCGATCAGCCGACCCCGATGGTGATTCAGAGCGGAACGGGTGTGTCGCTCACGAACACGGGAACGATTCGTGCGGAAAACGGCGGCACGTGCGCATTCGACACGGCCACCGTCGCGAATGCCGGGGGCGTGATCGAGGCACTCGACGGATCGGTTGTCACACTCGACTCGACGAGCATCACAGGCGGAACGCTTCAGACCAGTGGTTCCGGCTATGTCATCAGCGTGAATCCAAGTACGTCGTTGATCGACGTTGCCAGCACGGGCGACCTGCGCATTCAGAATGGCGACAGAATATACCTTTCCGGAACGATCACGAACAGCGGCACGATTCAACTCAATTCGACTGGAGCCAATACCTATCTCTTCCTGTCCAGCGACCCAGTGACGTTGACCGGCGGTGGTACGATCGAGATGACCAACTCGGGTAACAACTGGATCTACCAGCAGAACAACGGATCCCTCGTCAACGTTAATAACACGATCCGCGGCGCCGGCAACCTCGGGTACAGCAGCGGTCCCACCGACATCACAAACCAGGGAATGGTCATCGCCGATCAGCCCGTACAGTTGATCTGCGGCGGCGGCAGCGCCTTGTTCGACAATCAAGGCAACATGACCGCTAATGGCGCGGGCGGCCTGCGCATTCGAGGTGTGTTTCAGACGTCGGGGACCGTCAGCGTTAACGCGGCGAGCGTGCTGAACCGCGAGGGAACCTACACGCAGACGGCCGGTTCGACCATCGTCAACGGCATACTTAATGCCTCCGGCGATGTGAATATACTGGGCGGCTCACTAGGCGGAACGGGCACGGTCAATGACGGCGTCACGAACGCGGGGACCGTCGCACCGGGCAACTCAATCGGCACGCTGACGATCGACGACACCTACGCGCAAACGGTCGACGGCGAACTGTACATCGAAATCGACGCAATGACGCAAGATCAACTCGTCGTGACCGGCGCCGCCACGCTCGCCGGCGGGCTTCGACTCGACTTCGCCCACGATCCGGCGATCGGCGAATCGTACGATATCATGACCTACGCAAACCACACGGGTGAATTCGACGCTTTTGACACGCCGTGCCTTCCCGGCGGAAAGTCGGTCTACGTTGCATATTCGGATACGGCCGTCATCGTGACGATCGGCGCCAGCCTCGATGCGGACGTGGACTGCGACTGCGCCGTCACGACGGTTGACATCGAGAAGTTCACGCTGGCCCTGCTCGACACGGCCGCATACGAATCCGCGACGCCGAACTGCAACGGCATCGAGGCAGTGGATTACAACAACGACGGACTCGTCGATGGCCGCGACATCCAGGGCTTCGTAACGGCCTGGGCGCAGTAACGAGATTGGGGGAGCGCGTCGAGAGGCTTACGCCGACCGACGCACTTTGCTCACGCCCGCGTGCGGGCGACTCCTGTGACGACAAGCGACGCCCGCCATGAGGCGTCGCTTGTCTTTTCTTGCGCGCGCGTCACACCTGGCGATCGAGCTGCCGATACTGAATCGCCTCCGCCAGGTGCGAGGCCTCGACATCGCGCTTCGCCTCAAGGTCCGCGATCGTGCGCGACAGCCGCAGCACCTTGTCATGGGCGCGGGCGCTCAGGCCCATCTCGGTCATCGCCTGTTTCAACATCTGCTCCCCTGCCGAATCCAACCGGCAGTACTCTCGCACCTGCCGCGGTCCCATTCGACCGTTCAACTGGTTCGACTTCTCCCCGAATCGCTCGCGCTGTATGTGCCGGGCGGATTCAACCTGCTCCCGCATCTGCTCGCTTCGCGTTCCAGCCCGTTTGTCGCGAAGGTCCTGAAACGGCACCGCCTGCACAGTGACATGGATGTCGATGCGATCGATCAACGGACCGCTGATGCGCGAGAAGTAACGCTCAATTTGCGGCTGCGTGCACTTGCAGGGCTTTCTCGAATCCGTGAAATAACCGCACGGACACGGGTTCATCGCCGCAACCAGCATGAACTCCGCCGGGAAACAAACGCTGCTGTGCGAGCGCGCGATCGTCACGCAGCCATCCTCCAGCGGCTGCCTCAGCGTCTCGAGAATCGAACGCTGAAACTCAGGGAACTCGTCGAGAAAAAGCACGCCGTGATGCGCCAGGGATACCTCGCCGGCACGAGGAACCGTTCCGCCCCCCACGAGCGCCGCCGAACTCGCCGAGTGATGCGGCGTGCGCACAGGACGCGTCGCCATCAACGATGCGCCGGGCGGCAATTTCCCCGACGCTGACCAGATTCGCGTCGTCTCCAGGGATTCGTCCAGCGTCAACGGCGGCAGCACCGTCGGCAGGCATTTCGCCATCAACGTCTTGCCCGATCCCGGCGGTCCAAGCATCAACAGGTTGTGCCCGCCCGCAGCGGCGACGACGAGCGCTCGCTTGCAGAATTCCTGGCCGCGAACATCGCCGAAGTCCACGTCGTAACTCGCCGCCTGTCGGAACGTGCTCTCCAAGTCCAGCGCGACTGGTTCCAGCGGTAACTGTTCTGTCAGGAACCCCACGGCATCCGTCAGGGACCCGATCGGAATGACCTCGAGCCCGTCGACGACGCCCGCCTCATTCGCATTGTCGCGCGGGACCAGGGCGCCGCGCATCCCCTGCTCGCGCGCAAGCATCGCCATCGACAGCGCCCCCTTGATCGGTCGGATCCGGCCATCCAGCGCCAACTCGCCGGCGATCATGAACTGACCGAGCGTGTCGGGAACCGTGCCCTCATTGGCGAACAGCATCCCCAGCGCGATCGGCAGATCGAGTGCCGGCCCTTCCTTGCGAATGTCGGCGGGGGCGAGGTTCACAAGCGTCCGCTTGTTCGGCGGCGCGTATCCACAGTTGTAAAGCGCCGTGCGAATCCGATCACGGCTCTCCTTGATCCCCGCATCCGGCAATCCGATGATCTGCGCGTCGGCAAACCCCTTCGGAGCGACGTTGACTTCGATTTCGCAGGCAACGGCCTCGATGCCCAAAAGCGTAAAGCTATGCAAGCGCACAAGCATGGGCGGAAATTCTAGGAGTGGGCGCGAGCGGGCTCAATCCGGTCATTCCACAGGAGTGCCATCCTGCGTCACCGCCGGAATCTCGCGAGAAAGCTGGTTCGAATCTAATGGTAGACTCAGTTAGCGATACGACGCCGTCGACGCGAAACGAAGATAGCCCCGGCGACAAGCAACAACGCTGAAGACGGCTCCGGAACGAACACGAGATTGTCGACCGCACCCGATCCGTCCAGATCCACTCTGAGCTGGGCCACGCTGGTTGCGTCAAATCCGGCGTCTTCCGTCGCCGTCGCCGTACTGCCGCCCTCACCAACCTGGTCCATGAGCGTCGTCAGATCCAACGTATCGTACCCCTTGGCGCCCATCGGGAGGCCCTGGGTTGCAATGTCGTACGTCCAACTTGCAGGCGCAAAATAAACCCGCTTGCGGCCCTGCGTGTCTGTTAATGTGACCGTCACCGGACCGTTCTGATCGACGTCAATCAAATCGATCGCCTCAAGCGTCACCGGTGCCAAGAAATTGAAGAACAGCGTGTTGATGCCGTCCGGCTCGTCGTTCGGGTTGTTGAAAAAATCGCCCGTCATCGCTCCGGCGCCACCGTTGTTGCTCTGGAGGATGAGAATATTGCCAAGGCCGACCCATAGATCCGGATCGGCGGCGTTGATGCCCGGCGTCGAATCGAATATGGCCGCACCGGCGTTCGGTCCGGCGGACAGAATTTCGAACAGGATGCCGAACTCCTCGTTCTGATTGATGGCCTGTCCGTTCAGGAGCGGAGTCACGCCGTCGTCTTCAAACGAAAAGTCGATCTTAGTGGCGGCGCTCACGACGTCGGTTTTCGCGACGCAGGCGAGCAGAAGTGCGCAGATCGAAGTTCTACGAAGTACATTCATTATGTTCTGCATGACAATCCCCCGGAATCGGCCCGTCCCATCGATCCAAAAAACAGATCGCACCTCATGCCCAATAATAATGCGGGAAGCTAGAATTTCCAGCATTCTGGCGGCCCAACAAACGACTTGAGCGTCGCGTTTACCCACAATACCGCGCACCCCGTTTTGCCCGACGACTCAGATACTCACTCGCGGCGGTCTCGCGCCCAACCCGAATTGGCCATGGACGGAATGCCATGTTTCGCGCCGCAATCCCGTGAACTCCGCACGCCGTTCATCAGCCGATTCACGCCGGATCGGCTCAAGGTAGCCGAAAACCGCCCCGACGTTCCACACCGGATAACACCGCGTCCCCCTGACATACTCCGCCCTGAATCGCAGTATCCTGACACACGTTTGTCGAGTGGCCCGGCTGCCTTCTTCGAGCCCAGCTTCCCGCCTCACTCCAGATGACTCGGCCAAGAGCCGTCCCCGGACGCCAAGTCGCCGATTCGCGCGGCTCGACCGCTGGTCCGGGGCGGCGCATATTTCGGCCCAGGGACAATGTTATCCGGACGCGCATAACCCTTTACTATTCCGACGCTTCCGCAATACAATGTGCCTTGACAACCATTGGGGGGAGAAGCGCTCTGACATGTCTCGGCGCTTTTCCATATTCGTAGGAGAGAAGCCATGATGTCTCATTTCGTGCGCGCAGTCGCCGTCTGCGTCTGTTTGTGTACCGCAGCCCTCCCGGCGATCGCTCAGGAAAAGATCACGTTCGAAACGCGCTGCAACAACACCGCGTACCTCGCGGGCGATTTTGTCAGCCAAGTCTGCGGCAGCGGCGGATCGGGCCCAATCGCCGTTCACGGTAAAAACCCTGTGCCGGCGCTCACAGCACTGAACACCGCGATCATTTTTGATTCCGCCCACCCGACGGGCGGCGACATCGATCTCGGCACGCCGAACCAGACGTTCGGCGGACCGGGCATTGGCGTCGGAGGCGTGTCAGGCCCGTTCGCAAACACCATCGCTCGCGGAAAGATACTGATCATCGCGAATGACGTCGTGGATACGTCGCCGGCGGACGGTCGCGTCGACAATCCGAACGACTCCAATAACGCCAACACGTTTTTCACGTTTGACTTCTCGGCTGTCGGCCCCGTCACGATCCACTCGCTTGTCGCCATCGACTTCGATCCGATGCCGATCACGCAGATGGAAAAGTCGAAGGTCGAACTCTTCAGCAGCGTCTCATCGAATACCCCCATTGCAACATTCATCATTCCGCGCACCGGCGACAACGGCGTCGAAACAGTCGCGCTCGGACCGACAGCCGGCGTCCTGAAGATGATCGTCATGATGGATGGCTCCGGCGCCATCGACGACATCGAGTTTTCAGTCGGCCCTGTGGAAAAAGGCGCTTGCTGTGTCGAGACCGAAGGCGTCACATGCATGAGCGGCGTCTCTCCCGCCGAATGCAGCCAGGCGGGCGGCTCGTACGCCGGCGCCGGTTCGACATGCAGCGGCGTCATCGGCGCATGCTGCTACGACAACAACGACGACAATCAGAACAACGCATGTGCCGTCATGGACCGCATCTGCTGCACGCAGCTCGGCGGTATGTTCCAGGGCGCGGGCTCACAATGCCTCGGCGATAGCAACAATGACGGCTACGACGACTTGTGTCTGCCCCCCGAATGCGGTCCCGCTCCCGGCGGCGACGGTTGTCTGCCGACTGCCTGCCCGAACCCTGGCGACGAATGCCAGCCCAAGACAATGCTCGTCACCGCCACCGGCGTTGCCATCGTCGAAGTCTGCGAGTGCATTCCCGTCGGTCAATGCCACGTCGAATACAACCCGCAGACGCAGGCCGCCGAATGCGTTGGCACCTGCCCTCCCGGCATGATCTGCAATTCGACAGTCGAGAACCTGCCGAACGGCGATGTTCGAACGACCTGTGAGTGCGTCGTCGCAGAGTGCGAACCGACGCCCGACAATCAGGGATGCCAGCCGACAATCTGCCCGAACACGGGCGATGAATGTCAGCCCACGAGAATTCGCGTTTTCCAGAATGGCACTTACGCCGTTGAAATCTGCGAGTGCATTCCCGTTGGCCAATGCCATGCCGAATTCGATTCGTCGTCCATGTCGGCGAGCTGCGTCGGCGACTGCCCGATTGGCATGGTCTGCGAACCGACTGTGTTCCAGGATACCGACGGTTCCGTCGTGACAAGTTGCGCATGCGTCCCGGCCGACTGCGAGCCGACGCCGGACAATCAGGGCTGCCAGCCGACGATCTGCCCGAACACAGGCGACGAATGTCAGCCCACGACAATTCGCGTGTTCCAGAACGGCACTTACGCCGTTGAGGTCTGCGAGTGCATTCCCGTTGGCCAATGTCATGCCGAATTCGATTCGTCGTCCATGTCGGCGAGCTGCGTCGGCGACTGCCCGGCCGGCATGATCTGCGAAACCACTGTCTTCCAGGACACCGACGGCTCCGTTGTCACGAGCTGCGGGTGCGTACCGGCTCCCTGTGAGCCGACGCCCGACAGTCAGGGCTGCCAGCCGACGATCTGCCCGAACACGGGAGACGAATGTCAGCCCACGAGAATTCGCGTCTATCAGAACGGCACATACGAGGTCGAGAACTGCGAGTGCATTCCCGTCGGCCAGTGCCACGCCGAATTCAACCCGACGACGCAATCCGCAGAGTGTGTCGGCACATGTCCCGTCGGCATGATGTGCAACTCGACCATCGAGAATCTCCCGGATGGCTCGGTCCGAACCATTTGCGAGTGCATTCCGATGGATTGCGAACCGGCGCCGGATGGCCAGTCCTGTCAGCCGACGACCTGTCCGAACGACGGCGAGTCGTGCGAGCCGAAGACAATCCTCGTCATGGCCAACGGCGAATACCAGGTGGAAGTCTGCGAATGCACGCCCGACGGCGAATGCCACGCGGAATACAACGACGCCACGAACTCTGTGGACTGCGTCGGTGGCTGCCCCGCCGGCTCGGCCTGCGGATCTACGATCGAAATGCTCGACGGCGGCGCCGTTCGCACGACTTGCAACTGCCTGCCGGACTGCAACGGCAATGGCGTCCCCGACGTCACCGATATCGCCAATGGCACGAGCGAGGACTGCAACGAGAACATGATCCCCGACGAGTGCGATATCGATCCAACGGATCCCGATGGCGACGGCAAAGTCAGCAAGGATTGCGACAGCGACGGTACGCCGGATGAATGCCAGATCGACGAAACCAGCAACGCGCCGGGTGGTCCGTTCTTCTGCAAGGCCATGTGCAGCATGGATTGCAACAACAACGGCATTCCGGATCAGTGCGAAAGCGATCAGGATGGCGACGGCATCATCGACGACTGCGATAACTGCCCGACGATTCCGAATCCGGATCAGGCAGACGCCGACGGCGATGGTCTGGGAGACGTCTGCGACACGCCCGTGCCACAGCCCGGCCTCGGCGCCTGCTGCATGATGAACGCCGATTGTACCGACCTGTCGGAAGCCGAGTGCAATGCCGTCGGTGGTCGCTTCCAGGGCGAAGGCACGAATTGTGCCACGACGAACTGCTGCGACCCCAACTCGCGCGGCTTCAACATCCTGTTCAGCCTGCTGTTCCATGCCCCCGTCTGCGGCGGCGTCTGCGGCATCTCGGCGCTGGCGACAGTGGCCGGCATCTTCATGATGCGACGACGGCGACGACGCAGCATCAAGTAAGCAGCTGATCTGAACCAAACGCTGATTCCGGCCCGCATCGCTCACTGAAGCGATGCGGGCCTTTTTTTTCCTGCTTTTTTCACTCGGCCCTGCGACATATACTGTCTGCCTCGCCGGAATGCACGATGACAAACGACACGCCGTCAACAGAACAACTCATTCGTCAGGCAGTCGCAGGTGATGCGGACTCCCTGACGCGCCTCCTGCAAGAATTCGGCCCCGATATCGAACGCACGCTCCAGATCAACCCCGTCTGGCGATCCATGATCGAACCCGCCGACGTCATGCAAGTCACGTACCTCGAAGCGTTCCTGCGCATCGGTTCCTTCGATCCCGATCGCGCAGACTCCTTCACTGCCTGGCTCAACAGGATCGCCCAGAACAACCTGAAAGATGCAATTCGCGGTCTCGAACGCCAGAAACAACCGCAACCTCGGAATCGAATCAAGCCGCCGAAATTCGAGGACTCCCTTGTCGGTCTCTACGAAATGCTCGAAGCCGGCATGAGCACGCCCAGTCGCCAGCTCCGACGCAAAGAGGCCTGCGAACTGCTTGAATCGTCGATCCGATTGCTGCCCGATCGATATGCCGATGTCGTCCGGCGGTACGACCTTGAATGCCAGCCGATCGCCGATGTCGCCACCGCCCTCGGAAAATCCGCCGGGGCCGTTCATATGCTTCGCGCCCGCGCCCACGATCGTCTAAGGGAGCAACTCGGCTCGGCCTCGGGATTCCTGGACACTGAAGCTTAGTAGGCGGGCCCGATCCTGCGCCCCGGCCGCGAAATTCTCGAATCGCTTCGTGAAAGTGTGACGCAGGCATCGCACAAAAAAGTAGACGCGCCCGCCTCCCCAGCTGGGCGCAGGATGCAATTCGTCTTCTGAGTAGCAATCATGCCCAACACAGGGTCAGGCAGCTCGACCAACGGTAATCACGATTCCTGGATCGCTGCCGCGCGACGCGAGGCGGACGCGCTCCGGCAACGCAGCACCCACGCATCCCCCGTCGGCGGAGCCGCCGGCCGTTATTTGTCGGACGTCGAACTCCGGCGCACTCTCGACTCGGAACTCGCCGGCTACTCGATCGGCGACGAGGTCTTTCGCGGCGGCCAGGGCGTTGTGTTCCGGGCGAATCAACTCGGAACCCGTCGCGATGTCGCCATCAAGATGCTTCGCGAAGGACCTCTCGTCGGGTCAAGCGGCGTCGTCCGGTTCGAACGCGAAGTGCAGATTCTCTCCCAGCTGCGACATCCGAACATCGTCTCGGTTCTCGAAACCGGCAAGCTCAGCGGCAGCTACTACTTCGTGATGGATTTCATCGAAGGCTGGTCGCTGGACGACTACATCGTCGAGAAACGACCGAACCCTCGCGAAATCCTCGAACTCTTCGCCCGCACCTGTGACGCCGTAAACGTCGCTCATCTGCGCGGCGTCATCCATCGTGACATCAAACCCGGCAACGTTCGCATCGATCGATCGGGTTCGCCGCATGTCATGGACTTCGGACTCGCCAAGGTCGACCAGAACGACGACTTCGGCGCCGCAATGACGATGACAGGTCAGTTCGTGGGCTCTCTCCCGTGGGCCAGCCCCGAACAAGTCGAAGCGACGCCGGAAGGCATCGACATCCGAACGGACGTCTACTCAATCGGCGTGATGCTCTACCACGCGTTGACCGGCAAGTTCCCCTATCCTGTCACCGAGAGCTTCCGGCAGACGATCGATCACATCTGTCAGACGCAACCCGAGCGACCGAGCTCCCTGCGGGAAGAACTCGACGACGAAATCGACCAGATCGTCCTGAAGTGTCTGAAGAAGGAACGCGACCTGCGCTACCAAAGTGCCGGCGCTGTCTCGAAGGACATCCAGCGATACCTCAAAGGCGAGGCCATCGAGGCCAAGCGCGATAGCGCGTGGTACGTTGTTCGCAAAGCTATCCGAAAACACCGCGTGACGGCGACTTTCGTCGGCCTGATCGTCGCGACCGTCGTCATTTCATTCGCCACCCTCATCTATTTCTACGATCGAGAACTCAAGGCCCACCAGGACGCGGTAACACAGGGGAAGATTGCGGAGCAGCAGCGAGCGGCCGCCGTCGAAGCGCGGGATGAAGCGATCCGACAGAAACGAATTGCCAACGCCGTCAACGAGTTCTTCAACGGCGATCTCCTCGCCTCCGTCGCGCCGGACGCATTGGGACGCGACGTGACCGTCCGCGAAGCGCTCGACGCCGCCTCGGAGAAAATCGACGAGCGGTTTAAGGACGAACCGGAAATCCGGGCCGAGATTGAGTTCGTCATGGGCAACACCTACATGCGTCTCGGCGTCCTCGACAAAGCCGAAGAGCATCTTTCCGACGCAAGGAAACTGTTCGTCGATGTACGAGGTCCGGATGACGACGTCTCGTTGATGTCGCTGAATGACGTCGCCCGCGTCTATGCGGCCCGCGGCAAACACGAAGAAGCCATTGGCGCCTTCCGCGAATGCGTCGAACGACGATTGCGCGTCCACGGCCCCGACAATCTCGACACGATCATGGCCCAGGCGAATCTCGGCTGGATGCTCGCGACGATGTCCCGCTTCAAGGAAGCCGAACCGTACCTGCTGCAATCCTACGAAAGTCAGAAACGCCTGAGCGGTGAAGACGATCCCGATACGTTGTCCCTCCTGAACAACATCGCAATGTTCTACCATGAGATCGGAGATTACGAGAAGGCAGCGACTCTCTGCGAACGCGAACTTGCCATCAGCCGGCGCGTTACACCCGAAGATCCCGGCATCTACACGTCAATCAGCAATCTCGCCGCGATATACGTCTCGTTGCATCGCTACGACAGGGCCGAGGAACTCTACCTCGAAGCGCTCGAAGGACGCCGCCGCGCGCTCGGCGAAGCCCATCCGAGCACGCTGCTGACCATTAACAACCTCGCCACGCTCTACACGAAAATCGACCGCATTCCCGATGCCGCCGGCTTGTATGAAACCGCCCTCGCCGCCGCGCTCAAGGAGCACGAAGAGCCTCCTCCGATCGTCAACTCGTTGCGCAGCAACCTCGGTTGGATTCGAAATCGAGAAGGCAGGTTTGCCGAAGCCGAGGAGCTCCACGCCGAAGCCGTCGCCGGCGCCAGAAAAATGCTCCCCGAAGGCCACCCGACGATCGCACTGTTCCTGCAACGCCAAGGCGACAGCCTGATCGGGTTGCAGCGATACACAGAGGCGGAAGCGGCGTTGCTCGAGGCCTACGAAATTCAATCACATCAGGAAGTGCAGAACCCACGCGAGCTGCGGGATACCGCGGCCTGCCTCGCGGTACTGTATGAGAAACTCGAAAAGCCCGACGAGGCGATGAAATGGCACAATATCGTCAACGAAACCCTGGGAGAGTCAGAATCGAACGACTAGAGATTCTCACATCGGATTTGGCCGTCGAAACCCAAACCAGCTTGTGGTTGGCGGCGCGATCAGAGTTTCATCCGGCCTCGCGAGCACTGCGCGCCAATCGACGTGATCCTCTTCATTGCTGTTTGACCTGCTCCAGCGCCGCCAACGCCCGCTTCCGAGCCCAATCATGGTCCACAATCGGTGCGGGATAACTCGCGCCGAGCGTCACACCGGCCTTCGTCAATTCCGCAACCGGCGCCTCCCAGGGTGCGTGAATCCACTTCGTCGGCATCGCCTTCAGCTCGGGGATCCACTTGCGCACATAGTCGCCGCCACGATCGAACTTCCGCCCCTGAAGAACCGGATTGAAGATTCGGAAGTACGGCGCAGCGTCCGCACCGCACCCCGCAACCCACTGCCAGCCCAGCGTGTTGTTCGCCAGATCCGCATCGACCAGCGTATCCCAGAACCACGCCGCTCCCTCGCGCCAGTCGATCAACAAATGCTTCACAAGAAATGATGCGACAATCATGCGCACGCGATTGTGCATCCAACCCGTCGCCCACAGCTCGCGCATGCCCGCATCGACGATCGGATAACCCGTCTGACCGCGCTGCCAGGACCGGAGCATTTCCCCGGACTGCCGCGCCCAGGGAAACGTTCGATACTGTTCTCTCAGCGGATCACTGGGCGTCTGCGGAAAATGCACGAGTAGATGATGCGCGAACTCCCGCCAGCCCAGTTCCCGCAAATAGGTCTCCGCGGATTCTTCGAATGCCGCCTCTCCGGCATCCCCCTGCCGCTTGCGAATCGCATGCCAGATTTGGCGAGGGCTGATTTCCCCGAAGTGTAGGTGCGGCGAAAGGCGCGACGTACCCTCGCGATCCGGCAGATCGCGACCCTCCGCATATTCAGCGCACGCGCCGGACGTGAATCGCTTGAGCTGCCGCTTCGCGCCCATCTCGCCGGGGCGCCACATCACCCGCATGCCCGTCGCCCAGTCAACGACCGGCTCAAGCCTCAGCGCTTCGAGTGACTCGGAGTCCGGCCACTGCTTCGGCGCCGGAAGTTGACGCGGCGAACTCAACGGCCTCGCAGGCTCCTGTTGTTTCATGCATGCCCGCCAGAAGGCCGTAAACACCTGGTAGGGATCGCCCTGCTGATTCTTGATGTGCACAGGTTCGAACAAGCACGATCCGTTGAACGACTCGACGTGCGCGACCACCGAGCGAAGCGTTTCCTTGATCGTCGTATCACGCTTCACGATCGCAGGCTCGTATCGGCGATTCCAGAAGATCGCATCCGCGCCTGTCTGCTCGATCAGCGAACGAAGCGTCGCCAGACTTTGGCCGCTCCGGATGATCAGTTTCGAACCCAGCCCGATCAGTCGCTCGCCCAGGTCGGAAAGCGACTGATGCAACCACCATCGAGAAGCCGCCCCATTCGCCCAAGCGCCCTCTTCCTCAGGCGCCCAAATGAACACGGGAATGACCGCGCCGCCGCGCTTCGCTGCGGCGGCAAGCGCCGGCTGGTCGGCGAGTCGCAGGTCATTGCGAAACCAGACAATGGACGTGCGAGGCGATGACACGAGCAGTTCTTTCTCCGACGCTTGTGATCGTACCGAAAGCTCTTCGCACGCGACGCCGCATCGGATGCATCATCCTTCCCGGCCGCATGCCCAATGACGAAAATCGACTTCCCGCAGTCACGTCCGATCACTCGCCCCGGCGAGACCAAGACCAATCGCGATGCCGTCCGACCGGCCTGACGCGTACAAGGAGATACAGCCCGATGCCGATTCCAATGGCGAAATCCGTACAACGCGATTAGGATCCATCCTCACCGCGCTTCAACGCGTTGGAGAAACGGACGCAGACTGCAGGCCAGCCCCATGCCGATATGCCCTGAATGCGATTGTAGCGAAGCGGAGTTTTTCCGCTCAAAGTGGACGAATCGCCCCGTCTATCGCGACGCCAAGGTCATGGCGAAGTGCAGGCACTGCGGAAATGTCTTCATCGTCTTCGACAAATATCTGGAAACGCATACTGGTATCCCCACGCGAAAACGCTGGTGGCGACTCATCACTTACACTGCCGCTTCAGCCTTCGGTGTCGCCGCATATTGGTTCGACGTGTTTGAAAACGTGTTGTCCACGAGGACCGCGCTGATCATAGCGATCGTCTTTGGAGCGCTAGCGATCGTCGAAGTCGTTCTGTGGCGAACACTTGCTCTCGGCCGGCATCCCGTCTGGGACGAGTATTCAGAAAACGTTCAGGCCGTCGTCATACTTATAGCCCTCGGATTTCTCGTCATGATCGCCTATGGAATCAGCCGCTGTATCGCCCCGGTTTAATCCACCCGATTCTCGACTCGAACATGACCACGAGATACGACATCATCGGCCGGCAGTACGACGCGACGCGACGTGCCGATCCGTACATCGCGAGCCGGCTGCTTTCACTCCTCGCTCCAACTGAAGTGGGGAGATACGCCGATGTCGCATGCGGCAGTGGCAACTACACAATCGCGCTCGCCGGCGCGGGGCTGTCCATGACCGGCATCGACCAATCGAAGCGAATGCTCGATGTCGCCCGCGCCAAGTCATTCGACGTCGAATGGTGTCGCGCGAACGCCGAAGCCCTGCCGATGCCTGACGGTGCATTCGACGGCGCCGTCTGCACGCTCGCCATACACCACTTTCGGAATCTCGATATCGCCTTCGCCGAAATCCGCCGCATCCTCCACCGCGGCCGGCTCGTCCTCCTGACTGCCTCGCGCCGCCAAATGCGAAACTACTGGCTGAACGCCTACTTTCCCGATGCCATGATGCGATCTATCGAACAAATGCCCGACCTGCCGCGCGTCGAACAGGCCATGCGAAACGCCGGTTTTGCCGATGTCAGAACCGAAGGTTACAGCGTCCGCGAAGACCTTCAGGACTGCTTCCTTTACAGCGGAAAGCTCCACCCTGCGATGTACCTGGACCCTCAGGTGCGCGCCGGCATATCCACCTTCTCGCTGCTCGCCGATCCTGAAGAAGTCGAATCAGGCTGCAAGCGACTCGCTCTCGATATCGCGTCCGGCGAATTCGTGACCGTCTCTAACCGCTTTACTGCAGAGGTCGATGACTACACGTTCGTCATCGCCGACACGGGCACGTCTGGATAGCCCGGCGGATGATCAAACAGATTCCTGTGCCGATCTGACGCCGGAAGGCGATGGGCCGAAACCGGAATCGACGCATCGAGCGAGGTGATAAAGATCCCGAGAAATCCCTAACCTATGGCTGCAACAGTTCGCCCACGAATCCCGCAAGATCCCGGCCGTCGACCAGTGTATCGCCATTTAAGTCACCGCGATTGATGTCACATGCGGGATAGGCCGATCCGTACGCCGTCGCATCCGCCATCGCCAGCGAAAACGGTCCAATGTCGCCGAAATTCACAACCCCATCACAGTTCATATCGCCAACCGTCGAAGCCGTGTTGACTGCCCCAGTCAAATGAATCGTCAGCACCGCGCCTTCCTGCCAGTTTTCCGCCGTTCGCTGATCGAACGTTCGCAGCGTATATGTCGCATCGAACGAACCCGTCGCAGCGTCGCTCAACGTTGCCTGCACGTTGCCCGAACTGCCGGCGCTGATGTTGGAGAGCGCCAGCATCGAATCGATCAGTAGCGCATCCGTGTCTCCCAAGCCGCTCCCGAATTCGATATCGAGCTTCGCCGTGAATCCCGGCGCATCGACGAGATTATGGACGGGAATATCGATTGTCAGATCGCCGTCACCCGCATCGATTGAACCGAGGTCCACGTCGATGGAATTCACATCCGCGCCCGCATCGAAAGAACCATTCGCATGATCGAGCACCTGTGCGAGCATGCTCACAACGTCATCGTCGTCCGTGCCGCCGTGTCCGAAGGGTCCGCCGACCGTCACGTCGAGATTGTCGATCGTGACAAGGCCCTGGTAGCTTCCGGGCTGATTCGCCGGAAGCGTCAAACCGACACTGATGTTCCGGCTCTCCGTCGCCCCGCTGCTCATCGGGAACACGTTGAAGCGTCCCGTGGGAGATGCAGTTGCGTTGCCAGTCGCCGTAACTGAGTAATACGTGCCGTCAAAGCCCGTCTTGTTCAGCTCAACTGTCTGTGACAGCACAGTCGTCGGTCCGACAATTGTCACAACGGAATACCCTCTAAGCGATCCGCCGGCCGGATCGTCCGGCCCAGGTGCAAAGAAGAGCTGGCTGTCATTCTGTTGATCGACGTAAATCGACCAGACATATTCCGGATGATCGATAAACGCGTTCCGATTGTTCGTGTAATAGCTCGGGTTGTAGTTGCTGCTGTAGATCGTGTGATTGCGCCGACGCTCAAACTCATTCGGCGGATCCAGGTAATTCCAGGCAATGAGCGCGGACAGATAGGCCATTTGATTGCCGCTGGGCGCGCTGTTTGTCAGCGAGATCCCCAGGTCCGGTCCCCATCGCGTATCGCTGTAAAACAACTGCCGGGCGATGTCGCCCTTGTCCGTGTCGCCCGGGAAAAACGTGCTGCCGCCCAGGCTTCGCGCATTGCCCGTCGTCGTCGCGAATCCGTATGGATCGTTGCTTCGCGAACTGTTGGTGCTCGGGTCCGAAGGCCGCAGCGCATGCGGATCCCCGATGTTGCCCGTGCTCGAATTGCTCGCACTCCCCGGCTGCCGCGACTGCGGCCAGATGTGTTCGCGATTCCACGTCGCCCCCGAGTCCCACGTGCTCGGAACCGACAGTCGATTGTAGACGCACAGAATACGCGACGCGTTCGACGGATCGCGATCGTGAATCGCCGCCGAGAATCGGAAATCCCCGTAGGTCCGCTGAATATGCCCCGTCTTCATAATGTTGTAGAGCTGCGATTTCAACGTCGCCCCTGTCCCCGTCGCGGCGTTGTAATACGTTGCGGGAGGCGCCCACGGATCGACCTGCGCGCTGAGCGTCGAACTGCACGCGATGAGTGCCGCCGCCGAACAAACCAGATTGACTCGGCGAATGACCGCGGCGTTGCGTTTCTTTGTCACAGAGTGGTTTCCCCTAATAGCATCATTTGTCGAATGATCCGACAACTGCCGGATTCACCTGTTGCGGCGAGGCAACAGGCTCACAATACACGAAGGCTATCAATCCTCAATAAAACGCTGCCCCCCGGGAAAACTCCCGAGGGGCAGCGCGTCTTAGCCGTCAAACCGAAGTTCGACCATTAACCTGACTACCTGCCCCGATTACGGATTGCAGGGATCCAGATCGCAGGTCGATCCCGTGCCCTGGAATGTTCCGCCGAGCTGCGTGCAGTTCGCCGCCGACGTAACCTGACACGTGTTGCCGCAGGTCGCGTTGCTCGTCAACAGTGCGATGAACGACTGCGTGTCGAGGCCGTTCACGTCGCCGTTGCCGTCGAGATCCGTGTTCGCACACGACTCGGCGCCCGGATTGCCGATCGGCTGCCCCAGCAGAGCATTCACGAAGTCGGCGACGTCGCCGATCGTGATGGCGTTGTCGCCGTTCATGTCGCCGGGACACGTCGGACAGCTGCCGAAGCTCGGCGCGACGCAGCAAGCGCCGTCCGTCTGCGCACAGGCGCCGATATCCGAAAATCGAACGAGCTGCAACTGATAACCGCCGTCGCGCGGATCCGACGCGTCAAACTGCGACACGAAGCCCGTGATCGCAACTTCACCCGACGGGATCGTCTGACCGACGAGATCCAGATCCGCCGTGCCGACGCGAACCGTCACTGTCTGGCTCGTCATCGTGTCCGTGACGATGTAGTTCGCGCCGCCCGCAAAGACGCCGCCGGCGTCGTTGAACGTTACACAAGCCAGCGTGACGCGAACGCTCTCGTAGTCCTCGGCAGCCGTCGCGCCGTCCTGAAGATCGGCCGTCGTGATCGCCACAGGCGTCGGGCTCGCCGTCGTTCCGCAAACCTGATTGACCGTGAACGGCGAAACAAGCTCTCGCAGACCGTTGAACGAGCTGAGCGTTCCCGTGATCGACAGCACGCTGTTCGCAGGTGCCTGGGCAAGGATCGCATCGATGTCGGCATTCGATCCAAAGACCGTGATGCCGCGATCGTCGCTGCCGGCGCCGGACATGTCCTGAACCGTGAAGCTCTTCACGCTGCCGCTCGACACCGTGTCAATCGTCTCGGCGACAACGACATTGGCCAGCGTCACCGTCATGCCATCGGCGATCGATCGGGATTCTTCGATCGAAACGACGCCGTCACAGGCGCCGGCCGTGCAGGACGTTCCGCCACCCAGGAATACGCCGCCCAGCGAGCAGCATTCCGCCGAATCCGCCGCGAGTTGGCACGTGTCATTCGGCAGACAGCAAGCGCCGGCGCCGAGGTCGCATGTGGTCGGACCGCAGACCGAAGCATCGCCCTGATAGGCGCCGCCGCCCGTTTCGCAAGTCGACTGCGTCACACCGTCGGAGCATGTCTCGCCAGTGCAGCAAGCACCCGTCGGCATCGGACACGCCGAACCGTCACCCTGGTAGGCACCGCTCTGGCTCATGCAATCCGCTTCCGTCGTGATGATGCAGTCCGTGCTGGGCAGAATGCATGCACCCGTGGCCGCACCGCACGCGCCGATGTCCGCGATGGAAACCGGCAGAAGCTGATACCCGCCATCAAGCGGCGCCGAGCTGTCGAACTGCGTCAGGATACCCGTGATCGCAACCTGGCCCGCCGGAATCGTCTGGCCGACGAGATCGAGATCGGTCGTCTGGACGCGAACCGTCGCCGTCTGGCTGTTGAAGACGTCCGTAACCGTGTAGTTGCCGACCGCAAACGTGCCGCCCGCATCATTGAACGTGACGCACGACAGCGTGACGCGCGTGCTCTCGAGCCCTTCAGCTGTCGCGCTGCCGTCCTGCATGTCCGTCGTCGTGATCGCGATCGGCGCCGGGACTGCGGCGGAGCCACAGACCTGGAAGCTGTCGATGAAGCTGATCTCGTCGAGGCCGTTGAACGGTGCAAGCTGACCGCTGATCGTGATCAGGCTGCCCGGAACGACGGCCGCGAGGATCTCATCAATCGTCGCGTTCGGTCCGAACACCGTCACGCCGCGATCGGCGCCGGCCGGACCGGACATGTCCTGGATCGTGATGCTCTTGGACGCGCCACTGTTGATCAGGTCCGTCGTCTCGACCACGATGCCGTTGGCAACGATGATCGGATCGCCGGGGGTCGAAGCTCGAGCTTCCGCAATCGTCAGGAACGCATCGCAGACACCGGCGGTGCACGTCGTGCCCTCACCCGCGTAGAGCCCACCCATGGAACAGCAGTCATTCGGAGTCGCCGCAATCTGGCAAGTGTCGCCCGGAAGACAGCAGGCGCCGGCGCCCAGTTCGCAAATGCCCATCGTGCTGCAGACGCTGTCATCACCGCGGTACGTGCCGCCGACCGCTTCGCAGTCGAACTGCGTGATGCCGTCGTTGCAGATCGTGCCGTTGCTTTCGCAGCAGGCGCCGATCGGAAGCGGACACGATGTGCCGTCGCCCTGGTAGCTGCCGCTCTGACTGTTGCAGTCGCTGAGCGTCGTGACAATGCAGTCCAGTCCGCCGTTGATGAAACACGCGCCGACGGCCGTGCCGCAAGGCGTAATGTCGCTGATCGAACGGACCAGCAACTGGTATCCGCCGTCGAACGGCGCCGAACCATCGAACTGACTCAGAATACCCGTGACGGCGACGCCGCCCGTCGGAATCGTCTGGCCAACCAGATCCAAGGAAGCCGTCGCAAGGCGAACGACCGCCGTCTGGCTGCCGCCCTGCTCCGTCACCGTGTAGTTTGTTCCACCCGCAAACGTGTTGCCGGCATCGTTGAACTCGACGCAGGACAGCGTGACAAGAACACTCTCGAGGCCTTCGGCCGTCGCGCTGCCGTCCTGCATGTCCGCCGTCGTGATGGCGATCGGAGCCGGAACGCTCGTCGTGTTTCCGCAAATCTGATAACCCGTGATGAACGACAGCTCATTCAGGCCGCTGAAGATGTCCAGCTCGCCGGAAATCGAAATGATGCTGCCGGGACCGGCCGCACCCAGGATCGCGTCGATGTCCGCATTCGGTCCAAAGACCGTGATGCCGCGCGCCGCGCCCGCCGGGCCCGACATGTCCTGGACCGTGATGCTCTTGGAGTTCGCGCTCGAAATGAGGTCCGTCGTCGAAACGATGACAACGTCCGCGACCGTGATCGGCGTGGCGTCCGCGAGCAGCTTCGTGTCTTCAATCGTACCGACCGGATCACATGCGCCGGCATTGCAGGCCGTGCCTTCGCCGAGGTAAACACCGTTCATCGAGCAGCAGTCGCCCGGATTCGCAGCGACCGAGCAGACGCCCGAAACGCAGCACGCGCCGGCGCCGGGATCGCAGATGCCCGGCGTCGCACAGTTCGAATTGTCACCCTTGTAAGATCCGGAAACGCTGAGGCAGTCCGATTCCGTGATGCCATCGCTGCACACCAGACCTTCGCAACACGCACCGACCGGCGCCGGACAGACAGTTCCGTCGCCCTCGTAGAAGCCGCCCAGGTTGTTGCAGTCGTCAGACGTCGTGACGACGCAGCCGTCAATCGTCGTACAGGCGCCCATCGGATCGCCGCCGCCGCCCAGGACGATGTCGTCCAACGCGAACTCGTCACGGCTTCCGCCGCCGTCGATGTCGTCGCCCGTCCATCGAAGATAGAACAGGCCGCCGTCAGCCACATTGATGCCCGCGATCGTCGTACTCCGCGGATTCGCGACCCACGTACCGCCCGACGCCGCCGGCGAAGCGACATCCAGCGAAGGAACGTTCGTGAAGCTGCTTCCATTCGTCGAATAGGAGAAGTTGAACGAGTTGCCGCGCGTCTGATCGTTGAGGTAATACGCGACATACGACACATCGACCGATGTCAGTGTCGCGCCGGTGACATTCTGTACACGCAGCGTAAACGTGCCCGGCGTGAAGTCCGAGCCCGCCGGCTGAACGCCGAGCGCGACGTTACCGCTGATCGTAAACGCGTAAACGCCGCCGGTCGTGACGCCGCCGCCGCTGGGACCGCGAGCAAAGTCACCTGTCACCGATGTACCGCCGAAAGTCGATGACCCGTCGCTGAGTCCCGTCACGGCCCACTCATTCGAGTTGAGCTGGCCAGCTGCAGGAGACGGCGAGAATCCTGCACCCGTGAATCCCGTGAAATCCACCGTCGCGCCGCCATTAAACTGGAGTTGCGCAATTCCTTGCGTCGTGGCGCACAACGTAATCGCGATCATCGCGAGCCCCGTCGTACAGCGTCCTGATACCTTCCGATTCTTGACCATGCGTTCATTCTCCTCCGAAGAATCTCACGTCGCACCGACTGCGCGATCACGCGATCGACGATATCGCGATGCGACAATCATTTCGTCACGGCAACCCCTCGGCCGTTCATACCGTGAACGTATCGCGCCGAGCGGAATTCTGATCAGTCCGAACCAATAGGATTTGATGAAATAGAATCGCCAAATGCTTAAGAAGTGATGAATCCGAATCGCGAGGATTTGCGCGATCGCATGCTTTGCCGCATCCAGCGACTTTGTTCGAACTCAGCCGGATGACACCGATTCATGAGTTCGGCCGCGCACGCGTGCCGTTGTTGACCGAATTGAATCGCTAGTCGCGACCCTCGCGCCCGGATGCCTCCAGCATCAGCGCCTCGCTGGGTCTCGGGTTGTGCCCGACGACTTCGTGCCCGCAGTCCGGGCAGTACGTCGGCTCGTCGGATGTCGGATCGATGCGACTCTTCAGAAGGACGAGCGTCGGCTCCGTCTTGGCGACATATTGACCGTCCGGCCCCTTCGTCCAGAAGCACATTTCGGCCTGATACGCCGAGCGCTGATGACACTTCGGGCACTCCAGCGGTTCGAAGTCGCCCGACCTGATGACATACGCGTAGTCATGCCCGCACTCGCTGCATTTGAAGCCGCGATCGTTGGCGTAGTCGGCCGGCGAGTCCTGCAAGAGAGACCTCGCGGCCAATGCGCCAGCGACGATGAAGAGGACGACCGCCACACCGAGTTTGATCTTGTGAATTCGGTCTCTTCCGTCATTCTGTTGTGACATCATTGGGGTACTTTCAGACGTCTTCAGGCTTCCGCCAGAGTCGCGGCGAACGACGCCGTCCGCATTGGTGAATCAAAAGCAAATCACGATTCGGGCGCAATCTACGAGCGCCGTCGTGCGCGTCAATGCCGCAACGTGCGATTGTGCATTTCTCATGCCGCCTTCGGATTTCAATGATGAAGACTTCTTGATTTCTTAATGCAGAGATCGCGCGTTTCTGATGACGTCCCCAATCGCTGAATTACAATCTCTCACGCGAGCAAATGACACGCATGCAATTCTGCACGAGCAATCTCTCAGAACGCAACGCAGTTGACCCGAATTCGGGTTACAACGAGATCTCGGCAGATCGAAAGAAAGTCAGAAAGGGCGCAACGAGATGGATATCGTTCGGAATAATCGGCAATCGGATTCTGGGACCTTGGCACGTCGACAGGCGTTCACGCTGATCGAACTACTCGTCGTCATCTCCATCATTTCCGTCTTGCTTTCAATCCTGTTGCCGGTCCTGTCCGGCGCCAGGCGAACGGCCAAGGCCGTGAGTTGTCAGGCCAAGATGAAGGAGATCGGAACGGGCGTTCAATTCTACGCAACCGACAACGACGACTGGATCATCGGATCGCCGGCCGGTTCAGGCGCCTACATCGTCGGTAGCTTCGCATCCGGCGCCGCCACACAGCGATGGGACTGGATGGGCCCAATGGCCAAGATGATGGGATACCCGCTGCCGGAAGGAAACGGCACTTCCGAAACAATCAAGCGATTCAATGAGATTCGCGGCATGCCCCTGTTCCTCTGCTCGGCGAATGACTTCCTCGCAACCTGGTACGCAGGTCCCAATGCAGGTACGGGCCCGATGGTCAGCTACAACACGTCGCGCTACATGCTCTTTGAACATGTAGCCAGCGGCGGCGACGGTATCTCCACATACGGCAATTTTCACGAAGAACAACTGCCTACCGGCTGGAGCCCGCGATTGACGCGCATGGGCGATGTATCCAAGAAGGTTTTCGCCGCCGACGGCGCACGCTACTCCACGACAAGCATCAAACCGGACTACGACCTCACGGCCCAGGCGGCGTGGGGTGGCACCTTCGCTGACGTCGCCCCATACAGCACGTTCAGCCGAAGTTGGGATCGCGCCGGTCTGTCAGGCGGTAGCTTCGACGCACGCATTTACGCCTTCCGACACTCGACAAGCGTTCCGCCACCCAAAGCGCCCGGCAATGCGTTCAAAGCGAACTTCATTTTCATGGACGGCCACAGCGAAAAGCTCGGAGATCTTGAGGCCGCTAACCCGCACATGTGGCTGCCTGCGGGATCAAAGCTCACACAAGGCTCCCTTTATCCGGATGTGCGTCAGCGATATGGCACAGGCACGATAGAAATCGGCAGCTGATTCGACGTCGAAACGATCAATCACCGATCAGCGCAATGATCGAAAGAACAACAGCCCTCCGATTCATCGGAGGGCTGTTTGCGTTTGTGCACTTCTTGGTGGGTGCCAATAGGTAGCCAGACGCCGCCGGCATCATTCCGGTACGCGGCGAATATCAGCCCCGAGCGCGTTCAATCGCTGCTCGATTCGATCATAACCGCGATCGATATGATACACGCGGGAAACAGTCGTCGTACCCTTCGCCACGAGCCCCGCGAGTACCAGCGCCGCCGAGGCTCGCAAATCGCTCGCCATGACCGGCGCGCCGACCAGGTGCTTGACGCCTTCGACGATGACCGTCGGGCCTTCCTTCCGCAACCGCGCACCCATTCGATTCAATTCCGCAACATGAACGAATCGATCCGGAAATATCTTCTCCGTTACGACGCTGTTGCCGTCCGCAAGGCACAGAAGCGACATCGCCTGCGCTTGAAGGTCCGTCGGAAATCCGGGATACGGCTGCGTCGTGATCGTCACCGGCTCGAGTCGCCGTGCCGATGACACTTGCACCATGCCGTCCGCCGTACGCTCGACATTCACGCCGATCGCACGCAGGCGATCCACGAGCGCCAGCAAGTGATCCAATCGGCAATTCTCAATCTTCACGTCACCGTTCGTAATCGCAGACGCGATGATGAACGTTCCCGCCTCGATGCGGTCCGGCACGATTTCATGCTCGCAGCCGCGAAGCTGCGTAACGCCCTCGATCGTGATCCGCGGCGTGCCCTGCCCCGTGATTCGCGCGCCGCACTTGTTCAGATAATCCGCGAGGTCCGTCACCTCCGGCTCGCATGCAGCACACTCGATAACCGTTGTTCCCTCTGCAAGGCATGCAGCCATCAACACGTTTGCCGTGCCAAGCACCGTCGACCCGAACGGTCCTCCGAGAAATACCTCCGCGCCACGCAGCTTCTTCGCCTTGAGATGAATGTCGCCGCCGATCAATTCGACGTCGGCGCCCAGCGCTTCGAGCCCCTGCAGATGCAGACCGATCGGTCGATAGCCGATGTTGCAACCGCCGGGGAGGCTCACTTGCGCACGTCCGCGCCGCGCCAGGAGCGGCCCCATCACGCAGACGCTCGCCCGCATCTTGCGAACGAGGTCGTACTCGGCGTGACAGTTCATCTCGTCCTCAACGCGCAGCTTGATGTCGCCCTTCTCTTCGCGCGTCACCTGCATCCCGAGGCGTTCGAGAAGGTAACACAGGTGCTGCGTGTCGGAGAGATCGGGAACGCCCTTGATCGTGCTCTCGCCTTCCGTCAAAAGAGAGGCCGCGAGGATCGGCAATGATGCGTTCTTCGAGCCATTGACACGAATCGTGCCCTTCAGCCGTTTGTTGCCATTGATAACGAATCGATCCACAGGATGCCCCCTGGTGGTTCCGTGATTTGGCCTGCGTCACCGCCGCCTGGCCTGCCCAACAACGTGGCCCGATTATAGTGTCCGCCGCGCAATGCGAAATCCCGACAACTCACTGCGCCGGGTGCCACTGCCTTCAGGCAGTTCACGAAACCAGCGTCGCCAAGTGTCCTCCCGATCGAAACGCGATCTCCCGGCTACCGCCGACGCCGCGCATTCGACCGCGAATCCGAACCGCGTCGCCGATTCCGTGTCGGTCGCAGCTTGTCCTTGCCCGACGTCGACCGCAGCGCATCCCGTTCGCGTTCGGCGCGGTCCGCCGCGCCTCGATCGCGCTCCGGCTGCTTCGACGCCTCGGCAATTCGCGGATACTCCCCATCGCGATCCCAAAGATAGTACATAGGAGGCCTCCCAAGAAGTTGTCGGAACGCCCCGGACAACTGCTTCGACGTCCGTGTCTCGGGTGAGTACTTGAGCGGCGTATGAAGCGACGTGACCCAGTCCTGGATCGTCGCCTCCACAAACCTCCGCACACGCGGTCGTTGCTCGATCGACTGCGCAAACTCGGCCGAAAACGGATCCACACCCCACTTGGAGAGTCGTTCGAGAAGTCGCAATCGACCCTTCGGCTGTGGACACTGCCCCACGCAGTGCATCCCCGCTTTCTCGAACACCGGATTGACCGTTCCCATCGCGGCCAGCGCTTCGACGAATCGCACGCCGACCAGAGGCAGCGATTCCCGTACGAAATGATGCCCCAGACCGCATCCCCGCACGTCGGGATGCATGATTAACCTTCGCACGATTCGCAGCTCCTTGTTCAGCCGCCGGACATTCCGAATGAACCGCCCATTCGTTGCGCGATTCCGTAACGACAGCTCGATCGGCGCGTGCGCGACGACGAGAATTCCCACGGCCTCATCGCTCGCCGTTTCCTTCAGCAGAAACACCTTGTCGACAAATCCAAGACTATCGCGATGCCGATAGTGCATCGGGCCGAACACGCGATAGTCTCGTACGCTCCCCCGCTCGACATGCACCCTCCGCCGCAATGTCGCCGGCCGACGTTGCGGTTGGTGATGGACGACATCCGCCGACACGCCGCCCAAGTCAATCCGCTGATCGGCCTGAAGATCCGCCGCGATGTCGTCGCTCGTCGTGGCGACAACCAGTCGCAACCCGTGACGCGTGACGAGTTTCCGCAGATTGAAGGCTACGCACTTCGCGATCCGCCGATGCAATGCCGAAGTGAACTCGTCGCAAAAGATGACGGGGCGATCCTTCAAGCGAATCACGCTGCCGATCGTCCGCGCCAGCGCCGCCCGGAATCGCTCACCATCCGACAAATCCTGAAATCGACGTACCCACAATCGCGGCTCCCCCAGCCCGCACGCCGTCAGAATCTCCAGCGCTACCGCCGTCTGCGACCGCGGTGCAACGCAATCCACCACGCTCAGCTTCGACGGAAATCGCGACGCCGCGACCCACGCCCCACCGCCGACTTCGTCCGCGATCGCCCTCAGAATCGTGCTCTTCCCGCTCCCGGAAGGCCCCGTTACCAGCACGATCCGCCCCGGTCCGACACCGATTTCCATCGCGTCGACAATCTCACAGGGCGCTTCTCGCGGCGGAATCCCGAAATCCCAACAGATCTCTCGCTTCCGCGCCGACATCGGCGCAACACCGGGCTCGCGAATCACAGTCACTTTGACGATATGAGCAGCAGCACTTGAGTCCATCATGCTTTCAGCTCCTGACCGAACAATACCGAACACTTACCAAACATCAGTGACCTTACTCTCCGTATTGCGCCAAGTCAATAATGCGCAATATGCCGGATCGCAATTTCCATAAACAAATCATCCATAAGCGTTTATGAATCTGACTGTTGCGAATCACCGTCAACCTAGACAACCTCTACGGGTCTCTCAATTGCCGTGCATCGTGGAAAGGCCCGAACATTGCCGAGCAGGTGCCCTGCCTCCCCTTCAATGGAGAGAATGCAAGGTCGTGGCGGTCGATTCCTGATGGAATGAGCGAGACGCGCAATCCAGCCATTCGGGCACAAATTGCCGACACGAATCCGTTTACGAAAATCAATGAACTTGCGGCACTTGCCCGCAACGATCACGCTTCATCACTCGAATTCCGGCTTTTACCCATAGCGACCAACTGCAAGCCGCGAATACAATCCCCGCCTGCTTGCTGGCGCGACCGACCGAAGGCTCACGACCTGCGTTTGAGAGCATCGAGAGTCGCTGGAATTGTCAATCACCGCCTGGCGCCAAGGCAGGATGCCCTTCGTCCCTTGCCGCCGTCGCAACATCCATAACCCCATGGAAGGACGACTTGGATGCGCATCGCACTCGTCAATCCCATTACCCGTCGAACACAGGGTTACCATACAGTCGGCAGCTATATTCCCCAGCTCGGGCTTCAAGTCCTCGCCGGGCTCGTTCCGGAACAGCACCACGTCGACATCATTGACGAGATCTTTGGCACAGCCGCGACGCAGAACCTTATCGAAAAAGGCGGATATGACCTCGTCGGCGTCACGGCCTATACAAGTGGTTCCACCCGCGCATACGAAATCGCGCGCGCCTGCCGGAGTAAGGGAATCCTCACGATCATGGGTGGACCGCATGCCTCGGCATGCCCCGCGGAAGCCGCGGAACATTTCGACGCCGTTGCCGTCGGTGAATGCGACGAGATCTGGCCGCAGATTATCAAGGACGCAGAGGCCGGCCGCCTCGCCCCCCGATACGACGGAAAGCTGTCCGATCTGGAAGCGACGGGACTCGGCTGGGCAAAACAGGGCATGGAGCCGATCAACGGCAAGTACAGCGTCTCAGCCATTCAGACGTCACGCGGCTGCCCCGTCGGCTGCGAATACTGCTCCGTCACGAAGTTCAACGGCGCGCCGATACGCCGCCGACGCATCCTGGACATCGTCGACGAATGGAATCGCACGCCGCGAAAGTTCATCTTCGTCGTCGACGACAACTTTTTCGGCGTCGGAGAACAACACGCCGAATGGGCGAAGGATCTTCTTCGCGCAATCATCAAGTACGGCAAGAAACGCCTGTGGTTCAGCCAGACAACGCTCAACATGGGTGACGACAAAGAAGGCATGGACCTCGCCTACAAGGCGGGCTGCCGAGGCATGCTCGTCGGCTTCGAGTCCTTCAATCCCGAGACGCTTCGCCAATACCACAAGGGCATCAACCGCAAGAACCTCGCCGACTATCAGAAGCTCGTGAACGGATTCCACAAATCAGGCATCGCCGTCTTCGGCGGTTTCATCATCGGCGCCGACGGCGACATCGCCGAAACTGTCGCCGATACGGCCATCGCATCCGTCAAGCTCGGTATCGACATCATCCAGATCACAAACCTCACACCGCTGCCGGGCACAAAAATGTACGATCGCTTCAGAGAGGACAACCGACTCTTCGCCCTCAACTACCCCGAAGACTGGGAACGCTACACCTTTACGGAAACCGTCTACAACCCGACGAGGATGTCGGCGCGCGACCTCGATGAAGGCATCTACGAACTGCGCTATGCCGCAGCCAAGCGACCTTGGGTGATCAAGCGCGCCCTGCGCACCCTTTATCGCACGCGTTCGCTCAGCACGGCAGGCTTCGTCTATGGTATGAATCGCGGCTGGAAACAGATGGCCCAGATCCAGGCGCCCCACGACGAAGAGCGCTTCGGCTTCGGCCCCAAGCAGACGCCGCGATACGAAAAAGTCGTCCGCGCGTTCGACATGCACCTGCGATCGACATGGGTGCCCGAAGAATTCCCGATCGATGTTGACACACCGGACACGCCGGCCATCGGCCCCGACGGCAAGCTGCCGCTGCCCGTCCTCCAGGGCAACTGATTCGCCAATCAGGGACCATACGTCGATCAAGTGACCCCGATTATGTTCCGGCCGGTCCGTGATTGCATTTCGGATGCTGGTAGAACGTCAGCCCGTTTCCATCGACGTCATAGAATGCGAATTCGTAGGTTCCCCACGCCGTCGCGTAAGGCCGCCCCGGCTTGCACACGCCGCTTGCGGCGAACTCCGCATGCAGTTGGTCCACGTCTGAGACATAGAATCGCAACATGGGGCGCTCGACTCGATGCCACTCCGCTGTATCGTGCCACTGCAGGTGTAGCTCGACGCCATCCCGGCGAATGCCTGCATATCGAGGCAGGTTCGGATCGTCCTGAAACGCCGGCCTGAACCCGAGCTTCTCGACATAAAATCGAACGGCCGCGGGAACATCTTTCGAAGGCAGTACCGGCTGCACCTGCTGAAGCATCGAATCCATGCGAGCTCCCTCATTCTCAATGAAACTGGGCCCGGCAATTCCCCGCGCGAATTCCGGCAATACAGGCGGACTACGGCAGAATGCACTGAACGAACGCCTGGACATCCAGCCCGTTCATCTCGCAATCCTCGTTGACATCTGCGCACGACTCGAACGCGCCGGACAGCAGCGCTTCAACGAACGAAGGAACATCATCCATCGTGCACAACGCGTCCCCGTCGAAGTCCCCCGGCAACGCGCACCCTTCGCCTTCGAGTGAAAACGGCGGCGCATTGCCCTGCCCCGTTTGCGGATCGTCGAGAATGAAATACGTGCTCGTAAGAACGTCGTAGTGATACCCGTTCGCCTCGGGCGGCGGCGACGGCGTCAGCGTCGAGAAGTAGTTGCCCGTGAGCGATCCGTTCGACGGCCGCACATCGTTGTTGTCGAGATTGTACTGCACCCAATAGGTCCCGGGACAAAGCTCCCATTGCGGCAGCGAAATCGACACGCGATAGATGCCCCGATCCGAAGCGCCGAGATAGAAGTCCCCCGTGAATTCCTGCAACACTTCGCGCGGCGTCGTCCAGTCACCGAGTATCACATCACCCGGCTCGCCGTTGTCGTCCGCCAGAATCCGCACGTAACCCGCGATAATCTGCGGCTGGTTGTTCACGTTTCCCGTCATGTAACCGTAGCAATTCAATCGCGTGATCGTCGATCTCGACGCCAATACGAAATCGTCCGTCAGCGCATACCGGAATGGTGTCGACGCACTCTGGTTCCAGCCGATTGAAAGGCCGAAGCCATTGGTCAGATACGGACCGTTGTCCCAAAGCACGGCGGCCTTCACGACGCTGGTCCAAGTCAGCACACAACATGCAACGATTGCCAGCGAGGCAGACAGGAATGGACGATGAGTCATAAAGCTCCTCCCAGAAGGGCCCGATCGCCCCTCGCATCAAGTTCACGCCATCGGCTCGCCTCGATGATTCGTCAAACATGAGGCTAACTACGTAGGTTCCCCATTGCAACGCCCGCCCGGTGTCCAAATCGCCCCCGTTCCTGGGCACGGGGGCCAGACAACCGCAATTTCTGCGCCGGATCAAAAGACAAGAGGATCTGCAATTCTGCCGATTTGAGGGTCGAAGTCGCACGAACCGTACACGCAGGGATGTAGCCATGAGTCGACATTTGGACCTGACAGGCCGCGAACAGACGTTCGGTGAAGACGAAATCATCGTCAGCAAAACCGACCTGAAAGGCAAGATCACCTACGCCAACGAAGTGTTCCTTCGAGTTGCCGGATACACCGAACACGAAGTGCTCGGCAAGCCGCACAACATCATTCGCCATCCCGACATGCCGCGCTGCGTGTTCAAGCTCCTTTGGGATACGATCGAATCCGGCAAGGAGATCTTCGCATACGTTATCAACCGATGTAAGAACGGCGATCACTACTGGGTGTTCGCCCATGTCACGCCTACTTTCGACGACAGCGGCCGGATCGTCAGCTATCACTCCAACCGGCGCGTGCCCGATCGGACCGTCCTCACGACGATCAAAGGTCTCTACCAAACGCTCCTCAACGAGGAACGCAAACACCGGAATCCAAAAGACCAGATGGCCGCGTCCATGCCCATCGTCCTCGATCTCCTCAAGAGCAAGGGCATGAGCTACGAGGAACTGATCTTCTCTCTGAAACACGACGCCGACTCGAGACGTGCGAAGCTGGAAAAAATCGGAGCATAGGAACACACACATGACGACGCTATCCAATTGCCTGCCCGATGAATTCGAGACGAACGCCGTCGACGTCGACGAGTTGAACGCCTGGATTCGACAAGCCGCCGCCGTCTGCCGCGCCGGTGCGCGCGGCGATCTCGAACGCCGCCTGCTCAACATCAATACGACCGGCGATCTCGGCGACCTGCTCCACGCAATCAACCACCTGCTTGATATGACCGACGCATTCGTGCGCGAAGCGACGGCGTCCCTCGAATACGCCAGCGATGGAAAGTTCTTCCGACGCGTCTTGCTCGAAGGAATGCTCGGCTCGTTCCGACGCGCCGCCAGTTCTATCAACGGCGCGACGATGGGAATGGACGAACAAACGCAGGAATTGCGCAACGCCCAGAAGCGCCGCGAAGAGCTCCAGAGTGAATTCGAAGCCGCCCTCAAAATCGTCGGCGGTCTCCGCGAAACATCCAAGGAAATCGGCGACGTCATGGGCGTCATCAAGCAGATCGCCAACCAGACGAATCTCCTCGCGCTCAACGCGGGCATCGAGGCCGCCCGCGCAGGCGACGCAGGCCGCGGATTCGCCGTCGTCGCGACACAGGTCAAATCCCTCGCAACCGAGACCGCCGGCGCAACCACCAAGATCCAGAAACAGGTCGAAGCCAGCCAGTCCGCCACGCAGGAAGTCGTCGCCGCCCTCGAACGCATCTGGGGAACCATCCGCCAGGAAAAAGAAGAAGACCAACGCCATCGCTGACCCACGCTTCCGAGCACGGCCAGTCATGGCCGTCGTTCGACGTGCGAGATGCCCCCAGAATCTCACGGCCGACCTGATCGACCAGATCCGCCGGCTGGCCCCGCCCCGCCTGCATGACATCCTCCGCGCCATCCGACATAATCCAATAGGACCCAAGCCTCGAAAGGACCACGGATGGCCAGGAAGAAAGTTCGCCGCACGACTGCCGACAAGAAGAAGTCGCCCACGCCAAAGCGCTCCAGCACCTCCTCGACGCGCCGCAAGCCTGACGCCAAGAGCGAGAAGGCCCGCAAAAAGATCAACGACGAGACCTCCAAACGCATCGTCGGTCTCGCGACGAACGTCGCTGCCACCGCGAAGAAACGGAAGGACCCGGAAATCGTCGTCCCGATGCGCTCGCTTTCCAACGCCAGCTACAACAAGAAGAAGCGCATCATTGAAATGGGCGACAAGGCTATCAATCGGAACTTCTTCGATCTCAATCGTTCGAAGACATTCATGCAGACAGTCCTCATCGCCAGCGGCTGCAAACAACTCATCGACGCCGACAAGACCAGCAGCATCCGAGGTCTCTACTACCTCTCCAAGCACTCGATCAAGGGCACCAACGAGAAGACGTTCAACGACCAGAAGGAATCCGATCCGATCATCGAGGATCTCGAAGTCTCACTGGAAGTGCTCCGCGAACAGCTCCACGTCTTCGCCGACAGCCGGGGCAGCATTGCCGGCAACCTCACGATCGTCAGCCGCGGCGACGAGATCGACCTGCGCCGCATGGGCGCCGGCGGCATGAGCATTCCAGGCATCGTCGAGCCCGACGTGTTCCAGTTCAAGAAGTGCGACGCCAAGTTCATCCTCCATGTCGAAAAAGGCACTGTGTGGGCGCGCTTCAACGAGGATCGATTCTGGGAAACGCACAACTGCATTCTCACTCACGGTTCCGGTCAGCCGCCTCGCGGCGTTCGCCGTTTGTTGCATCGCATGCACAACGAGTTGAAGCTGCCCGTCTATTGCCTCCTCGATAATGACCCTTGGGGGTATTACATTTACAGCGTCATCAAACAGGGCTCCATCAATCTCGCGTTCGAGTCCGGTCGCATGGCCGTGCCCGACGCGAAGTTCATCGGCGTCCGCAGCCGCGACTACGAAGAGTTCGACCTCAGCGACGACGTGAAGATCGCCATCGACGACAAGGACATCAAACGCTCGAAGCAGATCCTCGCGTACCCGTGGTTCAAGGGGAAGAAACCCTGGGAAAAGGAAATCGCCGAGATGCTCCAGCATGGTTTCAAAATGGAAGTCGAAGCGCTGCTGACGAAGAGCATCACGTTCGTCACGGATGAATACGTGCCGACCAAGCTGAAGCAGATGGGTAAGTGGCTGGATTGATTCCGTCGGGTGGGCCGTGCCCACCAAGACGCTGAAGAACGAATTGACCGAAACGTATTCGGTAGCGCCGTAACCTCACGGCGATTTGGCATCCTGCATCTCATTTGCAAGACGTTGCTTGTCGGCGCAGTTCGGGCCAAGTTCCAACGTGAATCGTGTTTGCGCGCCGCGGGCGATGTTTGCACGGGCGTTTGCGCGGGATAACTCTTGTCGGCGCACCATGCTGCGGTGATTTCGGCGATTTTCCGCCCCCCGCAAAATGGCGCAAATTGTGCAAACTCGGGCGTGGCGGAGAATTTTTCTGATGCGCGTCCGTTGATTGCGCGCATCAGGTGACGGAGCGCTGGGTTTGGGCGCTTCGCGCGACTTGAGGCGGGTCGATTTCTGCCGTTCGGCGTTTTCACCAGTTTTTCCCTTGCCGTGCAATGCGTTGGCGTTCCTTCCTGCAAAAAAGTTCCGTGCAAACGCCCACAAAGTGTCGCAAACTCTCGCAAATTCGCGCGAGTCACTGATGCGCTGCGACGATCCTCGCGCTGCGGTTTCGGGCGCAGCGTCACTTGGGGCAGTCTTGGTCGGTGTTTCGCGTGGGTGTGGTGAGTGGTCAGGTTGTGGCGGAGTCCGAGGTGAGTATCGAGTGGGATGGTGTTTGGGCTCTTGGTGATGGACGGACTTCTCGACGTTGCATTTCGAGGAGGAATGACATCGAATGCACCGACGCGGCCGGGAGTGGGCGTGTGGTCGTACAAGCTACTCCGCGGCCCCGGAACTAGTGGACAAGCCGAGGCTGTCCGGGAATTGTGTCGCCCTTTCAGGGCTAAACTCGAGGAAAGAACCCGAACCCGGGGTTGCGCTTCGACCGCGTCGCGGTCTGCGCTGACCCCGGGCTAACCTGTGTCGCTCCTTCAGAGCGAAGTCATGCCTGCATACACAGGTGTCCTCGCACCGTTGGCTCACTCGCACCAATCCGTCGAATTCCCGGACAGCCTCGGACAAGCCACCAGTGGCACCAAACTGGCAGCCTCCAGTGCGCCCCGCCGCCGTCGATTCCCGATTCATTTCATGCGGAGAGGTTGGAGAATATTCGCGAAAGCTGTGCAGCACCGCTTCGTTCTTCCCCCTCGGTGACAAACCGTCATCGAGGAGTGAAGCGCCGATGTCGATCCACGCGCGACATGACTCCGCCATCTTACCGCCGTCGCTGACTGACTCGGGCGAACACACAACGCTGACTTGTCCGGTATGCAGCTACGACTTGCGAGGGCTTGATCACAATCGATGCCCTGAGTGCGGCGGGATATTCACGCCGGAATCGATACTGCAGTCGAACGTCAAGCGACGATCCGCCCCCCTGTCGCCCGCGGCGATTGTCGGCGAACTCCTTACACTCTCCGTAATCTTCAACACTCTATTGATCTGTATGTTGATGGGACAGTTTCCTTTCGGCGTGCTCGCCGAGTATCCGATTGACTTGATCGTGTGCATCTCGCTATCGCGTCGTTGGTCTCGCGGATACACGGCGTTCAAGATGACTGGCACCGGACGAACCCACGCCAGTCGTGACGACCTTCGCCGCCAGAATCGACTTCGCGTTGGCCTGCTTGCCTTGTCACTGAGCGCGACGACGCTTGTGATCCCGTTGGCCTTCTATGTTATTGTGCACTACTACGTGCGGTGACGGCGCATGCGGGACGGTGAATTGGTTCGCTTGCAGTGGAAACAGTTCAGGTTTGCCCACTTGGCGCCATGGGTACACTATGGAGGACTTGCTCCGGCTCGGGGCTCAACGTCACTGGGGGCTGTCTTGGCCATAGTTTCGCGGGGTAGTTACGAGATGCAAGGTTCCCGAGCTCTCCATACCGAGAGGATTGGGCACGCTCGCGAGCAGTCAGTCGGCAGTCACATCCACGATGCGCGTCACATGGGACTGTGTATGACCTATCAATGCGGAAGCAGTTGAGCGACATCACTATTTGGGTTGGATGGCACAGCCTTACTTGTGGCAGCGCTTCGAATCGGTGCCTCCACGGACTTTTCAACAACGAATTCCCAATCTGAATACCGCCCTGGGCCCTTGGGACTACCCGCCTGCTTCCAATCGGATGATGCGCCTGAAAGTGTAACCTTGCGAAATTGGCACGGTCCACCTTGAGGATCGTCTCGGTATTCGAGTGTCACGGCGCAATTGCGCAAGGGATAAATCACGTACGCGCCGGATTGCTGATCCGGAAGATACGTTCCTGCATCAAAACTGAAGACGCCATTGGGGTCGTGGCAGATAAGCTCGAGTGACTTGTCGCCCAATTGGTAACCAACCACGAGAATCACATGCCCACTTGTCGTAAACCCGACGTTCATCACGACTGGAAAGCCATTATCAATCATGGCGCGGATCAACATGGCTGTATCTGACTCGTCGTCAGAGTATACATGTCCCCACTCGAATTCCGACAATACGTCACTCAGAAACTCGCGCCACGATGCATGACTCGTTGCAGCTCCATGAGCTTCGAGCATCTGTCGAACTTTGGCGTCGTCCCATGTGGAGATTCCTCGACGGAAGTTCAATAGCATCGCTAGAGCGGCCGACTGGCAGAAACTAGGATCGCGTTGCCGCACATATGCAACTTCTAGCTGCTGACGTGTGCTCGTGATATCGTAGTAATTCAGGCCCTCGTTGTCGGTAATAATGCTCGACTTGTCCTCCCGGCGTAATGGTACGGGGGACGGACTCGGATCGGCAATGTGCACACGACCCTGCAGCTGATACGCTCCGCCGGAGAACTCGGAATTCCTCGGTGCTGCAAGGACCGCATGCTGCCGGGTCGTACAGATATCAGCTCCACGTTGTTCAGCATGGTTATTGTCGAATGAACAACGGGCGATTACGAATGATCGTCCAACTTCCTTGAAGAACTGCTCATCCTGTTGGTCAGGTGCATACTCGATCGCCCCAGCCACTTTCGCCTGATTACCGACGAACTTGCAGTCGGTGATCTTGGGAATCGTCAGCTTCGATGCAGCGAGTGCGCCCCCTCGACCGGATGCACTATTGCCCGTGAATTCACAATTCCTGATATTGACGAAGCTCTCCACCGCTGCGTCTCTCAAAATACTACCCGGCTCATAGGTACCACGAATGTAGACACCGCCGCCGTCGCCAGTCGCGTTGTTGTTAGCAAATGTGCAGCCGTCCAGCTCTGCAATACTCGAATTACCCACGTAAACCGCCCCGCCTGCGCCCGATGGATGGCGAGTGCGGTTCTCACTGAATACCGTGTCCTGAATGGTAGCAGCGGCCAAGTAGAGGAACACGGCACCACCGCCGGATGACTTGTAGTTGCTCGCCCCGCATGCATTGTTAGTGAACTCACACGACGTGATGAGATTTCTAGTCGACCTCGGAATCGGAGGTCCGACTTCAGCGCCCTTGAGAAGCCGAGGGGTGTCATTGAGGAATAGGGCACCGCCTTTTAGTGCCTCGCATCGGTCGAATTGCACGTGCTCGAGCCGTACATAAGCACGAGTTACAGAACAACCTCCACCTCGACGAATCTTCACTTCCGACTCGTACACCCCCCGCACCATCTTAACAAAGTCCGATGGCCATTGCTTAGGGTCGGTTCCGCACGCATCGGCGATCCGTGCGTTTCGGAGTTCGAGGCGGGCATTGTCACCAATTGCGTGGATGCCCTGCCACTTAGTATCCCGATCGGCGCTTGGATCGAATTCGATCGGATCCGGAGTATCGGAGCTAACGACGAATTCGCCCAGCACGATAATAACCGCGTTCGGAGGCATCTTCACTTTCTTGATATTGTGAAGCACCAACCGAGCAGAGGGTTGAATAATGGTCTCCTGACCAAACTCGATCGATCCGTCTATCAAGGTAATATCCCGATCGACGACTCGTGGAATTCGGCCCGCCACCTCGGGAGAAAAGTGGTATAGAAATATCCCGACCACGAGGGCGACACCGACGATCACGAGCTTGCCCCAATGCTTGGCTACAAACAACTTCAGATGACCGCGAAGCAGCCTGACGTCGGATCGTTCAATTCTGAGCAACGTGGCAATCGGACCATTGGCGGCATCCAGTACTGATTTTGCCCTAAGGCGGATTGTTGATTTTGGCTGACCAAGCCTAGGTCGCTCGATCGTGATCGGGAGATGGTGTTCAGCGCTGATGATTACTTTGGTAACGTCTACATCCTGAATGTCTATGCGGAATTCTCGCTTTTCGACATCGTGACGTACCACCTCTAGAATCGTCTCTCCGACCCTCGCCTCGACTTCTCGTGTGGGCAATTGGGTCGTAATGTCAATTTGCCATGATTCAGCATTTTCAGGAGTCTTCATATAGAGTTCCTCGTTGGCAAGATGCGGCGCTTTGCCTGCTGTGACCGATGTGCATTTGCCACGCCACCGCATTCATCCACGCCCGTCGGCCGGAGGGCGGCGCCCGAGTAATGCAAACACTACCACAACGCCCGACAACCGTGGCAGCCCGCATCGAATTCGAAGACTATCGCTCGTCCGCCCGACGTTGTTACCCAAATGTCATGTATATTAGCCAATGGCGAATCGCGTGGCGAATTCTAGATTGGGGAATGTCTATCATCAGGGATCCGTTACGAAAATCAATTGGCGCAATCGGGTCCCGCTGGTGGCTTACCCGAAGCCCTCCGGAAGTTCGTCTCCTTCGCAATTCGCACTCGATATCGACATTCGCCCGGACGGCATACGGACTTTGCCACGGATTTCAGTCTCTGGATGGCGTTTTCACTTGACAATTGCCGCCCGGAAAGGCGGGCGTCGCGTGGTCGTGCGTCCTCCGGATGCCCTTGCCATTACGCCATGACGCGACCGGGGACTGAAATCCCCGGCTATGTTCGTGCGCCCTTCGGGCGAAATATGGTGCATTTCGCGGTAGCGATGATCGCCGACTCTTGGACAGCGTCGGCTTCCAAAGTGAGCATGCGGTCAGGCAATTCGCTTCCGGATGGCTGTGTCCACGACGTGGCGGCGTTTTGCATCGACATGCTTGTCTTGAAAAGGGCGAGGCTGTCCGGGGATTCCACCGCCCCTTCGGGGCGGAAGCAGGGAGATTTGACCTCATCCACGGGTTGCGCTGCGACCGCTGCGCGGTCTTCGCTCCACCCGTGGCAACGATCCGGCGCTCCTTCGGAGCGAGATTTTCTATTGATGCAGACGTGTTAGTGACGGCTGCGCGGGTCGAGATTTTGTTCTCGAACTCGCGGACAGTTGTAGCTTGGAGGGCAAGCATGCCACCCGGCGTCCCGCGCCAACGACGCAGCACTGATTGGTGCGATCGCTTGTTGAACATCAGGCACGGCATTATGTGAGCGCTGAATCCTTCGGCTGTCGGGGTGGAGGCTCCCGAGCTTGGTGATCGAGCAACGCACACCGCGTGGGTCAATTGGATCGCCGCACTCGTGCCCTATCGTCGTGACCCCACGGCTGAAGCCATGGGCCACCCCCACCGCCGCAATTCCGCCCGACGCCCTGTTGCACTACAGTCTGCTTGATTCGTTCGCAAGATCCAATAGTAAGAGAGGAATCGCATATGACCTGGCTGCACTGGGCGATGTTGTCCGCGTTGTTCGCGGGTCTGACGGCCGTTCTCGCCAAGGCGGGCGTTGCGGGGATCGATTCGAACCTTGCGACGGCCATTCGGACGGTTGTGATACTCATCTTCGTCTGGGGCGTCACGCTCGTGAAGGGTGTCGGCACGCTGTCAAACGCCACGTCGCGCACGTGGGTGATGCTTGTACTTTCGGGGCTCGCCACGGGGGCGTCGTGGCTGTGCTACTTTCGCGCGCTGCAGATGGGCGAGACATCCAAAGTGGCGCCGATTGATAAGCTCAGCGTGGTTGTTGCCATTGCGTTGGCAGGGCTGTTTCTCGGCGAGGAACTCACGTGGCGACATTGGGCCGGCGGTGCGCTAATCGTCGCAGGGAGCATCGTGATTGCGCGGGCGTGAGTGCGTGCGTCGTGAATTGGGAGCGTGCGAATGTTCCTATTGGATGCTCAATCGATTCGCGGAATCGATCGAAGCCGGCCGAAGTTGGAAGCGATCATGCCGCATGCCGATGGGCCCGCCGCAATGCCGGGCTCGGCTACACGCGGATGCCCACGATCGAACGGGTCAGCCGCGCGATCAGGATTGCTTCGACCAGCAATGCGATCGCCGTCGCCGTGGCCGCACCGAACACACCGAGCGGCGGAATCAATGCGAAGTTCATGGCGATGTTCGTCAGCACGACGGCGCACATCAGGAGCGTATGGGTCGCGGGGCGACCGGCCTGTAGCAACATCCCGAGGAAGGGCCTGTACCCCGCGTTCGCGACGATTCCAGCGACAAGGATCGCGAAGACCCACGAACTGTCGCCGAAGCCTCGATCGCGGACGAACAGCCAGACGAAGACGGGAAACAACAGCGCGCCCGCAAGACCTAGCGCGAGCATGATCGAGTACGTCGTTCGCTTGATGCCGCGCGCCGCGGTCTCCAGCTGCGATCGCTCCTCCGCCGCAAGCGATGCACCGATGATTGGATCGAAGTTGCGTCGCACCATCAGCGGGATTTGTGCGAACCCCTCCGCGGGAATCGCCGCGAGGCTGTAGATGCCGACGACTTTGTCGTTCAACAGGAAGCCGAGCATCAGCACATCGACGCGCGTGTTGAGTTCCGCCAGCATTCCGCTTAGGAAGCCGCGAACGCCGAAGGAAAGATGCGTTCGCAACCATGCCATTTCGATGGCGTTTGGCCGCAGGCGCACGCAGCGTAGCTCGACATATGCGGCAGAGATCAGGAACAACAGCGCCTCTGCGCCGGATAGCGCCAAGGGAAGTTGTTCGCCGGGCCGGTCCAACGCCGCCATCGCGACGATGACGATCGCCATGAAGATAAGTCGCAACGCCTGCAGCACGGCGTATGCGCGCATGTGCCGCATCGCGTTCAGGACGTTGATCAGCACTTTGTTCAGTGAAAAGAAGAGCAGGCCGGGCGCGGCGAGCACCAATCCGACGCCGACATCCGGGCTGTTCAGTATGCGGCCGAGTGCGCCACTGCCGAGCCAGGCGATTGTGCTCGTCAGACCACCGAGCAGCGCCGACAGGAGAAGCGCTGATGCAACGACGCGACCGCGCGTTTCGACATCTTCTGTCTGCGAAACGTATTTCAGTGCGGACAGGTGCACGGCACCGACGGCGATCTGCGACAGGATGATGTACGCGGCGAAGACCTGGTTGAAGACGCCGAGCATCCCCGCGCCCCAGGCCTGCGCGACGACCACGTTGACGGCCACGCCGCCGAGACCGACGACGGCGAGTGAACCGACATTCCAGCCCACGTCGACATTGAACTTGCGTTCGGCAAACAGAAATGATCGCAGCTTCAGCATGGCGTCGTTCGGGGAAACGCGGCGCTGACCACGAGGTTCCAGCTTAGACCGTGGAACAGCCGCGGCAACGCCCGATCGCATAGTCGATCGAAGCCGACAGCGACCCGACTCGCATGTTTCGAAAGAAACTGCGGCGGGAGGATGACTTGAGAGAACGGCGTCGAACAATATCCTTGATGGGCCACATCGATATCCTCGAAGCCATGTTGTGCGAACAGGTCGTGAAGTTCCTTACGGGAGAAATAGTGCTGATCGCTGGAGTAGGCCTTGTCGACGCGTTGTCGGATTTTGCGAAGCGTCTGCACGATCGGGTTGCTGCGATTCGGCTCGAAGGCGACGATGCGAGCGCCGGGCGCGGCATTACGAATCAGCGCAGCCATCACTTCATCCATTTCCGTCATGTGGTGCAGGGCGCCGATCAGGACGATGAGATCCGCCTTCGGCCCGTCGAGCTCAAAGGCCTTGATATTCGCACACACGAAGTCGGCCGGGCAATCCGACGCGTAGATTTTCGCCGCCTCGATCAGTTTCTCGCTGTAGTCGACGCCCACGTATCTGTCGTAGCGCCCCTTCAGGATCTTTGCGACGCGGCCGACGCCGCAGCCGACTTCGAGAATGAGCTTTGGCCGCCCCATCTTTGCGATCGTGGGCTGGACGCATCGGAGGATTTCGTATTCCCGCGCGATCCGCGTCGACTGGACGAGGTCCTTTTTCGAGTAGTCGGCCGCAATCGAGTCGAACAGCCGCCGATCTTCGATTTCCATCGAGGATTCAACGGAAGGACTTGTTGTCGCTGCGTTGCCGCTCATGCAATCGCCCCGATTCCGCCGTTACGCGAACGGCTCATTCGCGATCCGACTCATAACGCCGCGGTATCGCCGCGATCCGCCGCAACACGTCGTCGTATGCGTGGCCCAGACCGATCGTGTTCAAGTACCACTCGATCGACTCGAAGCGCGGTTGATTCTCCTGTCGTACGCGCTTTAGCGCCGCCTCGCGATCCATCACGCCCTCGCGGATCTGATTGCTCCGCAACGTGTCGTTCTCCGTGAATCCGGAAACGATGAAATACGCGTAGTTGTAGAATGCGGCCGTGCCGTCGCCGATTCGCCATGTACTCGTCGTGTCCGTCGCGACTTCCCAATCGAACTCCGATCGGAGCGTCTGGTTGACGACGTCTTCGTTCCACTCGATGTATCGAAACAGGTTGACGAAGTCGCGTTTGATTCCGTAGTAGCAGGCGAACGCCCAGATGGTATCCAGCAGCGACGCATTGATGAACCGTGGATTCGCTAGGTATCGCCGACCATAGAACGACGCGAGCGTCAACTTGTCGCGTTGTCGAAGCGTGTAGGCATGATCGCGATCCTCATTCCAAGGCCGAATCCCGGCGTAGCCCGTCTTGAAGTGCGTACGCTCCAACATGTTTTCGCACATGACCTGAACGCCGAGCCGGTTCGCGCGCTGCAATCGGAGCGAGTGGAAGAAGTACTGCTTGTCTCCTGCCATGAGCAACGGAATCAGGCCGAGATCAGGCGTCTTCAGCCATGCAATCAGGTTCTGTCGCACGAATCTCCGCTTTTTCTCGATGTCCGCCGAGACGAGAATATGTTCGACGCCGAGCTTTCCGCAGATCCGGGAGACATTCCGCCGCGCCAGGTCCGTGACCATTCCCCAGTCATATGTAAACGCGATCGGTCGCATGTTCAGTTCGTTGCACATGAAGTGGAGACCGAACGAACTGTCCCGACCGCCGCTGACACCGACAAGGCAATCCGCCTGGCCCGATTTGCTGCGAATCGGCGCCATCACGGCTTCCAACGCTTCCCGACCCATCGGTACGTTTGGTTTGTAGTGACGGCAGTAGTTGCAAACGCCCTCAGTATCGAACTCGATGAACGGCATCGTCTCGGGCAGGATGCATTTGGTGCAGCGCCGCATGCGATCGATGGCGTCGTAGTCGATCTCGCGCATCGACGGCAGTCGTTTCAGGAATTTGGGAATTGCCGGCGGCGATGTCGATTCCGCGCGCTTCGACGCCGGCTCTATCTCGACAACGTCACGTCGCGCGGTCAGATGCGCTACGAGTTCGCCATTCTGCGGCGGCGACGACAGCGCGAAGGCCGTTCGCGACAGGTTCTGGAGATCAATCAGCATGGCGGCGCCAGCGCGAAGCTGCTCGATCGTCGCCGGCGACACTCTTCCTTTCAGCGGCGCTTTACTCAATGCCGTTTCGAGAATCCATCTTTCGGAGGCGAAGATGAAGATGCCGTCGTCGTCATTTGAGCAGTGGTAGAGCGAGCCGGTGTTCGTCGCCAGCACGAACTGATTCAGATCGTCAAACACAACGGCGGTCGACGCCGCGCCGTCAATTTCCTGGAACGCCTTCGACGTCGCCTCCGCAAGTGACGTCGAGCCTGAAAGGTAGCGGCGAATCAGACCGAAGATCACTTCCGAGTCGACATCGCCGCCGCGCGGAATATCCGCGTGCTGTCGCCACAGGGCTTCATGATTTACAACGATCCCGTTGTGAACACCCACGGCGCCCCGGTGAATCACTGGCTGGTTATTGGCCGCGATACGCTGCGCCCCCGTCGTGACGAGGCGTGAGTGTCCGATGATCGTCAGCGGAATGTGCTTGCGTTGAACGGGTTCGAACACGCGATCGTATTCGGCCTTGCGCACCAGGTGCTTCGCGCGGACGGGTTCTTTGAATATGCGGATCGAGCCGTTGGCGACGAGCGCCACGCCGGCCGCCTCGCGACCGCGCGATTCCGACAGGAGGAACAGCGTGTCCAGCGCCGCTCGCGCGTCCCGCAACGAGACGGACGAGCCTTGTGTCACTGAGATTCCGAAGATACCGCACATCGACGACTTCCCGCAGCGATGATCGCTGATTCCGGGGATTGCGAGCGCCTACCGCTCCTCGTGCAACTCTCGCCGAATCGCGGACACCTGCTCGCAAACGGCCCCCAACAGGAACACGAGGACTCCCGTAATGAACAACATCACCATGACCGGCGTCACGTCGACGTCCACGAACCAGGAGTACAAGACGAAGTATAAGGCGCTTCCAACAATCAGCGACAATGAAACAGGAAGAAACACGCGCAAGGGGTTGAATAGCGTCGTCAGGTTGACCAGCAGCAGCATGACCCGCATGCCGTCCCGGAAGATCCTGACCGTGCTTTTCCGGCCGTCGCGTTTTTTGACTACGATCGGCACATACTTGACGAAATACCCCATGCTCAGCAGCGCGATCGTGCTTGTCGTCGAGAACGAGAATCCCGGAGGCATCAGATGGAGGTATTTGCGGATCACCGAAACGCGAAAGGAACGAAGACCCGAATTCAGATCCGGGATTTTCTGGCTTGTGAGAATATTCGCGAAGATGGCGAGGATCACTTTGCCCGGCCAGCGCATCCAGTCCCGATGCGATGAGCGCTCGCGCATCCCCACGACCATGTCATAATCCGGCGCCTCTTCGGCGATTCGAATCAGGTCTTCCAGCCGATGCTGTCCGTCGGCATCGCAACAGACGACGTATTCCGTCTTGACCGCTTCGATCCCGGTCCTCAACGATGCTCCGTATCCGCGATTCCGGCGATGGCGAATCACGCGCGCGCCGTGATTCGACGCGATCTCAGCAGTCGCATCGTCGGATCCATCGTCGACAACGAGGACTTCCGCACAACTGGACGGCATACCGATCTCGTCGAGAACGCGACCTATCGAATGCGATTCGTTGTAAGCCGGAATCAAGATCGTATAATTGCCGTCCAATCGACTCGGTTCCTGCTTTCAATCGGTGTCAGCGTTCGGGTCCGACAACGTCGGCGATATGCTACCGATTCTCGACACAAGTTCAACGCCCTCGGGATACGCTGAATGCCTGACGCCCCCAATTGGAACGGCACTTCCGACATATCGTCGGACTGTGAATCGAGTTTCGCCGATCCGGGCGGCAACGCCGGCTCAATCGGTACGATGTCGGGCGAAAAGCGAAGTATCATCCGAAGATGCCTCACGCCGGAGGCCCTCGCGGCTGTCCCGCTCATCGTCGTCGCCGTCGCCGTCCTCGGCGCGGCTCCGTACTTCAGCAAACCGACGTCCATTACGAATATGGTGCATACCTATTTCGTCGCAGCGTTGGCGACATCGGTTCTGGCGGCGGTCATGTTGGTCATGCGGCCGCTGCGGCGTTGGTGCGGCGTACTCGCGATCGTCGGCGCAGCGTCCGCCCTCAGTCTGAATTTCTATTGCGCCATCACACCGCACAAGCCCGGCGCGACGACCGCTTTCAAGGGTCGCTGGGAGTATCGTCGAAAGAGCAATTCGCTCGACTACCTGCTTCGGCACGGGAACGGGCTTTCCAAAATCACGTATCGAAATCACATCGCACTTCGAGAGTTTCTCAAAGATAAGCGTATTATCGCCTACGAACAGGAAGCGCTTCCGTTTCGTTACCTGATCGGCGTCACGTTTGTCAGCGCCTATGACGTCGAAGAATACGCCCACGTGCTTGGCGCGTCGGGGTACGATCGTGCGATGGAGCTGGAGCACATCGAGTTTCGCATCGACGCGCGACGCAAGAGCAGAAAGCTCATTATCGTGCCTGAGTGGGTTGAGGGGGCCGAGACACTCTATGTGCTCACGCTGAAAAACCAGCCGGTCCATGTTCTGGCGCCGAGAAAGTTGATTGAGGAGTTGGCCGAGTGATCAATCAATGGCTTTTTGCGGGCGCCCTGCAGCTCGGCGGCATGACTCTTCTGTACGCAATCGGGCGTCGAACGATCGACTGCACGACGATCGTCCTTGCGGGCTATCCGGTTGGATTGTTGCTGTGGGTCCTCGCGTCATTGATCGCCCTTCTAACGCCGTTGACGATGACTGCCGTGTCAGCGACTGCGATCGCGCTGGTCATAACGGTCTTGGCGATCACCCTCGATTCTCTTCGCCGTGACGGCGCGCCCGGAACGACGGGCCGTTCGTTGCTCGTCGGAGCGATCCTCTTCAACGGCGTTTCGTTTCTGATACACCAGGTGAATCTGACGCTGATTTCGAACGATTCGTTCTATCTGCTCATCATCGCGCGCGAGCTCGGTCACTACGGCTACTTCACGGATATTTCGGGATTGCAGCTTTCCGGCTGGGGCGTGTTCGCCCCCGTCGCCCACAGCGCCAGCGTATTCCTCAACGAAGGTTATCTCTACGGCATGCCGCCGCTGCTCGCCATGGTCACGCTGGCACTGCTATTTCACTGGATTCGGCGCAGCTTCAAGTCGCTGGGCGTGGGACAGATCGCGGGCATTGTCGCGGCGGTGCTTGCGGCGTTACTGCTGTTATCGACGCCGATGTATCAGCGTCACGCTTCATATATCCACACGAATCTCGGCTCGGCCGCATTTCTGTTCATCTATGCCGGGGCCGCGTATATGCGCTTTTCCACCGGCGGTCGCGAGTGGCTGGTCCTTGCGATGTTCGGGCTGATCGGGTTTTCGCTGCATCGCGTTGAAGCACCGCTCGTTGCAGCCATCTTTCTCGCACCCGTCGCCGAGAGCCGGGACATCAAATTTGTGGATCGACTCGTGGCGACGCTCGCCCTCGCCGGGCTTATGACCGGCTGGTTTTCCGTCATTGCGAACTTCATCGGAGACAAGGGATGGATCGTCACGCGCGAGCAGATTCCTGTCATGCTGGCGCCTTCCTGGCTGCTTGTCGCGGTCGTTCTCGCGTCCGCGTTCCGCCCCCTGCAATCCACTACCCGCTGGACGACGGTGTTGATGACATGGGCGCTCTTGCTGGTCGTGTTGTGGTTCTTCATCGATAAGACGGACCACATGAAGAAGTGCTTTGATACGACGGCGTGGAACCTGGTGTGGACGGGCCACTGGACGATGACATACACGGTTCTGCTGTTCCTTCTGGCGTGGACACCGTTCATGCGACCGATCCGGGGCGAAGCCTTGTTCCGCGCGACGATTCCGGCGTTTCTCCTTTTGATCGTCGCGCTCGGCGCATTTCGCAAGCCCTATCGCCTGGACGATTCGGATTCCGGGAATCGGATGGCGCTGCACATTCTGCCGGCGATCATTCTCTACGTTGCCGTCAAGTTCGGACGGCAGTTTGCAGATACGCGGAACTCCCGCACTGAATCTGAGATTGCGCTCGACTCGGGGAACGTGGGAATCGCTGCAGGCGAGTCGTCGACCTAGTGCGACGGGATGATCGTGATGCGCGGCGTCGCGCCGGCCCTACGGGCAACGCCGCGAACTGAACGCTCTAATTAGAGGCTCGCAGTCTCAGCGTGGCGAATCATCCAGCGTACATGAGCATGACTCCGCCGTGAGGACACGGCGGCTCCGACTGGTACTGCCGCTACTGCGTTCGGTTCACGGCGTTGCCCTACGGTACGGCAATTTCAGCATGGCAATCCCACCCATGAATGGGTGGGCTATTTTCATTGCGTCCCTATCGGGACGTTCCTGAGTCCCATTGCGGATGCCAATTGAGTGACACACTATTTCGTGAAGGAATTTTCTTGTCCTGCGACGACCAGGCTTTCGCGAAGATGTGCATTGGGAACCATCAGTCCGCCGTGTCGGCATCCGTCGGGTCGCGCACTGCTACTTTGCCAATGCGATATAGATTCGTACGCCGGGGAACTCGTCGCTGTAGACTTCGAAATCGACTTCGAATGCTCGACGGTATTCCGTGGACGCCTCGAAATAAGTCCAGATCCGCTGCCAGAGATTCCTCACGGCGCCCGGCAACTCTCCAGCTTCTTCGAATACGAGAAACTCGCCAGCTGCCACGTCGATGACATCCAAACCCGACGGAGGCGCCTCATCCAGCTCCGTTTCGCAGGCGACGGTCAAGGTGTAGGCGCCGTTGTGATCGGATTCGTAGCCTGAATAGACGCCGAAGATTCCGGTCGCATCCTTGCAATCGGGGATCTGACCGGCGACGCCTTCGGCAAAGAACCGCTCGTAGAGCGCGGGGATTTTCCCGGTCGCCGCATCGAGTTCGGCGGCGTTCGTCGTCCGGCAGGAGATGCCGACGAAGCGCCGGGCTTCGAGATGTTCTTTGCGAGGGTTCATTGTGTATCCTGAATGGTCGTTCTGACTGCTGCTCGCATGCAACACCTTGTCCTTGGGCCAGCTGACGGATCGCTGGCGAACATGCATGCCGACGTTGGGCGTCGGCATGGCACACGGCCGCGGTTAAGAGTCGGCGTGGCCGCTGGGCCGATACGCAGAGTTCGCAGTCCCGAATTGAGATTTCAAATTAGAAATCTGAGATTTCAGATTCGAGATTCCAAGTTCAAGATTTCAGATTCGAAACTTGAGAGTTCGAATTTCAGATTTCAAGTCTCAGTCTCCGAACATCAAAACCTAAATCTCATGACTGAGGTTTCGAAGTTCTGATTTCCATCCTCAGAGCTCTGATTTCCGAGTTCGACGATTCCACATTAAGGTCAGACTGCCGCACACACCTTTTTAGCGGCATCCGTCAGATCATCCGCCGCCGTCAGGGCCGACAGGTTGGCTTCCTTGAGCATGGCTCGGGCCTTTTCGACGTTCGTGCCTTCGAGCCGGACGACGACGGGCACTTTGAAGCCGATTTCCTTTGCGGCGTGGATCAGGGCGTCGGCGATGACGTCGCATTTGGCGATGCCGCCGAAGATGTTGACGAGCACGCCCTTCACTTTCTCATCCGAGAGAATGATCTTGAACGCTTCCACGGCGCCATCCTTCGTGACGCTGCCGCCGACATCCAGAAAGTTGGCGGGCGAACCGCCGTGGAGCTTGATGATGTCCATCGTCGCCATGGCGAGACCGGCACCGTTGACGAGGCAGCCGATGTTTCCATCGAGAGCGATATAGCTGAGGTTATGTTCTTTCGCCCGCATCTCGGCCGGGTTTTCTTCCGCCGCATCGAACATCGCCGTCACGTCGGGATGCCGGAACGTCGCGTTGTCGTCGAAGTTGAATTTGGCATCGATCGCCTGGATCTCGGCGGGATGGCCGTTGGCCTTCGTGAGGACCATCGGGTTGATTTCCGCCAGTGAGCAGTCTTTTTCCAGGAAGATCTTCGCCAGCGCGCCGATGACTTTCGTCGCCTGCTTGGCGTGATCGCCCGTGAGGCCCAGCGCGTCGCAGAGGCGGCGCATCTGGTAGGGCTGGACGCCTAGATGCGGGTGGATCCACTCCTTGATGATGGCCTCGGGATTGCGGGCGTTGACTTCCTCGATTTCGACGCCGCCTTCCTTGCTGACCATGATCACGGGGCAGCCCTTCGCCCTATCGATGACCATGCCGACGTAGTATTCCTTGTCGATATCGACGGCGGGCGCCAGCAGGACCTTCTGGACTTTCACGCCCGCAGGGCCTGTCTGGTAGCTGACCATCGGCTCGGCGAACATCCGCTTGACGTTCTTCTCGATTTCGTCGGCGTTGTCCGACAGGATGACGTAGCCCGCTTTGCCGCGACCGCCGGCATGGACCTGCGCCTTGACGACCAGTTTCCCGCCGCCGATGGCCTTGATCGCCTGCTTCACGCCGTCGGCCGAGTCGATCACTTCAAACTTCGGCACGGGCGCCCCGGCCTGGAGCAGAAGTTGTCGCGCCTGGTATTCATGCACATTCATGGCAGTCTCCTGAGAAAAGCGGGCCCGTCGGGTCGCCGCGATCAATTCACTGATTCGCGCGATAGTCTAATCCGACGGGTTGCCGCCGCAAACCGCACGATTTCCGTCCGGATCTAACCGATCGCCCGAGCCGTCAAACAACGCAGAATCCCAACAAAACCCGCAGTATCTTCTCGTTTTCACTCCCCGAATCAGCCGCTATACTCTCAGACCTGTATCGTTTTTCACTCGGCAGTGGTTCTACGAAGGACAAGTGCAATGGCGAAGTTCATGGGACGCGTGGAGTTTCCCTGTACGATCGAGCTCGGCAAGGGCCTCGAAGGTGCGATCACCAACATCACGAAGATCGGCTACGTCGATGGCCAGGAAGGGCATCTCGTCTACCGCGGCTATTCGATCGAGGACCTCTGCGAAAACAGCAACTATGAAGAAGTCGCCTACCTGCTGATCTATGGGAATCTGCCGACAGCCTCGCAGCTCGCCGACTTCGAATCCAAGATGCGCGCCGAGCGCACGCTGCCCGACGAAGTCAAGGAGCTCATCAAGTCGCTGCCCCACGATTGCCATCCGATGAACGCCCTGCAAGCAGCGGTCGCGGCGATGGGCTGCATGGACCATGACGGTCTGGAAGTCACGCGGCACGTGTCGAACCCCAAGGAGTCGGTCGATGTTGAGCGCGACGTCGCCGTGCGGATTCTCGCACAGACCCGGAATGCCGCCGCGGCGATCGCCCGCGTCCGCAAGGGCGGCGACATTCTCGATCCTAACCCTGAGCTCGACTTCACGGCGAATTACCTTTACATGATGAGCGGCGAGATTCCGGATGAGACTCGCCGCCGCGTGATGGACGTCTGCCTCATTCTCCAGGCCGATCACGGTATGAACGCTTCGACGTTCACAGCGATGGTCGTTCACAGTTCGCTCGCCGACATGTATTCGACGATCGCGGCCGCCATCGGCTCGCTTCGAGGTCCGCTTCATGGCGGCGCCAATGAAGCGGCGCTGGCGGACATCCAGTCGATCGGCACGCCGGACAAGGCGAAGGAATGGGTCGCCAGTCGCTTCGCGCAGAACGAAAAGATCATCGGTTTCGGTCATCGCGTGTATAAGGCGCTCGACCCGCGAGCCGTCGTTCTGAAGGGCCATGCCGAACGTCTCTGCCGCGAGCACGGTTTTAACGATCTCTACGAATCCGCGGCCACTGTTGAAAAGGAAGTCACGACGCGCATGGAGGCGGCGGGCAAGAAGATCTATCCGAACGTCGATTTCTACAGTGGTCTCGTCTATCACGCCCTCGGCTTCCCGACGCCGCAGTTCCCCGTCATTTTCGCCGTCGCGCGAACGGCCGGCTGGGTGGCGCGCGTGCTGGAGTATCTGCCGGAGAACCGGATCTTCCGACCGCGGGCGGTGTACGACGGCGCGGTGGATCAGAAGGTTGTGCCGATTAATCAGCGCTGACGATTTTGCAGCATCCACTGCGGTAGAACGTCCTTACAGGACTTGACTTCGCATTATGCAAGTAACCCGGGGCTGCGCTTCGACCGCTTCGCGGTCTTTGCTTGCCCCGGGCTTCCGTAGGTCACGCTTTCAGCGTGCGGGCAATTAGGGTTCCGGGGCGATTCGACACCTGGAGCATTTACTTCGAGGCAAGCGAATCCGTATCATCAAATATGTGAAACGGCTCGGGTCTGTTCACAAACATGCTTCACCGCCACGATTTCGGACGGCGCGAAATGCTCCCCGATAAAGTCAAGCTGTTCACTGCAATCGCCGTTGTCCTGACAGTTGCGCAGACGACGATTGCGGATGTCATTGATTTCTCAAACTGGGAACTTGCGACAACGGTTGACAATGTTGCGGACAGGGATAGTGAAGCCAGCTATGTTCCACAGAACCCATATCGAGTCACGCAATCGGCAAGCCTCGGGCAATCGACGGCGATGACGGTATATAACATCCTGTGGGACGATGCGCAGCTCAACTTCGCCATGGACGCTGCTCATCAACTCACAGACACATCAACGGGACACTTGGCGTTCTCGCGTTCTTCCGGCACGTTCTGGTTTGTAACAAACAGCCCGGTCCGAATCAGCTTCGATCTTGAATACGATTACAACATCCCCGGTAGTCGGTTTGAGTCTTACACGGGATTTTCCATTGGAGACCAGACAAACAACATTGGGCTGTTCAGTCAGAGCATGGATGGCGGCCCCCTTGAGCTCGAATCATCGATTGGCACGTTCAATATTAATGGCGCGCTTGACATCCCCGCCTGTACTGATGTGGTCATGAATTACTCGATGATGATCCGAACAGTGGGAGGGAACAGCGGCCCGATCGGCCACGGCGGCGGGCATGTTGATATTAGCATCACGGCTATTCCGGAACCTGCAACGTTCTGCCTGCTCGTCGCGGTCAGCCTGTGCGTGATCATTCGTCGCCGAACAGACCCGAAAGGCCGGCGTATAGGAGCCCCGGGCAAGTGTTAGTCGCGAAGCGACTTCAACGAAGCCCGCGTATCGATGTTTCAACTTTCGTTCGAGTCCTGTAAGGACGACCTACCCATTCTCGTTGATTGATGCGTGCGTAGGACGTCCTTACAGGACTTGACTTCGCATTACGCAAGTAACCCGGGGCTGCGCTTCGACCGCTTCGCGGTCTTTGCTTGCCCCGGGCTTCCGTAGGTCACGCTTTCAGCGTGCGGGCAATCAGGGTTCCGGGGCGATTCGAGTCTGGAGCATATGGTTTGATGTCACCACTTCAACATATGCTTTGATGTCACCACTTCAGCAGATGCTTGGAGTCACCACTTCGTGATCAACACGCGCGTGCCTGCTCGCGTTCTGTCGAACACTTCGATCACATCGCGGTTTTTCAGGCGGATGCATCCATGTGAGGCGGGCGTGCCGATTTTGTCTTCGGCGGGGGTACCGTGGATGTAGATGTAGCGATCGTGGGAGTCGATACCGGGGCCGACGTTTCTGCCTTCTTCCAGGCCGCGCAACCACATGATGCGCGTCAGGACGAGGTCCTTCTCCGTTTCGTCGCCGGGTTTCCAGACTTCGTTCTGGTAGACGCGGCTCTTGAACACGGCGCCCTCCGGCGCGCCGCCGCCGATGCGCTCGTCGATATAGTGCCAGCCGAGCGGCGTTTTGTAGGAGTTTTCGCGGCTGCCCGTTCCGCGTTCGGCCGTTGAGCATGGGTAAACGAACGCGATTCGCGTGCCTTCGATGCCGACGAGTTTCTGGTGTTCGACGGAGACCCAGACGCCGATCCGATCGCCGACGCGGTCGCGCCAGCCCGCCTTTTGGAGCCGCTCGCAGATAGCGGAGGGGAGTTCGGTCCCTGGAATCAGCAGGTTCGCCGATTTGAGATCGTCCACGTCCGTTCGACAGCCCGGGGCATCCATCATGAGCAGCATCGTCAGGAGCAAAATGCGAGTAGGTCTGCGCGACACCTTGTAATCGGCGGACGGGCCCGAGGAGTTGTCATGCCGATCGATACGCATTGCTGCGGCATGCTAACACAGCACGGCATGTGAATTCAAATCGGGGCGAGTCAATCGCGGGTTACGCTGCGACTACTGCGCGGTCCTTGCTCCAGTATTGGCGGATTCCCCAACCTTTCCATTCGGAAAGGATGGGGCACCCACGCCGCGTGAACACGATTCATGCCGACCTTTGGGGGTCGGCATGGCACCCTGAATGTCATCGTGGCTCCCGGGAGTACGCTCCGACTGACATCCTCGAGTCGGCACTGCTTGAGAGCAGTGGCACCTTTAACAGGGGACGAACTCGGGTTCGCGCTGCGGTATGTCGGCGGCGCTTGCGTAGCCGAATTTTCGATTGTCGAGGGCGTAATACTCTGCGACCTGTGATCGCAGGTCGTCGTCGTAGAATGACGGCCAAGCCGGAAACGCCTTCAGGCGACGTAATTGTCCTGACAACATATCCGCCGCGCCTTCGATGTTCGTGTTCAGATAAGGCAGCTGCAAGGTTCTGAAGGAGGCGCGGTACGGCAGATCGAGGCGGCGGGTCAGAGCCAGCATGTCGGCATCGAACGATTCGGCGTGCCCGACAAAATCGAAAGTTCGGTTCTTCGAGAAGAACAGATGCTGCGGGCGCCAGTGCACATCCAGCGACATCGGATCGCACGATACGATGTGCTTAACGAAGCATCGGAAGCTGATCCCCTTAGCAAAATCGACGGGCCGCATCAGTGACTCGCAGACTGCCTGGATGACCGGCCGTGCGGGCGACGCCGGTGCGTCCCATCGCACGACGAACTTTTGAAGATACGCCGAGACGAGCCGGCGACGCGGATCGCGGACGAAGGCGAATGACAGGTAATCCGCCGGGATATCGCCTTTGCGCGCGGCGCCCCTGTCGCAAAGAAACTCGTGAGGTCGCTCGGGCCAATCGGCGCGACCGGGCTCGTAGCCCAGCGTTGTGAGAAACCACTGTTTGAGGCTGCTCGACGCAACCTTGGGTATCGGGCAATAGACGAATCGATGTTCATCGTTGACGAGGTACATCGACTCGGGCCAGCTCAGATTCATTACACGTTTGCCTCCGCCACAGCGTTGACATTCGACTCCTCGAAGCCCGCACCGACTGCCGCTCTCTGTTCGATAAGGCAGTCCGTCGTGAACGCCAGCACGTCGCGCATTCGTTTCTCAAAACCGAAGTGTTCGAGCACGCCGACGCGCATCCGCCCTGCCGTTTCCAGTCGCAGCTCCGGTCGCGCAAGGAAGTACTCGAGTCGATCGACGAACTCCGCCTCTCCGGCAAAGGTCAGATCCTCGAAATCAGGCCAGAGCTGATCGGCCAGCATGATCTCGCTGCCGTCGCAAACGGCTGCGATTCGAGCGGCGTTCTTCTCGTTGAACTCCAAGGGTTGTCTCGGGTCGATTCCCTTCATCCAGCACAGACGCTCAAATTCCCGATGCCACGGCGACGGCAAGTCGGTTCCGTAGGCCTTCGTCGGCAATTTGACGCCTCGTTTTCGCAGGAACGCCCTAATCGCATGCTTGACTTGCAGACCGACGTCGCCGGCGTGGCGCCGCGCCAGGAAGAAGCCACCGGCGGACAATCCATCCAGCACTCGCTGATGCAGCGAGAGATTGCATCCCGAATGCAGGTTGACTTTAGCCCGACGGAACGCCTCGCCCAATTCGGGTCCGTGCTCGATCGTACCCCGTGCGAACTCGGCGAATTCGGGGTGTTTTTCCCAGCCGTCGCCATAGATGTGCAGTCGCCCGCCTGTCGAGCGCGCCCAGCGTGCGGCCCAGCGCAACGTCTCCTGACGGATCATCCGTTCGGCCAAGGGTCGCGCGAATTGGTCGATTAACCCATCGCGCGCCGTCGTTGACAGCGAGGCCCCGAGCGACGCTTCGATCGCAGCAACAAATACCTGAAAATTCAATGCGCCGTTTAATATGCCGTCGCGCTGTCGTTCAATCAGTGCTCGCTGAATCGCTTCCAGTATTGCACGCCCCTGCGGATTGTCGCACTCGGCCATCCGCGTCGCAGCGAAGTCCGACGGCGTTTCGGATGCGTGCGTTGCGAAGGCGATTTCACAGTCCAGTCGCGAGGCATCGAGTCCGTTCGGCAGCGGCGCCGTCAGCTGGACGACATCCGTCGCCATGTCGCAGGCCATGAAGCGTTCCGCGGGATAGCCGTAGCGACCGACAAGATCGCGCCGGCTCTGGCCCATGACAAAATCAAGGTCGCCAAGCGCGTGCCCTACTTTCTGGTCGAACAACCACGGGAGTCGATCCTGGATCCACGTCAGGACCGGCAGGTTGTCTATCAGTATTCCCGGCTGCGAGACGCGCGTGTGATCGATCAGCAGCACGAGATCGGGATCGAATTCGCGAATTGTCTCCAACGCGCCGATTGGGGAGATATGGCTCTGATCGTCCGGCTCGATGACGACGCGCGTCTCACATCCGATTGATTCCAGCGCCGCCAGTGCGTCGCGCGTCGCATATTGCAGCACGGTTGTGAAGCGACACGTGATGGATAGCACGCGCAACGCCGGCCCGTCGCCGCGCAAGGCCGATTCGAATCGATCGGCCCAGTACGACGCATCCCGACTTTCGTAGCGCCGGTTCAGTTCGTCGCGAAGTTCGCGAAGTCGCATCTGCTGCCTGTCGGCGTGCTTCCTCAGGATCGGCTCGGCGCGTTCGCCCGTCTCGCTCGTCCACGCCGGCGTCCACGCAATCGACTTCGGCAACGGCGCATCCGGCGTCGCTGCGATCGATCGATCGAGTTGTTCGTACGCATCGGGGCCGGCACAAATCACGGCTCGCGGCTGCCGGATCAACTCACTCCAATCGGAAAGATGGAGTGCGACGGCGAGCGCCGTCCAGTCGGTTTCGATTAGGTAGATAAACGGCGACGAGGAGTTCATCGTTCGATACGTCGCCGACACGTAGAGCGGGAACTGCGCGCCCAAGCCAACGCCTTCAATCACGATTGGCGCAATAACCCGATTCTCCACCTGTCTTCGAATATTCTCGATCGTCTCCGCGGGCTGATGGCGACCGAAACATGGACGCCAGATTCCGGCGTTCCGATCGAACAACTCCCAGCGGCCTTCGCGCGTTCGGTGCAACTCCATCGACGCGCGTCGGGCCTCGAATTCCGATCGGACCCGATCCGCCCATGGATACCGAGCTTCGATCAGTTCGATGTTCCGATCGAACGTCGGCCGGACCGCCCGCCAGTCGACCAACCCGTTCCGCGTCGGCACGCGCAATTGCTGCAGCAGGCCGTCCAGGCCGATCGAACCCAGGACACCGGGTTCGAATCCTGCCGCGGTTTCCGCCGCCCGGTGCAGGAGCCCGACTTCCGTGAGACAGCGCAGGAGCGCAAGTCGCAGTTCGGCATCAAGCGGCTGCGCGTTCAATGCGTGCGTGGCTATTTCGATGAACTCGTCCCGCTGACCTTGTTCCGGGAGGGAGAAAAGCTGATCGCGCGTCAGGTTCGGCATTCGCCTCGGATCCTCCGCATGCCTCCGGACGATCCTCGCATCCTCTCGTGGCATGGACTCTTGCGCGATATCGGGCGTTCTCTCCTGCCGCCTTGAGGCTGCCTCCTGATTCGACCGATAAACAAGCGGGAGACTGCGCAAAGGGGGCATCTCGCGCAACCCTTGCGCCTCAGCCAATGCAATACGACGAACAGCTGCCCATCACGATTTCGCTGCCACAAGGCTTCACCATTGGCGGCGTCACGACGTGGGCCCTGTCGACGGCTCGCCGGATGTCGACGCCGCGCCGGCCAGTTCGCCTGGTCGCACACGCCCCCCTCGCCGGACACACTTCATTCGATCCGGCGCCTGCGCTGGTCGACGCGAACGTCGAGATCATCGACGCCCCTTCCCTGGCAACCGGCGACGGATTCGGCGCATGTGTCGATGTCTATGCGGCGCAGCTTCCGACGATTCTCCTGCCGAATCTTTGCGCCGAGTCATACGCGATCGCCGCCGCATTGTCTCAATCATTCGGCGATCAACTGCGTGTTGTCTCGTGGGTTCACGGCGACAACCCGGTTGATTACGCCTATCTGCAGCACTTCGAGCCGATCATCCATCGTTATGTCGCCGTGAGCCGGCAATGCCGCACGGAAATGCAGGCTCGCGTTCCTGATCGCGCGGGCGATATTGCCTGCATCCCCTGCGGGGTTGAGATACCGAAAACGTGCGTTCGAACGGCCCCGACTCGTCGCCCTATCCGAATCGCCTACGCGGGTCGGATCGAACAAGGCATCAAGCGCGTTGTGGACCTGCTCGCCATCGCACTGACGCTCGCGGAAAGAGGTCGCGAATTCGAGATGCGTATCGTCGGCGACGGTCCGCATGCGGACATGCTCGACGCTCGCGTCGCATCGCTCGCGCCGCGACTCGCGGAGGCGAACTGCACATTGACGCGCGAGCCGCCACGACTTCCCCACAAGATGGACGAGATCTGGCAATGGGCCGACGTCGTCATTCTCGCATCCAGGCTCGAAGGATTCAGCGTCTCCATGCTTGAGGCCATGGCCGCGGGCTGTGTCCCGGTCGTTACGCAGATAGACAGCGGCGTCGGAGAGATCATTCGTGAAGGCGTCAACGGTCTGACATTTCCGATCGGCGATATTGATGCGGCGTGCAGCCAACTCACGCTGATAGCCGACGATCCCGCGTTGTTTAAGATGATGTCGGAAAATGCGCGCGAATCGGCGCGGGCCAATGCCGGCATCGATGGATATGTCGAACGCGTCGAGCCCATTCTCGCGGCGGCGACCGACGACGGCCCCCGCATTTGGCCGGCATCGCGATCGCTTTCAGTTCCCAATGCAATGCAGACACACGGCGCCATTCCACACAGCGAGGCGTCATCGCAGTATGAAGCTGTGATCGATTTCATCATGTCGCGCCCCGACGCGACGCGTATCGTCATCTACGGCCTGGGCGTCAACGGTCTTACGCTTCTGGAGCGGCTTCGAACCGACGCTTATCTCGGGAAACGCGAATTGCAGGCGCTCGACGACCACGCGGACCTTGCGATCTTCAAGACGTTGGAGATCCGACGATTCGAACTCGACGACGGGGCCCACTGGCCTCACGATACGATCGCGATCATCACGCCGAATGAACCAAATGCGATTGCACGGCGGATGCAATCTTTGAAAGCGGAACCTGGCGTGGATTTTGTGTTCCTTCATCCGCCGCAGAAATCCGATTGCAGCGAAACGAATACGCTGAAAGAGCCGGTGCATTGCTGAATCTCGATTGGAAAATCGTGCTCTCGCTACCGAACGGTTTGACATGCGGCGGCATGACGACGTGGGCGATCCGCACGGCGACGGCTCTCGCGCGTCGCGGCCGCGTCGTCGTCATTGCAGCGCATCAACCCGCAGCAACTCTCACGGAATTCACGATCGGCGAAATGGATCCACCGCCCAACGTGATCGTGCGACGCCTTCCTTCCCTGGTCGATAGCGCCAACTGGGAAAGGAATCTGCGCGAATACACGCGCATGCTCCCAGCGGTCGTTATTCCAACCACGCACGAAACCAGCTTCGAAATCGCCGCATCGCTCGCACAAACGACGCCAAGCATTGTTCGACTTGTCGGTTGGAACCACTCGGATCACGACTACGACTATAGGTGCCTGACGCACATCGAACCGATCTGCGAGTCGTTCATCGTCAATACGCGGCAGTGCGAACACGAACTGTCCGGTCGCCTACCGCATCGCACTGCCGAGATTCATCGTCATCCGCACGTGATCGAACTGCCCGGATTGCAGAGACAGCATCGTGCGGGCGACAGGGCCATCCGAATCGGATACGCCGGCCGGTTGGAGGAATCCGCGAAGCGAAGCGGGGATCTCATCCGTATCGCATCGATTCTGCGGGATCGCGGCGTCTGTTTCACGCTTCGCATCATGGGTGATGGCCCCGAGCGGCTTCGGATCGCCGAGGGCATCAAGCGGTTTCGCGATGCAGCGCCAACTTCTCCGATTTCCGCCGAGGACTCGAACGCCTGTGCATATGACATCGAGTTGCTCGCACCTCAGCCACCGACGCGAATGAGCGCTTTCTGGCGGGATTGCGACTGCCTGTTACTGCCGTCCGCGTATGAGGGGCTCAACTTCCAGATACTCGAGGCGATGAGCGTCGGTTGCGTCCCTGTTGTCAGCGAAATCGAGAGCGGCACATCGGAACTTGTCATGCACGACGTCAATGCGCTGACATTCGAGGTCGGAAACTGCGACGCCGCGGCGAACTGCATCGTCGCGCTGAGTGAGTCGGCGTCCCTTAGAAGCCGACTCTCTGCAGGCGGGATCGCGACCATCGAACAGAAGTGTCAACCCGAACAGACGATTGCGGATATAGACGCCATATTGCAGCATGCGATCGAGTCCTCGCCGCGCGTGTGGCCGCGCACCACGGCACTCTCAATGCGCAGCGCCGACGGCGTACAAGATAGTGAAACTACCGATGCGATCGCGCGAATGGGCGCGGCGATGAGCGGGCTCGCGTCGAACGGCCGAACCAACGTCGCCATTTATGGCGCCGGAAGATATACGCGGATGATCGCGGTCGCGTTTGCCGAAGCGCCCGTTACGATTCGCGCATTCATCGATGACGACCCTGCCAACCACGACACCACGTTATTCGGCTGGCCGATCGTTCCCCGCGAACAGGCGCTCTCACTCAATCTCGACGCCGTCATTATCAGCTCGCGCATGAATGAAAATCAGATACTTCGACATGCACCGAGTTTCGCGGCAAACGGCATTGAACTAATCCCACTCTATGCAGCGCTGCCAACGTCAATTGCAAATTCGAACACTCCGGCATGCGCCGCAGGAGCCAGTCTTACATGATGCTGCCAGACGTCTTCTTCATCTCGATCGACTGCCTGCGGCCGGATCATGTGGGCGCATTCAATCGACTTTCCAGGCTCACGCCGAATCTGGATCGCGTCATCACCCGAGGCTCCGTCTTCACGCGCGCGACCAGTCATGCACCGTTTACGACGCCGGCGGTCGCCAGCATGCTCACGGGGCGTTACCCGTTTCAGACCGGCGTACGGCTCCTGCTCGGCCAGCTCTGCGACAACAACGCCGGTACGCTTGCCGACGCCGCCAAGCGCGCCGGGTATATCACTGCAGGATTTCCGTCGTCGTTTATTCTCAACAGCACGACCGGACTGGCCCGCGGCTTCGACGAGTACCGCGACATCGAGGACGGCGTCATGACACGCCGCGGAGGTTGCTGGCAATACGGCGAACCGCTCAATAACGCCTTGGATACGTTTCTCGGCCGCGTTGGAAATGATCGCGTCTTCTGCTGGCTCCACTACTTCGACCTGCACGAATATCATCTCGATACATCCGCCCCGCCGAAGACGACTTACGCCCGCGATCTGCGCGAAAAGGTCGACGCGGGCTGCGTCGCCTCGTTGTTCCGGATACTCGAATCACACGGGCGCCTTGATAACGCCGCGTTCGTCATCACTGCGGACCACGGCGAGTGTCTCTTCGACCACGGCGTTCGAGGTCACGGTCAGCACTTGTACAACAGCGTGCTCCAGGTACCGCTCGCGATCGTCTGGCCAGGCTTGATGCCGGCGGGCGCTGTGCGCAGTGAGTTGACACGACACGTCGACGTGCTGCCGACGCTGCTCGACGCGTGGCGCATCGAGGCCGACGCTTCATTCGCTAATCTACCGGGCAACAGTCTGCTGGCTGATCGTCAGGCGATCGACATTCACTCCTATGCCGAAGCCTCGCCTCGCCAGCTCTTCGACGGCAACGCCGCGGAAGTCAGGCCGTTCGAGGGCCCCGAGATTCAGTCCATCCAAACCGGCGACTTCAAGTTGATCCGTCTGCAAAACGGCGATAGCGAACTTTACGATCTGCGTGTCGACCCGCGCGAATGCGCCGATCTGCTTGAATCGCCGACGGCGAGCTCAACCTCAATCGCGAATGCCTTGTCGGAGCGGATTGACGCGCTCGTCGATTCCGACGCCGTCGGGTTTGCGTCCGCAAGCAGCGCTGAGCCCAAAGACGATCTGGTCCGCGAACGACTTCGCGATCTGGGTTACGTTTAGGAGCCGATGATTGAAACGCAACGAACGATGAAGACTGACAATCGACATATCGATCCATCCGCGACGCTGGCGCCGAGCGTCCGACTGAACCTCTCGGACGACGCATCGTTGCACATCGGCCCAAGCGCCTCGATTGGCGACAACGTCGAAATCAGAATCGCGGAGGAGGGCGTCGTTCAGATCGGGGATCATGTCGCGATCGGCCCCAACGCGGTCCTGCGAGGCCACGGCGACATCCGCATCGACTCGCGCGCCTTCATCGACGCCGGCGCGGTCATCGACACGCGTGAAGCCGTCGCCATTTCTTTCGCGACAAGCGATTCGTCCGCGTATCGAAAGGGACCGATTCGAATCGGGGCCGGAGCCCGCATTGGCGCGAATGCGGTGATCCGTGCGGGCGTCACGATCGGCGCTCATGCCGTTGTCCTGCCGTGCACGTTTGTGGCTGAAGACGTTCCGGATCGTGCAATCGCAGGCGGGGCGCCGGATCACGCGAACGCGCTGTTTGAATGCTCAACGCCGCCGCGTCGATTCCTGTTCGGATTCTGCCGCTGGCACGAGACGGCCCGGCACTTCGTCACGCTCGCCAACACGTTGCGTGCGGCCAACATTGACAGCCGAATCTACGGGACACCGCTGACGCTTTCGCGTCTTGATTATCTGCGGCCGGAGCAGGCAATCGCACGAGATGACCTTTGCGACATGGAGCGCATTCTCGACGAGTGGCGGCCCGATTGCCTCTTCGTCTGGAGCGGCGCGACGCAGCTCGATCAGGCTCTTGTGGCGGCGGCACGTGATCGAAACATCGAGTGCCGATTTGCCGAACTCGGTTGGTTCCCCCAATCGAAGACGATCCACTTCGACACGCAGGGCACGAACGCACGCAGCTCGATGCGCCAGCTCGTCGTCGATCGCCTAGAGATCGACCCACGTTTCGACGACTGGCTCGCGGCGCGGTGCAACAGCCTTGCCGAGGCGCCGCCCGATATTCGGAACTACGTCTTCGTGCCGCTTCAGGATATTCGGGACGCCAACATCACGCTTGGTTCGCCGTATCGCTCAATGGATGATTTCGTCACGGCACTCGCTACGCGATTCCCCGACGAGACGTTCGTCGTTCGACCCCATCCGAACTTCAGCGACGTCCCGCTCACACGACATTCGAACGTCGTCGTTCGACGCGATCGGTCCATCCATCCATGGTTGCAGCACGCCGACGCCGTCGTCGGCATTAATTCGACGGCACTTCTCGAATCGCTCGTTTACGGCATCCCCACGCACGCCGTCGGCACGGGGCTCGCGACGGGGCTTGATGTCCTGTTCGGGGCGGGTGACGTGTCCGAACTCGAGATTCACCGAACCATTTCTGAAGACCGACAGGATCGGATCCGTCGCCTGCTAAGCGAACTCGTCTTCGTCCGGCAGGCGTGGATGAAGGATCTCCACTATCTCGATCGCCTTCCGCAGATCTTCGGTCTCGGCGATCTGCTGGGCGCGTCCGGCGAGGCGCATCGCGCAGCAAAGTCGGATTCGACGGCACTTCCTGCGCGATCTTAACGCGGGTGCGGCGTCCACTCGCCGATTCGGCGCGTTTGCCTTAAGCCGATTCGCGTCGAGGACGATGAGTTATCAGAACCATTAACCCGGAGTCCAAGGATGGCCCGCGCGCAGAGACGGCAGTCGAGGAAGTCAAAACGATCAGAGGCGGCGTCGGAACGACGCAACGCTGCTGCGACGGATATCGCCGTCGGTTCATTGGACGGCGGCGCGGCGGCGAGATCGAAAATCGCGGCGTGGATGCCGCTAATGCTGATCGTCGGGGGCGCACTCGCCTACAGCACGAGCTTCAAGGGCGTTTTCCTGCTCGACGACATTATTCGCATCCGCGACAACCCATACGTTCAACAGCCGTGGTACAGCGGGACATGGCTCGGGGACAAGCTCCGCCGCCCTCTTGTCAGCCTTTCGCTGGCGATCAACAACGATCTCGGCGACACACTCGCCGGATATCACGCATTCAATCTCGCAATCCACTTGTTCGCCGCGCTTGTCCTTTTCGGCATCATCCGCCGCACGCTTCGGCTTCCGCGGCTTCGGGAGCGATTCGATCAGTCCGCCGACATGCTCGCCTTCATCATTGCGCTGCTCTGGACATTGCATCCGCTGCAGACGGCCAGCGTCACGTACATCATTCAGCGCTGCGAATCGATGATGGGCATGTTCTATCTTCTGACGCTTTACCTCGTTATTCGCGGCGCGACTTCAACGCGAAGCAAACGATGGTACGCCGTCGCGGTCTTCGCATGCATTTGCGGGATGCTCTGTAAGGCGGTCATGGTGACGGCCCCGCTGATGATCCTGCTCTTCGATCGCATTTTCCTGACTGAGTCATTTCGAGACGCGTTGCGCAGACGTTGGGGCTTGTACATCGGTCTCGCGGTTTCGCTCGCGTTTCTCGCCGACGGCGGATTCATGACGAACATGCTTAACGCCGCGGCCAAGTTGCCGACGACGGCGGCGGCCCCGCCCAAGGGCCTTGGCGGTATTCCACCGTTGATGTACGCGGCGACGCAGCCCGGCGTGATCCTTCATTACCTGCGCCTGGCGCTCGTACCGGTTGGGCTTTGTTTCGATTACTGGTGGCCCGTCGCCACGACGCCCGGGAGGATCATTCCGCCGGCGCTGTTGCTCGGCGCGATTGTCTTCGCAACCTTGTGGGCGTTCCGCAGGAAGCCGGCGTTCGGCTACCTCGGGCTCTGGCTGTTTGTCATCATTGCACCGACGTCAAGCGTGCGGTCGCTGCAGAGCGTGGCATTCGAACATCGCATGTACCTTTCGCTTGCGGGTCTTATCGCGATTATCGTATTTGCGGCGCACTCGTTGATTGAGAAGGCGAAAGCAAACGGATCGAACGCGCCGGCGAGAGTCGGCGTGGCGCTCGCGATGATCGCGGCATGCGCGCTCGGAATCGCCACGTTCGAACGCAACAAGCTTTTCCATAGTGAATTGGCGATGTGGGAAGATGTCGTGGCGAAAGCGCCGGACAATCCGCGTGTTCGCAGCAACCTCGCGCTGAGTCTTGCGAAAAAGGGCCGATTCGACGAGGCGATTGTGCACCTGGAGCACGCGCTCGCACTCTGGCCCGATTACGGCGAGGCCCACAACAACATGTCGATGGCCCTACTCCGCAAGAACAGGCCTGCCGAGGCGCTGGCCCAGGCTGAAGAGGCCCTTCGGATCTGGCCCGGCAATCCCGACGCGCACGTCAACAAGGCCGGCGCACTGCTCGACCTCGGCGATCCGGACGGGGCCATCCAAAGCTACGAGCGCGTTCTTGAACTCAAGCCGGGTTATGCGGCGATTCGCAGCGATCTCGGTGCTGCCTACGCGCAAAAGGGCATGCTCGACAAGGCGATCGAGCAGTACGAGATCGCGCTCGACAAGAACGCCGACGACGCGATGGCCATCAACAACCTCGGCGGCGCCTATTACGACATGGGACGGCTCGACGACGCCATTGCGAAATTCCGCCGCGCTGTCGAGATCAACGACGACTACGCAGACGCCCATCACAACCTGGGACTCGCGTTGAAGAAGCAAGGCAACGTCGAGGCGGCGCTCGCATCTTATCGCAGGGCGATCGAGATCAATCCCGACTATGCGGACGCGCACAACAACCTCGGCAGCGCCCTGCTGGCGAACGGGGATGCCGCCGGCGCCGTCGCGGAATTCGAAGCGGCGCTGCATGCCCGGAGCGACTTCCCCATTGCCCACACGAATCTCGGGCACGCCCGCTATTTCCTGGCTGTCGCATTCGAAAAGGCCGGGAAGCTGGACGACGCCGTCAAGACCTACCGAGCGGCGCTTGAGATCCTACCGGATCATCCTCAGGCATTGGCGCGACTCAATGCGCTACTGGCGCGGGATCAGGTCGCGGCGGGCGCAATGCAGTAGATCGAGCCGCAAGTCAATCTGAGTGGATTGCACAAAAAAAAAGGGGGCGACGCCGATTGACTCGGTGTCGCCCTTGCTGTCTTGCGTGAAACAAGTGCAGCTCGATCCTACATCTGGCGCTTGTTCGTGCCCTTGAGTTCGAGGCCGCTCGATTCCTTCCAGGTCCACTCCATCGAGTTGTTGTCGATGAAGCGCATCGTGCCTGTGCCCGACGACTTGTTCCCCTGGGCATCGATCATGCGAGCCGTCGATGTGAACGAGTTACCGTCGGCGCTCGGCGTCAGGGTGCCGTCGCCGGCCTCGCCCCAATCGCTGAGGAAGAAGGATCGGTATTTCCCGATCTTCGGATCCCACATGACGTACTCGATCATGTTCATCTTTCCGCCCTCTCCCATCGAATGCCAGCCATCCATTCGAAGGAACATGCCGTCCATCGCCCAGTCCCACGTCCCGCCGCCCGGGAATGTGAGTTTCGCATCGGCCGGCATCTTCATATCCGCCTTCATCTGCTCGGCCATCGGACCGACCATTTCGGCATCCCCCGTCCAGGTCCCGATGAATCGACTGAGTTTCTTCATTTCCGGGGCTGGCGCCGGTTTCGTCGGCGGCCCCGACATTTCCATATTGGAATTCTGGTGCGAGCATCCCACGACAAACATCGCCAATCCCGCCACTGTCAACAAGTGCCTTGGCATTTCGTTCTCTCCTGCACAATCTAGGGGGTGAATCCGACTTGACCGGCCGAACGCCCGGTCCCAGGTCGGTTACCATACGCCCTGGCCCCTGTATGGCAACCGAAATCCGGCGGAGCACGGCCAATTCGCAACCGACTCCGACTGTAACCCGGCCGGTTGCAGGTGAGCCGGCGACGGTTAGAATACGGGGCTCGAATCGCGGGAACGCATCCGCGACGCCGCCGGCCCGACCGCTCCAACGGGCTCCGGCAGCGAAATCAATGAAAAATGGATGGAGCGGTACCTCGATCGCCTGCCCGGCCCGCGACCCACCTTCGCATAGCGGCCTGGCGTTTGTTGCGGCGATCGAAGTGATAGAAGGAGAATTGTACGATGGGTAATTATTGTGGTCCGAAGGTGCGCCTCAGCCGCGCGTTGGGTGTGCCGATCGCCGAAACGCCGAAGCACATGCGGCTTCGCCGTGAATCGCCGCCGGGCATGCACGTTCTGCGACGCGGCCGCCGCAAGAGTCTCTACGGCCAGCAGTTGATGGAGAAGCAGAAGCTCGCGCGATATTACAACGTTCGCGACGGCCAGCTCCGCCGGTACATGGACGAGGCCACGCGGGCGAAGCGCAACACGCCGCTGGTCCTCCACGAAATCCTGGAGACGCGGCTGGACAACGTCGTTCGTCGACTTGGTTGGGCGCGAACGATCTGGCAGGCGCGTCAGATGGTCTCTCATGCCCACTTCAAAGTGGACGGCGTGAAGGTCAATATTCCGTCGTTCCGCTGCCGGCCGGGCATGAAGATTACGGTCAAGCCGAAGAGCCAGAAGTTCGTGAAAGAGATGAGCGAAACGGCCGAGTTCCACTTGAACCTTGACTGGCTTGAACGAAACGACACGCAGTTCGAAGCCAACATCGTTCGCATGCCGTCGCTGGAAGACAGCCGCATTCCGTTCGACATCGACTACAACAAGATCGTCGAGTATTACAACCGGTAAGTGTGTGGCCGGGACTTTTTCCCGACCTGCATCCCAGTTATTTTCCAATCCCGTCGGCGAGTTCGCCGGCGGGATTTTTTTGTTCGGTACGGAGAATCGTGAAACTAAATAGGCATCTGCCGAAGCGCGAGTACCGCGTCCCGATAGGGACGTCTTGAGAATAGCCCAGCCTTTCAAGGCTGGGATTGATTGTTTGGTTACTACCATTGCCGTGCCGTAGGTACGGCGCGACGCAGCGCATCAACCTCATCCCGTCCCACTGGGACGGGGCCTGAAAAACGGCCGCCAACCCCCCGTTGGCAACGGGGGGCTATTCTCACGTGATCCCTGGGGGATCCGGAGTGGATACACCTGTCGCGTTCGTACCAGTACACCGAGTCATCCCGATTTTCCGTGATGAACCTTTTCTTATGTGGACTTGCGGTGATCCTCTTGACCCTAGGAGGCGGCGATTTCGACTCGGGGGCTTCGACGAAAGCCACGAGTTGCTTGTGCAGCGGGCAGTGCTTCGTCCCCCTTTTGGCGCAATCACGCACTGCTGTCAGTCATCGTGCAACCTTGACAACGCGCGACCGAACTCCCTTACGGTCGCGGTTCGGAACGCGGCGGCTCGGCGTGAAATACGTCGCTCTGGGGACGCGTGAGCTCCGGCTGGAACCGCTGCAACGACCGAAGTCATTGCTTACCTGAGTGTTATCCGCAATTTGATTGCACCGGCCCAAAAGCGTTGCTACAACCAAGGTACTGGAGTACCGGTTGGATTCCCCGCACAAGAGAGACCGCGTAAATCGCGCATCGGAGAAATCACATGCACCACACTCGACAGAAAAACAGGCCAGACGACTGCGGGCGACGGATGCGCTTCATAACGGCGTTGCCTGGACGCGCTGTTCGAATGCCGCTCGTACTATACGTTTGCGCCGGCCTGCTGCTCACTTGCGGCGCTATGGCAAACGCGCAGCCCGGGCAGATGTACGCGCAGGACAATTACGATGACTACGCCCAAATGCGCGGTCCCATTCACGAGGCTTTCGCCGAGCCGATTTCCTACGACCCGGTTCCGGGGCCGCTCGCGCCTGTCGCGCCGCCCGAACCGATTTCCGAAGTTCCGCCTGACTATCGCCCCACGGGAGGCAACGTCGATTGGATCCCGGGCTATTGGGCATGGGATGACGACATCAACGACTATCTGTGGGTCAGCGGAATCTGGCGCGACATCCCGCCTGGACGCGAGTGGATCAGCGGGTACTGGATGAGAAGCGACGGCGGTTTTCGCTGGATACCCGGCTTCTGGTCGGGCGTGAATCTGAATCAGACGCTCTACCTACCGGAGCCGCCGGCATCCATTGAAAACGGACCGAACTACGCGACGGCGCCCTCGCCTGACTATATCTGGGTCTCGGGAAGTTGGATCTGGACCAACCAGCGATATGCCTGGCAGCCGGGACACTGGGTACCGGGCCGCCAGGATTGGATCTGGGTGCCGGCGCATTACGTCTGGACGCCGCGCGGTTATGTGTTCGTCAACGGCTATTGGGATTACGACGTGGATCGCCGCGGGATCCTCTTCGCGCCGGCTCGATTCCAGCGGGACGTGTATCGACGTCCAAACTTCCGCTATTCGCCGCGGATCGTCGTGGACTTGCGATCACTGACGGATCATCTGTTCCTGAGGCCGAACCACTATCACTACTACTTCGGTGATTACTTCGATCAGCGGTATGTCAATCGCGGGTATCGACCTTGGTTCACGGCCCGTGCGAGTCAGAAGGTTTACGATCCGATCTACGCGCATCGTCGATGGGTGAACCGCAACGATCGAGAGTGGGACAATCATCTGCGCCGCGACTTTGATTACCGGCGAAATAACGTCAGCGCCCGACCTGCGCGAACCTGGTCCGAACAACGCAACTATTCGCGCAACCGGGATCGAAACTCGCAGGGAGGCCTGAAGGCCTTTATCGGCAAGACACTGACACAGATCGTGAATCGAAAGCACGATCGCCACGACTTCAACCGAATCGACGATGAACAGCGTCGCGACTTGTCGCGGCGGCGAGATGATGTCGACCGCATTCGCTCAGCCAGGCAGAACGTCGAAGGCCGCACGGACGGCAAGCCCGATCGGCGTTATCGCACGCGGACGGTGCCAGCACATGGCCCCGACTACAAGTCGCCGATCAAATCCAAACCGACCGGCGAACTCGACACGGGTCATCAGCCGCCCGCCAAGCCGGACCAGCCAAAGGTCGACGACAGCGTCAAGCCGCGCCGCCGAATTGTCACCAAGCAGCAACCGCGCGACAAAAAGTCCGACGACGACAAGAAGCACGACGATCATAAGCGCGAGAATGATCGAAAACGCGACAAGAAGCATTGATCGGTCGATGCGGGCTCATCCCCTCACTCCGATTTGGATGAGGGGTGACATCGGACGAACAACGAGTAAGTAGCGAATTCGGCCGTCGAATGTCGGTCGGGTTCGCTATTTTGTTTGTTTCATCTCGGAATACCGGGAAGTCAATTCACGCCGGCGACGCGACTTTGACGACCGCAAACCTCGTAACGGCAAGTCGGTTGTTTCGCACTTTCAGTGCTCGAATCGGGGGCTGATCCGGGCCCCAGGGCTGCGATTGCCCGCTTCGCGGGCTGCACTTGCCCTGGGCTAGCATATCGCACGCTTTCAGCGTGCAGGCGGCAATTGAGCAACTGGAGTATGGGCCGATCATACTGCGGGTCGGACCACATGCAGACTTTCAATGTGCAGGCGGAAATCGAGCGACTGGCGTGTTAGGCGATTGAGCTGCGGGGCATACTGCAAATCGCGCGTTTCCCGGTCTTCCGTGATAAGCCTTTTACTTGTCGTCAACTCCGGCGTGCATCGATCCGCCGTTGTGAATCGCATCGTCCGGCTCGTCGGCGGAAGGTTCGATGGACTTGTCGATGGAATCGTGATCGAAGCGCCCGGCACGAAGGAAGTGTATGATCTGCGCGGCCACGTCTCGTCGGCACATGATGAATGAGTGGTACCCAGGCACGACGCAATGGTCCGCCTCGCCTTCGAGATGCGTGTCTTCAACATCGACCTTTCCGTCGGACGCCGCCGCGATCACGCCGATGTCGACGCCGTGCGGAACGCCCAGTTGATTGACGGCGCTGTCTGATTCGTCCGTCAATTGACTGAGCGGTTTGACCAGGCCGCCCGCGATGGGCGCCCAGAAGCCCGCGGACGCCGACCCCTTGTTCGGCGGCGCCAACATCACGACGCGCCCCATTTTCCCGGGTTGTTCGATGGTCAATGCATGACGCACGATGATTCCGCCGAGACTGTGCGTCACGAAGTGGATTCGCTCCACATCCGGATCTGCGTCCAACCTCGAAACATACGCACGCAAGCGTTCGCTGTGCGATTCGATCGTTCCCTGTGTGCTCGGGTAGTCCCAATTCCGCACATCGAACCCGACGGCAGCGAGCTTCTCCGCAAGCGGTTCCATCGAAGCGGCTGTTCGGCCTAAGCCGTGCACGAGGACGACCGTCGTTACGCCCGCTTGCGGCGCCTGGCCAGGCTCAATCGGCGCCTCTCCGCGCGACGCGTACCAGAGACCGCCGCAGCCACAGGCCATCAGCACGGCCGCAACCCATGCAATACGCCTACTACGTCGCACGATTTCGCCTCCCGGGCGATTCAACCGCCAGGTCACCAGTTACGAGTAACGATGCATTTGCGCATTCCTTTCGCAAGCGCTGTCAGGGGACGTCACATCGATAATCCGAACGCACCCGCATGCGTATCATCGCTCGTCTCGATCTCCACCCAGAGTCTACAGTCGACCGGCATCGGATCGGGAATCTCAGCGTGCGTGTGCCAGTGGTTCGGTTCCGCCTTGTTCTCGATGTCCGCCCGCGCCTTGATCGCATCCGTGCCCGACTTCGTGCCGATCCAGAACCGGACCGCACGCACCTTTGAAATATCCCCTGTCAACCACACGTCGATCGGCGCATCGCCGCCGGGTTTGATCTCTCCCGAGTCGCGTGACGCACGCACGCTGTAGATACCGATCGTCGCGTTGCCCAGTTCGATCGGCGCACCATGCGCCGCCGCCCCACCGCCCGCATCGGTCGGCGTGGCGTCGACCGCCTTGGATTCGGCCGTCGTCTTTGCCGGCGGCGCCGTGTCGGCGCGCTCCGACCTACAACCCATCATGCCTGCAACAAGTGCAACAGACATCAGTCCTCTCCATGCGTACATGCAACCTCGCTCCTTTGTCATCGTCGCGCGTTTGTCGTGGGTTGGCGCATCAGCCCAACATCCTTCGCTACGACTTTGCGGAATTGTCAATGCGCGCCTGATAGATCAGCGCATACCCTGCCGGCACGACGACGAGATTCAGAAGCGTCGACGTGACGAGCCCACCCAACACCACAATCGCCAACGGCGCCAGCAGTTCGCTTCCCGGCTCGCCGGCCGCCCAGGCGATCGGCAGCAACCCGAGGACGGCGGTCAACGCCGTCATCAGGATCGGCACGAGCCGTTCCTCGGAACCGACAATAATCGCGTCCGCCAGTGTTCGATTCTCGGCCTCCATAAGGTAAGTGTAATGATTGATCAACAGGATTCCGTTGCGGACGGCGATCCCGAAAAGCGTAATGAACCCGACGAGGCTCGCGATGGAAATGACAGGCGCTTCATAGCGTCCGCCGAGACCGAAGAGCGCGAGCAGATTGCCGGAGAAATGATGCGACTCCGCAAGGAAGATGGCGACAATACCGCCGATAAGGGCCAGCGGCAGATTCACCATCACGAGGATGGCAGATCTCGTTGACCCGAACGACGTGCTCAGCAATAGCAGCATGATGATCGCAACCCCGCCGCCCATCACGTACAGCGTATTCGCGGCCGATTGTTGCGCCTCGAACTGTCCGCCATAGGTGACGGAGTAGCCCGCTTCGCGCACGATCGGATCCACGCGGCGCTGCACTTCTGTCACGAGATCTCCCAGGTTGAATCCATCCGAGACATTGCAGGAAATCACGGCCTTGCGATGCGCATTTTCACGGCTGATCAGGTTGGACGCCTTCTCGACGCCGACGTCCGCGACTTCGTTCAGCCGGACGAGTTTTCCGTCGCGTCCGCGCAGCATCAGATCCTTCACCTGCTCGATCCGCGCCCGACTTTCCGCGCCCAGTCGCACAACGATATCGTATATGTGAACGCCCTCATTCACTGTCGCGACGGTCTCACCAAAGATCGCATCCCGCACCTGTTCCGCCGCGTCCGACGGCGTCAGCCCCCATCGCGCCAGTTCGTCGTGCCGATATCGGATCGGCAACGATGTGATCATGATCTCACGGTTCGCTGCAACATCCCGCGTCCCGGGCAACGAAGTGATCGCCGCTTCTATCTCCTTCGCAACCTGACGCAGCACGCGCAGGTCATCGCCGAACACGTTGATTGCGATCGCGGCCGGCGTCCCGGACATCACATGCGAAAGGCGATGTTCGATGGGTTGCCCGATCATCGTTGTGATCCCCGGCACGGCCGACAGTACACTGTCGATCTCACCGCGCACGAGCGACTTGTCGAAGCCCGGCTTGATCGTCACTTCGATCTCGCTGTTGCTCACGGGCTCGGCGTGCTCGTCGCGTTCCGCCCGTCCCGTGCGGCGAACCACGGAACGCACGCCTTCGATCGCCGCCAGCCGGCGCTCCACGCCTGTCGCGATTCGATCGCTCTCGTCCAACGACGTTCCGGGCGGCGACATCAGAAACACGGTGAAAGTCCCTTCGTTGAATTCCGGGAGGAAACTCGTTCCGAAAGTACTTCCGAGCCAGAGACTGATGACAGTCAATACCAGGGCGAGCCCGACTGTCATTTTTCGATATCGCACAACCCAACGAACAGTCGGCCGGTACATCGCCTTCAGTCGCCGCACGACAAAAGTGTCGCTATCTGACGAGGACAATCGGCCGCGCAACAGGAACCCGCACAACGCAGGCGTCACTGTCATTGCGACAACGAAGGACGCCGCCAGTGCGAGGATATAGGTCACGCCCAAAGGTCTAAAGAACCGCCCTTCCAATCCCTGCAGAAACAGCAGCGGCACGAATACGATCACGATGATCAGCGTCGCGAACATGATCGAGCTGCGGATTTCGTTACTTGCCGAGAATATGACTTCTCGAACCGGCCTGCGCTGCGAATCGGGCAGGTGCTGGTTCTCCCGTAATCGTCGAAAGACGTTCTCCACATCGATGATGCTGTCATCGACGACGACGCCGATCGCGACGGCCAACCCGCCAAGCGTCATGACGTTGATCGTTTCCCCCATGCCGTCCATCACGAGCAGTGCGATTGCGATTGACAACGGTATCGTCGTCAACGTGATGACTGTCGTTCGTACGTTCAAGAGGAAGAGCATCAGAACGATGGCGACGATGATGGCCGCATCCCGTGCAACGGCCACGACATTCCTCAACGACAGTTGAATGAAATCCGACTGGCGGAATACGTGCCGATTTAGCACGATGCCGGCCGGCAGGGACGCCTCGACATCGTCCAGCGTCGTGTCGATGGCATTCGTCAACGCCAGCGTATTCGTTCCGGGCGCCTTCTGAATGCTCAACACAACGGCAGGTTCGCCGCCTTCGGATGCCGTTCCGCGTATGAGCGCCGGCGCCAGCGCGACGTCGGCAACCTGGCCGATCATGATCGGCACGCCCTGATCGTAGCGCACGATCGTCGAGCGAATGTCCTCCGCGCTCCGCACGCGCCCCGTCTGCCGCAGGGGGATCTCCAGGCCCTCCACGTTCGTCAGGTAGCCGGCGCCGGCCGTGCTGTGCGCCTGCGACGCCGCGGCGACGACATCCTTGATCGTCAGATCGTAGAGACGCAAACGATCCTGGTCGACGTTGATCTGGTATTCCGGCAGTTCGCCTCCGATCGCCACGACCTGCGACACGCCCGGGACGCTCAGCAGGCGATTTCGCAGTTCGAACTCACCGAATGCGCGCAGCTGCAAAGGGCTCACGCTACTGTCAGGCGAGACGAGCGACACCAACATGATCTCGCCCGTAATGCTCGTGACGGGCGTAATCTGCGTGTGTACGTCGCGCGGCAGCCGTTCTTCCGCCAGCGTCAATCGTTCAGAGACAAGATATCTGGCGCGATAGATGTCGACGCCCCAGTCGAATTCCACCCACACGATGGATAGACCGATCGCGCTAGCGCTGCGCACGCGCCGCACGCCGGGCAATCCGTTCACCGACGTTTCAATGGGAAAGGAAACGTACTGCTCGACCTCATCCGCCGCGTACCCGGGCGATTCCGTGATGATCACGACGGTCGGCGCGTTCAGCTCCGGAAAGACGTCGACCGCCATTTTCGGCACCTGGTATGCGGCCGCCGCGATCACCAGGATCGCCATGACGGCGACGAGCATCGCATTCTCAATGGAGAAGCGGATCAACTTCTGCAGCATCGTCGCGCTCCTCTATTTGTCGTCATTGCCCGCGTGGAATGTACCGTCCGGGTGAAAGTGCCCGCCCGCCTGACGCGTTCCAGACGAGGAGCTCGCGAGCATCAGGGGGTATACGCCGCCCAGGACGATGTCGTCTCCGGCTCGCACTCCGCTCTTGACTTCAACCCAGCGCCCGTCCGACGCCCCCAAGTCCGCGTCGATCCGAATCACGACGTCCGGATTCTTCGGGTCTCGCCGAAAGAACACGCGACTTAGCCCGTCGCGCACCACGGCGGATTCGGGTATCGCATTCACTGGCGCGACACTGCCGTCGGTAAAGACCTCGAGATACGCCGTCATGCCCGCTCGCGCCCATTTCGGATTGCTCTCGGCCAGATGCAGAATCGAAATCGTGCGGCGATCGGGGTGCGCTTCGACGCCGAGATGAATGTGACCCTCGGCGTAATCACTCAGATCGAAACTACCGCCCGGCGGCGGAACGACGCGCGCCGTTTGCTCGTTTCGAAACTTGCCGATGTCCGTTTGCAGCGCTTCGGCGTGGAAGCAGAGCATCGTCGGCTGGACTGTATCGAGCACGAGATCGCCGGTCTCGACCCAGCCTCGATTCGTGATCGGCAATCGATCGACGACGCCGTCCGCCTCCGCGCGAATCGTCAGCCGGCGCAGCGATCGCCAGGGCGGTTCGCGATCCGCGAGGTGGGCATGTCCTTCGTCCGCCTCGTCGGGATCGAGTTCCTCCGCGGAGACGCCCGCAAATGACGCCGCGGAATTCAGCATGACTTCGTAACTCGAATGTGCGGCGGAGAATCCAACCCGCGCCGCCCCCAATTCGGCCTCCAACCGCGGAATGGCGTTACGCTTGTCCGCCAATTGCGCTTCGAGCTCGACTTGCCGCATGTTCGCCTTTGCGAAGTTCGCGAGCCGATGTTCCATGAACTCGATCGACTGCTTCGCTTCGTTCAGGTTCGCCTCGGCAACGGCCAGATCAGCGTGGCTGCGTTTCATCGTGTTCAAAGACGCGACGAGCTCCTTCTGCAGGTTGATCCAGCCAGGGGAATCGAGGTAGAACAGCGGACTCCCCTTCGTGACGGGCTGATGGCGCGTTACAAGAAGTTCGATCCTGCCCGGCAACATGACGTGGTAGTCGCGTCGCGCCTCGGGACGCAATTCGTACTGCCCCGGAATGCGAATCGTGCTTCGCACGGGGCGCCGCTCGACTTTCACGAACGTGATGCCCAGGTTCTGCCGAACGCTCGGCGGGATGTCGATGCGATTTGTGGGTGCGTCGGCAGCATGCGCCGACGCCGCATCGGCATCCGACTTGTGGGAACCTGCCGGATCGTCGTTTCGACAGCCCGCAGCGGCAAGCGAAGTCGCCACACAAACGCCTGCCATCGTCAGCATGCGCCAGATCGTTGACATCGTTTTCATTCCTGTTCCTCCGCGCGTTGCGCGTGATCGACGGCGACCCAGCGCGGCGCAAGCATCTGTTGCAGCGAGTTCGCCGCCTGTGCGCGCGCGAGCGTCGCGTCGAGAATGTCCAGCTTTGCTTCAAGCGACGCCCGAAGCGCTTCACGAAGGACGAGCACGTCCACTTCGCCCAGGTCAAGCAACGTCCGAGTCTCTTCAATCTGCTTGTCAACCAGCGGCGCCAACTCCGACTTGAGCATTGCGAGGCGATCATCCGCATACGCAAGCTGAGTTTCGATCAGTGCCAGCTCAGCGATGGCGGACTGCACTGTCGTTTCCGCACGCGACTTCGCAGCTTCACGTTCAGCGAACGCTTCCGCGATCCCCTGCCGATTGCGATTCCAGAGCGGAATCGGCAGACCGAATCCCAATCCCGCCCGCGAAAATCCTTCTTCCAACGAAAAACTCGGTCCGAGGTTCAGATCCGGATACTGCTTTCGAATTTCCAGGCGGAACGACTGCTCCGCCACTTCATAGTCGGCCCGCGCGGCAAGAATCCGCGGGTGGCCCGCGAGCAGCGTCGCTCGCCGATCGTTCGTCATGACGCCGATCTCCGGCTGGAACAACTCGGCGTTCAATCGAACCGGCGCTTCCGGCGCCACACCCATCAGGCCGAACAGGCCGAGTCGCTGCTGCTCGGCCTGATTCTCCAACGCCTGAATCGCCGTTCGCATCCGCGCCCGTTCGATTTCCAGCACTCGGGCGTTTGTCGATTTCAATTCTCCGACTGACGCAAGACGCCCCGCGATCTCCGCGGCCGCACCGATCCGTTCCGCATACTCGCGGCTCATCGAAAGCCGCTTATTCGTCACAGACCAGGCCAGCCAGTTTGACCGCAACTGAATCAGAAGCTCCCACTCGGCAATCGCAACTTGCCGCCATGCAGCGCCGTAGTCCGCCCATCGCAGGTCCCGCTCCACGGCAAGTCGTCCCGAGATCGGCACCGTGATGCTCAGACTCGCATTGACGATCCACGGATCATCGATGAAGTCGCCTCCGTCGACGCGTCGAAACCCAGGCGGCGTCCGCTCGACACTGTTGTTGTTCAATCCGCCAGGACCGAGCGCCCGCGTGTTGACTCCGTCGAAAGATCCGTTGTCGAGCTTGAAGCCCCCCGTGCGGCCGCCTCGATTCACAAACCGCAGGACGCCCGCCTGGAACTGAGGGTCCGGCCACCAGCCCGCCTCTTGCGCGCTTGCCAATGGGACGTCCGCCGACGCCCGCACTACGCGCAACTGCGGATTGAAATGCAGTGCGACCGCTTCGGCCTCGGCAAGACTCAGTCCGTCGCTTGCATCAAACGCGACGTGCGCAGGGGCGGATCCATCGCCAACCAATGACGACAGATAGGCCCGCGTCGGTTCGACATCGAGCGGCCGACTCGACCACTTGTCCGCGAATGACTCCAGTGCCAACGGCCGACGCTCGTAGCTCACACAACCAAACGAGACGCCGATCAGCAGAAGGCACGCAAACGAAGCATGTCTCTTGATATCATTCAAGGCCGAATCCACCAATCCGGGGTACACAATCGCCCACACTCAGGCACACGCTGTTATGGCGCGCCGAGCGGATCCATCACGACAATCCTGTCGAGTGTCGAATCAGATCAGAAGTGGAAGAACGATGGGATGGTGAGTCTCTGCGGGTTCGCCCTCATCCGGCGGTTCGCTGGAGAATGCCTGACATGCCGACGATGTGAGCGAAGTAAACGCCGACAGCATGACCATCGGACAGTCATAGGTCACGGCCAGATCGATCGACTCGTCGTGCGACTCTCTTACCGTGACATCCAGGCGACATGGGTCGCTCGCACAATCTCCCTCGTGGGAGCACGGCTCGGCGGCCTCGTCACAGGCACAGTCCGCCTCGCCGCACGCCGCTACGGAACGGCCGGGATGATCTTCGTGCGACCCGCAGGCGTGCGAGATGATCCCGCCCATGCAGAGCATTGGCGACACGATGACGGCCCAGAAGGCACAGAAATAGACGAACGATCGCTTGAGCACGTATCCGATCCTACCAACTGCCACACGTGAGTCAATGAAACACCTGCGCAACCTGGATTCCGGACCGTCGGACGGCATTATGCTTGGCTGGCCGAAGGCTCAGGTCCGCGTTGAGGTTCATGTTTGAAAAGACAGCGTGCTGCGGGTCGATTCAAGATGCGCGTTGTCGTCATGCGCAAACGGCGCGGGTCATCGACATCGAGACAATGGGTCCGGAAAAACGTTGCGGCCGGATTCCGCGCCTGATATGCTCTCGACTGCAAGTCTCAGGGGCGAAGGGTCGGGAGCACCGGCACTGACTATTTGAATTGTTCGAGTCTCGTATCCGTCACGATGACGCTGCGGCGCGGCGCTTGTCTGATACGAGGCGACTCTACGTCATGACGGCGCGGGTTCGGCGCGTCTGATGTGCATGCGCACTGCAACTCACTCGCCGGTTACGTCTTTCAGTCTCCCGACACGTGATCGTGGCTTCACGGGCGGAAACGGTTTTCGCCCGCTTGTTGCATCTCGTTTCTTGAAGGGAGAGTTATCGTGTCTGAAACCAGGATCAGAATCGTATTGTTGTCGACCGCCGTATTGCTGCTGCCGCTGCGGGGGTTTGCGAACGCGCCATCCTATGTCACGATTACGTCTGATACCGCGATTGCGGGTTGCGGCAGCGATTTTGATACGAACCACGGCCCCCCACCCCCCGCAGGCAGCGCGCCGGTGGGTTCACAAAGCGCGAGGGCCGATGCTGAGGTCATCACCAGCTACAAACTTCCGAGTTCCTGCGAATATTGGGACTGCAAGTTTGTGAAGTCACAAGTCATTGCCGCATCGCGATCGTATGTCGGCGCATCTCCCAACCAGGTGAATGTCGCGATTTCCGGCTTCGTTCAGGGCCCCAGCAAAGGATGCTGCGAGCCCCCGTCGCCCTCGACGTGCGTCACTGAGACGGGACAAATCGGCGAGTGCGTTCAGCAACACCCGAACGCAACGGGTGAAGGCACAGCCATAGCGAATGCAACCATAAGGTCGACAGCCCCAGGGACGACGCACGTCAACTACCAGATTGCATTCAACCCTCTTTTTCAGAACACCGGCGTCAACTGGGCGGCAAGCGCCACTTTTTCCGGCTCGCTTCCGGGCGTTAGCTTCTCGGGCCGCGCCGATGAAGACAGCACCGGAACCTCCATAATGACCGTTCAGTGGAACACCGGTGGGAACGACTACGAGTTCGTTGGACACGTCTCGTCATTCGTGATCAATGTCAACACCGATTCGAGTGTCGTCGACGATTCTTCCGTTTACCTCTATGCCAAACTTTGGGCCACGTGCACGTCACTCAAACCGCACGACGAATTTGGTCCTGTGACATACTGCAACGACGGCACACTGAACTCGACGATGTCCATCTCGTACGATATTGACGACGTCTGCGTGGACGTTCTCGACGACGGCTGCGAATAACCCCGATCGACGCGCTTGGTCGCGGCTGAAGAAAAAGGGGCTGCGGATCGACGGTACGCCCGCCGTTCCGCAGCCCGAATTCTCATTGTCTGGCGAGCGAGCGTCAGTCCTTCAGTTGCTCCTTCGCGTCTTCGCACGCCTTCTTCAGGTCCTTCATCGCGTCGCTCATCCCGTCCTTCATGTCTTCCCACGCCTTCGGCGCTTTCTCGCGCAGTTCGGCCAGTTTCTTCTTTGCCGCTTCGCGTTTTTGCTTGAGTTGATCGATCTGCGTCTGCATCTTCGCCTTCACTTCTTCCGACGACGCGGCGGCCTGAATCTCGAGCTTGTCGACTTCGATGCTGAGTTCGTCAAGTTCCTTGCTCATCCCCGACGCGAACTTGTCGCGCTGCTCCTTCAGGAATGCGACGCCGGCGTCCGCCGCCTCGCCGATCTTGTCCTTGACATCATTCAACGACACGTTGCCGCCATTCCCCGCTGGCTTCTCGGTTGATTCCTCCTTGCAGGCGACATTCAGCGTCAGCAACAAGGCAAGGCTCATCAGCATTTTTGTCTTCATCGTTAATCCTCTCGTCGGGTGCACATCGTTTGTCGGCCGGCCGACCTACCGTAGACCGGCGGAAATCCAGTGCGCTTCATGCTAACACGAACGGGATGCTGCGTCGCGAACGCGACTTCGCGTCAATGAAAGTGGAGGAATTCCAACACAATCGGCGGCGCCTTCATCGGAATCGACGAGAACCGGCGCGCGTCGCCTCGGCCCCCGCTCCGACACTCGTCGGCGGGTTCGCATCAGTTAAGTCTCGTCGCTTGCAAAGGGGGAACGAAGAAAGATCCATCTGGTCCGGAGGCGACTTCCGCCGTCGTAATGTGAATCCTACGATTTTCTTTGAATTCGCCTTCGCTGCGTAGGCATAGAACGTCCCTTCAGGACTCCATTCAAGCGGGCGGAATCGGACCCAGGGCTGCACTTCGACCGCTGCGCGGTCTTCGTTTGCCCTGGGCTCACATAGATCACGCTTTCAGCGTGAGGCATCGACTCCAAACCGCGCATCCAGCGCGTGGATTCGCGCCCGTTGCACCAGCGACGTTTGGCCGGCCTGAACGGCTGACCTATGCAAGCCCCGGACAAGTGACGATCGCGCAGCGCTATCGGAACAAAGTCCGGGGTATCGATGGCCCACTCTCGAATTCGTTTTGAAGGAACGACCTCGGAAGTCACGCCTTAGGGCATCCGCCCACTCGACGGTTCATTCCACATGTCAACATAGCTGTGCTACGACATTCGACTCACGGACAGCCGCTGTTCAGTACGCAGGATGCGAACGTCGCGACGTCTGCGCCGTTGACGGCCCCGTCGTCGTTCGTGTCCGCAGCACAGAGTTCCTGCGCGGTCGCGCCGTCGGGATCGAGCAGGACGCCGACGAACGAAGCCACGTCGGCGACTGTCACGGATGCGTCATCATCGACATCGCCGAGCGTGCACGTCACTTCCGGCGCGATCGTCAGTCGGAAGTAGCCCAACAGATCGTCCGTCGAACTCGATGTGCCGTTGAAATCGATGTCGCCGAAGAAGTAGATATCAACGGCGCCGTTGACATCACGATCGCCGACGGCGATCACGCCGGTGAAGAAGTCAGCGAGCTTCCCGTTGTTGTCGTTGCCGTCAATCGCTCCATCGCCATTCCAGTCCACGTTATCGCCTTCGACGAGGACGATCTCTCCGTTGTAGATCAGGGCCTCCAACGTTCCGCTCGGTCCGGCGACGCCCCATGTCACGGCCCAGTCGCCCTGGCCGTTCATGTAGGCGTCGTCATTCGCCCCCGCCAACGTGTGTGCGCCCAATGCCTGCCCTTCGCGCAGGATGATCTGGCCGTTGTGCATCAGGAAGTGATCCTGTGTCGTCGCCGCACTCGTGTCGCCGATAACGATCCAGTCGCCCGATTCCGTGATGCCCGTCTCGGCAAAATTGGCCCAGTTTTCACCGGGCAAACCACCTATTTCCGGCGGAACGGCGAAACCCTCTCGCACGATGCTCCCTCCGGCCATGACGGACGCATAGTCGATGAAGAGCACTGTGTCGTTGGCCGCAGGTCCCGTCACGCGCGCCGACATGATGATGTGCGAGCCCATCGGCGAAAGCCGATAGGCATTGCCGATCGCCGACGAACTTGTGACGAGTTGGAACACGCCGCCATCGATCGGATCGCTTCCCTTAATGATGATGGACGGCGTCGCGCCGGTCATCAGGGCATGATTGACGCTCGATGCGGTCGGCGACGTATCGGCCGCGTAGCCGCCGAGCCAGTACATCAATCCGTTGCCAGTCATGTTCGGCCGACTGTTGAAGGTCGAGAATTGACCGGGCAAGCCGGGCATGGGTTCGGCCTTCACGAAGATCAGCGTGTCGTCAAGCCAGACGGAATCGCGGCTGGTCAGGCCTGTCGAGATCTGCGTGCAGGTCGTGCTGTAGAAGATCTGCCCGGCATCGCTGATGCCGAAGAACGACTCGAAGTTGTCCTGTTGATAGTCGCCGAAGGTGCTCGCACTGCGAATCAGCGCTCCGGGACCGCCGGTCACATTGCCCCACATCTGCGCCGTGAGCGCGCCGGCGCCGGTTCCCGTGTTCATGTAAGCGACGTAGCCGCCCACGTGATTCACGGCGAGACCGTTCATGACGAAGATTGACTCACCCGTCGGATCGCCGGGGATCGTCTCCCCCTCACGAATCATCGCAGAGGGCACGTGCGCCGCGTACGCAATCGATGCGCACCAGGCGCCGACTATAGCGACACTCAAACACACGAATCGAGAGGACCTTGAACTTGGTAACGTCAACATGCTATTTCTCCAGAGTACGCGAGATGTGAAACAGAAAAACAACGCACTCAACAAGCTCTTGATTGTGTCGACCGCGCGATTCCATCGGCCTGTCTCGGCCGACGCCGCGCCCGATCGCGATCAGCGATCATCATCCGGCTCGGGTGTGATCATACCGAAGTCGCCGCCCATTGCGGAAGCCATCGGCGACTGTCAAACGCGTGGATTTTTTTGAGAGTCGGCCACAGGCGGCCAACCGGCCCGGGGCGTCGGACGCAGAACGCGTAATCGCGAATTCAGGGACACAGGAACGGTCCGACGAACAAAGTTGCACACGCCGTCTTGGGATGACGCCGATGTACGGAACGCCCCCTCGAAAACTTCGATGCGCCGCGAAAAAGGCAAGAAAAAAGGGCGCCGGCCTGCGCCGACGCCCCGCTCACAAAGTCAAATTCACTGGCGAAGTCGATCAATCGTCGCCGAATGAGATCCATCGGTTGCCGTATGTGCCGATGCTGCTCGCACCGATACCGGCACCGCTGTAGTACGCTTCGTCGCCGACCGTCAGGAACAGATCGATTGACGGATCGGCGTTGTCCGCGCCGTCGGGAACCAGCGTCGGATCGAAGTCCGCGATCAACAGGTAGCGACCGACGGACGCCTGCAGATACTGCGATGCGTTGATCGTGCGGTTCACGATACCGCTGATGCCGATGACGGATGCGTCGGTGATCGGGAACGGCAACGTCAGCGTGACCTGTCGGCGATGGCAATCGACTTCCATCGGGACGGTCGACGTCGCATCGCCGTCGTCATCCACTGTCAGTGTGGCGCCGTTGCCAAAATCAATGACGAAGGCATTGTTGGCATGACGCCGTCGCTTGTACGACACTTCAACAACCGCTTCCGTACTCGTGATCATCCGGCTCTTGATCGTGATCGGGAAGTTGCACTCGCGGTAGAGGAACCGCGTGCCGCGCCAGTTGATATGGAGCGAGCGGACGGGGCCGGTGGAACTCGTGTATTTCCACTTGCGTTCGTTGTGGCCGAGCGACGTCATCGTGAGATCGGTCGGAGGCAGGACGCCGACATCCGCAAGGTCGACGCCGAGCGTGACGAGCGGATTCAGTTCCGAGAAATCCACGCCGAACGGAAGGCCGATTTCACCGATGAGCTTGATGCTGGGATGGGCCGTGCTGAAGTTCACACATGCAAAGTCGATCTCCAGAACTGAAAGCTGCGACGGGCTCAGCGTCACCATCGTCGTGGCGCTGCCCGAATCGCCGTCGGAATCCGTCACGATCAGCGTGACTTCATGATCGCCGTAGGACAGCGGGTATTCGATCGTGCTGCACGTCGTGTTGTCGCCGTCGCAGACGATATTCCCATCGACAAGCCAGAGGAAATTCAGATCCGTGATCGGATCGTCGTCAGATGTGCCGAGACCGTCGAGCCGCACGAGCGCGAGCGCGCCGATATTCGTCAACTGCTCCACGACGATGTTGGCCGTCGGCGGCGCATTGCAGATGTTGTTGTCGACGCCGTCGAGGACACCGTCGCCGTCCGAGTCGGCGTTCAACGGATCGGGACAACCCGTTCCGCCTGCAAGGCCGACTTCCTCGCCGTCGACGAGACCGTCCCCGTCAGAATCGGGATTGTTCGGATCGGTGCCGATCGTGTCTTCATCCTTGTTCGACAGGCCGTCGCCGTCGTCGTCACAGGCGACGCCATCCGACATCAGCGAAAGCGTCTGCTGCGCCGCCGTTTCGTCATTCCACATGATGAACAGGACGTTGTCGCTCGCGGGCACCGTCGGCGTTACGAGGACATTGTTTCCGGGGGCCGCCGTCAGCGTTCCGCCCGGCGTACCGCTCAGCTCCCATTGCACGTCGACATCGAAGTTGTTCGGATTGCCGATCGTCCAATGGCGGTCCACATCGGGGTCATACGAACAATCCGACGTCAGTGTGAGATCTTCCACCTCGTCCAGGGCCGGAACGAAGCGCAACTGATCCAGAATGCCGAATGCCGACGACACGTGTACACGATAGATCGGGGCGCTCGACTGAATGCCGAAATAGCCCAGTTTCAGAGGAAAGCCGCAGTTTGCGCCCGTTCCCACGAAAACGGCCGTCTCCATCGGCAGATCGGCGGCGTCGTACGTCGTGACTGTCAGATTGGCGCTCGCTGACGCAACAACCCAGAATTCGAACGCAGAAACCGGCGGTGAAAACACCAAGTCGCTCGTATTTGCCGCGATCAGACCGAACGGGCCCGAACCACCCAGCTGCACGAGCCCTCGGAAACACGCGCTGTTGTCTTCGGCGATGCGCGTCGTCGGCAGGAACGACACGCCGTATGCGGCATACTCGTCCGACGGCAGCGTGCAGTTTTCGAACGGCGGCGAAAAGCACTCGGTGCCGATGTTCACCGGCAGCGGCGTACCGTCGCCGTCTTCGTCGAACGTTAACAACACGTGCGGCGAGCCATCGAGGGCGCTCGTCGCCTGATCGATCGGCGTCGCCTGCAGCAACGCCGTGCTGGCCAGCGCTGCAACTGCGCCGATCAGCCAATGGGAACTCATCTGCTTCATCGTTGGGCCTCCTGAATGAGGTAGAAAGAGGGCGCTCGCCGTTGTCACCCACGTGACAATCGCGGCATCGTTGGGTTTTTCATTAAGCGCTCGTTGCCGGTTGGCCCGCCGAAGGGTGCTGAACCGTCATCGGTCAACCGGGGCCACCTACCATTCCTATGAGCGTGCGTTTTATCACAAGAAGCCCCCCGGATTCAAGTAATCATACGGATATTCGACGCGCGATTATTGCGCGATCGGCACACTGATCTAACGACACTCCACTTAGATCCGTTTGTGAATTCTGCGTCAATGACGATATTTCGCCTCGTGGACAGACAAACGTATGGCAACCTTCCGTCCGGTCACGGCCCCCTTGGGGGAACCGAGGGCCGGATCCCGTCGGGCGGACAGGAGGCGGAAGGCAAGTCGTCGGCGACAATGTTCGTAATCCGAAGAGCGCCCGCAGATTCAACATCCGCGTTGTCAAAGGTCGACGCGCAACACCTGATGTTCCCCTTCGCGCATCAATTCGCATCCGCGAGCGTGCGGTGCGAACAACCGGCGGACCTTCTGCTCGTCGGCTTCGTGGATGTCCAGTCTGAGCGTAGAAACCCCGGCTTCTCTCGCAACTTCGCAGAGCCGTTGCGCGAGCGCCACGGCGACGCCTTGACCTTGTTGATCCGAGGTAACGATAACACCTGCCTTCGCCTCGCCCGGCGCACCAATCCTCGTGTACAGCGCCAAGCCGATGACGCGCGTCACAACATCCTCGCGATAGGTTCCGATGAGCGTCATCGTTTCCTTGTAGTCGATCGTGCAGAAGTCCTGAATCGAGCGATCGGGCAACACGCCTTCGTTCCCGAAGAAGCGTCGATAAAGCTCTTCGCGGGAGAACTTATAGAACATCGGCGCCAGCATCGCCTCGTCCGTCGACTTGATCGGGCGGATTCGATACTGAATCCCCTGCTTGGTCACGTGGCTCCATTCGTATTTCGCGGGGTAAAGCGCCTGGACGACGACGGGCTCGGGCTGATCCTGATAGACGTAGTGTCGATTCTTCGCCTCGGCGAGCAACCACGAGCGGTACTTTGGATGCGCGATCTGGATCAGCGCCATCGCCCGTTCTCGAACGCTCTTGCCGTGCAGGTACGCGATTCCGTATTCCGTCACCACAAAGTGAACGTCGCCGCGCGTCGTCACGACGCCGGCGCCGTCCGTCAGCATCGGCTTGATTCGAGAAACATTACCGTTTCGGGCGGTCGACGGCAGACAAATGATCGGCCGACCGTATCGCGCGCGGGCCGATCCGCGAATGAAATCGACCTGTCCGCCGATCCCGCTATAGAACCGATCGCCGATGGAGTCCGCGCAGACCTGGCCCGTCAGATCGACTTCGATCGCCGTGTTGATCGCCGTCATATAGTCGTGCTTCGCGATGTTGAACGGGTCATTGACGTAATCGACCGGATAGAGCTCGACGTCCGGATTCTCGTGAATAAAGTCGTAGACCTTGCGCGTCCCCATCACGATGCTCGCGACGATTTTTCCCTGATGATGAGACTTCTTGCTCCCGTTGACGACGCCGCTTCGTGCCAGATCGACGATGCCGTCGGTGAACATTTCCGTATGAACGCCGAGATCGCGATGGTCCTTCAATTCGCGGAGAATCGCGTCGGGCAGCGCCCCGATGCCGACTTGAATCGTCGCGCCATCCATCACGAGCCGGGCGACATTGCGGGCGATCGCGATGGACTCGTCGCGCAACGGCGGGCTCTTCAGCTCCGGCACCTCGTGTTTCATCTCAACGAGACAATCGATCCGATCGACATGAACGCGCGTTTCGCCGAACGTGCGCGGCATGCAAGGATTCACTTCGCAAATGACGACGCTCGCCGCATCGATGCCCGCGGGCGCGATATCGACGTGCGAACCGAGATTGCAGTACCCATTTTCGTCCGGCGGCGCGACGGAGACGATAAACACGTCGATCGGAATCTGACGATTGCGAATCATCGGCGGAATCTCCGACAGAAACACAGGCGTGTAGTCCGCCCGTCCCTCTGCCACGGCGCGCCGGACATTGGGGCCGATGAACAGGGCGTTGTGCCGAAAGCGACGCTCGAATTCCGGCGCCGCATATGGCGCAGGGCCGAGCGTCAGCAGATGGAGTATCTCGCAATTGCCGGCCTCTGCCTTCTCCGACACGAGATAGGGAAGCAGGCCGACCGGCGCCACGGAACCGGACCCCAGGAGAATCCGATCTCCTCGACGGATTTTCGAGATGGCCTCCTCGGGGGAAACAAACTTGTCGTGCCATCGCTCGCGCGCCGAGGCGAGCAACCTGTCGCCGGTTTCTACGCTGGAAATAGACATTCACTCACTCGATCAATTTGGTATGGACGATCACAACCCCGCCGGACATCGGCACTGTCAAATCCCGATGGTTGACGGCGTCACCAGCATAACGCCGGCGCTTGCTTGACGCTGCGCGCCGGGAGTTTGACAATCTGACTCGAACAGTCGGCCAAGCCGAGACGAAATCGACCGAGGCGATTCGTGCGTTCGCGCCCGGCGATTTCGGCTCTTGATGGAGCGGTTGCATCGCGCCGAAGGGTGTGTCTGCACCTCGATAGGAGAGTCAATGCCCAAACGCAATCTCGCGTGGGTTCTGATCGTCGTCGCCGTCGCCCTGATCCTCTGGCAACTCCCGCAGCAGATTGCCGGACGCGATTCCGTTCTGCGCGCTTTCGGCCCCCTTGTCGATGCGCGTGCGCAGATCCATCGTCGGTACGTGACGGATATCAACGACGACAAGTTGTCGCGCGCCGCCATCGACGAGGGCATCCGCGCAATGCTGCGCCAGTTGAACGACCCTTACGCCGTTTACCTGAACGCCGAGGAATTTCGTCGCTTCCACGATCGAACCCACGGAAAGTACGCCGGCATCGGCGTCGAAGTCTGGACGACGGAATACGGCCTCGAAGTCCTCAGCCGCGAAACGGGCTCGCCGGCCGACATCGAAGGCATCCTGCCGGAAGATTTGATCACGCACATCGACGGCGAACCCATCGCGAAGTTGTCCGCCTTCGAAGCCGTCAATAATCGCCTCAACGGCGCCGCCGGTACGACGGTTTCCATTCGCGTCATTCGCGGCAACTCCGCCAGCGCCCCCGGGGCCATCCTGGAATTCAAGCTGACCCGCGCCGAGATCGAGATCGATCCCGTGCGCGGCTGGGGTCGCGACGCGACCGGCGGCTGGCGCTATCTGCTCGATCCCGGCAACGGCGTGGGTTATATCCGACTCGTGAAATTCACGGATCAGGCGCCTCAGCGCATGACTGACGAAATCGAACGAATGCTCCATCAGGGAATGAAGGCGTTGATCCTGGACCTACGCGAAAACGGCGGCGGTCTGCTTGACACGGCATGGGGCGTCGCCGATCGGTTCCTGGATTCCGGCATCATCGTCACGACCAAAGGCCGGCGATCCGCCGAACAGCAATGGTACGCCAACATGGAAGGCACGCTTCCGAATTTCCCCATGGTCATCCTCGTCAACGGCGCGACCGCAAGCGCTTCGGAGATCGTCGCCGGCTCGCTGCAGGACCATAAGCGCGCTGTCGTGTTCGGAGAACGAACATTCGGCAAAGGCAGTGTGCAGGAACTGATTCCTCTCGCGAGCAACGGCGGCGCCATCAAACTGACGACGCGTTACTACTACCTCCCCAGCGGTGTGTGCATCCATCGCCAGCCCGGCATGACGGCTGACGATGCGTGGGGAGTTCGACCGACGCATCTCGTGAAGCTGAATCCCGCGGAACGCTCCGAGTGGATGCGGGCCTGGCGCGACGTCGCGCGCGAACCGACGAACGGCGATGCCGATGTCGTCACGTCGTCGGAACTCCTCGCCATGGACAAACAGCTCCGCGAATCGACCCAATACCTTATCGAGCAACTGGAAAAGTCGCCGGTCTCCGCCGAGACACGCACGACGATGGCGCCGTGATCGATCATTGACCAAGTGTCCTTTAAGCGCGTCCGTGAGACGACGACGCGATCAACACCCATGACAATTGCACTGGGCATTGAGACATCCTGCGACGAGACTTCCGTCGCCATCGTCGAATCGTCGCCGAACGAGGAACGACTGCGCGTCCACTGCAACCTCATCGCGACGCAATTCGATCTCCATGCGAAGTTCGGCGGCGTCGTCCCGGAAATCGCGTCCCGCGCTCACCTTCAGAAGCTCGACCTGCTCGTTCGCGAGGCGCTAGAATCGACGGGCATCGCCCCCGCCGATCTCGACGTCGTGACGGTGACGTGCATGCCGGGGCTCATCGGCACACTGCTCGTCGGCGTCACGGCCGCGCGCACGCTTGCCTGGAGCTGGGACAAGCCCCTGCTCGGCGTCAATCACATTCATGCGCACGCCACGAGCGCCGCGATCGAACTCGACGCGCCGCCCTGGCCGGCCGTCGCACTCGTCGTCAGCGGCGGACATACATCGCTCTACCACGTTCGTGATTGGGACGACATTTCGCTGCTCGGCGCGACGATCGACGACGCGGCCGGGGAGGCCTTTGACAAGGTCGCCGCGATTCTCGAACTCGGCTATCCGGGGGGGCCCATCGTCGACAGACGCGCCGCGACTGGAAATCCCGCAGCCGTCGCCTTTCCGCGTTCCATGTTGAAAGGGGAATCGCTCGATTTCTCGTTCAGCGGCTTGAAGACTGCGGTTCTTTACGAAGTTCACGGTCGCGGCAACACGTCCGGCGGGCTCGTCGGGATCACCGAGGAGCGAATCGCGGACATTTGTGCATCATTTTCACAGGCCGTCGTGGATGTTCTGGTCGCCAAGACGCGCCAGGCAGTCCGATCCACGGGGGCACGAAGCGTTGTTGTCGGCGGCGGCGTCGCCGCCAATTCGGTCCTGCGGCGGGACCTGACGGCCGCCTGCTCGGCGGACGGTATTGCGGTGCATCTGACGCCCATGCGTTACTGCACCGATAATGCGGCCATGATCGCCTCGCACGGCATCCGCCTGTTCGAACGGGGCCATCGCAGCGACCTTGCTCTGGGCGCGTCCGCGAATGTGAAGGACTGACGGAACGGGTCCGTACCAGGGGAGCGCTGGCGTTAAACCTCTGGCAAACAGGGTCTTCCGGATTGATCGCGGCTCCCCGACCAGATACGATACACGTGGAGGAGGCTGTGCCTCCGGCACGAAGCCGACGGCTGCGGCCCGGGACCATCCGAGCGACATCCCGATCCTGCCCGAAACAGCGCCCCGCCGATTTTCCGCGTCGGGCTCGACGCACGACGCCGGTATCGCGACTACACAGGACAATCTCTCCCGCGCAAATGGGGATTCTGCAATGGCACGCAAGCGACAAACCCTTGGCGAGATCCTGGTCGAGCAGAACGTGCTCACCAAGGCCGACGCCGATAAGGCCGCCGAGTACGGACTGAACAACAGCAAGCGGCTCGGTGAAGCCCTGATGGAACTCGACCTGGCGAAGGAAGAGGACATCTACAAGGCACTCGCCAAGCAACATGGCATGAAGTTCGTGGATGTGACGCCGTCGACCATCAGCCAGGAAGCCGTCAGCATGATTGACGAGCGCCTGATCAAGAGTCACGAAATCCTCCCGATGAGCAACGACAACGGCGTCCTGACGGTGATCATCGGCGACCCGCTCGATCTGGATACGATCGACATGCTTCGATTCCGACTGAGCGGACTCGGCGCGACGGACGTCGTGCCCGTGGTTGCCTGTCCGTCGCGCATCAAGCGGTACATCGATAAAGTGATGCGCGGCCCCGAAGCATCACTCGACCAATTGTCGAAGAGTCTGGACGCATCGGTCGACGCATCCCTCGACCAGGACGTCAAAGACAAGGCGGACTCCGCCGACGACGCCGACGCCCCCATCATCAAGTTGATCAACATGATGATCAGCGAGGCCGTTCGAACGCGCGGCAGCGATATTCACGTCGAACCGATGTCGGATCGGGTGCGTGTGCGATATCGCATCGACGGCGTTTGCCTCGAACGCGAGAGCATTCCCAAGCGTCTGCAAAACGCCGTGACGACGCGTCTGAAAATCATGTCGGGCGTCGACATCGCCGAGAAGCGAATCCCGCAGGACGGCCGAATCAAGCTCCGCATCGGCGGCAAGGACATCGACTTCCGCGTCAGCTGCTGCCCCGGCGTCCACGGGGAGTCGATTGTGTTACGTATTCTGCGTCCGGATTCGGCGAGCGTCGGCATCCAGCAGCTCGGCTTCGAAGAGGACGACTACGAGAAGTTCCTGGGCGTTATCAAGAAGCCGAACGGCATCTTCCTCGTCACGGGGCCGACGGGTTCCGGCAAAACGACGACGCTCTACGCCGCGTTGCAGGAACTCAATCGGCCCGACAAGAAGATCATCACGGCAGAGGATCCCGTCGAGTACGTTTTTCCGGGCATGAACCAGTGCCAGGTGCGCGAAGACATCGGTCTGAGCTTCGGAAAGATTCTTCGATCAATGCTGCGGCAGGCGCCGAATATCATCCTCGTGGGTGAAATCCGCGACCTGGAAGTCGGCGAGATCGCCATTCAGGCGGCCCTGACGGGCCACTTGGTATTCTCGACGCTTCACACGAATGACGCATCCAGCGCCCTGACGCGTTTGATCGACCTTGGCATCAAGCCCTTCCTCGTTGCATCCAGCATCCAGGCCATCATGGCCCAGCGGCTCATTCGGCGCCTGTGCACTGAGTGTCGAAAGCCCAACACGAATCCGGACAAGACCCATCTCCGCGTCTGCGGCTTCAAGCCGGAGATGCTCGAGGGCCAGACGATCTACAAGCCCGTCGGTTGCTCACACTGCAGCAACACGGGATATCGGGGCCGCCAGGGAATTTTCGAGTTGCTCACTATGAATTCGGAACTGCGGGAATTGGCGTTCAATCGCGCCGGCATCGCAGAAATTCGACGCGCCGCACGCGCGACGGGGATGAAGTCGTTGCTCCATGACGGCCAACGGAAGATTCTTCGCGGAATCACGTCGCTCGAAGAACTGTCGCGACTCGCGCAGGCGGAGGTCGACGTCAACTAGCGGATCGAATAGCGCCGATCGCTCCCGGAACTGTCGTGCGAGGGAATTCGGCGTCGATCAGCGAGAGTCGGAAAGAGGTACTACGCTTCGTTCACGCCGCCCGAGTCGGCGATGCAGGAAATTCGAACAATGGCAATGATTCATATCGATCGTATTCTCGAGACGTGCATCAAGCGCAACGCCTCGGACATTCATATTTCCGTAGGTCGCCCACCGGTGCTCCGCCTGAGCGGTCGCCTGCGCCAGCTCGAAACGAAAGTCCTGGAACCGGAGGACTGCGTCGCCCTGATGAAATCGATCACGCCCGATCGAAATCAGCAGGAACTGCAGGAGGAAGGCGGCACCGACTTCGGCTTCGCGTTCGGCGACCAGGGGCGTTTTCGCGTCTCCATCTTCCGACAGAAGGGCAACATCAGCATCGTTCTTCGTCTGATCCCCAGCCGCTTTCTCAGTTTCGAGCAGATCGGGCTACCGTCCATCTGCCGGGCGCTTTGCCGTCGTCCTCGCGGCCTGTTCCTCGTCACGGGACCGACGGGTTCCGGCAAGACGACGTCGCTCGCCTCGATGCTGAACTACATCAACAATGAGCTCGATCGCCACATCGTGACGGTCGAAGATCCGATCGAATACTATCACGTTCATAAGAAGAGCATCATCAACCAGCGCGAAGTCGGCAACGACGTGCCGAGCTTCGCCGAGGCCCTGCGCCGCGTGCTTCGATCTGACCCGGACGTGATTCTCGTCGGTGAAATGCGAGACCTTGAGACGATCTCAAACGCCATTCTCGCCGCGGAAACGGGCCACTTGGTCTTCTCCACGCTGCACACGACCGGCTGTCAGGGAACCGTCAACCGAATCATCGACGCCTTCCCGCACGAGCAGCAGGACCAGATTCGCGTCCAGTTGTCGACCTCGCTGATCGCAATCTTGTCGCAGGCCCTGATGCCGCGAAAACCGTCGGGCATGGTCGCGGCCTACGAGTTTCTTGTCGTCACGCCCGCCATCGCGAACCTCATTCGCGAAAATAAGACGTTCCGAATCGACTCCGCGATCCAGACGGGTAAAAAATACGGTATGCAGTTGCTGGACGACCACTTGTGGCAGCTCTACGAGCGCGGCCTGATCGACGCTGCCGACATGCTCGACCGGGCGCGACAACCGGGCGAATTGCAGGACAAGTTGGAGAAGGCAGGCAAGCTGCATGAGGCCGGCGAAGCCCTTGTCCGAGACATCGATGCGGCCCTGGAAGACGACAAGAAGGAAGAATAATCCGTTGTTAAACGCCGATCGCGCCCTTTCACGAGGGGGGAAATCGTCATGAGTGTAGCGCCATCCACAGGAAAACCGAGCACCGGCTATCGAGGCCGGCCGCTGGGCCGAATCCTCATCAAGATGGGAAAAGTGAACCGACGGCAGGTTCACGAAGGTCTCGCCATCCAGAAGTCCAAGCGTGGACCTCTCGGACAGATTCTGATCGATCTCGGCTACATTCAGGACGCCGACCTTCAGCTCGCGCTGGCCGCACAGATCGGCATGGAGCCGGTCGATCTCGACAACATTGACGTCGAGGCCGAGACGATCAAGCTCGTCCCGAACCAGATGGCGAACACGTATCGAATCGTTCCCGTCAATTTCGACGCAGCGACGAAGACGCTCGAAGTCGCGATGTCCTCGCCCGACAATTTCCAGGCGACGGACGACCTTCGCAAACTCCTCGACATGAACATCCGGCCGATGATCGCGACAGAGGATCAGATCAGCGCCGCGTTGAGCCGTTATTACCCGGAGGGCGGAGGCCAATCGATCAACGACCTGCTCGACGAGATCGGCGACAACAACGACCTGTCGAAGTTCGAAGGGCGCGGCGAATCGATCGATCTGGAGGAATTGAAGGAACTTGTCGACTCCAATCCCGTCAAGCAGCTCCTGAATCTCGTTCTTCTTCAGGCGATTCGCGACCACGCCAGCGACGTACATTTCGAGCCGTTCGAAGAAGATTACAAGATGCGCTATCGCATCGACGGCGTGCTTTATGAAATGCGTCCGCCGCCCCGCTTCCTCGCGATGGCGATTGCCAGCCGCATCAAGGTCATGGCGAATCTCGACATCGCCGAGCGGCGACTGCCGCAGGACGGGCGCATCAGCCTGACGGTCGGCAGCCTGCCGGTCGACCTTCGCGTCGCCGTGTTGCCGACGATGTTCGGCGAATCCGTCGTTTTGCGTATTCTCGATCGGTCCAACGTCAATCTCGATCTGGACAAGCTCGGCCTGCGCGACGATGACATGAAAGTCTTCCAGCAGTTGATCGAGCGTCCCAACGGCATCGTCATTAACACGGGGCCGACGGGCTCCGGTAAGACGACGACGCTCTACGCGGCGCTGAACACGCTCAATGACCCGAAGATCAAGATTCTGACGGCGGAGGATCCCGTCGAATACGACATCGACGGCATCATTCAATGCCAGGTCAACCCGGCTCAGGGCATGACATTCGCCCGCGCCCTACGCAGCTTTCTTCGCCAGGACCCTGACGTCATCCTGGTCGGTGAAGTTCGAGACGCCGAAACCGCCCAGATCGCCGTTCAGGCCTCGCTCACGGGGCACTTGGTCTTCACGACGCTGCACACGAACGACGCGCCGTCGGCCGTCGCGCGATTGCTCGACATCGGCGTCGAACCCTTCCTCATTACGGCGACAATCGAGGCGGTCATCGCCCAGCGGCTCGCCCGACGCGTCTGCTCCCATTGTCGAACCGAGTTCCAGCCGCGCGAGGAGCAGTTGATGGAACTCCAGCTCCGCCTGGCGGATGTCGAAGGTCGCAAGTTCTACTACGGCGCCGGCTGCGACTACTGCAACGGCACGGGCTATCGCGGCCGCGTCGGTCTGTACGAGATCATGGTCTTTGACGACGAACTTCGCGAACTCGTCATGCAGGGCGCATCGACGAGCGTCCTGATGGAAACCGCCTGCCGCAAGGGCATGCGCACGCTCCGCGAAAGCGGCTTGCTTGCGCTTTTCGACGGGATTACGACGATCGAGGAAATCGTCAAAGAGACAATGCTGACCGATTGATCCGACCATCAACAGTTGACGGAGGCCGTCGACGCCTGCGGGCGGAATTGATGTTGCAGTCGATCGCATGAAAAACTCGCCGCCGTGTGTGTGCGATACGCACTCACGCCGCGGCGAGTTGAGTTTTGACGAATCGGCGCAAAGACCGACGTGGGTTAGACCGGGATCAGTTGCGGAACATCGAACTTCAAAGCGAAGCCGACGCGATGACCGTCGCCCTGCCGAACGTCGATTTCGAGGCGTGTGACTGATGCGAATCCGAGCGACGGAATCATTTCCGCCGACGCGACGCGATCCGCGTCGCCCGACGCAATCCGAACTTCGTATCGCTGACCCACGGCGAGCCCGTATCCAATCGGCGCCGTCGCGCGAATGCCCGCATCGCTGATGTCGTTCGTTCGACATCGGAGCACGTTGTTCGTTTGTCGGTCAACCAGGAAAATCTCGCAGGCGAGATCTCGGCGAATGTAGTTCCGCCGATTTCGGCTCGCGCGATCCAGATCCTCGAATCCGAATCGAGGGAACATCGGCGGCTCGGCGATGTGCGGGGAGCCCAGCGGTATGGGAGTTGGGGGATTCATCGACATGTCGGGTCTCCTTACCAGCGGCCAGACCGCGCTTACCATCGCTCCGCGTTGGTCCGCCCCATCGGGCGCAGCAGGCCTTCTTTCGAACAGACAACGGCGTTCACGCTCAGCAATCGGCGCCAACGCCGATCGCGATCCACAACACACTCTTCTCCAGTCGCTTCAACTCCCCTTGCTTGCGATGAATATTCAAGAAGCATCTTGACGCATGTGTGTGATTTGGATAGTCGATCGGATTATACCAGCCCGCCCCCAGTGCCCGTCAAGCGGAAATTGCGCCACATATGCGTCACAACGCGGAAATACCGGCTCAAAACGCCGTTCGGGCGACTTTCGGGCCCCTGACACGGCACCGTTCGCGTCGAGTGTATACGACGACATCGCTCAATTGACGCCGCGAATTCGGCCGGCGCACGGCACTTGGTTATTTGCTGAGGGCAGGATCCAGCGAGAATTTGACGCTGCCGCCGACGATGGTGTTTGTGACGAGCCCCTTCAATCGCCAGCCGTCATACGGGCAATTGCGGCTTTTCGATCGGAATTTTGAAATGTCAACCGTCCACGCCGCATCGGGATCGAACACGGTCACATCCGCGTCCACCCCCGGCTTCAGCGTTCCCTTTTCGATACCCAGAATCTCAGCCGGACGCACTGTCAGCTTTTCGATCAGACGCGAGAATGTCAGCCGGCCGCTCTCGACGAGCGCTTTGGCAAAGAGCGGAAGCGCCACTTCGAGCCCGACGATTCCGAAGGGCGCCGTCTGAAAATCGTCCGCCTTCTCGTCCATGCCGTGCGGCGCATGATCCGTGACAAGGCAGTCGATCGTGTCGTCCGCCACGCCGTCCAGACAGGCGTCTACATCCGCCTGGCTCCGGAGCGGAGGGTTCATCTTGTAGTTCGTGTCGTAGGTCGCGACTTCCGCATCCGTCATCAGAAGATGGTGCGGGCAGACTTCCGTCGTCACTCGAACGCCCTGCGCCTTCGCGTCGCGGACGAGCTGGACGGCGCCGGCAGTTGAAATGTGCGCCACGTGATAACGCGTTCCGGTATGTTTGGAAATCAGCACGTCGCGCTGGATCATCACTTCTTCGGCCATCGCGGGGATCCCTGGAAGCCCGAGTCGCATGGCCATCACGCCGGCATTCATACATCCCGATCCCGCGAGATCGGCGTCTTCGCAATGCTGAATCACCAGTGTGCCGAACATCTTGACGTACTGCATGGCCCGGAACATTACCGATGAATTCGCAATGCCGGCCCCGTCATCGCTGAAGGCGACGGCACCGGCCCGGACCATCTGCCCGATCTCCGCGAGTTCGGCGCCCTTTCGCCCCTTCGTGATTGCACCGATCGGGTACACGTTGCAGAGTCCGGCCCGCTTCGCCTGGCGATACACGAACTCGACCATCGCCTCGGTGTCGATCGCCGGATCCGTATTCGGCATGCAGGCGACAGAGGTGAAGCCCCCGGCAACGGCCGCCGCTGCACCGCTGGCGATCGTCTCTTCGTCTTCCTGGCCCGGTTCGCGCAGGTGGACGTGCATATCGATCAGACCGGGGCAGACGATCTGTCCCGTCGCATCGATCACGCCGGACGCCTCCCCGCCGTTCGCGCCGACGGCGACGATCCGACCGTCCGCGATCGCTACGTCCGCCACTTGGTCGATGCCCTGCGCCGGATCAATGACCCGACCGCCTTTGATCAGTAGTTCAGCTCTTGCCATGGCTTTCCGATTCAATTGCGTTCACTTGGATGCCCCATGCCGTCGTCGGCCGGGGGATTGACCGTCGAGGTTCCGAGTGCGCCGTCGCGATCCGGCATGATCCGCTTTAGTGACTTTCCGATGCCTGCTTGCACAGGAACATCACGGCCATCCGAACAGCCAAACCGTTCGTGACCTGTTCGAGGATCACGCTGTTGGGGCCGTCCGCCACTTCGCCGGCCAGTTCCACGCCGCGATTGATCGGCCCCGGGTGCATGACGAGCACATCTGGCCGCGCCCGACGCATCCGCTCATTCGTCAGACCGAACAACCGGCTGTATTCCTGAATGCTGGGAAACACGTTCGATGAGATCCGCTCTCGTTGAACGCGCAACATGTTGATCACGTCGAACTCGCCGATGATGGAGTCGAAGTCGTGTGCGACGCGCGCACCGAGCTTTTCGAATGCGCCGGAGACGAGCGTGGGCGGCCCCACAAACGTGACTTCCGCACCGAGCTTGAGCAGACCGTGCAGGTCCGAACGTGCGACGCGTGAGTTGTTGATGTCGCCGACGATGGCGATTTTCAGCCCCGCGATATTCCGCTTCACTTTCCGAATCGTATAGATATCGAGCAGGCCCTGCGTCGGATGTTCGTGCCGGCCGTCGCCGGCGTTAATCACGCAACACGCGACATTCTTCGCGATCAGGTGCGGCGCCCCGCTGGAGCCGTGCCGGCATACGATAATGTCCACGCCCATCGCTTCGATATTGCGAACCGTGTCGCGCAGGGATTCGCCCTTGTTCACGGCGCTTGTTTTGGCCGTGAAGTCAATGACGTCGGCGCTGAGCCGCTGGGCCGCCAGTGTGAAGCTGGTCCGCGTTCGCGTGGAATCTTCAAAGAAGAGATTAACGACGACGCGCCCGCGCAGGGCCGGCACCTTCTTAACGCTGCGCGTCGACACGTCCTCAAATGCCGCCGCCGTATCGAGGATCAGCGTGATCTCATCGGCCGACAACTCCTCGAGTCCCAGCAAATGCCGATGCGGCCAGATGACCGACTCCCGCGCACTCGCTGCCGCTGAATTCAGCGCCGTCACGCCCCTACCTCCACGACGTCCAGATCATCTTTCGCCTCGATCAAACGCACGCTCACATGCTGCCCCGCCCGATCACCGACATGTTTGCCGACGAAATCCGGCTGGATCGGCAATTCGCGGCCGCCTCGATCGACCAGAACCGCAAGCCGAATCGCCCGAGGGCGCCCCAGATCGATGATCGCCGCCAGGGCCGAACGCACTGATCGGCCGGAGTAGATCACGTCATCCACGAGGATCAGGTAGCGACCGTCGACATCGAACGGGATTTCCGTCGTCATCACGACAGCCGACGGCCCGATCTCGGCCAGATCATCGCGATACATCGTGATGTCCAGGGTACCGAACGCGATGCCGGCGATTCCGCGGGCGTCGAGCTTTCGCATGAGGCGACGCGCGAGATGATCCCCGCGCCGTCGGATTCCGATAATGCCGATCGGACAGCCTTCGGGCAGGGATTCGGCAATCTCGACCGCCATGCGATCGAGCGCCGCGTCAATTCCGGTTGCGTCAAGCAATACGTCCATCTGAATGGCGAAAGATACGCGACCTCTTTGACCGCGGCAACGCTGTGACTTGTCATACATTTGGATTCATGCGCGTAATACAACGTTTTGCGGCTCGTTATGCTTGTATCTATAATGCACAGCTTGAGCCGCGATCGCCGACAGCGGTTCCCAATGCGAAAAAGAGCGTTCATCTCATGCAGAATCATCGCAGGACACGCGGCGCCGCGACTGTCAAGTTCGTGACGACAATGGTCATCCTCGCGGGCCTTGGCGCGGGCGGCTGGTACGGTTACCAGAAGTACGGCGTGTCCGCCGTCGGTTCCGAATACGTGACCAAGCCCCTCGAACGGGGGGACATCGTTCGCACGGTCTCGGCCACAGGCACGATCGAGCCCCTCGTCAAGACGATTGTGGGTTCGGAAGTCAGCGGCAACATCCAGCGTTGGCTCACGGATTTCAATGACATCGTTACGGCCAACCAGGTGCTCGCCGAGATCGATCCCGCCCGATTCAAGACGGCCCGCGATCGCGCCGCCGCCGAGGTCGCGAACGCCAAGGCTCGGGCCGAGGAACTGGAAGTCCGCTATAAGGACGCCGAACGCGAATTCAAGCGAATCGATCGCCTCTTCCAAGTTCACAACGCCAGCGAAAACGAGATGCTTCTGGCGAAGACTGAGGTCGACGCGGCCCGGGCCGCCTGGCACGCCGCCCAGGCAGGGATTCTCTCGGCCGAGGCGACGCTGAGCGAGGCTGAAGTCGATCTCGAGCGGACGGTCATCCGGTCCCCCATCGACGGTATCGTCATCGCGCGCAACATCGAAAATGGCCAGACAGTGGCCGCCTCGCTCCAGGCCCCCGAGCTTTTCGTCATCGCCGCCGACCTCAAGCGAATGCAGGTCAACGCCAACGTCAGCGAAGCGGACATCGGCGTCCTTCGCAAGGACGGTCCCGCGACCTTCCGCGTGGACGCCTATCCGGGCAGGTCATTCAACGGCCGCATCTCACAGATTCGCTACAACGCGAACGATGTCGACGGCATCGTGACGTACACGACGATGATCGAAGTGACGAATGACGATCTTGCACTGCGGCCCGGCATGACGGCCAACGTCACGTTCGAAGTTGCCCGCGCAAGCGCCGTCGTCCAGATTCCCAATGCCGCCCTCCGTTTCGATCCGGCCCCTCCCGACGCCAACGGATTCACGAAACCCAGGGGCAAATCAAAGCCGACGGTCTACGTCCTGAAGAACAAGGAACCTTCGCCCGTCGAAATCGAAACCGGTCTCACGAACGGCTCGTTCACCGAACTGAAGTCCGGCAATCTGAAGGAAGGTGACGAAGTCATCATCGAGAGGAACCTGCTTGCCGGATCCGGCGGAAAGCCTGACTTGACCCGCACATTCCAACGAGGCGGCCGTTGATCCGATCGGTTCATTCCAAATCCGGCGACGCGCCGATCGTGCGCGTGCGCGATATTGAGAAAACCTACTTTGTCGGCGAGGTCAGCGTACCCGCCGTCCGCGGCGTGAGCCTCGAAATCCATCATGGCGAACTCGTCGCGATCATGGGACCGAGCGGGTCCGGCAAGTCAACATTGATGCACATTCTCGGCGCGCTCGATCGCGCGGATCGCGGCAAGTACTGGCTCGACGGTATCGAGATCTCTGAACTTTCCAAACGTCAGTTGTCTCGCATCCGAAATGAAAAGCTCGGATTCGTTTTCCAGAGCTTCAATCTCCTGGCGCGAACGACAGTGCTCGACAACGTCGCCCTGCCCCTGACGTATGCAGGCGTGGGACGCCGTGAGCGGCGCCGCCGCGCCGCGGCGATGCTTGAGCGTGTCGGCCTCGGCGATCGCTCGCATCATCACACGAACCAGCTCAGCGGCGGTCAGCAACAGCGCGTCGCCATCGCCCGCGGGCTCGTGACGCAGCCCGTCCTCCTTCTTGCCGACGAACCAACCGGCAATCTCGATAGCCGGACGGGCAACGAGATCATGGCGCTGATGCAGCACCTGAATGAAGACGACGGCCTGACGATCGTCCTCGTCACCCACGAGCCGGATATCTCCCAGTTCGCGCGCCGCGTGATTTCCGTCAAAGACGGCCTGATCGCCTCCGACGAATCCAATCCGGATTACCTCGTCGCCAAACACCTGGTTACAGCCGATGCGGCAATCGCCGCGTCTGAATAGGCCGCCCCCCAACGCTCGGTCCAGGAACACGACATTCGGCCGGCTGAGCCGGCATTGATCCGCCGGTACATTCGCAACACGCTACAATCCAGCGGGCGAGTTGTTGGGTCTCGCCCCGCAGTCATGGCCCTTCGTCTGACGCCAATTTGTTTGATCGTCCTCATCGCGGCCGGCTTCCCGGCGTGCGATCCCGCGGCCAGAAAGCAGCCGACGCGTGCGCAAATGACCCGCCCCATGGAACACGTCGAAGTGACACGAATCGACAAGCCGCGAACGTCCGATCGATCTGAAGATCGCCAGCACATGGTGGAGTCCCAGGTGCGCGCCCGAGGCGTGCGCGATCCGCGCGTGCTGGCAGCCATGGGCAATGTGCCCCGTCATTGGTTCGTGCCGACGGGAGACCAGGCGAGCGCTTACGCGGATCGACCTCTGCCGATCGGCGAAGGTCAGACGATTTCGCAGCCTTACATCGTCGCCCTCATGACGGAACTCATCGAACTTGATCCCGGCGACAAGGTCCTCGAAATCGGAACCGGCTCCGGCTATCAGGCCGCCGTGCTTTCCGAACTGACGGACGAGGTCTACACGATCGAGATTGTCGAACCGCTAGCCAGGCGCGCGATCGAGGTATTCAACGCCCGCGGCTACTCAAACATCCACGCAAGAATCGGCGACGGCTATCGAGGCTGGCCCGAAGCCGCCCCATTCGACGCGATCATTGTCACTTGCGCCCCGGAAGAGATTCCCGAGCCCCTCGTCGAGCAACTCGCCCCCAACGGCCGTCTCTGCATCCCGGTCGGTCCGAACGACAACCGCGGGCAACAGCTCGTCGTCGTTACGAAACAGCCGAACGGCAAACTCCGGCGCGAGAGCAAGACCGCCGTCCGGTTCGTCCCAATGACGGGAGAGGCTGAGGCTGGAGAATGAAATACGTCGGGTCAACTTCCGTCGCCGGTTGTTACCCGGAGGATACATGCGATCGGCTGCGTGTTCCCCGGCGGACTGGTATCGGGTCGCGTCACGCGAGCCTGCTGGAATCGCGCAACTGCGTTAGAATACGGCACTTGAGCGGACGAAGTGCAAGAGTGCGGCAACGTGCGTCAGCCATTCGACGTTACTCCTCAAGGACCTCCGTTAGGTTTGACCGCCCGGGACCGCGAAATGTTGAAACACGCTTAACTCGTTCCACTCATATGGATCATTGACCCAACGATCGCTCGGTCGATCGTGAGATGCCGGACACGATGCAACATCCCTCTCCATCGAACCATGCGACGACGCCTGACAGCCCGCCGGCGACGGACGCGAACGTATCGGGCGAAGATTCCGCTCACTCTCCCGTCAGCCCCAAGGGTCTGCACGGCGTCGCGTCCAACGTCGCGCTCCCGTTGCTGCTCATCATCGCCGCCGTCGCCATCGGCGCCATCCTGCTTGAGACGCCGCCCGAAGTCGCCAAGTCCGCGCCCGAGAAGCTCGCCGCCGTCGTCGGCGTCCGGGGTCTCATCGCCAAGGACACGACGGTCTATATCGACGCGTTCGGCACTGTCATCCCGGCGCGTGAGATCCGCATCATGCCGGAGGTCAGCGGCCGCGTCGTCGAACTCAACCCGAGGCTCATCGCCGGCGGATTGATCTCGGAAGGCGAGCAGTTGATCAAGATCGATCCGGCCGACTACGACATTGCCGTCGCGCAGGCCGAAGCGGATCTCGATGTTGCGAAACATGAAGCACCGCGCATCCGTGCCAGCATCGAGGCCCTGCGAGGTCGCGGCAAGCAGATGGATGTCGAGATCGCGTACCTTCAATGGAATGCCGATCGGCTTGGGCAACTCGCTGAACGCAACACCGCTGCACAATCTGAGGCCCGCGACGCGCGGACGAAACTCGACAGCCAGATCGCGGCACGCCGTTCGCTCGACGCAGAAATTGCGGAGCGCGAAAAGGCCGCAGAGGCAGCTGTCGCCCAGGCCCGCGTCGCCGAACGACGGCTCGAATCGGCTGAGCTCATGCGTGCGCGCACCGTCGTCATCGCCCCTTTCGACGCCATCGTCATCTCTGAAAACGTCGAGGCCGGCCAGCTTGTCGGTCCGCAGTCGATCGTCGCGACGCTCGCAGCGACCGACGTTTTCTGGGCGGAGGCATCGATCCCGGTCGACCAACTGCGCGACATACGATTCGCCGTTGAATCTGAAACTGATCCAAGCCGCGTCGACATCATCATGTCGACGGGCGGCGAGGACATCGCGCGCGAAGGCGTTGCATTGCGACCGCTCGGCAATCTCGACCCTCAGGGCCGCATGGCGCGCGTCCTCGTTTCGATCCACGATCCGCTCGGTCTTGCGGAAAGCGTATCCGCCGCGGCGCGCCGAATCCTGCTCGGCAGCTACGTTCGCCTGAGAATCGACGCGGGCGTATTGAAGAGTGTCTATTCGATCCCGCGCAAGGCACTCCGCGAGAATCATCGCATCTGGGTGCGCGATGCCGATGGAAACCTCGCGATTCGTCCGGTGAAAATCCTGTGGCGACGCCACGATGATGTACTGGTGAGTAACGGATTCCAAGCCGGCGACCAGCTCGTCGATACGCATCTTGCCAGCGTCGTCCCTGGGATGCCGCTCAATGTTCGTGATGACGCAGCCCCGACGTCGTCCGCCGATGTCGAATCCGCCAACAGCCCATCGGCAGGCGGCGCCGACTGATGGAAACGCCCCACGGCAATCGATCCGAAGGCCTCATCGGGTTCATGGCGCGCAACAACGTCGCGGCCAACCTGCTGATGTTCCTTTTTGTTATTGGCGGCATCGTCGTCGCCCGCAATATCAAGCAGGAAGTTTATCCGGCATACGAATTGGACATCGTCAACTTCTCGATGTCCTACCCCGGCTCCACACCTGAGGAAGTCGAGGAGGGCATTCTTCAGCCTGCCGAAGAAGCTGTTCGCGGACTCGAAGCCGTCAAGCGAATCGAATCGACGGCCGTCGAAGGCAGCGGCCGGATGTCCGTCGAACTCAGCGAAGACGTCGATCCGAATCGCGCCCTGCAGGACATCAAGAACGCCATCGATCGTGTCAGCTCCTTTCCCGAAGACGCTGAGCGCCCCGTCGTCGAACTCGCCATCCGACAGCGCTCGACGGTTACGATCGCCATCGCGGCCGACATGGATGAGCGCACGCTATTCGAGTTCGCCGAACGCGTTCGAAACGACCTGCTCGCGTACGATGAGATCACGCAGGTTGAAGTGCGCGGCATTCGCAATCCGGAAATCTCCGTCGAAGTCCCGCATGCACAGCTTCGCGCCCTCAATCTGACGCTTGACGACATCGCACAGAGCATCCGGCTAGCTGCGCGCGACGTCCCCGGCGGCGAAGTCCGGACGGAAGGCGGCGAAGTCCTGCTGCGCAGCGCGGGCCGGCGATTCTACGCAAGCGAATATTACGATATCCCCGTCGTCAGCGGTCGAGGCGGCGCAACAATCCGACTTGGCGACATCGCCACGATCACTGACGGATTTGAAGACGTCGATCGCGTCTCTAGCTTCAACGGAAAACCCGGCGTCACGCTGTGGGTTTACCAGACAGGCAATCAGAAACCCCTCGACATCGCGGACATCGTCTACAAATACGTCGATCGCATGAATGCGGAGATGCCCGATTCCGTCGAGATGATCGTCATGTGGGATCGCGCCCGCGAATATCGCGAGCGCCTCGACCTGCTCGTTACCAACGGCATCTTCGGTCTGGCGCTCGTCCTGCTCGTGCTCGGCATATTTCTCGCGCCAAAGCTCGCGTTCTGGGTCGGCTCGGCCGTCCCCGTCTGCATTCTCGGCGGCATCATGTTCCTGCCCGCACTCGATACGACGATCAACATGATCTCGCTTTTTGCGTTCATCATCACGCTCGGCATCCTCGTCGACGATGCCGTCATCATCGGCGAAAACGTCTTTCTCCTGAATCAGCAGGGGATGTCGCGACTGGACGCCGCCATCGTCGGAGCGAAACAGATGGCCGTGCCCGTCATCTTTGCAGTCGCCACGAACATCGTCGCATTCGTTCCCCTCATGTTCATCCCGGGGCAGACCGGCCGATTCTTCGCCGCGATTCCCGTCGTCGTCATCACGGTCTTCATCATCTCACTTTTCGAGAGCCTATTCATTCTCCCCGCGCACCTGGCGCACGCGAAGACGATCGACCCGAAAGGCCACGGGCTGATGCCGTCCCTCGCAAGATTGCAGACGCGCCTTGCGTCGGGTTTCGATCGGCTGACGGACAAACTCTACGTTCCGCTCCTTGCATGGACGTTGCGCTATCGCGGCTTGACCGTCGCGATCTTCTTCGGCGGGCTCATCCTCGTCGCAGCCTGGTTCGAAAGCGGGCGCATCAACTTCACGTTCGATCCGCGTATTGAAGGCGATCGCGTCGATTCCGAAGTCACGGTGCCGTTCGGGGCGCCATTCTCGGAAACCACGCGCGTCGCAAATCTGATCGAAGCCGCGGGCCTGCGCGCCGTGGATCACTTCGGACCGCGGGACAAGGTCCTCGCCGGCTGGATGAACAGCCAGGGCCGTATGGGTTCCAACGCCGCCGACGTCAACTTCGTCCTGGTGCCTCAGGAACAACGCGATTTCACGCCGGCCGATTTCGTGCAGGTTTGGCGCAAGGAGATCGGCCCGATCCCGGGCCTCGAGTCGCTTTACTTCGAATGGGAAGTCGGTCCATCCGGCTCACGCGGCCTGACTGTCGATCTTTCCCATCCCGATCGGCGAACGCTCGAAACGGCGGCGCAGGAGCTCGCTTCGACGCTGCGCACCTACACGGGCGTGACGGATATCGACGACGGTTTCGCGGCCGGGAAACCCCAGCTTGATTTGCGTATCACAGATGAGGCGCGTTCGCTCGGCCTGACCCACGAAGCGATCGGTCGTCAGATTCGCCACGCCTACTACGGCGCCGAGGCGCTACGAATGCAGCGGGCGCGGAATGAAATCAAAGTCATGGTGCGCCTGCCCGAAGACGAACGCCGATCGCTCTCCGACCTGGAGAACATGATCGTTCGCACGCCCGATCGCGGCGAAATGCCATTGTCGCAGGCGGTCGACCTGACAGCGACGCGGGCGCATACGGAAATCAAACGCGTCGACGCCCAACGCGTACTGACGGTCACGGCCAACATCGTGCCGGAGCTGACGAACGTGAATAAGGTCCGCGCCGATCTGGAAGCCAACGTGTTTCCGCAGCTTAAGGCGAACTACCCCGGCCTCACGTTCAGCTATGGCGGTCGTCAACAGGAAGAGATCAATGCCATGGGTGCGCTGCTTTGGGGGCTCGGCATATCGCTCGCCGTCATTTTCGGCATGCTCGCGGCCGTCTATCGCAGCTACGGTGAAGCCATCATTACGATGCTCGTCGTTCCCTTCGCCATCGGCGCGGCGCTGTTGGGGCACATCGTCATGGGCTACGAGCTCAGCGTGGTCAGTGTTCTTGGCATCATCGCAACGTGCGGCGTCGTCGTGAACGGCGGCCTCGTTCTGACAACGACGATGAACGACATGATTCGCGAGGGAATGACATTCGAAGTCGCGGCTCTGGAAGCCAGCAAACGCCGCTTCCGCCCCATCCTGCTGACGTCGCTGACGACGTTCATCGGTCTCGCGCCGATGATCTTCGAGACCTCGCCGCAGGCGCGATACCTTGTGCCGATGGCGATTGCGCTCGGCTTCGGCATCATGTTCAGCGCCGCGGTCGTCCTCGTGATGATGCCGGCGTGCCATGTGATATTGAATCGCATTGGATTGCGCATGACCCGCCGGCCCAAGGTCACGGCGCCGCCGTCTGGCTGGCACGAACCGTCTCACATCGGAACCGGTTGACGACCTGAAAGAAACCCGACGTGCTGCTGCCCCCGTGATCGCCACACTGCCGGCGGCTCTTTGATCGCCCGCGCCGTAGAGTCCGTCGGCCGCGACCATCGCCTCGATGCATGCGCCGATCGCGCCGTCGCCCGCATTCCCTGCCTCCCGACTCGGCAGGCGCCGCTACGCTTGGTTTCCTCGCCCGAATGGGCGACACGTGTTGTTGAGTGTGTTGTGATGAAGCCAACACGGGAAGATACAAGTCACGACGAAGAGGCCGAACAGCTACGGCGGCTTCGGTGGATTCAATTCCGACAGGGCTGGGGTTTTTGTTGCGCACTTGGCGTCTCGCTCGTTTTGATGGTCGGATGCGCGCTGTTCCATTCGGAGCCGCCATGGTTGTATCCCGTTACGGCGGTCTTCGTTGTCGCCGGACTCGTCGTTACCGACATCGATTTGCGGAGCCGCTGTCCAAGATGCGGACAAATGCTCTTTATCGGGGGAAAGCGGCGTTTCAGGGATCGCCATCGCTGCTGGAGTTGCGGCCTTGGGAAGAAGAAGGGGCCGGATGAGCCCTGACAGTAAGCGGGTGAGCTTTATCTCATGCGTCGGGACTGCTGCATCGCAAAATCAAATCGCAACCCGAACCCGAAGAAAGCAGTAACAGCGGAAGCCGCTTGCCAACATCATTCGCATCGTCCGCCCTCCCCCAACTCCCGCTCGCGTAACAACTTGGCAACGAATCACAATAGCGCGTAAGGCTTGACGCACTGGGTCGGTTTAGATACAAAACCGGGCGATGATTCACCCCGGGGAGCCCGTTCGGTCTTTCCCGAATGGCCGGTCTCCAATATTCGGTCCCGATCGCAGCGAGCGTGCGCGGCCTGCGTGATGGTGGGGCCCGAAGGACGCACGCGAGGTTCGACGCCCCATGATTAAGGTTAAAAACCTCACGAAGGCATTCGGCGAGCGCATCGCCGTCAACAGCATCTCATTCCAAATCGAAGAAGGCGAAATCGTCGGCTTTCTCGGGCCCAACGGCGCGGGCAAGACGACGACGATCCGCATCCTGACCTGCTACATGCCGGCCACAAGCGGCGCGGCCAGCGTCGCTGGGTTCGACGTCTTCAGCGATTCGATGGCCGTCCGCCGGGTCATCGGCTATCTGCCGGAAAGCACACCGCTGGATGTTCACATGCGAACGCGGGAGTACCTGACGTTTCGCGGCAAGATTCGCGGGCTGGATCGATCGGAGCGGACGGCCGCCATCAAGCGGGTCGCGGACCTGTGCTGGCTCGGCGAGTTCATTAATCGACCCATTCATCAGTTGAGCAAGGGCATGCGTCAGCGCGTGGGCCTGGCCGACGCCCTGTTGCACGATCCGAAGGTGCTGGTGCTGGATGAACCGACGGTCGGCCTCGACCCCACGCAGATTCGCGAGACGCGGAACCTGATCCAGGAACTGGCGCAACGCCACACGGTGCTGCTGAGCAGCCATATCCTGCCGGAGGTCGAGGCGACATGTAAGCGCACGATCATCATCGCGGGCGGGAACATCGTGGCGGCGGGATCGCCCGACGAACTGAAGGCCCGCATTCGCGAAGGCTCTCGGCTGATTGCCGAACTGACGGGCGATGCGAAGGAGCTGAAACAGGCGGTCGGCCAGGTCAGCGGCGTCACGCACGTCGAGTGCGCAACGGACAACGGCTGGAATCGTCTGACGATCGAAACGAAAAAGAACGCCGACCCGCGCGAGGACATCTTCAAGCTCGCGAAGGAGAAGAAGTGGTCGATGCGCGAGCTTCGACTGGAGGCAAGCACGTTGGAAGAGTTCTTCGTTCGAATCACGGCGGAACAGGCTGCCAAGGCCAAGCAGCGGGAGGCCAAGTCATGATTCGCAATATCACGGCCCTCACGCAGCGCGAACTTTCGTCGATCTTTCTTTCGCTGATCGCCTATATCGTCGGGCTCCTGTTCCTGATCGCGACGGCGATGCTGTTCATGTTCAACACATTCACCGAAGGCGGTGAGGCGTCGCTTCAGCCACTCTTCGGTCACATGGCGTGGCTGCTGATCCTCGCGATCCCGCTCGTTACGATGCGAATGATCAGCGAGGAGTACGCGAGCGGCACGATAGAGACGCTCATGACGGCGCCGGTCAGCGACACGGAAGTCGTTCTCGGCAAGTTCTTCGGCGCGATGTCCTTTTTCTTTGCACTCGTGTTGGCGACGTGTGTCTATGCCGCCATTTTGTCGATGTATGGCAAGCCGGATGTAACGGTCATGCTTTACGGCTATCTCGGCTTGCTCCTGCTCGGAGCCTTCTATGCGGCCGTCGGCCTTTTTGCGAGTTCGCTCACGCGGCATCAACTGATCGCGGCCGTCCTCGGCATGGCCATCCTCGGCATCCTGACGTACGCGATGGACTATGTCGCGAGTCTGCAGTCGGGAAGCTGGCGGCTTGTTTTCAGCTATGTCAACGTGCTGAATCACTTCGAGGACTTCAGCCGCGGCATCGTCGATACGAAGGCGGTTGTCTTCTTCGTCAGCGCGACGCTGTTCTTCCTCTTCCTCTCGGTCAAAGTGATGGAGTCCAAGCGATGGCGGTAAATGCGAACCGGACCGGCAACGCCGTGGATGCGGGCAGGCGATTCGCGATCGGTGCGAACGTCGCGTTGTCTATCGTCGTAGCGACGGCACTGTTGATCGCGATCAATTGGATCGCGTCGCTCAAGCACTGGCGGAAGGATCTTGCGACAGTCGGCAACTACGGCCTCAGCGATCGAACACGCACAATCCTCGACGGCGCGAAAGACGAAATCGCATTGTCGATCGTCTATGAGCCCAACGACAAGGACAAGAACCAGCGGGAGTATATCAACCGACTGCAGGCGTATTGCGACGAACTTGCGGGCGAAAAGAAGAATCTCAAAGTCACGCACGTCGCGACGGATCGCCAGCGGGAGCAGCTCGTCGCCGATATGAGCGGCTCCGTCGGCGGTGAAGCCAAGGGGCACAAAGAGGCGATTGAGTCCTTCGAGAGACTTCGAACCGAGTTGGAGGCGGAGCTATCGCAGCGCGTCGCGGAGGCGGTTGCAATCCAGTCAAACCGCGATGCGTGGCTGAGCGGCTTCCCGCTGTTCGCGCAGGTCGTGCTGAAGCTCCAGGAGATGCGCGACCAGATTGTGGACATCAAGGGCGAGATCGACGAACTCACGCCGCAAGGCGGCCTGCCGAAATACGGCGAGGCGGCGACCGTCGCGAAGACGGCTGTCGACAACCTGGCGACAGGATTCAGTCAAATCGCATCGCTCATGAACAAGTTCACGAGCCTGTCACAGGAGACGACGCGAGCCGATTCGCAGTACATCGCGACGTTGAGGGAGGTGACTGCGTCGGCACAAGGCGTCGCGAAGAAACTACGCGCCGCGATCGGTGATGAAGACGCCGAGACGCCCGCGGACATCAAGGCTCCGCTCAAGGCGTTTGCCGATGCGTGTGTGGAAGTCGCAGGCACGCTCGACGGCCTCGTCAGCCGCGTCGATCGGTTCGCCGATGCATTCCCGATCGTGCGGCAACATGCCGACTGGAGCGCACGAATTCAGAGCGGACCGTTGCCGATTCAGATCGAAGTCGGCGGCGTGCTCCAGGAAACGGGCCGCAGCCTGGAGAAGATGCGACTGCAGGTGCTCGGCATTCTCGACAAGAATGATCCTGCAGAGCTCAAGGCGGCGCTCGTCGGCGTCCGCAAGAACACGACAAGCGTCGAACAGAACATCGCCGTCTGCGAGGAGATCTTGACGAGCCTGGCCGACAACCTGTCGAAAATGGATCCCGACTCCGAAGCGTTGCTCGCCGCGGCCGGCGGCGGCGGGCTGTTCTCCACGTCGCTTGACTCGCTGGAGAGCACGAAGAAGCAACTCGCAGCGCTGCCGGAACTGACATTGGGAGACATCGCAGACAAGTTGCGCGAACCCAATACGATCGTCGTTCAGTACAAGGGGAAAATCCGCGTCATTACGTTCGATGAGACGTGGCCGATTCGACAAGGCGCCGCAAACGCCGATGACGGAGAGCCGATTCGCACCTTCAACGGCGACAGTGCAATCGGTTCGGCGATTCTCGCGCTGTCGGCCGACAAAAAGTTCGCCAACGTCGTCTTTGTCGGCTATGAACCGCCGGCGCCGCAACAGCGGAGCCCGTTCTCACCTCCGCCACCGCGCAGTTCGATTCCGCTCGCACAAACGAATTTGCTTCGTGAGCGGCTGTTGGCGGCGAACTACAACGTCGTTCAATGGAACCTTGCGGAGCAACCCGATCCGCCGACGCTCGAGGGCGATTTGAAGACGATCAACGTTTTTCTGCCGCCGGCGCCGCCGGCGATGCCGAATCCGTTCGGTCCGCAGACGCCGCAAGCGTCGTTCGGCGAGCCGGAGCGTCAGAAGGTCCGCGACATGCTCGCCGAAAACGGCCGCGCGATCTTTCTTGCAGGTTGGGAGTTGATGGGTTCGCCGATGGGCGGCCCGCCGGTAACGCCGGAGTACGGTTACAACCCGATTCTTCAATCCGAATTCGGGCTTCACGTCGACAACGGCACGCGCGTCATCAAAGTCGTACCGGATACGAAGACCGAGCACGGCTTCAGCTTGTCGCTGCAGTTGATTCAATGGCTGCCGACGATCGGCTACTCCGACAATCCAATCGGAAAGTCCATGAAGGGAACGCGTTCGCTCGTCAGCGCGGCCTGCGTTATCGATACGCTCAACCCCGAGGATAACGCGGACGTCGAGACGGAGTCCGTCTTGCGCATACCGGATCGCGAAGAGTATTTCGGCGCTTCGACAGACGAGCTGATGAAGATCTTCGGCGTGCTGAACGATCCGCGCGCAGAGAACGTGATCCAACTCGAAAATCGCCCCAAGACGACGATCGACGCTGTTGCATCCGCGAATCGAAGCGGAACGATCGGCCTGCCCCTCGGATTCGTGCCGCCGATGGACGCGGCAGCGGCACGATTGACGATCAACGGATACACATTCCGCTCGCCGATCGTCGCGGACGAATCGCAATGGATCGAGATCCCCGAGTCGGTGCTGACGGATGCAGGCGTCAGCGTGGGGCCGGTCGAAATTGAAATCTCGCTGCCGGGATCGAACGCGCCGAAGAGCAAGACGATTCAAACGACGATCGAGCGGAAGCCGGCTTATCGTCTTCCGATTCCGCGACAGACGATCGATGAAATGAGGGGCTTTGTTCGCGAAAGCGAGTATCCAGTTCATGTGACGATCGGCAAATATGCGTTCGACACGATTGTCCGCACGTCGGATGACGAGAGCTGGATTCCGCTGACGGATTCGGAACGCTCGGCCGCCGGGTTGGAAGCAGGGAAAACGACCGACGTGGCCATGCGGATCATCGGTATCAACGAAAACTACTATCCCCAGAGACGATTCAACTCGACAGTCGGCAAAGTCGAGAGCCCAAAACTGCGGGCGCAACTCGCGGTGGATCCCAGTGCGGGCTCGCGGCTCCCGCGGCTGGAGATCGATGCAAAAATCAAGGGGCACGACTTCAAGGCGGTTCCATTCACGATCGGCGGCGACTACCGCGTTCCGCTTTACAAGCATGACCTCAAATCCGCAGAGATCAATGTCGGTGACAAAGTGCGGGCGGATGTCGAGTTGATCGTGGCCGAAGAGCCGAGCCCCTTCGACCTCGTCGTCTGCGCAACGCGCAAGGCCCCTGCCGATGCCGCAACGAAACCCGCCGAAGGCCCCGAATTGCCGATGGATCAACCGAAGGATACGAGCGTCGTCGTCATGAGCATCGGCCAGTCGTACCTCGACGCATTCCTGACCCAGCCGTACGTCGCCGACTTCAACAAGATCCGACTCGATCCGCCGCCGACTGAGAATCTCGACCTGTTCGTCAACGCCGTCCATTGGTTGAACGGCACGACGGAATACATCGGGCGCGGACCGGTCCCGGTTCCTCGAATCAACGCGATCAAATCGAGCGATCAGACGAAGATCCGGGCTCTGCTGTTCGGCATCTGGCCGGCGCTCGTACTGGCGCCGGGAATCGTGCTCTGGTTCCTGAGGCGGCGATAGCACTTCCGGCGGCTCGCCGGATCGCAGGCGACTGACGTGTCAGCTAGTCGAATGACGGAGTTTGAACCGCAAGCAAAAGGCACTCAATCGTGAACTCAAAGACGACACTCATACTGGTACTGGCACTGCTGCTGGCCGTGGCGGGGCTCTGGTGGCTCCGCCCAGGACCGACGAATTCGAGTGATGCCGACGAGACTGGCTCCAAGAAGCTGCTCGGCCTGGATCCGGACAACATAACGGCATTTGAAATCAAGAGCGGTAATGAGACGGCTTGTTCGTTCGTCAAGGATCAATCCGACTGGCGCATGACGTCGCCCATCAGCGGCCTCGCCCAGACACGAACCGTCGCAGACGACGTTCGCCTGCTCGCTGAGCTCGACTATGACAAGGCCTATTCCGCGAAGGACGATCCACCGGGCGATGAGCTGACATCGCTCAGCAAGCCGCGGCGGATCGTGAAGCTCACCGACAAAGACGGCAAGGCCCATGTGTTGCGGATCGGGAACCAGCAGGCGCTCTCCTCGCGCACTTACGTCGCCAAAGAGGGGGACGACAAGATCTACCTCGTCGATGCGGATCTGAACAAGACGCTGAAACGCAAGTTGGAAGACTATCGGGGCAAACGCGTGACCGAAGTCAATTCGGCCGATGTGGTGCGCGTGCAGGTCACTGGCGACAACAGTTTCACGGCCGTCAAGCGGCCGACTGGCTGGGCGATCGACGAACCGGAAAAGGCGCGCGCCGATCTGACGGCGTTGAACAAGATCATCAACGGCATCGCCGGCCTGACAGTCACGAAATTCATCGACGACACGCCCGACTCGCTTCGCATCTACGGCCTCGAACCTCCGCGTGTTACGGTCGCACTGACGACTGAGAAGAAGCCCCCGGCGGCGGACGAATCGACAGGCGTCGAGTCACAAACCACGACGGTTGCGTTCGGATCCGTCATTGACGACAACGTCTTCGCCCGCCTTGTTCACGAAGGCGACACGACTGTATTCCAGGTGAAAAAGAGCGTGCTGGACAACGTCGCTCCGGAACTGACGGCGGTTCGCGACAAACGAATCGTCGAATTGTTGCCGACACGGGCGCAGTCGATTTCGATCACGACGCAAAGCGGCGAGTCGATGTCGATGACGCGCGACGGCGTGAAATGGCTGATCGCCCCACCGACGGCGGAGGCTACGTCGAAAACTGCCGAACCGATCGCCGTCAACGATCTATTGAATACGCTGCGGGACCTGAAGGCCGTCGGCTTTGAGGATGGGGCCAGAACCGAGTTCGGCCTCGATGATCCGCGGGTCAAACTCCGCATCGACGTGCAGGGACGGACCGAGCCGATTGAACTTGCCATCGGCGCGTTAACGCCGAGCCAGACGGGCGCGTACGTGAAGAATGTGACGGAGGACTTCATCGCCGTCGTGCCGGCCGATGACGCCCGCAAGTTGGTCGTGGAACCGGTTGCATTCCGCAGCCGGGATATTCTCAGCTTCAAGTCGGATCGGGTCACGCATATCTCGCTGCGACGACTTTCCGAGACAATCGAACTCGCAAAGTCGGATGCCGATTGGAAGATGACAGCCCCCATCGACGCCGATGCGAATGGCGCCGTTGTAACAGGTCTGCTTAACGAACTGGCGTCGCTCAAGGGCCGTGCCGTCGTCGCCAAGGCCTCCAGACGCGCCGAGTTCGGTTTGATGCAGCCGCAATACACGCTGACGCTGACTGTCACGCCGCCCATACCGACGACGATGCCGGTTGCGGAGGATATCGAAACGCCGACGCCCCGGACGATCGTATTGTTCGCATCTCGGCATGCCGGCAGCCGCTACGCGATGGTTGAGGGCGGCGAGTTCATCTATGAAGCCGAGGAAAAGCTCGTCGCGGACCTCGATCAGGAGTTTCTGGACACGCACGTGCTTTCCTTCAATCCGGCTGACGTCGCCGCGATCACGTTCAGCAGTAATGAAGGCGCTTTCCGCTTCACGCGAAACGACGATCAGTGGTCGCTCGACGGCGAGGCCACATTCAGCGTGGACAAATCCAAGCTGGAATCGGCACTGACGTCGCTGGGGACGCTGAACGCCCTGCGATATGCCGCCTACGAAAATGCCGACACGCAGGCGCTCGGGCTGAACTCACCTCAGACGCGCATTCGAGTGGAAATGAAAGACGGGACGCCGCACGAGCTGATCGTTTCCGGAATCGGTCCGAACGCCGCGGATCGGTATGCCCAATTGGCAGCGCACGCGGATCGCGCGTTTGTGATCGAAGGCACGCTGGTCACCAAGTTTGACAAACGTGTGGCTGACTTTAAGAAGTAGCCCTGGGGGACGCGGTTTGGCGAGCGACATCCGGCAATCCGGCCACCCGCCCGAATGATGGAGCGACTATGAAACGGACGAGCGGGCCGAGACAAGAGCGAATCGTACGCAACGGGATCTTCATGCTGATGTGCGTCGGCATGGGCGGGTATTTTCTTTACGACGGCTGGATCGGCTATCCGGGCAAGAACTTCGAAGAAAACAGACTTCAGCTCCCAGTCGAATCCCGAAGCAAGGCGGACGGCGCGAAAGTCTATCCCGGGGCCAACATGGCGAACGTCCCGGAGATCAAGAGGCGCTTCGACGATGCAACGGCCGGCCAGCGCCGCGAAGTGCTTGAGTCGGCAATCGGCGGCCCCCCGTCGGTCGAACTGAGCGACGCCCTCTACTACTTTGGTCAGGACGGTCTGCTGAAAGTCGGGAAATCGGGCGATCGCGTACTTCCTGAAGTTGACGCCATTCCCGCCAAGAAAACGCTGAAGGACTTTCAATACCAGAAGTACCTGGGCGTTTTCGTCGGCGCCATCGGTCTTTACATGTTGTATTTTCTGTTTCGCGTTATTCGAACGCGCGCGGAAGTCTCCGACGACGGCCTTTCGCTCAACGGGCGCAAGCCGATTCCGTTCAACGCGATGAAATCACTCGACACGTCGGAGTTCCGCAAGAAGGGAAAGGTCTACCTCGTCTGCGAAGGTGGTCCGGCGCCGCGCGTCTTGCTGGATGAATACCATTTCGCCGATTTTGATCAGATCATGGCGGGTATTTGCGAAAAGACGGGGTTCCAGGATCCCGTCGCCGCCGAGAAGGCGGAAAAGGCCGCGAAGGCACGCGGCGCGGCGGGCACCGATACAGACTCGACGAAATAGGCGGAAGGACGACCTCTCAATCCAGGCTGATCGGTCGAATTTGTCGCGGCCGCTCGCTGGCCGCCGTTGCGTTTTCCAGCTCGGCATCCTGTTCCGGCATCGAGTCAGCGTCGCGGTTTCCGTCCATTTCGGGTGGCGGCGCTGGGCGTCGGACGGCCTGTGGCGACGGTGACATCTCGCATCGCCCCTGGATGATCCCCCCCTCCTCCACGATAATCCTTGCCGCCTTCACATTCCCATAAACCTGGCCTGTGGAGGCGACTTCCAGCCGGCCGTTGGCAATGACAGATCCATTGACGCGGCCGCGAATAACGACGTTGTTGGCGGTGATCTCGAGATTCAGGAGGGAGGCGGGCTCGACAATGATGTCGCCGCACGTCGCCAGGGTTCTTCCGGGATGTGAGCCGACAATCCGCAGGCTCTCCAGCGTGACGCGCTTCTGGCAATGCGGGCAAAACACGGACAGCGCCCGTGCCGCGACCCGCATCATACCTCTGCAATGACAGCACCGGACGATTCGGGTCGCCGGCTGATCACTCATAGCGCTTCAACTCCATTTCACGCTGACTTACTCCCCCGCATTCTAACTGTCCGGACCGGACGGGAACAGCCCTGGCGATTCACGTCCGCGATGCCCGTTACTACGAACATAACCGTTCCGGGTTCCGTATGTTGTGAAGGCAGGACTGTTTCGCGTTCTGCCTACGCTATTTGGGGACAGCCGAAGTCGGCGATCCCGGCGTCTTGGTCGTCCGCAGTGTGCGTGACTGGTGGACAACTCGTGGATAGTTGATGGACTTGGTTCGTGAATTCACCGCAGAGCCGGCCTTCCATGTTCGGGTAATGTTCACACGCCTCCCCTGGCATGCACGACACGTAAGTAAATACGCCTCAATGCCTTAAGAACGGATTAGCAGCAGAAAAACCCTCGATTCGTGCGCCGAAAGTTGAAGGATGATCGGGCGATCGATAGGATGAAATTCTATGTCGAAAACAAAGACGAAGGTCAAATCAAAGAACTCCGGCAGCACGGCTCGCGCTACGTCCCCCAAAACGGGCACGCCAAAAAAGAAACCGCGAGTCACGTCGCCGTCAAAATCCCGCACATCAGCAACGACGCGCGTCACAAACGTCCAGAAGCCCAAGACGACGCGCAGCGCCAAGCATTCGGACCGAATTGCGGCGATTTCGGAAGGAAAGAACATCCGTACGTACACGTCCGCGATGGACTATCTCTCGCTTCAGGTCAACTTTGAGCGGCGCCCGCCTCGGCGGCATCAGCGCGGGGTCTACACGCTGGAACGCATGAAGCAGCTCCTGGCGGACCTGGGTAATCCTCAGGATCAGTTCAAGGCCGTCCACATCGCGGGCAGCAAGGGCAAGGGATCGACAGCGACGATGCTGGCCGAGATGCTGATCAACAACGGCATGAAAGTCGGTCTGTACACGTCGCCGCACGTCATGGACCTGCGCGAGCGAATCGTGATCGATCACGACATGGTCTCAAAGCCCAAGCTCGCGAAGCTGATCGCCCGTGTTGCTGAGGTTTCGGCGGGGTATGGCGACAAGAAGCCGACGTATTTCGAGATCCTGACGGCCTCGGCACTCCTCTGGTTCGCCGAGGAGAAGGTCGATCTGGCCGTCATTGAGACGGGACTCGGCGGCCGTTTCGACGCCACGAACCTCGTCAATCCCGTCGTCTGTGCACTGACGAGCATCAGCATCGATCACGTTGCCCAGCTCGGGGATACCGTCGAGAAGATCGCTGAAGAGAAGGCAGGTATCCTTAAGCGTGGAGTCCCTGTGATCTCCTCGCCACAGGAGCCGGGCGTCAAGAAGGTCCTCAAACGCGTCGCGCAGGAGAATGAATGCAGTCTCGCCTTCGCGGGCGACGACATTCGCTTCAGCTATCGATTCGAAGCGTCACGGGAGGCGGGCCCGCAGGCTCGCATCTGCGTGACGACGCCGACGAGCCACTTCGACCATCTGCTGGTACCGCTCGTAGGCGAGCACCAGGCAATCAACTGCGGTGTCGCCATCGGCGTCCTCGATCGCCTCAAGCAGCTTGGCTACAAGATTGACGACGAGAAGGCGGTCAGCGGTTTGACGCATGTCCGAATGCTCGGACGCATGGAGATGATCTGTGAAAGCCCTCGCGTCATCGGCGACGGGGCGCACAACGCCGCGAGCATCGAGGCCCTGATGCGTGCCATCGGCCAGAACGTCCCCTACGACTCGATGGTCGTCATCTTCGGTTGTTGCGGCGACAAGGACATTGACGGCATGCTGAAGCTGATCCAGCTTGGCGCCGACAAGGTCATTTTCACGAAGGTCAGTTCGCCCCGATCCGCCGATCCCGCGGATTTGGCGCATCGATTCGCCGAAGTCTCCGGCCGGATGGCGCAAGTCGCCCCGACGCTGGCGGATGCCTTTGTCATCGCCGAAAAGGCAGTGACGCGAGAAGATCTGATCTGCGTTACGGGTTCTTTCTATCTCGTGAGCGATGCGAAGAGATTGTTCGCAGATCATCCTCATCGATCGATGTCCACCCTCGTTCAGACGGCGTAGGCGGATGCTTGCGAAGCTCGTCGGCGCTGACGCCGGCGAGCAGGAACAGGACGATCCAGATCACCGCCATGGTTGCGACAATGACGATGCGCATTGCGGCGGGGAAACTCCAGATGCACATTCCGAGGTAGGCCAGGAAAAACGCGGCAACGAGCCCCGTTACGGCCAGTGCTGCGCGTCCCGTGCGCATTCGATCGTGCTGAAGCCCGAGACCGATGACGAGCAGGAGCATGCCCCCGCAGAAACTCGCGACAATGCCGAGCATTCCCCACAACTCTGCTGTCGCGATCGGAGTTTCGCCGCTGAACACCACCCCTTGCACCACCCATGTGCTTTCGGTCGACAACGCCCCCTGCCACCAATACGCAGCCGGCCAGACGCAGCATGTGGAAATCGTCAGCATGAAGCCGACGGATTGGTAAACGAACCCCGTCGCCCGCGTGAAGGGGCGCTTGATCGGTTCGATCGGCGCATCATCGATGGCCGAGCCGGATTGCGGACGTGATGCGTCGTGTGGATGCCGCCCACCATCGTTATTCGATTCTTGATGCATGATTCGACTTGGAGCGACAGCGGCTGCGCGGCCTACCGGTTGACATTCGACTCCGCATACCGATTGCAGGGACCCTCAATAGCAGTCACTGCGGAGAAGTTCGAGGATTCGTGTCCCCATTTCGATTCATCGTGCGAGCGCCGAAACTGACTGAGTGGCACTGCAAGACCGGACATCGGCCGGCACTACTCCATGGCAGTCGCGAGTCTGGAATCGCGCGTCACAACTGTTTTGTTGCAGCACTAGAATCGCGGTTTCTTCTTGCCCTTTCCGCCCTGCGGTTGCTTCGGCTTCCCGCCCTGCGCCTGTGCCTGGGCGAGCCGTGCTTCTTCCGCCTTCTTCTGCAGATCCTCCAGGAATCTCGCCATTCGGCCCTGTTTCTTGGGCTTACTCGCAACAGGCGCCAACTTGCCGGCGGCCTCATCTTCGCGAAGCTTCTTGCGGATGAAGTAGAGTTCGACCATTCCGAGGACGCTGTTTGAAAGGATATAGAGACAGAGACCGCTGGGCATGTTATAGAACATGAGGCCGAACAGCGGCATCATGAACATCATCATCTTCTGCTGCTGAGCGACCATGTCCTGGGCGGGTTCGGCGGCGGCGCCTTCGGCCTTTGCCTTCTCCGCCGCTTCGTCGGCCTTCTTGTCTTTCGCCATCTTCTGCGACAGCTTCATCTGCGCGAACATGACGCCGGCCATGATGATGGGCAGGATATTGAGCGAATTGATCGGCCCCATCATCTTCCACAGGAAGGGAATCTTGAGCGTCCAGTCGAAGTGGACGAGGACGTCGGGCGCCGACAGATCCCGAATGTAACCGAAGAAGGGCTGGTGCCGGAGCGAGATGCCGGTATTCAACGTGGTGTAGAGCGCGATCCAGATCGGCGTCTGAAGCACCATGGGGAGACAGCCTGACAGCGTGCTCGCCGGGTTGATACCCTCTTCACGATAGAGCTTCATCGTCTCTTCGCCGAGACGCTGCTTGTCGTTCTTGAATTGCTTCTGAAGCAGTTCGAGCTTCGGCTTCAGCCGCGCCTGGTTCTTCTGCATCTTCATCATGTTGACCTGCCCCTTCCGAGTGATCGGATGGAGGCAGACGCGCACGACGATGACGAGGATGATGATGGCGACGCCGTAGTTGCGGACGATGAGATGCAGCTTGTCAAGCAACCAACGCATCAACACGCCGATGGATTCGAACGTACAGGCGGATCGATCGGGGGATGTCGTCAGGATGTAATGCCGGGCCGTCGCAGCCGGAATCGACTCAAACGTCTTCTCGCTCTTGTCACCGCAATAGACGTCCATGGCCATCGTGACGCTGTCGCCGGGACCGATCGGTTTCGGCGGCGCCAAGACCTGCTCGGCCGTCATGTCGCCGTGATCTTCCTCATCGGGAAATCGCGGCATCGCCGACACACGATCGAGATACGTCGCATACGCCGACTTGTCGTCCAGCGGTTTGGGGTAGACCAGGCACGTGAAGTACTTATTGCTGAGTGCGTACCAATAGATGTGATCGTCACCCGCCTTGAAGTTGTGCGTTCGATCCTCCTCACGCGTCACTTGCGCCTTCGTCATGTGCTGGCCGGCGATGACGCGACCATCCGGTTCGATCAGCGCGACCATGACGCGCGGCGAGTCGAATCGGGAGTCCGCACGCTCGACACCGATCGGTCCGGAACCCGTCAGCAGAATCTTGTACGGCGCCTCTGTCAGATTGCGAACGTCCCATCGCAATTCAAATTGCTTGCTGTTCCTGCTGATGTGGAACGTGCGAGCCAGTTCAAACGCCTCGAAACCGCGGTCTCGAATCACCGCCGAGAATCGGACGGTTTCCCCCGACTCGTCGGCGACTCGCGAGGCCTTCCATGTCAGGTCCGAGAGCTTGATCTCGACATCGTCGTCCGGCAGTCGGATCGATTCAGCGACAAACGATCGGTACGTCATACCGTTCGCTTCATTCTTCAGCGGCTCGAGCAGTCGATAGGCCGGCGGCGTCGGGTCTTTCTTTCGCCGTTTGACGGTCTCCCGATGCTCGGCCAATGTCACGGTCTGGACGGATGCGCCGACGGGATCGAGGACAAGCTTGAGCTTGTAAGGGTTGTCACCTTCGGGTGTGTCGTCGCCGATCGTGATCAGGGAATCGTCCTTCCCACCGACAACGGAAAAGCGATCGCCGGTCGAGTCTCCGCTTACTAGCGAAGGCTGCTCGATGCCGATTCCGGCGGGTTTGCCGTCAGTCGGCGCGGAGGCCGGACTGCTCGAGGGCGCGGTACGGTTCGCGGATTGTGTCGTGGCGGGCTGCGTCGCAGTCTGATCGGCCGGCGGCGGCGCCAGAAAGAACTTCGTATAGAGCATCGTCGCAACGAAGCACATCGCCAGCGTAAGGAACAGCCGTTTGTTGTAGTTATCCATAATTGCGGGGGCCTGGGAAGTGCGCGCGAGTCGTCGATCGGCGGGTTATTTCCCGTCGTAAAGGCGAGCGCCGAGGAAATCATCCAAGTGCGGATTCTCGCGGATTTTCTTGGCAGTAACGTCGATGTTGTATTCCAGCCGCACGAATTCGACTTCATCTTCGTGAAGCACGGCATACGCCGCTCTCGGATCGCGATCCCGCGGCTGGCCGACCGATCCGACATTCACAATGATCTTCTCATCGCCGATCGTGTAGCGGTGGCCGTCACCCATTTCGTCGGGCGTTTCAAAATACGGATCGTCGACGAACACACCGGGAACGTGCGTGTGTCCGCAGAAACACGTCAACTGTTCCATGCGATCGAAATTGGCCAGCAGCTTCTGCGGCGCGGAGTAAATGTCATCCGGGAACAGGTATTCGTTGATCGGTTTGCGCGGTGAACCGTGGACGAACAGGAAGTCGCCGCTCTCCTCGCGCGGATTCAGTCCGCCGAGAAAGGTCCATCGCCTGTTGCGGCGGGCGTCGTCGTCGTCCTCTTCGAGTGTCGTGCGGGTCCAGAACGCCGCGCGCTCCGCGGGCAGGTTGAAGTTCACGGGCTCGAAGAAGACCGCGTGATCGTGATTGCCGCAAAGGCTCATCTTCGTTCGCTCGAGCACGAGATCGAGGCATGGCCCCGGCTCAGGCCCATAGCCCACGATGTCGCCAAGGCAATAGATCGTGTCGATCTTTCGGCGTTCGATATCACCGAGCACTGTCTTCAGCGCTTCGAGATTCGAGTGGATGTCGGAAATAATGGCAATCATTCGTGGTGCGGTATCGCTCGCCTCAAACCGTGCAGATTGCGCCAGCCGGCCTATCTGGGCGGCGCAGCCTCATCAATCAACATCTCAGGAATGCCCTCGCGAACCGGGTATCTTAGACGACAATCCGCCCCCTGACACACAAGCCAGCCGTCCAGCTTGTCGTCCCTGGCGTCGTCTGAAGACGGGCTTTCCCACGCGACGGCCGCCCGGCACTTCGGGCAGGCGAGAATCTTGAGAAACTCGGGGTCGATGACCGGCCCTTTTGATGGATTCGCTTCACTCATGCTTTGTTGCTCGCCTATGGGCCTGTTGCGGGCGACGCCCGATCCACACAATTGCAACGTGCGACTTGCCCGGACCTGCCAACTAGTCGCCCGCCTGCCGAACGGGCATGCTAGGTAGCCCGGAATTCTGCGTCAATTCACAACTTCACGCGATTTTGTAACTCCAAGGCCCATTCCACGCGATCAGCCGCCGCGGACGACTTCGCTGATCCGCCGACACCGATCGAGCAGCCACTCGAAACGATCCAGAGGATAGACGGTCGCCGAATCAGAGAGCGCGGCACTGGGATTGTCGTGGATTTCCAGGAACAGTGCGTCGGCGCCCGACGCGACACCCGCCGTGGCGATGACGGGGACGTGCTCGCGTAACCCGTCCGATCGATCCCCCAGCCCTCCCGGAATCTGGCAGCTGTGAGTGGCGTCGATCACAACGGGGGCGAACTGCTTCATGACCGGGATTCCGGTAAAGTCGTTCACTAGACGGCCGTAGCCGAAAAACGTACCACGATCCGTCAACATCGCACCTCCGCCAGCCGACTGGACCTTCTCGACAGCTTTCCCCATTTGGTCGGGCGCCATGAACTGTCCCTTCTTGACGTTCACCACGCGCCCCGTCTTTCCGGCGGCGATCAGCAGGTCGGTCTGTCGGCATAGGAATGCAGGAATCTGGAGGACGTCGCACACTTCCGCAACGGCATCCGCCTGCTCGGGGAGATGGATGTCCGTCAGGACCGGAACGCCGAAGGCACTCTTGACTGCCTCAAGGGAGCCGAGGCCCTCTTCAAGGCCTGGACCGCGGAAGCCCTTTACACTCGTCCGATTCGCCTTGTCGAAGCTGCACTTAAAGACGAAGGGCAGTGCCATGCTCTGGCAGACTTTGACGGCAACTTCGGCAACCCGAAGGCAATGCTCCGTCGACTCGATGACGCAAGGGCCGGCGATCACAGCGAGCGGCGATCTGTCGCCGATCTTATATGTCCCGATTTGTAACTGATTCATCACAACACCTCGAAAACCTACGTCAAATTCCGGGGCGGACCGCTTCAAACGCCTGCGATTCGCGCAGAATTCGCGGCTAAGGGCATGATTGGCAGCGTGTTAGGTTTTCGCAAGGTCCGTACAGTCGACTTTGTGAAAAATCGAACGAATATTTCGTTGAATAGGTCGAATCAGGTCAGATATAATGATCCTCTTGTGGGTACCGGGCGTAGAGTACTAAGGAAATCGCCCATTTTTTGGGAGCAGTGTAAGTAAGATGAAGGATTCAACCGTGCCAGAGCTTGGCCTGACAAAACAGCGCAGCACCGACCTCAATTTCTATTTGTATCGCCGCGCGCTGCACCCCGAGCTTTTCCACATTTACCTGGATAAGCACATCGAGTACAGCAACTTTCAGGCGGACATCTGGGTCGTTGGGCTGAGCCATCTGGTGACGGTTCAGAGCAGTGGAATGCTCGTTACCGAGCTGACCTCTCCGCCTTGTGATTTGCTGACCGATCGCGGGCTCGTCACGCAATTCCGCTTCCGCGGGGAGCGCGACTTCACGTACCGGTTCGGCGACAACATGCGATATATCTTCAGCAGCCAGGTCGAGGAAACGACGGAACACATCTTCCGAACGACGTATCGGGACCTGTCTCAGTATGCTCAGACACGCGGTATGTACGTTCCGTACGAGCAGTGGACGACGAACGGTCTTGTCCCGTTCAGCTTCATCGATTTCGAGATGCGGCAGTACGAGCTCCACATCCACGCCTATCATGCGTTCCCCGGCGAATGGCGAATTCTCCGGACGCAGTCGATCTTTGAAACGCGTCCCGTGACGCGATCGACCAAGTAGGGTCCGCAGAGGTCAATGACGATTCGATTTCCAAAGCCCCGGGGAGCATCAGGCCGACCGGGGCTTTTCTTGTGCGCACTCCTGCTCGCAGCGTTCGGGCGATCCGCCCTCGCCCTGCCGCCGGGCTTTGGCGACGACCCGACGGATCCCGCGGCCCAGGAGCGTGCGATCCAGGAGAAGGCCCAGAAGTACCTGGACGAAGGCCAGAAGCTCCTTGCCGACGGCAAGATCATCCAGGCCAAGACCAAGTTCAAGGCCGCGATTGGCATGGTGGGGCTACAGGGCCCGGGCATGGCGGCATTCGACGCGTTGAAGGGAATCCACGACGAGGGCATGCGCGAAGTTATGCGTGCCAAGGCCCTGTACGATGAGAAGAAATTCATCGAAGCTCTGGACGTCGCGCAGAAAACCAAATCCATCTACGCGAATCTGTTCAGCGGCCTCGAATTGCCGCAGACGTTTCCCAATGTGTCACGACTGGCGAAGCGGATCATCAAAGCAATCGACAAGAATCCGGCGGCGCAGGAGCAGATCCAGGAACACGAAGCGACAAAGCGCCTGAAACGCGCGGTTTCCCTTGAGAAGCAGGTCAAGGACAAGCCAGTCAAATACTACGATCTCTACAGGACCTATCGAACGATTGCAAAGCGCTATCCGGATTGCCCGACCGGTCGCGACTGTGCCGAACAGGCGATCAAGCTCCGCAACGACAAGAAAATCTGGAGTATCATCAGGCGCGAGCGCGAGCGGCGCGACATCGCGTCAGCACTGTCTACGATCCACACACTGGAAGCCAACGGTCTTGTTGACGACGCTCGCGCGGAACTCGCCAAGCTGCAGAAGAAGTATCCGGGCAAAACGCGAGAGGAACTCGCCGAAATGGCCAAGGAATAGCGCCTCGCCACAACAGCATCGCCCGGGCAAAGTCACTTCACATACTTGCGTCCCTTTTCAATCACTAAATTGACTTGCGTGTATTCTAGCACAGCGTAGGCCCCATTCTCAATTGAGCAAAACGCGTGCCACTCAACTTGTCTTTTGCACTGCCCGCACGCCTTCATGGAAACAAAATAATTTCTTCTTGGCGGCGGTGATTTCGGACGATTCAACAAATGTTGCCTTCGGCCGATGGACCGACGTAGAATGATCGAAACGTGCAGGTTGTTTCTCTGTCATGTTCGATACGGGAGCCGAAATTCTTTGATCCGTTAAGACTTGAACCACCGGGAGCCGATCAGCGATAGAATGCCGTGCGAACTTCGGCACAGCACGAAGCGGCACAGCCGTTGCGAAAAGCGCCCACCTGCTTTGTCAGGGTTCAAGGAATTTGCCCCCGAACGGCATTGCGATGGTGAGACAACCTGACTTTTCTTTTGAAAGCCGCGTCGTTCGACGACGCGGCTTTTTTCTTAGAACAAGCACGTCAGACCGTTGCCGTAAACGCGGCGAACACGACAAACACGAGATAAATCAGGAATAGGACGACTGCCTTTCCGCGCCCGATCGAATAACGCCATCGCATGATGAGCAGCGTCAGGATTGACAGCGCGACAAGCACCAAACCCAGCGGCGCCACGCCGGCATCATGTTCAAGCGTCAGCTCGCCGCCGAATTGCACGGCATGTATCAGAACCGGGATGGAAAGACACACGGTCACATCGAACGTATTACTCCCGAACGCGTTTGATACGGCGCCGGAGTCGTCGCCCCGCCGCGCCGCACCGATCGACAGCAGCGTGTCCGGCACGCTCGATGCCGCGGCGACGACGATCACGGCAATCAGGAAGCTCGGCACCGACAGCGCCTCGGAGACTGCTTCGCACGCGACGACGAGGCTATGCGAAACGCTCCCGACGATGGCCGTTGACAAGAGCAACACGGCAATGCACGTCGTCCAGTTGAGTTTCAATTGCAGAATGCCGCCAAGGACTCTGACGTGCGTGGGCATGTCGTCGTCGTCGAGGACATCACCGGCCGCGACGGCCCGTTTCTTCTCTCGCCGATGCGTTGATGCGTGGCGCCAGAGGTGCACGAGATACGAAGCGTATAACACAAGCAGAACGATCGCGGACCAGACTTCAACACGTTTCGCAAAGAGGCAATAGACGAGAAAAATCTCCGCGACGACAAACCAGATGCCGTCGCGAACAATGACGTCGCGAGACACTTTCAGCGCGGATCGGCCATTGGCCCCCAACGAGATTGCGATCGCACATGCCGCCGGAATCAGCACCATGTTGTACATGGCGCTGCCGGCGCAAGTGGCGACGCTCGCTCCGAAGTCCTGGAACTCCGCAACGAAGAACACGCCGACGAACAGTTCCGGCATGCTGCTGGCGACGGCGTCCAGCGTCGCCCCACGAATCGAACCCGGCACATGCAACTTGCGCCCCAGCCATTGCGCCGCCTCTGCGAACGGGTCGCACGCGAATCCGATGACGATTGACGCTGCGATCGTCATGAAGGCGTAGTACGCGACTGTCCAACCGTTGCGATTCGCAAGCGCCATCACGGCGATTGAGACCGCAAGAAGGCACGCACCGATCTTGAACGACGGATCTGACGCTCGAACGCGCTGGAAAGCCGATGTCGGTTCCAAGTTGCTTGTCATACCTTCGGAGAGTTTACGGGGAACTGTCAGAAAGCATCAGACGTTGGCGCAGAAGAGCGTGTCAGAATGCTATCGGGTAGGCGCCCAGCCAATCCGGCAGCAATCGGTAAGCGACGTGAAGAATCGCCAATGTGTAAATGCCTGCCATGACATCGTCCAGCACCACGCCCCATCCGCCCGGGAGCTTTCGTTCAATCCAGTTGGCCGGCCAGACTTTGGCGATATCAATCGCTCGCTCGATGAAGAACGCTGCAAACAGGATCGGCCACGTCATCGGCAGCGCGACGAGGGCGATCAGGTAGCCGGGCAACTCGTCGATGACGTTTCGCTTACTGTCCTTTTCGTTCAGCACGCGATCGGCTTCGCCCGCGACCCAGATAGAAAACAGCGTGAAAATGGCAACGAACGCGACATAGGCCGTAACGCCTAGTTTCAGCACAACCAACAGCAGGATCGCAAGCGGCAGCCCCAAAACGGCGACTGTCACTGTGCCGGATGCGAACGGCACAAAGCCGATGAAGGCCATCGACCCGATGAACAGGAGGAGTCGATCGTACGAGCTGCGCGTCCTCGAAACATCTGCGCGATTGGGCCCGTCATCCGTCGTCGTCTCGCTCATTGCCCGGCACTCGCGAGGCGACGGGACAGTAGCGCGCTCAGTCGCTGTCGCTGCTCTTCCGGTATGTGATCAACACGCGTCCACACGGCCAGATCCAGCGCTCGTTGGCACGGGCAACTTGAATTGACGCTTGACGACGCCAGTTTCAGTGCCGCTTTGATCAACGCGACCGATCGCCGCGTCGCCTCCTCCAGGTTGCCGATGATCTCCTTGAGCAGTTCCCGCTGATCGACGCCCTCGGGATGCGGTCGCCAGCAGTCGTAGTCCGTCGGCAGCGCCAGCAGCGCGTAGCAGATTTCCGCTTCGCGCGCCAGTTTCGCTTCGGGCATGCAAGTCATCCCGATCAAGTCGCCGCCCCAAGATCGATGCATCCGACTCTCGGCAACTGTCGAAAATGCCGGGCCCTCCATGCACACATATGTGCCGCCGTCCATGACGGGGCTGTCGCCGATACCCGTTCCCGCTTCGATCAGCAGCCGGCGCATCTGCGAACAGAACGGCTCGTGAAACTCGACGTGGGCCGCAACACCCGGCTCGTCAAAAAACGTGCTTGTACGGCGGGTCGTGCGATCGATGACCTGATCCGGAATCACGAGATCCCTGGGTCGAATTTCCTCTCGCAGGCTTCCGGTCGCACCGCTCGCGATGATGTGCGTGACGCCCACCTGTTTCAGGCCGTAGATATTCGCGCGATACGGCACCGCCGACGGCGAAATCGTATGCTGCACGCCATGCCGCGGCAGGAATGCGACTTCCGTGTCGTTCCATCGACCGCGAAGGATCGGCGCGCTCGGCTTTCCGAACGGCGTCGTCACGTCGAGCGATTCGCCCTGAAATTCCGCGGCCAGCGCCTGCCCCAGACCGGACCCGCCGATCACGCCGACGACTACTTTCGACATATCGATACCCCTCGATTCTGTTTCGGGTTCAACCCCGGAATATCGCTCCGAAACGATTTCAGGTCAAACCGGGCGGTCGAGGGACCGAAATCCGATCGAGAGTTACAATGGGGGCATGTCCGAACGAGCGGCGTTCAAATCCGAAGAGCTGGCCCGCGTACTCAGTCACTATGACCTGGGCATTGTGGCCGAAGTCCGTCCGTTCGAGCGCGGTTCACACGAGTCGGCGAAAGTGGTGGTCCGCACTGCCACGGGGCGCTATCTCGTCAAACGTCGGCCTCAGCGCGACGATCCTTACAAGGTCGCGTTCGCGCATTCGATGCAGAAGTTTCTGGCTTCCCGGCACTTTCCTCTCCCGCACTTGATCGGCACGCGTGCCAACAACAACTCGATGTTGAAGATCGGCGAGTCGGTCTATGAAGTCTACGAGTACATCGAGGGCGAACGATACGACAAGAGCGACAAGGAGACGTTCGAAGCCGGGCGCACACTCGGTCTCTACCATCACATACTCCGCGAGTTCACGCCGAAATGGGAGCCGCCCCACGGCCACTTCCACGACGCCGAACAGGTATTCAACGCATTCGAGCCCATGTGTGCCGCAATCAGAAAGGCCGGCGGCCGCGGCGCACGCGCCGTCGAATCGCTCCATAAGCTCGCATTGAAACTGCGTGATCGCTACCAGGCCGCTGCGGACGACGCTAATTCAACCGGCGTTAAGGAGTGGGAAGAGCAGATCGTCCACAGCGACTGGCATCCTGGGAACCTGCTGTTTCAGGATCAATGCGTTCTTGCCGTTCTCGATCATGACTCGGCGCGCATTCGTCCGCGGGTGATGGACCTTGCCAACGGCGTTCTGCAGTTTTCGATGATTACGGGCGGACGCGACATTGCGAGTTGGGAAATGCACGCCGACATCGCCCGCGCGAATCACTTCCTGCGCGGCTACGATTCCGTCAACGTCGTCACGCGCGCCGAACTCGCCGCACTTCCGGCATTGATGCAGGAAGCGCTCGTCGCTCAGGCCGTCCGACCGATCCTGACCAACGGCACATTCGCCGGGCTCGACGGTTACGAATTCCTGCGCGTCGTTCTGGGCAAGGCGAGATGGATCAACGCAAATGTGGATTTCACCGACCAGTCGTTCGCAAAGACTGGGAACGCACCGACCTAACGCAGATCGAGAGACATGCACTCAATGCTGACAGAAGCCCGCAAGCAGGCCATCCTTCGACACATCGATCCGATCCCCGTCGTCCGCAACCTTCGCTTTCAGATTGAATCGATGGAAGAGGGCCGTTGTGTCGCAATCGTGCCGAAGGACAACCGCTTCGACGGTGCTTACGGCGCCTATCACGGCGGTCTGCTCGCAACGGCCGCCGACAGCATCGCCTGCCTCGCAATCTGGACGGCGTTGGGGCCCGAGGCGCATCTGACGACGGCCGATCTGCACATTCGCTTTCTTGCAGCGTGCTTTACCGATGCCACGGTCGACGCCAGAGTCATCAAGCTGGGTCGATCGTTGTGCCCCGTGGAAGTCAATATCCGCGACGCCGAAGACAATCACATCGCTGTTGCGCAGGTGACCTATTTCAGGCTGGATGCGGCGGTCGGGAGTTCCAAACGAACCGATTCACCCCGGATGGATTGATGCGCGGAGCGACTGCACGCATCAGGTCGACGACGAAGCTGCCAATTCTGATTCAGAATCATCCAGCGCCGCCGCGATGGACGACTCGCCTGCCGACTCCCGGGCCGCGATCGCACAGGGATCGCCGACATCCTCGAGTTCCATCGGAAAGTCCCCGGCAACGGCGCTACGCGGTCGCTCGCGCTCGGCGCGCAGGAGCAGGAAGCCGCCGCCGAGCATAATGAATCCGCACACCCACTGCAGGGCGGTCAGTGGTTCATCGAAGAGCACCATCGATGCGGCGGCCCCCAGAAACGGCGCCAATTGGACAATCGAACCGGTGATCGCGACGCCCAGCCGTTCGATCGACTTGTAGTAGAAAATGTGGCCGACTGCGATGCCGAGAATCGCCGAAACGACGAGGTACGTCGCGAGTAGCGGCGACAGGTCAAAGACGGCGGCGCCGTGACGCTCCCCGAAGAGAAGCATCAGGGCGACCATGGCCGACGCCGTGTAGACGGCAATTGTCGTGAATGATGCGACGGGCGGAATCCCGCGCATGCAATAGCGAACCGACACGCCGTAGAGTCCGAAGAACGCGCCTGCCGTTGCACCGAGCAGGATGCCTGTCGCCGTCGCGCCGGCGATCGGGTCGGCGCCGAAGAGCACTGTCCCGATCGAACCGAAGATCACGAGCAGGAAGCCGCCCCAGAACCATCGGCTCCGAAGCAGCGCACGTTCATCCGCAAACATGACGAACGCGCCGATCGTCGCTGATATCACAGCGACGCGAAGCAGAAAACCCGCCAGGCCGGGCTCGATGTAATAGACGGCAAATCCGAAACAGGTCTGACCCAACGCATTGATAAATGCTGGAATGATCGCGGCCTTCAGGATACGCATCGGCACGGTTCCGCGCCGCAGCCGCCAGAGGAGAAACGGCAGCAAACCGAGGGCGCACATACCGTATCGCCAGCCGTTCGCTGTCCATCCGTCGATATCGTCGTGAAGGGCTCGCAGAAACAGAAGGACGGTTGACCAGCTCAACAGCGTGACAATGACACAGAACGCGCCGGCAGCGCGGGAGGATTTGGGGGGGTGATGCATGCGGGGAGTGTAGCCGCGATGTGGGCAAGGGCCAGCCGATCGCGTGATGTTGGATTATCGGAGTATGCGTCCCAGTGACATCGTCACGCCTTCGGCCGCCAAGGCGCCTCAGCACATCCCGCCGAACAATTCGCCACGCGGGACCAGGCGAAGAACAAGTCGCTGAGGCGATTCAGATAGATCACGACGTTCTCGGCAACATCCTCAGTGCCCGCCAGGTGCACGACATTCCGCTCCGCACGGCGGCTCACGGTTCTGCAGACGTGGAATTGCGATGCGAAGATCGTGCCGGCGGGAAGGACGAATGTCGTCAGCGGCGGGACCTTGCCGCACGCCGAATCGATCCAGCCTTCGAGCCGCGCGACGTCGGCATCCGTGACTGATGCCTTGCTCTTGCGACCGGATGTCGGCGGCGTCGCGAGTTCCGCGCCAATGGCGAACAGGTCTGACTGAATCCCGCGCAGGTACTCGGCGATCTCTCGCACGTCCGCGGGAGCGTCGCTCGCCGCGTCGATCAACGAGCGAACGACGCCGATCTGCGCGTTGAGTTCATCGACGTCACCGTAGCTGCAGACGCGTACGTGGTCCTTTCGAACCCGCGTGCCGTCGAAGAGACTCGTCCTGCCGTCGTCGCCCGTCTTGGTGTAGAGCTTCATTGCGCGTGACCTCGCTTCTGACTTGAGCGTGAGTATAAGAAAGGACCGGCCCCGAATAAACGAGACCGGTCCTCTGTTGTCCTGCAATTCGCGGTCGAATGCGACTATTCGTCCATGTCGTCGGTCGAATCGTCGGTGTCGCCGGAACCACTGTCGTGGGCATCGCCCATATCGTCGCCCATCTCGTCGAAGGCTTCCATGTCTCGAGCCGACTGCTCTTCGACGGCCTTCTTGACGGCGTCGATCAGCTTCATCGGGACGAACATGTCGAACCGCATGGCGCCATCGGCGGCCGCGATATCGAAGCCGGCCGGCGCATCAAGCTTCGGCACGTCGAACGGGATTGCGTCTTCGCCGTCGATCGCCTTCGAGGCGACTTTGACGAGTCGGATGATGTTCTCGACAGAGACAAAGGCCTCCATCGAACGCGGATCGGCCAGACTCTTGGACGTGCCCATGATGCCCGCATCCGAAGACAGGCAGACGTCGCCGCCGGACTTGGCGAGCTTGGCGACGGCCGCATAGCGATCCTTGCCGCCGCCGAACGTCAGGACGACGTGATTGTCGCCGACGACGCCGAATCGAACCGTCAGGTCTTCGCCGAAGAATGCCTTCAGGGCTTTGACGTCATCGGGCGCGATCTCCATCTGCTCGATGAGTTCCTTTGATTTGAGCGTAAGTGTGTCGACCTTGCCGCCCTCGATCGTTTCAGCGTCGGGCGTGTGCGTCAACAGATCCTTCGCCATCTTGAGCTCTTCCATCGGCGAAACGCGCCAGACGTTCTTGTAGATCTTGCGAATGCCGTCCACATACGCGTCCGGCTTCTCGCAATCGATGACTGCAGCGAAGCCGAGGAATCCCTGTTCCCCGCCGGACAGCATCGAGATGCTGCCCGCCTGCGCTTTGGCGAGCTTGTTCATCTTGGCGACTTCTTCGTCGATCGCCTTGACTGCGGCCTGATCGATTTCCGGCATCTGCAGCGAGTTGATCAGCGAACTGATCGGATTCGGATCGACGAACTTCGACTGGTGATCGCTATAGGCCATTACTGAGCCGAAAGCGAACAGGTAATCCTCCTTCGGGATCATCGCGAGCTTCGACTTTTCGAAGTTCTTCGAGTCCTTCATGAAGAGTTCGAGATCGCTGTCCTTCTTCGGCTGAACCAGGCCGCGCAGCGCGATCCCCTTGTCGTCCATGCGAATGCCGATGTCAATCGCGTCCAGCTCCTTGATTACCTTGTCGAAACGCTGAAACGCCTTACCCGTCGGGTCGGCCTGCATCATGACCATCTGGAGAATCGGTGTGAACTGCGGACCGAAAGTGCCGTACACGCGATCGACGGAGAAGCTCGCGTAGACGTCGGTCAGTTCGATCACATCGTTCCGCGCAGACGATCGGGGCGGTCCGTCGCCGGAGTAGCTGCTGACTTCCTTGACGGACTTTTCACTCTTACCAAGGACAATGTTCGCACCCTTTTCGGTTGCAAAAAAATCCTCGCCGGCGACCTTGATCTGGCGGATGCCGCTCTTCGGTCCATCCGGGCTACTGAGCGCGTCGAGAATCGCCTTCGGGTCCTTGGCGGGAACCAGAATCGCAGACGCGCGCTTCGGATCGGGCGGACCCTGCCCATCTGTGCCGAACTTGTTCATGTCCAGCATTATGAAAACAAGCGGCCGCTCGAGATCGGCATTGTCACCAAAATTGAATGGCGGCCCCTGCATCGTGGGACCGATCTGAGCGCCAGGAGGAATGGGCAGGCCCATCTGCTGCAATTGCGTGATGTTCTTGTCGATGGTATTCACCGAGCGCACCACGATGAATCCCCACGCGTCGTGCGGCACATTCTTGAGGACGTCCTGCGCCGGACCGGCGAACGCCGGCGCAGCGGCAAGAATCGCCGCCGCCGACAGCGCCATACACAGTTTCCGCAGCCGTTGAATCATTCGAATCTCTCCTGTCAGTCTCTTGAAGTTCTCTCAACCTCTTTTGGATGGTTCTGGTACACAGTGCCACGCCTTGACCCGGCGTCGGAACGCCCTGTTATTCGGACGATTGGCCGCGATATTCGGCGGCAATCGATGTGACGTCAAGCAGTTGACCTGCCGCTGCTGCGGCGCCGGCCCCATCAGTCGCCCATGGCGAACGGTACCGGGCGATCCGCGGCCAACCCTGAGTTGGAGCCCGCCCCCCCTGTGCTCGGATTGCTCAATGTCCGCCCCATTTGATGAAAAGCCATGATCGTCTCTTGAAGATCGCCCGCCTTCATCGTGAATGCGCAGTCGATGTGATTCCCGCGGACCGTCGCCGACCAGCCCAGAAGCGGCCCCACTGCATCGACGGACTTGTCGTCCACACGTCGGGCCGTATCCGCGGGCGCCGCGCCGATCCCCGTCCGCATCAAGAACGGGATCGACTTGACGAAGCGCTGTGTATCCACAAGAAGCAGCAGATTCGCGTCCGAGGGCATGGCGCCCATCGCCTCGCGGACTCGATCGTTCTTCGACATGCTCGGTCTTTCGCCGCGAACGACTTCAGCCAGCTTCTGCACGCCCGTTCGATCGCCGATCGAGTAGACGATTGTGTCGTCGCCGATCGCTGCCTCCTGGTAAAGCGCGTCCGCCCCGTACATGTTCGCGATGTTGGTTCGAACAAGCTGCGATTCTGACGCGTCAACAAGACGCATCTGGAACACGTTCAATCCGTTTATCTGGATCAGATGCGTCTTGCCGCCAATCTCAGCCGCGCCGGGGATCAGCGAACCGACGACTTCCTGGGAATGATCGCGGACCTTCTGCATGCTGACGAGCATCTTTGTCGCGTCTTTCGCGAGGTAGGAACCGCTCATGCGAAACGGCATCAGCTGCCCGGATGGACTCGTCACGACAAACTCCTCGGCTGTCGTGCCCGCTGTCAGCGCCGAGATCTCTCGATCAAGCCCGAGGCGATCGTCTTTCGAAAGCGACTTGCAAAGCTCCGGATCATCCATACATCGCCGATTGAATCGAACGGCGAGACACAATTCCGGAGGAACATTCCAATTGGAACTCAACCCCATCAGAAAGGGATCGTCAGGGAAGGCTCTCCATGCGTCGGAGCTGCCTTTTCGCGTCACGTGCCTGAGATAGTCCGCCAGCCAATCGTCGGATCGGAAGGTATGATGATGCGATAGTCGAAATCGCTCACCGTCGAACGAAAGACCGGCAGAGGCCGAGTCCATCTGCCTCACAGCGTCCAGGGCCCCCGAGAAGAACCAGTCCGCGAGCTTGCGCGTCTGGTCGATCCGCGCCGGATCGGGTTGCTGCAACTGGATGCCCAGTTTCATGAGTTCGACCACCGCCTGCAGCTTCGCTTCATAAAGCGGCCGCCAGGCAGCCATCGAGATCTGCACAAAGACGTCAGACGTCGTAGCGTCGTCGCGAGCCGCCTCTGACATTCGAGACCATTCCGACTCGTCGGCCGAGAGCCGCGCGATTTTGGCCAGCGTCGATCCTCGGGCGGCGACGAATGCAAATCCGTCACGCATCACGACGCGGTATCTCCCGAATGCGCCGACGACGGACTGGACGCCGCCATGCCGCGTTCGATCACCGCGAAGAGAGTTCGCGAACCCGGCCGGATCCGCCGGCATGAAACCAATGATCGGCCAAGTCGAATCCCCTTCGCTCAACCCCGTGCCGGCCAACAAACGCATCAGATCCTCGGGGCGCTCTGCAATCAGGATGATCGGACGCGACAGGTCCATCGTTCTGGGTGCAAACCCGGCCGTCATTTCGAACTCGGCAAGATCCAGACCGGGGAAGCCGGGCTTGACGCCGGCCAGGAAACCACCGATCCGCGCATTCGATTCCGCCAGCTTTGGAAAGACGATGAACGCCGCTGACTGCGTCGGGACGAATTTGGCGGGGTGCGTATCGGCACGCGTAAGGGTCGCGGAAACAACGCATAGCAAGACGATCATTCGAATCGCCTTGCCGCTGCTTACCTGGGGATGATCCGTCATCAATGCTCCCGCCTGATTACGCCTCAGGAACGACCCATGTCGCTCACATTGGCGACGGTCCGAACCTGGTCGCCCCATCGCGGTCCCGATTTGCCGCCCGCGCGGCTGCCGAGACTAGTCAATGTTAACGTGAATCGGAGTTTACGCTCACGAACCGCAGGGTCATGAAGAAAATCACAGACCGGGAATTCTACATATTCGGGGGCCTGGAGCCCCGTAGGGCCCGCGATTCGTGGACGATCCGGCTCCCAGCCGTTCAAATGGGTAATAATGCCGAACTCAGAGTCTGACATGTCGAATGAACCGGTCTCCCCCCGGAACCTGACCCACCTTGACGATCAGGGCCGGGCCCGAATGGTCGACGTTTCGTCCAAGCCGGTATCACTGCGGCGAGCCGTCGCCGAGGCGGTTGTCCAAATGGCCCCGGCCACGCTTGAGGCCATCTCCGGCGGTGCGGCGCCGAAAGGCGACGTCCTGGCCGCCGCCCGAATCGCCGGAATCCATGCCGCCAAGAGGACCAGCGACTTGATCCCGCTCTGCCATCCGCTGCCCATCGACGCCATCGACATCGCCATCGACGCCGTCCCGCCGAATCAGGTCCGCATCGTCGCGAGCTGCCTTGTTGAGGCCCGAACCGGCGTCGAGATGGAGGCAATGGCGGCCGCCGCCGTCGCGGCGCTCACGATCTATGACATGACCAAGGCCGTTGATCGCGGCATGGTGATTGGTCCGATTCGGCTCATCGAAAAGACCGGCGGCCAGTCGGGCAATTGGCGTCGCGATGCCGATCGATAAACCGACCGACGCGGCGCGCAGCGTTCGTCGTGCTGTCCGCGCCCGAACCGCGCAATAGGCCCCCGTCGGTTGGGTACGGAACCGCATTCCGATGGGAGCATCCCGCCCCTGATGAGTCGTTTCAAATCTTATGAAAGCGACTGACGGGACTGTCGACAACGGCGAGGATTCTCTAGAATCCCCACGATGCTGCACGGCCCCGCATCCCAGCCTCACGTCGACATCGCAGCTCCGATCGCGCGCGAGCTCAGCGACGTATTGGATGTCTTTGATCGTGAGCTTCAATCCGATCTGCCATTCGTCAACCGTCTCACGCAGCAGGTCCGCAACTATCGCGGCAAACTGCTCCGGCCCAAGCTGCTGCTCCTCGCCGGGCGCGCCGCGGGTGAGTTGTCGCACGATCACGTCGTCCTTGCCGCCGTCGTCGAGATGGTTCACATGGCAACGCTCGTTCATGACGACGTGCTTGACGAGGCCGACATGCGCCGACGCCATGCCACGGTCAATCGGCTCGTCGGGAACGAAGGCGCCGTCATGCTCGGCGACTTCCTGATTTCGCACGCATACCACTTGTGCAGCAGTCTGGCGTCCACCTTTGCCAGTCGGCGTATCGCCGCCGTCACAAATACCGTTTGCGAAGGGGAACTTCTGCAGATCGAGAATCGCGGCAACGTGCTGTTGAGCGAAGAGACTTACTTCGAGATCATTCGTCGCAAGACTGCGGCGCTGACTGCCGTCTGCTGCGAGATGGGCGCCCGCGCATCGGGCGCAGATGACGAGACGATCGACGCACTCGCGCGATACGGCAACGATCTCGGCATCGCCTTCCAGATCGTCGATGACCTGCTCGATCTGACGGCCAGCGAACAGGAGACCGGCAAGTCCGTCGGCCGAGACGCCGAAATGGGCAAACCCACATTGCCGGTTATCCGATTTCTCGCCGGTGCGTCGCCGACCGATCGTGATGCGATCATCACGATGTTGTCGAGCCCGACGGCGGACACGCCCGTGACGCTTCGCACGATGCTCGCCGGGACCGACGCCGTCGATCAGGCCTTTGATACCGCCGCGTCGTATGTGACGTCAGCAACGGCCGCGATTGCGTCGCTGCCCGACGGCGATGCGAAAGCGAGCCTCACGGCGGCGGCTGAATTCGTTCTGGCTCGACGCCAATAGAGAGCCTTTCGCCTCAACGCTCCTGCCGACCGCCGAAATCATCGTGGCCGCATCGCCCGCGCCGATGTCGCGAGCTCGCCGATGATCGAACTGGCGACTGGTGAGCGGATCGAGCCGTTCTCTCCACTACCAGATCATGACGGCCGTCTCGTCGGCGCGATCCGCGTAGTTCAGGCGAACGCGAAGAACGTACTTGTGGTTCCGCAGCAGTTTTACGCGGAACTGGGCGTTGCGATCTTCGCCGCTGTCATCGTCCCCCGTTCGATACCGCAGATCGCCGTTCTCGTTTTCAAACAGGACCATGACGGTATCCGATGCGCCGAACGTACAGATGTTATAGTAGCGCGTCGCCGTCGGCCGGATCACGAAGTTGCGCTGCTGCCCGTTCATGACCGCGAGCGACTGGGACTGCATCGGCCGCAACTCCTCGTATTCGTCGGCGGCAATGGCCGGATAGAACGCCCGCACCCAGTCCTTGTCACGCTGGGAGAAACCAGGTGTCGGGTTGAGACCACTTCGATATTCCTCGGGCTGGAGAATCAAGCCGGCTTCGAACGGATAGTGCATGATCGAGTTGGGATCCCAGACTGATCCTTCGATCGTCTCGGCCGGGATCTTTCGAATGATGTTGTAATAGGTTTTTTCGCGGGGCCATTTGTTGGGCGGCGCCGCAAGGGCCGCATAGACCGCCTCCTCATCCCAGACGATGCCCGAGTTCGGATTCTGATGCTCGTGCGACATTCCGATCGTGTGGCCGATTTCATGAATGGCGGTATCGATGTCGTTGGTAATGTCCCAACCGAAATTCATCGTGCGCTGGTCAGCAGGGATATCGAGAATCTGCCGACCGAGATAGGACCACGCGCCGTCGCCGTCCATGAACCCGATGCGAACTTCAGCCTCGTCTCTCGAATCGACTTCGACAAACTCCAGGCCGATACCGAGCGCTTTCCATTGCCGGAATGCGTTTCGCACAACATCCATTTCGACGCCGGAACCGACCCAGGAACGCCACTCGGTGGTACCGTCCTCGAACTGTACCATCTCGCCATCGGAGTCCCTGTCGAAGAAGTAGTACCGCAGTACGGTTCCATTCACCCATTTGTGCAGATGCGGCCGGATCAGTGATAATCGACCGCTCCCGATGTCCGGCGGCAATTGGGGCTCCGGAACGATCGGCATCGCACATAGAGCGCCCATTCCCTTGCGGGACTGCTTGCCTGAGGGTCGATCGCGTCGGCTTGATCCGACCTTGGTTTCTGTGTTTCCCATGTATCTGAACTCCTCCGAAAAACGCCCTTCTCAATGACTCGTCGGCGCAATACCGCCTCGAACACCTTTCGCCGACATCAATGCGCCCGCTGAATCACGATTGACTTGGCTGATACACAATCGCGCACGGGTCCGTCTATCTCATTGAGCCGTATGCCTCAGCTGAGTGCGCTCACAAGTTCGGAGTTTTTTTTGGTATGCATCCACGCCCCGCCGCGCGCGGTACGCACCGTATGCGGCATCGCGCTGACCCGGCGGACACTCCGTGCCTAAACGTCCGATCGAAGGCGTTGGTGAGTAACGAAAGACGATTCAAATACGTCATTAATGCCATACGTATGGCGGTCTTCATTCGACGCGGCCGGTGATTTGTGCGTAATTTCCCGTCCCAAGTGGCATTCGGCGATTAATCACGCCGATGGATGGCGCGAGTTCGATCGCACGCCGAGCCGCTCGGACACCCTATTGGCGTGTTACTGCACGTGGTCTTGCGTCATCGTGCGTGTGTCGACTGGGCCGTCTCGCGCGTCCAGTCCTGCCGACAGCTTCGACATTCCAATTTGTTTTTTGTTGAATTTCCATGGGCCGACACATTTAATGGTTCTCATCATCGGCCAATTGAGAGACGCGTTCGTACATATTGATTGGTATTTCCTATGCAAATCCGAGGCGTTGCGCGCCCGGCGGGCAGTGGATACGTCGACGTTCGCGCGGCGATTGACTCAGCATGAAGTTAGAACCAATCGCACTTGACGGCTTTGCATCGTTCTCGGTCGGTGCAACCGGCAATGCGGCATTGGGGCCTTTGCCCCACAACGGAGGCGAAAGATGAAAGCGAATTGCCGTTGCGTGAACTGCATCACTCCACCTCACATTCTGAAGAGACTTTTGGAAAGCTCCCGCCGGGAAGTTCGCGAAGCCGCCATGAACAGCCTGCTGGTCACGGCACGACTGCGCGGCGAGCGCGCCGTTCGTGCCAAGACGTTTGCGGGCGTCGCAGGCGTGGCACGACGAACGATTTACGACTGCGGGACTTCCTATCGACTTTCATCCGCGAATGTCGCTCGCACGGAGAGCGATGGACAATCGTCGGATTCATCCGTCAACCTGGCTTTTGATGGACTGGGAACGACGCGCGAATTCTTCAGAGAGGTACTCGGCCGAGATTCGATCGACGGCGCGGGCATGCGCCTCAACGGATACGTGCATTACGGCCTCAATTACAACAACGCATTTTGGGATGGCCAGGAGATGGTCTTCGGTGACGGCGACGGCGTGATCTTTAGCGACTTTACGAAATCCCTGGACGTCATTGCCCACGAGCTGACGCACGGCGTCACCGAGTTCACGGCCAATCTCGAGTATCACAAGCAGTCGGGCGCATTGAATGAGTCGATTTCCGATGTTTTCGGCTCACTCGTCAAGCAGTGGTCCCTCGGACAGACCGCCGAAGAGGCGGACTGGCTGATCGGCGCAGACATCACGACACCCGAGATCGAACTGGACGCCCTACGATCCATGAAGGCCCCGGGCACTGCCTACGACAACGACGTGCTCGGAAAAGATCCGCAACCGGATCACATGGATCGATTCGTCCATCTGCCGGACACGGAAGACGGCGACTGGGCCGGCGTGCACTACAACTCCGGCATTCCCAACAAGGCTTTCTACCTGGCGGCGATCGGCATCGGCGGCTTTGCGTGGAACGCGCCGGGCGACATCTGGTACAAATCCCTGCTGGCGTCGCACGAACGAACGGATTTTCAAGAGTTCGCGGAGACGACGTATCGCATCGCCGGCGCCGACTACGGCTGCAGCGAACAGACTGCCGTTGCGGACGCATGGCGGCAGGTCGGCATCCGAATCGCCGGCGCGACGTCGCGCGGCCGAAATCGCAAAGGCGGCGATCGCGATGAATCTCACGGCCCACGCTCGGAATCCGCAAACGACTGCGCGACACTGGCTGATCAGATCAAAGCGATAGCGAATCAGGTCGAAAAGCTCGCGCGGGACGTGAAGGCGTTGAAGAAGTAGATTCGCAACGCGGCGTTATAATCAACCTGGCGTCACTTCTCTCGAAAGGACAGAGCCAGGATGAACATCGAACTCACAAAGCACGGCGGCCTGGCGGCGGGAATCCGCCGGCCGCCGGTTTGCGTCAAGTCGTCGGACTTACCCGAAGCGGATGCGACGGAACTGCGCCGACTCGTGGCAGCAGTCCGTGACGAATCACTGCCGATAAACGCAGGACCGGGGCAAGTGCGCGACGGGATGAGCTACGCAATCGCCGTCGAGGAGAGCGACGGTACAAAATCCGAGTATCGCGTCTCAGATGGGCAGATGTCAGACGCATTTGCGGAGTTGCTGACGTGGATTGAGCGGCGTTCGAAGGGTTGACGGGCGTCCCCTCGCCGAGTCGTGTTCCGATGTTCAAAAGCGGCATAGAGGGCGGAAGAACGCGGCTGAATCACAACCCGGGTGAACGTTCTCGCGAATCTGCCTCGTCCATCGATTGCCGAATACGCGGCCTACAGCGCCGTTGGCGATGAAACGCGGGCGTCCAGGGCCCGGCGATCAAACCTCCCCTTGGCTATCCGTGTACAATTCCGTTGTGAGGACACCCAATATTGCCGCTCGCACCGCAAGTATCGACGATGGTGTGCTGGAGACGATCATGACGACCGCTCGGAAACGACAGCTCTTCATTCCGATCATCCTGTGCTCCGCGCTCAGCCTGCCCATCATCGCGGACGACGGGCGCGAACCCCGTTCAGGGAAAAATGCGACCACAAGTCCGGCCGATGCGCGTGCCGCGCCTATCGAATATGAACTCGGGAGTTTCGCTGCCGGCGACAGACTCATTCAAACGGGCCTGCAACTCGATTGCGAGTCCGCGACTCGCGTGGACGACGAAGGTCTTGTCGATCTGGGCCAGATCGGCATCACACGGCGTTCCAGCGGTCTGTGCGCAATCGGACAGGTCGATCGCGCAATGGACTACGAGGCGGCGTGCTATCGTGTCTGGCTTGACAAGCTTATTGCAGCGAGATCGCAGTTGCTCGCAGACAACCCGAAGTCACGACCGAAGCGAATCGACTCCATCGACAGGGCGATACGCGACGCCGCCATGTTCCTGATGATCCGAGGCGAAGCCCCCGGGCCGTTGCCATTCGAGTTTGCAGAGGAGGATTTTCCGCCGGCGCCAACAGTCAATCTGGCCGACGTTCTGCGAGCGAACAACACGACGCCCAAGCAGTTTCGTTCCCCAACAACCGACGACGACAGTCGGGATGAGTAACAGGCCCCGACGTCGAGGATTGCGTTTGGCACATCGCTACAGACTTTGACCGGGGCGATCGATGCAAGCGACGTAATGATTTCCAATGGAATACCGGCATTCGTCGTCATCGGCGCGCCCCCGCCGCTGGAGCCGCGGGCACTCTCGTCGCTGAGATGACGCAGCAGCTCAAGGGGAGTAACTCTACTTGCGCAGTGCCTTCAGCGCCGCCGCCAGAACCGGATCGCCGGACTCGAAGTCGCTCATCTCCGTCTTCACGCGCACGTCTGGCTCGACGCCGTGGCCTTCCAGCAGCGTGCCGTCTGGCAGCATGTCTTTCCATCTCGGGATGTACACTTCGACGCCGTTCGGCATTGTGTGCAGCTTGGGATTGCCGCTGCTGCCGCCACTCGTATCGCCGAAACACTTCACGCGGCGACCTTGCTTCATCATCAGCAGGAACGACTCGCAGCTGCTCAGATTCGCCGGGCCCATCAGGACGGCGACGCGTTTCGTATAGAGCTTGGGATTCTCATTGCCGACGACGACGCGGTCGAAGACCTCGCCGAAACCACCGGGAGCACTCGCTTCGCGATAGGAATTCTTCGAGTAGATCTTCTCGCCTTTCACGAACCATTGTGCGATCGCACGGGCCATCAGTTCGTCGCCGCCGCCGTTGGGACGAACGTCGACGATGAGCCCCTTCGTGTCTTTGAGATCTTCGAGGCGTCGCTCGATCGCAGCGACGCGCTCGTCGCGATCGCCGGACCAGGAGCCGATCAGGATGTAGCCGATATCGTCGTCGGTTCGTGCGCTGTACAGGGCGTCATCGTGTTTCGCCAGATTGCCGAGCGCCTTTTCGACGCTTTCCAACCGGAAGTTGCCTTGGTACTTGCGCTGATACGTCGCCTTGCCGACGTCGCCGACCTTCATCCACAAGTGCGGATCCTTCGCAGGGCGCAACAGCTTCGCGACGCGATCCACCCACTCGCTCGTGCTTTTCGCGGCGATGATCTTGTCGCGATGCTTAGCGAAGCGGGCCTTCCAGTCGGTGCCCGTGCGATCGAGATACGAGTAGTCACTCTTGAAGGCTTCCGTCAGTTCCTCGAAGCTCCGCTCGTTCAGCGTGCGTTGGTCTTCCGGACTTCGATCGGCGCTGGTCGTGAAACTCCAGGGCGCCGGCGTCGCGGGTGTACCGTCGGCGCTGCGACAGTTCTGCGCCGCCGGACAGTTGATCATCATCTGGTAGGTGTGATCGGGCTCCAGCGAAACACGCAACACGAGCGTGCGCTTGTCGCGCCAGACGGGCTTACCGCGGAGCTTGGGGAATGCGGGACCGCCGCCGCAGACGGAAAAACCGCCAGTGCTCATGTCCTGATCGAATCTCGCGATGAGCTCGCTGGTGTTCGGATCGACATCGGTCGCGCCGTTCGCGGGTTCAAGTGAGACGACGTTGGGGGCGTCGGCCGCACCGATGGCGGGCCAAAGGAAACAGAGTACGAGGGATCCGGCAAATGGACGAATGTATCGGCACATGAGAATTGACCCTCCCGATGTTCATACGCATCTCACATCGGGATGTTAGGGGATCCGGGATTCGGCCGCCCTGATGGAAGAGGGGACACCGCAGGTGTGGATGAGGAATCGCGCATCAAATTGGTCGGGATTGTCTCGTCCCAGCGGATCACGGCGGGATTCGCGATGCACACGCCCTGAACTCCGGCCATCTTGACTCGAAACGACGGCGGGCGTGCTCCAACGGACCGGCATGGACATCCGAATCAGCCCCGATATCATGAAAACCCGTTAGCGCAACGGCTTTTCAATCCAGGAGTTTTGCATCATGCGACGAGCGAAAATCACCATCATCGGCGGCGGAAACGTTGGCGCGACGTGCGCCCATTGGGCGGCGGCGAAAGAACTGGGCGACATCGTATTGCTGGACATCGTCGAGGGCATGCCGCAGGGCAAGGGACTCGATCTGCGACAGGCCTCCCCGGTCGAGCGCTTCGACAGCAACATCATCGGCACGAACAGCTACGACGACACGGCCGGCAGTGACGTCGTGATCATCACGAGCGGTATCGCTCGGAAACCGGGCATGAGCCGCGACGATCTGATGTCGACGAACATGAAGATCGTCCGCAGCGTCAGCGAGCAGGCGGCCAAGGCGAGCCCGAACGCCGTTTACATCCTCGTCAGCAATCCGCTGGATGCGATGGTCCAGACGGCATGGAAGGCGACGGGGCTGCCGACGAACCAGATCGTCGGCCAGGCGGGCATTCTGGACACGGCCCGCTATCGCGCGTTCATCGCGATGGAACTCAATTGCAGCGTCGAGGACATCACGGCCGTCCTCATGGGTGGGCACGGCGACGACATGGTCCCGTTGCCGCGGTACACAAGCGTTGCGGGCATCCCTGTGACGGAACTCATCGCGAAGGACAAGCTGGACGCCATCGTCGATCGCACGCGCAAGGGCGGCGCCGAAATCGTCGGCCTCCTCAAGACGGGCAGCGCCTACTACGCCCCCGCGGCGGCCACCGTCCAGATGGCCGAGGCGATCATCAAGGACAAGAAGCGGATCCTTCCGTGCGCGGCGTACTGCGATAAGGAGTATGGCGTAGGCGGTTATTTCGTCGGCGTGCCGTGCACGCTGGGCACGGGCGGCGTCGAGAACGTCATCGAACTAAAGCTGACGGACGACGAGCGCAAGATGTTCCAGGCGAGCGTGGACCATGTGAAGGAACTCGTCGGCTGGGTGGAGAAGAACTGGTCGGCGGCGTAAGGCGTATCTAGCTGGGCAGAGGTGGTGAGGCTCGATGAAGGAACCTGATCCAATGCGGCCTTCACCACTTCTGCACCACACTCTCGCAGAACAACAACTGATCGATCCCTGAGAAGACACCGAGACGGGTGAGACGAACAAGTCAGAGACGCCGCGTCACGCTCCGAAGTTGATGACACCGTAATACCACAGCGCCAGCGTCGCTGACGTCGCCGTTAGGATGGCCAATGCCATCCATGCAACCCAGCGCGGTACGAGCTTGACCGGATAGATGCTCGGCCCCAAATCGAGCGTGCCAGTCAGGTCCGCCTGGTTTGGCTGAATCGCCCGTACGAGATCCGCAGCGAGCATGTCGCCGTCGTGATAACGATCGCGAATGTCGACGTGCAGGCACTGCACGATCGCGTCCTTCAAGCGTTCGGGCCATTCGTCGGGCAGATCCTCATGGCGGATGTCGCTCGCGACTTTCTGTTGGCGGATCATGCCGCTCTTGCTCGTCGATTGAATCAGTCGATCGCCCGTCAGTGCGTAATAGAGCGTCAGGCCGAGCCCATAGATATCGCTTTCCTTCACGGCTTTTTCCTGTCGTGCGACTTCCGGCGAAATCCAGCCGGGCGTACCGAGCGCCATCGCCCCGGATTCGGGCACGCTGCCGCCGGCGACGTCGGCGAGGCCGAAGTCCGTTACTTTCACACGTCCCTCGACATCGATCATGATGTTGCCGGGCTTGACGTCGCGATGAACGATCGATCGACGATGCGCGGCGGCCAGCGCGCGGGCGGCATGCGCCACGACGTAACACGCCTGGCTCATCGGCAACGGACCACAGCGCTTGACGAGATCGAGCAGCGTCGATCCGTGAACGAGTTCCATGACGTAGTAGTAAACGCCGTCGAACTCGCCGACTTCAAAGATCGTCACGATATTGGGATGCTGGAGTTTCGCAGCGATGCGCGCCTCCTGGAGGAACATCTTCTCGCCGATCGTATCAGCATCACCGGCTTCGCGAAGTCGCGGCAGGAGCTTGACGGCGGCGTCGCGATCGAGCTCATGATCGTGAGCCTCGTAAACATAGCCCATTGCCCCCTGCCCCAGCACGGCCTTCAGTTCGTAGCGACCGATCCGGCGGCCGACCCACTCACTGGCGGGAAAGGCGTCGCGCTTGCGGGTGCGCGCCACAAGCTGCGCGACGGTCGAAGCGTGATCGACGGCGCCAACGGCGGTTGAACCGAGCTCGGCCCAGGCATCGGCGGCCTGGCCGAGGGCGCCGGCGACGTCCCGCGTCTGCTGCCGCTGGTCGCGCCAGACGTGACCGCAACTCGGGCATCGAACGCGCTTGCCGCCGATCTCGTCCGTCGCCGGATACCGTGCGCGGCAGCGCGGGCACTTCAACATCGGGATGGATGCGTCGGAAGGCGACTGCTCTGGTTGTTCGTTCGGCATCCGTGCTCCGTGAATTCGCCGAGTCAACGAGAGATTCTCTTCGGCCGGTTGACGATCCTGCCACATCGTCGCAGTATGCCAATGATACGTGAAAGTTCCTACTTCCTAAACCGAAATGGCCTGGAGATTACCGGCCGTCGTTTTGCGGGCACGCCGAGCCCAAAACGCACGAGTCGTCAAACAATGGACACGCCGGCGACGCCGCCCAACGAATCGAACATCGACATATGGCGCGATTACGCCATGGCGTTCGTGCGCGAGCATTTCGGCGAGACGGCACCCGCGATGCTGGGCGATCATCGGCTCTTTCCCATGTCGCCGCTCGACGGCGACGGAGCGACGCTGGTCGTTCGATTCGAGGCGGATCGATCGGGCAGCGGTTCATTGCCATACTACGTCGTCGTCGGTCAGACGGAGGCGAACTACTACGACGGCGGCAAGCTGGATTTCGACGAAGCATTCTCGCTGCATCTGGGCACGCGTTTCATGCTGGTGCTCGGCGTCGCCCAGGTGAAGGACGAACCGGAAAATCTGGCTCCGGACGACAAGCCATACGACATTGAGCGCGACGCACGGTTGATCGTGAATCGCGTCGCGCCGGACGCCTCGATCCGAGATGTGTCGCTGGCCGCGTTATTCAACGTTGATGGTGAACGACACGCCGTGATTCGAGCTCGCGTGGCGGATCAGGACGTATACATCATGGGGCGCGACGCGCCGCTCGGCTTCTCGCGGAGGACGGACTTGCCGGCGCCGATGGCGTATCGGCTGCACATCGGCGCGGTCCTGCGGAAGGAACCGAATCCGGAGACGGCGTAGCCGGCCGAGAATCTCGACGAAGACGCCCGGCTCGCAAAGTGTTCCGCCCCTTCGACTCCCGGCCCCGGCTGAACGCCCGTCGCGGCACCGACACCCACCGGCGACAATCCTCAGCGTTAAGCTTGACATATCGCAATATAACGATATATTTCCGGTATGGCGACGGCAAAGAACAGTTCACTACTGCCATTGGAAGCCCTCGAACAGGCGGCCGAGTGCCTTCGGACGTTGGCGCATCCGCATCGGCTGCGAATCGTGCAGATGCTGCTGAGCGGCGAATACACAGTCGGCGAATTGGCCGAATCCTGCGGCATTGCCAGCCATGTCGCATCGGAGCACCTGCGTTTGATGAAGGATCGCGGCTTGCTCGGCTGCGAGAGGGACGGTCGATGCATGTACTATCATGTGTCAGAAGATGGGCTGTCGAGCATCATGAGTTGCATTGAGAAGCGATTCGGATGAAGGACGTTTTTTTTTGCACCAACATATCGTCAGATGACGACATTCCGATACGTAAGGTAGGCTTCGCCGCCCGATGGACGTTTCACCGGAAAACCTGCACGGGCGAGCATGAGAACAGCTTCCTCGGAAGTGCATCGATAGGATTTGAAGAACATGACATCAACTCTGACAGCGAGTAGCTCGACCCGCGAGCCGGACCAGTCCGCTGGGCCGCTCATTCACGAGATCGAACCCGCCGACCTGAAGCGCCGGCTTGACGATCGTACCGCCATCGTCATCGATGTGCGCGAGTTGGATGAGTTCACAGCCGAACGCATTGAGGGCGCATTGTCCCGCCCGCTTTCAACGTTCAACCCTGCGAACATCGAGTATCCGGATGGACAAACGGTCGTTCTGAGTTGCCGGTCAGGCAACCGATCGACGGAGGCAGCCCAGCGGCTTATCGACGCCGGGCGTGAGAAAGTCTGTCATCTCAAGGGCGGCTTGAAGGCATGGACCGCCGCCGGGCTTCCGGTCAAGAAACTCGCCAAGGCGCCGATCAGCATCATGCGACAGGTCCAGATAACGGCCGGTTCGATGGCGTTTGTCGGGACAATCCTCGGCGCATTCGTGTCCCCTTGGTTCCTGGTCATCCCCGGATTTATCGGTGCGGGCCTCGTCTTTGCGGGCCTGAGCGGGACCTGCGGCATGGCGACGATGCTCTCGTATATGCCGTGGAACAAGATCTATCGCGGAACGTCGAGCTGTTCAACGTAAGTGGACGCGTGCCTGCGCGGAGCCAGGGGTGGAGTGCGAGGGTGCTCCGCGCGGGCGCGTCCTTGTTGTCGAAGCCGACGGGCGCATTGGATTCAACTCCCGCGAACGTGATGTGCAGTCGCCGAATCGGCTGCGGCCCCTCCGCGTGCGGACAACTCGATCGCGCCGTATGATCGCCGCCATGATTATCGAAAACGCAAGCGTCACGCTCGGCCGTGACTGTTACATCGCACCCACCGCATATGTTGGCGGCGCCGTCACACTCGGCGACGAAACGACCGTCATGCATCACGTCGTCATTCGCGGCGACGTCTCGAACATTCGGATCGGCGCCCGCGTCAATGTACAGGACGGTACCGTGATTCATACGACGGCCGGCGTCGATCTCGACATCGGCGACGACGTCAGCATCGGCCATCGCGCAATCGTCCATTGCAAACGCATCGGTTCCAATTCACTGATCGGCATGGGATCGATTGTGCTCGATGGATGCACGATCGGTCAGCGCTGCATCATCGGCGCAGGCGCCGTGGTCCCGCCGAATTTCGACGTTCCCGACGGCAAAGTCGTCATGGGCGTGCCGGGCCGGATCGTCCGTGACATTCGGGAAGACGAGTACGCTTATCTCGATTACGTGGTCGAGAACTACCGAAAGCTGGGAAAGCGGCATCGTGCGGGCGAGTACGCGAACGTCGCGCCCAACGAATAAGCGGAAACTGCGGGCGATTTGCTGGCGATTGAATCCGATCAAGTGGCACCCACAATCGGACGCCAATTGGCGAATACGAACCGGCGCCTCAGGATTATCGCCCGTCGACGGACAAATGGCCGAACCGCCGCGTCGCCCGTCTACACAATTGGGCGACGCTCCACAGACCGACGCCGTTGACTGTTAATAATACGTTAGGAGTGTTTCGAATATTATCGCGTCGGACACGTGTTCCTTGACTCCGAGGATCCGAACATGCTATAAACGACTCGCGGCACGTCGAGTGACGGTGCCGCCAAGGCAGCTTGGAAATGACGAATCCTCACACAATCTGCCCTTCCGAAGCAATCGGTCACGTTCTGTGCGCCGGTAATTCAATCTGTTGTATCTGTTGTTGCGACTGTACAAGGGTCCGCGTGACCTGTTGTTGTTGCTGAGACAGATATAGCGTCCTGATCTCAACCAAGACCACAGTAGCCCGCGGATCCTGATCCAGCGGGCCTTTTTCTTTTTACCAGCCCGACAACCAGAAATCGGAGTATGCGCGATGGAATTAGACGTTCTATCGACAGATCGTCAGGAGCCGACGATCAGAAATGACCAGATACGAGAAGACACGCCGACGGCGACGCTGATCCCGTGGATCGTGGATCGCTTCGGCCGCCAGCGGCTGGTCCTGACGACGCAGTTCGGCATGGAGGGCTGTGCGCTGATTCACATGTTCTCGCTTTACGCGCGCCATCTGACCGTCGTATACATCGACACGGCGTTCTTCTTCGCCGAAACGTATCAGCTTCGCGACCGGCTGATTCAAAAGTACCCGCATATCTCATTCGCCAACTGCGGCACGGCGATGACGCCGGAGCAACAAGCCGCGGAGCATGGTCCGGAATTGTGGAAATCGAACCCGGCGCTTTGCTGCGTACTGCGGAAAGTCGAGCCGATGCGTGAAGTCATGCAAGACGTCGATGTGTGGGTGACGGGACTCCGGCGCGATCAGTCGAAGACTCGTGAGCACATTCGAATCATCGATTGGGACTGGCAGTACCGCGTGTTGAAGGTCAATCCGTTGGCGAATTGGACGCGCGAACAGATCTGGGACTACGTACAGAAGCACAACGTCCCCTACAACGCACTGCATGAAAAGGGCTATCCGACGCTGGGCTGCACGCATTGCACGCAGCGCGTCGAGGGCGCCGGCGTCACTGATTACAGCCGCGACGGACGATGGAGCGCCTTCGACAAGACGGAGTGCGGTCTGCACGGGGCCGGCATATAGGACAGATCAGATCCAGAGACTCAACACAGATTGCAGGACAGGTCCACTATGTCAGAAAAAAATGACAAGCAAACAAAAGTCGAAGTCGCCAAGAAGGCAAGCCACGGCCTTCGCGGCACAGTTGCCGAGACGATTCAATCCGGGGCGACGCATTTTGAGCACGACGACATTCAGGTGCTCAAGTTCCACGGCATCTACCAGCAGGATGATCGTGACAACCGGAACGATCGCCGCAAGGAAGGACTCGAACCCGAATACTCGTTCATGGTCCGCGTGGCGATTCCCGGCGGCGCGCTGAGCGGACCACAGTACCTCGCGCTCGACGCGCTCGCCGACGAATTCGCCAACGGCACGTTGCGCGTCACGACGCGGCAGGCGATCCAGTTCCATGGCGTGATGATCGGAGACTTGAAATCGCAAATCGCGAGCATCAACGAGCGGCTCCTCTCGACGATTGGCGCGTGCGGCGATGTCCAACGCAATGTGATGACCTGCCCTGCGCCGATCGACGATGCAGCACACCTGGCTGTTCGCGCACTGGCCCGCGAGCTGGCAACGAATCTGCGACCCGAAACGCGGGCGTATCACGAGATCTGGCTGGGCGAGGAGAAAGTCGTCTCGACGCAACAGGATGAGTCCTTTTACGGCGAACAATACCTGCCGCGAAAGTTCAAGGTTGCCGTCGCATTGGATACGGACAACTGCGTCGACGTCTATTCCTGCGACTGCGGATTGATCGCCGTGACGCGCGGCGACCGCATTGCGGGCTATCAGGTGCTCGTCGGCGGCGGCATGGGAATGACTCATGAAAAGGCCAGCACGTTCGCGCGGCTAGCTTCATCGCTCGGCTTCGTTTCGCCGGAGCATGCAGTCGAGTCCGTTCGCCTCGTCGCGGAGATCTTCCGGGACCATGGAAACCGTTCCGATCGAAAACACGCCCGTTTGAAGTACCTCATCGAAGACTGGGGGCTCGACGCCTTCCGCGCAGAATTTCGCAAACGCGCGCCGTTTGAACTTGCCCCGCCGCACGACTTGGCTGCGCCGGAGTACCACGATCATCTCGGGCCGCATGCGAAACCGCACCAGACGGGATTCTACGGAATGTACATTGAAAACGGCCGCATCGCGGATCGCCCCGGGCTGCCTCTACGTTCGACAATTCGCGACGTAGTCCGGAGCACAGGCGCGAATGTCAGTCTGACAGCACAACAAAACCTGCTGCTCACGGGGCTTTCAAAGCAATCGATCGCCGACATCGAATCCGCGTTTCGACAAGCCGGCCTGACATTGCCAGACGACATCGCTCCGGCCCGACGCCACTCGATGGCGTGCCCCGCCCTGCCGACCTGCGGGCTTGCCATTACGGAATCGGAACGTGTCATGCCGCGCGTGCTCGACGATCTGGTCGCCGTCTTCAAAGAACTCGGCGTAAGTCATGAACCGATGACGATCCGAATGACAGGCTGCCCGAATGGCTGCGCGAGGCCCTACACCGCTGATATTGCATTCGTCGGCCGCAAGCCGGGCGAGCGATACAACATCTATGTCGGCGGCGCTCTGGCGGGTGATCGCGTCGCAGATCTCTATGCGGCCGACGTTCCCTACGCGGAGTTCGTAGACACGCTGCGCCCCCTGTTGCGCGCCTGGTCGCAGACGCGAAGGCCCGCCGAGGGACTGAGTGCGTTTTATCATCGCGTCCTGGGCACAGCGACGCCGCGTCAAAAAATCACTGGCGCCGAGGACCCGACAAACGTGCTGATCCCGCTCGAGGTGCTCACGCGATGACTGCGAGCATCCACGCCATCAGCATCTCGCACAGGACCGCTTCACTGGATATGCGGGAACGGCTCGCAATCGACGACGACGTCGCAGCGACGACGCTGAATACTATTGCGCGCGTCCATGGCGAAGCGGTACTCGTGCGAACATGCGGCCGCCTGGAACTATACGTCGCGACAAACCGACGGCTGGATCTCCTGCCGGCATTTGCCAGCGTATTGGGCGTATCGGTGGACGACCTTCGCCCCGTCGCTCGCATCCTGAACGAGTCGCACGCCGTCGGGCATCTGTTGAGCGTTGCCGCGGGCCTGCAATCACCGATTCCCGGGGAGCACCATATCCTCGGACAGGTGCGAAATGCGATGGCATTTTCGCAACGGGCGAAAGCAGCCGGACCGCTGCTGTCGTCGCTGTTTCGAACGGCGATCTGCTGCGGCAAGCGCGTACGCAACGAGACGTCGATTTGTCGCTTGGCTCACACCTACGCGTCCGCGGCCCTGGCTGGATTGCAGCCGCATTTGGCGGCATCGTCGCAGATCCTGATCGTCGGTAGCGGCACATTGGCGAACGAACTCTCGCACGGTCTGACTGCGAGTGGTCATCGCAACATTGCGATCGCCAGCCGGCACAGGAACCGAGGCCAGGCGCTGGCCGATGCAATCGGTGCAGTCTGGAACTCGATCGATTCACTCCCGGAGTGCATCCGACATGCGGATATCGTCGTCTGCTGCACTTCGAGCCGGACGCCGGTTATTGGATTGAACGCCATACCGAACGAGCGGCGATCGCGCGTGATCCTCGATCTCGGAATGCCGCGAAACGTCGATTCTCGCATCACGCACATTCCGGATGTCACGCTGATCAATCTCGAGCAACTGACAGGCGGTCTATCGATCGCAGACGGCTGCATCAAAGCGGCGAGGCGGATCATCAACGAAGAACAGTCGCGATTCGCGGCATGGCTCTCCAGGCGACGTGCATACTACGGGGGAGCCGTCAGTCGGTTGTCCTCGCGCGGTCCGGATCGAAACGAGGCGGCCGCATGAACGATGTCACGATACTTCTGGCCGCCCACGGCGCCGGCGATGCGTCGCCATCGAACGACTACATTCGGCGACTCGTCGATTCGCTTAAGGACACACTCGGTTCTGCGCAGATTACTTGCGCGTTTCGCAAGGGGGCTCCGTCATTCGCCGACGCGCTGTCGGCCGTGGAAACGCATCGCATCATCGTGATTCCGATCATGACGAGCGAAGGTTACTTCTCGAAACGCATACTGCCCGCGTCGCTCGCAGAAAGCCCGCAATTCGCCAACCTGGACGTCAGAATCACGCCTCCGCTGGGAATGCACGATGGCCTGATCGACATTACGGCATCGTTGTTCGAAGAGTCAATCGTCCGATGGGGATTGAAAGCGCCGAACAGCACGCTAATCGTCGTCGGTCATGGCACACGACAACATGCAAGAAGCCGGTGCCGGACAGCCGATGTCGCCGAGGCAATCCTGGCACAACGACCTGACTGGGACGTTCGGGCGGCGTTTATCGATGAATCGCCCTTCGTGAACGAAGTCGCCGCGTCTCTACGCGATCGGAACATCATTGCTGTGCCCTTTCTCATCGGCGGCGGGCATCACGCATTGATCGATATTCCGGATCAACTGGGAATCTGCACTTCGGCGATGGATGACGAGCCGCCATTCGTCACAACCATCGAGGGCAGGCTGAGAATCTGCACGCAAGCCGTCGGAATGCACGCGAAGATTCCGTCCTTGGTTCGAGACATCGCGATGGCTCACTTGACGAATTCCACGGCAGGAGCCATGTGACATGACAGCCACGAGCCAACATCAGAACAAGGCCGGAACGCTTCGCCTGGGCACTCGCTCAAGCCGCCTCGCATTGGCGCAGGCGGAGATTGTGCGACAGAAACTCCGCCCTTTCGGCGTCGAGTGCCGAATCGTCGAATTAGACACGCTTGGAGATCGCGAACTCAACAAACCGATCAGCGAGTTTGACTCAGCCGCTCCGTTCGTTGACGACGTCGAGTCGGCCCTGCTGCGGAATGAGATCGACATCGCTGTCCACAGCCTGAAGGATATGCCACTGGCGCCGACGCCGGGGCTGACTGTCGCCGCCGTGCTCGAGCGCGGCGATCCGCGCGAATCAATTGTCTCAAAGAACGGCGAACGATTCGACGAATTGCCGGCAGGCGCGATCATCGGCACGAGTTGCTCACGAAGGTCGGCACAGATTCAGTACCTTCGGCCGGATCTCCAGACGGCGTCGATTCGCGGCCCCGTGGACGATCGCATTCGACAGGTGCGCGAAGGGAAATTCGACGCGGCGATACTCGCCATTGCGGGGCTTTATCGTAGCGGTCTGGCCGGCGAGGCGGCGGAAGTGTTCGCCCTTAGCCGATTCCTGCCGGCCCCCGCACAAGCTGCTCTGGCCATTCAGGTTCGGGGCGACGATACCGAAACGCGTGACCTTACTAAGCAAGTCGATCACGCCGCGACTCGTGATGCCGTCTCCGCCGAGTTGACGGTCCTCACCCATTTCGAGTCTCGCAAAGACATCACGATCGCCGCCGTCGCCCGAGAGGCGGTTGGCCTGCAGCTGCGCGTTCGCGTGCTCCAGATTGAGGGCCGCCCCGTCCTTGAATCGGTCATTGCAGGCCGCTGCGCCGAGTCCGTAGCACAACACGCAATCCATCGCATTGAAGAGGCGATCTCGCAACGAAAGGCCGCTGTATGAGTGCTGAAAAGAGAATCGGCCGAGTCTACCTCGTCGGCGCCGGCCCGGGCGATCCGGACCTGATCACGTTGCGTGGATTGAAATTGCTGCGCGCCGCCGATGTCGTCCTGTTCGATCGCCTGACTGCGACAGAACTGTTGGCAACCGCAGGTTCGGCGGAGCTAATCGACGTCGGCAAGGCGCCGGGTTTGCATCGGATGTCGCAGCATGAAATCAACGCGCTGATCGTCACTCACGCCCTGTCAGGCAAAGTCGTCGTGCGACTCAAGGGCGGCGATCCGCTCACATTCGGCCGCGGGATGGAGGAGTTGGAAGCATGCCGCGAACACGGCATCCCGTGCGAGGTTGTTCCGGGCGTGTCAAGCGTCCACGCGGTGCCTGCGGCGGCGGGCATTCCGTTGACGCATCGGGGCATCGCACGGAGCTACGCCGTCATCACGGGTCAGACGCAGGACGGCAACCTGCCGGATCACGATTTCGCCGCCCTCGCGCGAATCGACACACTTGTCGTCCTCATGGGGCTCGCACGACTCGGCGAAATCACCGATGGACTGCTTAGTGCCGGACGCGCCCTCAGCACACCGGCCGCCGTTATCGCTTCCGGAACAACGCCCCGACAACGCACGATCACCGGTACGTTGGCGACGATCGCGGATATCGCGTCGGCAGCCAACCTCGAATCGCCTGCGATCGCCGTCATCGGAGACGTCGCTGTTTTTGCAAAGTCGAATGTTGATGCGGCGCAAACGTCGGCGCATGCCCCTCTGGCCGGCCGTCGCGTCGTTGTGACGCAGGCGGAGTCCACATCAACCAACCTGCAGCGACTACTGGCGGAACAAGGCGCGACTGTCATCAATGTACCGCTCATTCAAATCTCATATCCGACGCCGGCGACGCAAACACGGGAAGCACTGGCAGCACTAACGTGCGGTACGTATGACGCCATCGCATTCACATCGGTCCATGGCGTCCGCGGCTTTGGACATGCGCTGAAGTCGTCGAAAGTGCCGCTCGATGCGATTCGTCACGTCCCTGTCGCAGCGCTCGGACACGGGACGGCGGAAGAGGCTTCGAAACTGGGGCTCCACGTCTCAATGATCCCTGATCGAGCACTGGCGGACGAACTCGTCGTCGCGATCGATCGCGCAATGCCGACTCGCGCGGAGAACGAGATTCCTCGCCATGTGCTGTTTCCGAAAAGCAATCGTGCCCTTCCGACATTGCCGGAAGGACTGACTCAGTGCGGCTTTCGCGTGACGGATCCGATTGTCTATGAAACGAATGAAGTGGAAGCGCGGGATGTCGATCTTGCAGCGCTACGCGACGGATTCGACGCCATTTTGTTTTGCAGCCCATCGGCCGTGCAGCGCTTCGATGCGCTTGATGTAGGCATCGGCGACGCGCTCGTCGGTTGCATCGGCCCGACGACCGCAAGAGAAGCGATTCGCCTGGGCTTGAACGTGGATGTGACGCCCGATCCACCGGGATCTCGCAGCCTGGTACAAGCCCTGGTGTCACATTTCGAGAACCTGGAGACGATTTCATGCCAACGATAGCAAGACGACTGCGGCGCCGCAGGCAGACGCCGGCGATCCGGGCGATGCTCCGGGAAACGCGCCTCACGCCGAGCGACTTCATTTACCCGATCTTTGTCGCCGACGCGCCGAAAGATGCGGGCCCCGTGTCGTCCATGCCCGGCGTCGTTCGTTACGACGTTGACCGACTCGAAGGGTTGGTCGAGCGGATTCAGTCGGCGCGTATTCCCGCCGTGATGCTGTTCGGAATTCCCGCAAAGAAAGATGCCGAGGGCACGCAGGCCTGGGCGGAAGACGGCGTAGTCAGCCGCGCGCTGCGGCGATTGAAATCCCTGGCGCCGCGATTGACGCTGATCGCCGACGTCTGTCTGTGCGAGTACACAAGTCACGGCCACTGCGGCCACGTGCATGGCGAACGCATCGAAAACGACAGCACGCTGGATGCGCTTCAGCGGGCGTCGATCACCTACGCCGCCGCCGGCGCGGACATCGTCGCCCCCAGCGGCATGATGGACGGCATGGTCGCCGCAATCCGAGCGGCCCTCGACGAGAACAAGCACGTCGATACGGGCATACTCTCGTATTCTGTCAAATACGCGTCGAGTTTCTACGGACCGTTTCGCGACGCCGCCGATTGCGCACCGCAGTTCGGTGATCGGCGATCGCACCAGATGGATCCGGCCAACGCGCGTGAAGCCCTGGCCGAAGCCGAGCAGGATATCACCGAAGGCGCCGACGCGATCATGGTCAAGCCCGCGTTGAGCTATCTGGATGTCATCGCCAGGCTGCGCCGCAACTTCGAATCCACACCGATTGCCGCGTACCAGGTCAGCGGCGAATACAGCATGATCAAGGCCGCCGCCGCAAGCGGTTGGATCGACGAGAAAAACGTCGCACTCGAATCGCTGCTGTCCATCAAGCGCGCCGGCGCCGACACGATCATCACTTACTACGCATTGGAAGCGGCCAAATGGCTCGCAGAAGGATTGGCGAACGATGAGTATTAGTCTGTTTCGAAAATCAAATCGAGTGATCTCCCAGTCCGAGGCGCAGACGGAATCGCAGCGGCTGTTCGCCGAAGCGCAGACAGTCATTCCGGGCGGCGTGAATTCGCCCGTGAGATCGTTTCGATCCGTCGGCGGGGCGCCGCGCGTCATCGAACGCGGCTTCGGTGCACACCTGTTCGACGTCGATTGTCGGCGGTACATCGACTTCATCGGAGGCTGGGGCGCCGCGATCGCCGGCCACGCCAACGCGCACGTCACGCGCCGCGTGCAGGACGCCGCCGCACAGGGGCTCAGCTTCGGTACGTCCAGCCCGCCGGAATTGGCGCTCGCCAAGGCGATCGTGGCCCGCGTTCCTTCAGTTGAGAAGGTACGAATGGTCAACTCGGGAACTGAGGCGGTCATGAGCGCGATTCGCGTCGCGCGGGCAGCGACGGGGCGCACGCTCATCGTGAAGTTTGCCGGCGGGTATCACGGCCACGCCGACGGCATGCTTGTCAAGGCGGGCTCCGGCGCCGCGACGCTGGGGCTGCCCGACTCACCGGGCGTGACTGACGCCGTGGCGTCGCAGACGTTGACGGCGACGTACAATGACTTTGCGTCGGTCCAATCTCTGTTCGCAAAGGGCGGCGCCGACATCGCGGCAGTCATCGTCGAACCCGTCGCGGGGAACATGGGCGTCGTTCCGCCATCGCCAGGTTTTCTCCATGGACTACGAACGATCACGCGCGAGAATGGCGCCCTCCTGATTTTCGACGAAGTCATGACGGGATTTCGTGTTTCAGCCGGCGGCGCGCAGACGCTGTTCGATATCCGGCCCGACTTGACAACTTTCGGCAAGATCATCGGCGGCGGCATGCCCGTCGGCGCCTACGGCGGTCCGGCGGCCTGCATGGATCTGGTTGCGCCCATCGGCCCGGTCTACCAAGCGGGCACGTTGTCCGGCAATCCGATCACCATGACGGCGGGGCTCGCAACGCTCGAACTCCTCGACGACGCCGCCTATCGGCAACTCGAACAACTCGGGGCCCATCTGGAAGAAGGACTTCGCCGCGCAATCGCGGACACAGGCGTCGTTGCATGCGTGCAGCGTGTCGGTTCGATGTTGACGTTGTTCCTCGGCACTTCACAAGTGTCAGACGATCGCGATGCGAATTCGACGAGCGATGCGATGTTCGCGAAGTTCTTTCACGGCATGCTCGACGCAGGGATCCACCTGCCACCGAGCCGGCACGAGGCGTGGTTCCTGTCGCTCGCGCATGACTACGCCATCATCGATGCGACGATTGCGGCGGCACGGCGCTCGATGACGCTGTTAAGCTGAACCAACGCGCCGAAGATCATTGATATGGAAACGAAAAAACCGCCCCATGACTGGGGCGGCTCGGTGTGACGAAATCAACTGTCGCTGCAAATCGACTACAGCGCGTGATAAAGGAAGCCGCGGGCCGTCTTCTCGCCGAGGTTGCCGTCCTTCACGTGTCGATCCAGCAGCGGATTGGGCTTGTAGCGCTCGTCCTGGTTCGACTGCGAGTAGAACTCGGCCAGCAGCTTCTGGACAATGTCGAGACCGACGTAGTCCGCCGTCGCCAAAGGTCCCTCGGGATAGTTGAAGCCGAGCTCCATCGTGATGTTCACATCTCGCGGGATGGCGATCGAATCCGCTGCCAGGGCCGCTTCGTTCATGACGGCCAACAGAATGCGGGCATAGAGCCATGTCGCACGATCGGCGTCCTTGTCCAGCGCCGCGGCGAAGGCCTTGAACGGTTCCGACGGCTTCCAGCCGCTCGTGTCCTTCAGCGCCGCCTGATAGGCCGGCTTCGGCTCGCCTTCGTCATGCGTGTAGAAGCCGCGCCCCGTCTTGCGTCCCAGGAGGCCTTCGGCGACTAGCTTCTGCTGAATCTTGCTCGGCGTGAATCGTGCCGGTTTGCCGAAATCGTTGAATACGACTTCCGTGACGCTCAGATTCACGTCCATACCGATGAGGTCGAGCAACTCGAACGGCCCCATCTTGAATCCGCCGACGTCGCGCATCGCAGCGTCGATCGACGCCACATCCGCCTCGCCCTGCTCGAGCAGCGTCAGGGCTTCGAGATAGAAGGGACGATTAACGCGATTGCCGATGAAACCGGGCGAGTCCTTTACCTTGACGGCCGTCTTATCGAGCTTCGCGCAGACGGCGCGGGCATCGACCAGGGCCTGATCGCTCGTTCCCTCGCCGCTGACCAACTCGACGAGCTTCATGATCGGCGCCGGATTGAAGAAGTGCATGCCGAGGAATCGATCCTTCCTCTGCACGGCGGCCGACAGCTTTGTCACGCTCAGGCTCGACGTGTTCGTCGCGATCAACGTTCGATCGGAAACGGCCTTTTCCAGTTCGCCGAAGATCCTGGTCTTCAGTTCCGCCTTCTCCGGCACAGCCTCGACGACGACTTCCGCCTTCGCGAAATCGCCCATCGATTCGGCGATTTTCAGGTTTGCCAGCGTGGCATCCCGATCATGCGCCGGCAGCTTGCCGCGTTTCACGCGATCGTCCAGACGGGCCTTGATGCCGTCATAGGCCTTGCGCACCAACGCCGGATCCGTATCCATCGTGCGCACGACAAACCCTGATGCGGCGGCCGCGTGTGCGATCCCCGCTCCCATCGTGCCCGATCCTATGACGCCGAATAATCTGTCACTCACCAGCAAACTCCGGTTGTCTCTTCTCGATAAACGCCTTCACGCCTTCGTCGTAATCCTTCGTCCGTCCTGCGATGCTCTGGAGCATCGCCTCATATTCCAACTGGGCCGACTTGTTGTTCGTCATGCCCGCCATCATCGCCTGCCGCGTCAGCACGAGCCCCTTCGTGGGCCGCTTGGCCAGCTTCTCGGCGAGGGCCGTCGTTTCGGCGGCAAGATTGTCATCTTCCACGACCCGATTGACCAGCCCCATTTGTTGCGCGGATTCTGCCGTTATCGGCTCGCTCATCCAGGCGATTTCGAGGGCCTTGGCGTACCCGACGAGCCGCGGGAGCGTCCACGTCATGCCGCTGTCGGGCACGAGACCGATGTTGCTGAAGGCGGAAACGAATTTCACGCGGCTGGCGCAGATGCGATAGTCACAGGCAAGGGCGAGGCTCCAGCCCGCCCCCGCCGCCGCACCGTTGATGCTGGCGATCGTGGGAACACGGAGCGACGTCAGGGCCTCGACGACGGGGTTATACCCCGCGCGAAGCCGGGCCGCGAAGTCCATCGGTCGATCCCCGCCGATGGCCTCCTTCAGGTCCTGACCGACGCAGAAGGCCTTGCCGGCGCCGGTGATCACGAGGCAGCGGACGCTCGCGTCCCTGGCGATGCCCTTGAGCTCCTTGGCGAGTTCCTTGGTCATCGCGCTGTTGACGCTGTTCATGGCGTCGGGGCGATTGAGTGTGATCGTGCGAACGCCGTCGGCGTCGTTGACTTGGATGGTTTCGTATGACATGTCGAACCTTCGTTATGGCGTCAGTGTTGTCGTCGCTTGTGTTGTCGTACTTCGCAATCTCGGCTCGCCGCACTCTGGGCAATTCGAGCCTTGTGCGCCGCGAAGATCATACCGGCACTTGCGGCAAAAGCCGAACGGGACGCGGCGGCGGTCGATGAGGTAGATAATGACGCGAGCGAGGAGAAAGCTCACGAGCGGCCATTGGACGACGTATGCGATCGACAAAATGACTGAGGGCACGTCCCCACCGTAGAGACCCAGGTTGTAGCCAATAACCTGCAAGAGTGATCGTGACAGTACGAGTTCCGTTAGGAAAATCACGCCACCGTATCCAATCAGAGTTGCGGCACACCAGAACATTAGCCTGCGTTTTCCGCTCGACAAATGCCGGACTGCCCTCACCACATCGAATACTAGCGCCAAGGGTCTTTTCCACTTTGGCATCGCCCCCAATCGGCGTTTCTCGCGCGCCACATTTTTCTTGCGGGCAAAAGGCGGGATGTAGCAGCGATACAAGTTGACTAGACACCGTTTCATGCGCCTGCCCACGCCTCAGACCCAATTCATACTGGGCGAGTGCGGGCATCTTGCCCGCATGCAGTTTGTTTTTTCTGTGCGCGCATCTTAGCTGGTCGGGCCTAGTTATCTCGTGCGGGCGAGACGCCCGAACTCCCCCAACGCAACAGATACCTGTTCGATACTCATGTTTCAATTCGTCACTGGCGTTGTCGCGCGTCGCAGTCGTGGCGTCCCGCACTCTGGGCAATTCGAGCCTTGTGCGCCGCGAAGATCATACCGGCACTTGCGGCAAAAGCCGAACGGGACGCGCCGCCGGTCGATGAAGCGGATGAACAGCAATGCGTAGATAAGTCCTGTGGATAGTGGCATCACGACAACAATCAGCCAGAATACCACCGACCGAGAGTAGCTCCCTGCAGGCAATCGCAACGCGTCATTGACGTCGAAACAATACCCAAGCAACGTCGATGACAGTGATCGCGACGGGCCCAGCATGTTAGCTGTCTGGATGTCGAGACAGACGTAAACGAATGCCTGAAAAACAATCCCGACGACTGACCAAAAGATGAACCGCACCCTCCCGGTGGCCCAATGGCGAATGACCGCAGCCGTTTTGTAGAACGGTGACAGGTACTTCTTCCACTCGGGCATCGCCCGCCATTGCCGCTTATATCGCTCAATATCGTTCAAGCGAACAATAGGTGGAGCAACACAATACCAGACGTTAAGAAACACTCGTTTCATGCGCCAGCCCACGCATATCTCAAAGCTCACATCTCACGACTCACAACTCGTCACTTCCCCGTATACTTCGCCTTGCGCTTCTCAATAAACGCCGCCATGCCTTCCTTCTGGTCGTCCGTCCCGAACAGCATGTAGAACATCTTTCGCTCGAAATCGAGACCTTCGCTCAGCGGCATCTCGAACGCCTTCAGCACGGCCTCTTTCGCAAACCGTACGGCCATCGGCGACTTCTCGCCGATCTGCTTCGCGATGTTGATCGCCTCGTCGCGATACAACTCGTTCGGCACGACCTTCGTCACGAGCCCCGCGTCGTAGGCTTCGTGCGCCGAGAAGAACCGGCCCGTCAGGATCAGCTCCATCGCGCGGTACTTACCCACGGCCTTGCCGAGTCGCTGCGTGCCGCCAGCGCCTGGAATCACGCCGATGTTGATCTCGGGCTGACCGAACTGGGCCCCTTCCGCCGCCACGATCATGTCGCAGTGCATCGCCAGCTCGCAGCCGCCGCCCAGGCAGAAACCGCTGACGGCCGCGATGATCGGCTTGCGAACGCGCTTGATACGCTCCCAGCGAGCGAGGTTGTTTCGCTCGTACATGTCGACGATCGACGCCTCGGCCATCTCCTTGATGTCGGCGCCGGCCGCGAACGCGCGATCGTTGCCCGTGAGCACCATCACGCGCACTGCAGGATCGTTGTCGAGGCGTTCCATCGTCTCGATCAACTGATCCATCAGCGGGATGTTCAGGGCGTTCAGAACGTCGGGCCGATTCAACGTCAGAATCGCCACGGGGCCTTCGAGTGTCGTCAGAATAAACTGGTCAGCCATTGAATTGCTCGCAATTAGAGAATGCGCGAAGATCGAAAACGCACGCCGAACGCCATCACCCGAAGGCGCTCGAAGCCCGCATTCCTAGCACGCCCCGCGAATTGCGTCAACCAAAACAGGCCGTCTGCGTTATCCGGGAAGCTGCAGCCAGTCCCACTTCGGCTTCTCGTCGTTGTCGTTCCAGCCGTCGGGCGATTGGCCGGCGCTGGCAAACGGATCGCTGGTTTTGGCCAGCCATGCCCGCCACGCCTTGGCGTCGTAGTTGTGCGTGACGCCTGTCAGCGCCACGAGCGACGTCTCCGCCGCGCGGCGGACGGCGAAATCCTCCTCCTCCAGGGCATCGACCAGAACGGGAGGAACGCTCCGATCTCGATAGAAGCCGAGCGTGTCGATTACGGTCAGCCGAACACGCTGATCCGTTTCCGATCGCACGGCATCCACAAGCGCCGCGACGAGAGTCGCGTTCGAATCCGCCTGCGTTCCGGATTTCGCGGCGATCGCGTGCAACACGCGGGCCGCCCCCCATCGAACGGACGCCGGGGCCGGGATGATGCCATCCGACGACTTGCGTTTGCTCTGAAGCACGGCCGTCGCCGTGGCCTGCGATTGCGGGTCGGCGATACGCTCCATCGCGCGAAGCGCCGCCGAACGCACGCTCGCATCGACGTCCGATCGCGCGACTGTGTCGTAAACCTTCAACGCCCAATCCGATGTGGCATCACGCGATTCCGAAAGCCCCACGACGCCGCGCCGTCGCTCATTCGGTTGCGGCGATTCCAGCGCCATCTTCATCCACTCGTCGCTCGACCGCATCGAGTCCGGCCGCCAATCGCCTTTGCGACTCGACTTGTTGCAGGCGAGAGAGCCGGCGACAACGATGAAACAAGCCAACAAACATGACGCACGCAACCGGGTGCCATGCTTGCCCTTTAAAGCAAGCATGCGGTGGCCGATAGCGCGTCGATTAGACTCGAAAAACCTCATTCGTCTCTCAATTGCGAAACCCATTCGGACGGCCCTGTCCCAAGGCTCCATCAGTTCCCACTTGCGCCGGTAACGCTCCCTCACGGTCGCGGCTCTGATCGCGTCACGCCGAGTTGGCCTGGCTCACTGCAAAGAACTGCTCCGGCGAAATCCACGTCACGTCAACGATCGTCTTGTTGAGGAACCGCTGCCCCAATTCACGAAACCGCTGCGGATTGTCGCTGACGTAGCACGTCAACTTGCCTTCGCACTTCGTATCGTTGAGTGCCGATCGCTGCGTCAGTTCGGCAATCACGGTTCTCGCAGTCTGTTCGCCGGAATCGATGAGCTTCACGCCGTCGCCGACGACCTGCCCGATCGCCGATCGCAGCAGCGGATAGTGCGTACAACCCATCACGAGCACATTCGGATCGAGGCGCACCAACGGCTCCAGGTAATCCCGCGCGACGGCCATCGTGATCGCGTCGCTGCTGGAACGCCCCTCTTCGGCGATCGGGACGAATAACGGGCATGGCTTCTGCACGACGCGGGCATTCTCGTCGAAGCGCTTCATCGCGCGTCGATACGCGTCGGAGTTGATCGTCGCTTCCGTCGCAATGACGGCGATCGTCCCGCCGCGCCCCTGGAGCACGGCCTCGCGCGCTCCCGGCTCGACAACGCCGATGCACGGCACCGGCAATGTCTCCTGCAGCGTCGGCAAAGCCGCGGCGCTGGCAGTATTGCACGCGACGACGATGATCTTCGGATTGAACTGGAGCAGGAAATCGCACGTTTCGCGGGCAAAGCGCGTCACAGTTTCGCTGCTCTTGATGCCGTATGGAACGCGGGCCGTGTCGCCGAAGTAGATGATGTCCTCATGCGGCAGCCGATTCATCAACTCCCGAACGACCGTCAAGCCGCCGATGCCGGAATCAAAGACTGCGATACATCGATTGTCGTAGGACATGATTCAGCATCCCTGCTTCGTTCGAAGGCGTCCACGCCCCGCCTGCGTATTCGGCGGCATCCTATCCGCTCGCATGCCGCGGCTCAAAGCCCGAATCATTTCACAGCGTCGTCGGAAGTGGCCGAGGGATCTTCGGTTTCCTCATAAATGCCGATCGCGTCGATGGCCCAGGCAGCCTCTCTCCGCACAGTTTCGTCGCTGTCCTTCAGGGCGCGACGGATTGCCGGAACCGCCGAGGCCGCGGGCCGGCCGATTTTCCCGAGTGCATCGATCACATCCCAGCGGACACTCGGATCGGGATGCTCGATCAACCGCACCAACGACGGAACCGCCGGTGCACCGATCTTCTGGAGCGCCCACGCAGCCTGGTGACAAGCGGACACAGGTCCGATCCGCATGACTTCCGCCAAGGCCGGAATCGCGGCCTCCGTGTCGATCCGGATTTGCCCAATGGCATGGGCCGAAGATTCTCGTACGAAGGCATTCTCGTCGCCGAGCGCGACGATGAGCTCTGGAACTGCCGATGAGGCCGGCGCCCCGATCCGGCCCAACGCGGCGATTGCCGCCAACCGCACATCATCGACATCATCCGAAACTGCCGCCGCCAGGGCTGCGACAGCCGGCGCCGCCGAATCCCCGAAACCGCCGAGCAACCTGGCCGCCGTCACTCGAACGTCGGCTCGCTTGTCGCCGAGAAGGACGACGACGCGGTCCATCTCAACCTGCAGCTTCTTTCCGCACGCGATCAAATGCTCCGACATCAGAGTCCGGAACGCCAGGTTGTCGGACTTCATCGAGTCGAGCATTTCCGGATAGGCCCGCTCGCCGATCCCTCGCAAGGTTCTGCCTGCGCGATCCGCAAGATAAGGGTCCGTGTCACTGACAATCGAAATCAGAAGCGATGTCGCCGCGAATGCGTCCTCGCCTATCAGCCCGATCGCACGCACGGCTTCAGACCTGGCCTCGGGCGTGCCGTCGCGAGCGACGACCATCAGCGGCTTGACCGCGGGCCGACCGATCATCCCCAGGGCGCTCGCCGATCGGCGACGCATGATGTCCTCTTCGCTCTGGAGGCTTGCAATCAACACGGGAATGGCCGGCGCCGCAGCCGGACCGATCCGACCGAGCGCCTGGGCCACATCGGGTCGCGTGTCGGGATATTGCCGCAGGATGTCGGCCAATGCGGGAACCGCATCCGATGCCTTGTCGCGCGTACGCCCCAGTGCGTCGACGGCAAGTCGCTCTACGCGTTCGTTCGGATCGTCGAGCAATTCGATCAGCATTCCGACGGCGGGCGCAGCGGCTTCTTCTAGGTCACCGACGATGCCGACGCAAGCCTCCTTGACGGCCGGATTCTCATTCGCCGCTCCGCGCAGCAGCGCCGGCAGCGAGTCCGCACCCATCGAACGCAGAGCGCTCGCGCAGGCGCCGCGGACACCCTCCGATTCGTCCACCAAACCGTTGACGAGTGCATCGCCGGCGCCAGCGGCCCCGGATCCGATGTCCATCAGCGCGTTGGCAGCTCGCTTGCGGACGCCGATCGACTCGTCGCTCAGCGCAATCGTTAACGCCGCTGTTGCCGAAGCCGCGGCCGGACCGATGCTGCCCAAGGCGCCGACCGCACCCGCGCGCTCGGCCGTGACATTGCTGGACGTCAGCAATCGAACGAGTGCAGGCACTGCGGCCTCCGCATCGGGTCCGATCTTCGTGATGACGTTGACCGCTTGAATCCTGACGCGTGGATCCGGGCTTTCGATCAGCTCGATGAGTTCACCCAGCACGCCGACGGCCTCGGAATCCGTCAATTGCAGGGCATCGGAGGAATACGTTCGGACGTAGTAGTCGCGATCGCCGCACGCGCGAACCAAACGAACCACGGCCTGAGGCGATGCCGGGCCGATTCGCCGGATCGCCAGGGCCGCGTCTCGACGAACCTCGTCCGACGGATCGTCGAGAGCCGCTGCAACGTGATCGATCGCGGGCGCCGCCCGATCCGCATAGATGCCCAGAACATACGCGGCCGAAGCCCGAATCCGCGCATGTTCGTCATCCAGTAGTGCGGCGATGTGATCGATGACCCCATTTTCATCGGAGCCAATTTTCCCCAATGCCAGAACCGCCTGCCGACGGACGCTCACATCGGAGTCTTCGAGAGCGCGGAGCAAACCGCCCACAGCGCCATCGGCGTCAGCGCCGAGCCGCCCCAGCGCCACGGCGGCCTCGCGACGAATCACCGGAACATCGTCATTCAACAGTTGCACGAGGTCCGGGATGCGATCGTCCATCAACGTGGTGGAGACACGCCGAATCCCGGCGAATCGCCGGCTTGCATCAGAACTGTGCAGGGCTTCGTGAAGCTCATCCGGTAAGTCCAATGCGATCACAGGCGACGCGATGAACAGCGCCGCAAGTGCAAGACATGCCTGTAGGCTCCAAGCGCTACGGCGAATTCGCACTCGCTTGAAAACCCGGCGCCAGAAGCCTTGGCCATGGAATCCGCACCTTCGCATCATGCCTGATTATAAACGATGCGAGCAGCGGGCTATTTCTAAATTATTCGCCTGGCGGTTCGTACAGCGACGAGTGACGTCGCCAACACCGTCGCGAGCGATGCATGCGCCTTGTGCACGACTCGATGCCCAAGCGAGGGCAATCGATCAGAAACTGCCTGCCTTGACGTCTTGCCAGATGGCCGGCCGCGGCGGTCGCACACTGGACTTCGGCTTCAAGGGCTGTCGTCGCGGTTCATGAGATCGCTCTTCGAGCATGGCGTCCGCCATTTCGTACGCAATCCGGGCGTACCAGCGAATCGTATTCTCGTTGAACATCTCCGCCTCGCGCGCCCTGGAAAAACCGGCCAACGCCTGGCCGGCTAGCCAGTCTCGAAGCGTCAGACCGGCCGGGGCAACTTCCGCACCGGCGATCACGGGATTTTCGGGAGTCGTATCGCTCATACTGCATCCTTCCTGGCCACCGTTCGAAGGGTGTTATCCGCCAGCCTAAACCTAGAATTCAGGCGTTTGGGAAGCAAACAACACCTCCATCGATGCGCGATTCGCGGACGCAAAGGTTGCCTTCCCGCGTCGGTTCCGGGATATTGCACGAATTATCCGTGCCTTGGTGTGAGCGCCGAAGGGGCTCGCGGCCGCAGGCGTTGGATATCTGAAGACCAAAGGAGCACTCGCCATGGATGGCAGCACGACTCTCGCCGAAACCGGTCCAACCGAAGATCAGATCATGCCGGATGACGCCCGCGAAAACGAAACTCCGTCCGACACTGGCGAGCCGGGGGACACGGAATCGACAACCACGCCGATTGGCGAAGAGCCGTCCACAGCGAACAACAACCAACTCGCGCCGGACGCACCAACGGCCGATCCGAAGCGCATCGTCGAGGCCGTCCTGATGGCCGCCGAGAGTCCTCTGACGCCCGGAAAAATTGCCTCCATTATCGAGGCGGGCACGGGCCGGGACATCAAGAAGCACATTCAGGCGTTGAATGCCGACTACGACGAACTCGGTCTGTCATTTCGTATCGAGGAAGTCGCGGGTGGATTTCAGATCCTCACGCGCCCCCAATACAACCACTGGCTGACGAAACTGCTTCGCGTTCGTCAGGAAACGAAGCTCTCCCCCGCCGCCATGGAGACGCTGGCCATCGTCGCCTACAAGCAGCCGTGCACGCGCGCCGAAGTGGAGGCGATTCGAGGCGTGGCCGCCGGAGAAATGATTAATCGGCTGCGTGAGATGAACATCGTCAAGATTGCAGGCCGCGCCGAAGATCTCGGACGCCCGCTGCTCTATGGCACGACCAAGAAGTTCCTCGAAGTCTTCGGGCTTCCATCATTGGAAGATCTGCCGCAGGTGGAAGCGCTTCGGCCGCCGAGCAAGAAGGTCGAAAAGACCGAAGCGGACGATACCATCGAATCCGAATCGATGAACGAGGACATTGACAGTACACACGAAAACGACATCGCGGCGGAACGCCCCGATGTCGAAGCGGCTGAGGTCGCCGAGGAATCGCCCGCGCTGCACATCGTTCACGAAGAGGACGAAGACGCGGCGATAACTGACAAGGATTGAGCCGGATTGCTCACGCGAGCCCCCGCTGAAGACATGCGGGGCATTTCTAAGTCGTCACGCCGCCGCCGCGATGCGCTCGACAGTCCAGTAGAGACCGACGGCGGCGATCAGCAGAGATTGCGGCACGACAACCGCCGCGCGATACCAGTCCTTCTTTTGAAACCAGCCGACGGCAAGAAACGCGATCGCCACGACAGAGAGTTGCCCAAACTCCACGCCGAGATTGAATCCAACCAACGCCGTCGCGAACTGGCCCTGCGGGAACCCGAGTTCCATCAGAACACCCGCAAATCCCATTCCGTGCAGCAGACCGAACGCGAATACGACGAACGGCCGCCACGGCTTCATGTTCTTCGTTGCGATGTTCTCGATCGCTACGTACGCGATCGACAACGCGATCAGCGGCTCAACGATACCGGCCGGCAGCGAGACGACGCCCCCCATGGCAAGGGCCAGCGATATGGAATGGGCGATCGTGAACGCCGAGATCTGCCATAACAATGAGCTCAGTTTCGTGCTGAGCAGAAACAGGCCCAGGACGAACAGGATGTGATCGATCCCCAACGGAATAATGTGCTCGAATCCAGCGATAATGTAACGGCCGAATGTTTCCCGCCAATCCGCCGCATTCGCCGCTGTTGGCGAACCGCCGAAGCTAAACGTCGGCGTATCCTCACCCGCCGACAACAAGTGTTTCTGAACGACACCCGTCCCTTCCTCGACAATCGTGACCTGCGTCATGCCGAATGCGCGCGACAGACCGATCCGAAACGTCTTCGCGTTCTCCGGAACCCGCCCTTCGGATCGCGCTGTGGTGCCCAGGACCGTCGGCTCGGGCGAAGACGCCGCGAGCGTCGTGTGGTATTCGGGGAACGTCGGTTGGGGCCGCTGTTTGATGTCATCGAATCGGATGCGTGTTCGATGGCTCAGCATACTCGCCAAGTCGTCGACGCGTTTCTGCAGGTCCTCCGGCGACAGCCCCCGCAGCGCGTCTACGGCTGCTTCCGCAGGTGTGTCCGCCGACATCCCCAGGGCCAGCGCATCCAGGTGCATTCGGATATCAATGAGATAAGTGCCGTCCGTCTTGAAGATAACGAGCGTCTGCGTCACGGACAGATTGTGAGCCACGGCCGGTCGCGTCGCTCCGAACAGCAACAGGCCCATGAACACCCATGGAATCGAACAGGTTGTCTGACGTTGCAGTCGTCGCGTCATGTTTCAAACAGCTCGCCCCGTAGTCTACGGGATTCGGTGATCCACGAACAGTCGCGAGCCTTTTGATGTTACGACCCCGTTGCGAATCCACGGCTTCATCGCTACGGTTCCGCCATGAAACCGGCCGCATCGACAGCGATTCCACCGGCAGACGGGCCGAATGCACGCCGTCGATGGACCGAGCTGGCGGCGCTGGGCATTGCCGCGGCCGCACTGATGGCACGGGATAGCCGAAGCAACGCCGCCCTTCCCACGGCCGTCATCGTCGTCTGCCAGCTTCCGTTGCTGTTTGCCTGGCTGCGGGGCACCATCGGCCGTCGATCGTCCAGCCCGATTGCCTCCATTGACATCGTCGTATTTGCAGTGGTTGCCATCACCGGCATCGGCCTGAGCATCGGCCTCGGACGCGTCAGCCCCGCTCTTATCGCATCCACGGGCTACGTCGCCGGCGTCATCGCCATCGACGCCCTCGCTCGCCTCCATCGCCGAATCGAACAGTCGCTAGACGCCCCCGGACGACTGCTCCGCGTTGTCGCAGGCCCATGGCTGGCGCTCATCCTCGTCGCCGCCATCATCCTCGCCCTGCCGATCGCCATGCAGGCCGGCGTTCCCGACTATCGACACAACTTCGCGAGCCATATCGTCAGCAGCCTGCACACAGCCGTCGGGGCGGCATGCCTCGTCGGGTCCTTCGCCTTCAGCTTCGCCGACGACTACACGACGTTCGGGCAAAGCGTCATCATTGCGCTGACGCAGTTCTCGGGGTTTGTCTTTGCCGCGATAGGCCTCTCGCTCGTTCGGCCCATCCTGCATCGTCCGCCGTCGCTGCGCCGAGTCTATATCGCAGCCGTCTTCGCCCAACTCGCGGGCGTCGCCATCCTCTTCACGGCGTGGCGTACCGAAGACGCGCCGACAATGATCGAACGATTGTGGTGGAGCATTGTCCACGCCGGCTCAGCCTTATGGAATACAGGCATCATGATGCGTCCCGATGGCCTCGCGAGTTACTTCGCTGATCGACGCGTGTTTCTAACGATCACGTCGCTCGCCATCGCGGGCTCGCTCGGAATTCCGATACTCTTCGAACTGCTTGGCAAGAAGCCGCCGCCTGAAGTGCTCGCAACCAATCGGCTCGGACGCATGGCGACATTTGATGCCTTCGCGGCGTTAGTCATTCTGCTGCTATTGACTGTCGTTTTGTTCTATTTCGAAAATCCCGCGTCAGTATTCGGCGATTGGCGTCCCGCTTTGCCGTTTGAACCGAGCGTCAACCAACCCGCCATGCGGGACAATCGAACAAGCCCGTGGCCGCTCGCCGTACTCGTTGCGTCAACCGTGCGATCCGCGGGACTCCAGAGCATTCCCGTATCCGTCGGTACGTTGAGCTGGCCTTCCCTCGTTCTGCTTGCAGCGGCGATGTTCATCGGGGGGAGTCTCGCCGGCACATCCGGCGGTATCCGAACGTCACTGTTCGGCCTCCTGCTCGTCCGCCCACAAAAGCGCGACATCGCAATGGCTCCCGACCCGGATCCGATCGTCTCCCGACGCCGAATCGTCGTGAAGCGATTCTTGTGGGGGCTTGTCGGCTGGCTGGCGATGAACTGGATCGGAACGCTGCTATTGGGTCTGACCACATCGGCCGCCCGATACGACACGACGTTCGACGCAATCGCCTCCCTCAACAACGTCGGACTATCTACGGGGCTTGTCCATCACCTGACGACGCCGGGACGCCTTGTCGCCATCGTACTGATGCTGGTCGGTCGGCTCTGGCCGCTCTGGTTCTGGGCGACGACAATGACGCTCATCAGCCAACAGACAACTCAGCGGGCCGAATCCGACTCGGCATCGACGGACGATTCGTTGCGGGCCGCTAATCGCTGACGATAGAGCAGCTCTTCAAGATAGATGCGATGGCGATTGAGCATGTCGCCGATCATTCCGGCGAAGAACATGAAGACGCTGAGCAATGCGAACCCACCACTCACGAAGCCCGCCCATTTATGCGGCGACAGACCACCCGAGCTGAGGTAGTGCCAGAGCAGAAAACCGCCGAAGATGCATGCCAACCCCATCAGCAACGCGCCGAGACCGCCGAAGAATTGCATCGGATGGTAATCGCGATAGCAGCGGAAAATGATGCGCGACGTCTTGCTGGCATACTTGAAAATGCTGCCGGCGACGCGACTCTTCCCGAATTCTCGCACACCCCGTACGCGGATCGGCACTTCGACGATGCGCATGTCCTTGTAGGCGAGATTCAGGAATACTTCCTGCGTGTATGTGAACCGACCAAGCAGATTCAGACTCAATGCCGCTCGCCGGTTGTAGCATCGCATACCGCACGAGACGTCGTGAAACCGCTGCCGGGTCATGCTGGAGATCAACCGGCTCATCTGTCGATTGCCCCAACGCTTCATCCACGGCATGTCTGGCACGAGCGCCGGGTCCATAAAGCGCGACGCCGTCGCAAAATCCGCCTCGCCCGATACGACGGGGGCCACAAGTCGCGGAATGTCAGCGGGGTCGAATTGACCGTCGGCGTCAATGTTGACGATCAGATCGGCGCCGTGCTCAATAGCTTCGTTCAGCGCCGACTGAAACGCCGAGCCGACGCCGCGCGGCGTGACGTGATGAATGACCTCTGCCCCGGCGGCAATCGCCAGTTCCGCCGTTCGATCCGTACTCCCGTCGTCGATCACGAGAACGTCGACCTCGCCGATGCCCGGCATCGAACGCGGCACGGCACGAACGACGCGATCGATCGTTGCCTCCTCGTTCAGTGCGGGAATCACGACGATCAGGCGAAGCGATCGATCCATGCGAAGACCGTCGCGCACATCGCGCGTCCGCCAGCGCAATCCTCGGTCCAATCGTGTTGGGACACGGCTCGTGGTCATTCCGCCGGATTGTACGGCCTTTTTAGCCGATCGGGAATGGAATTGCGAAATCCGGCGGCGCAGATCCGGCCTTGATCGGACCGCATCGAGTTTCGGAATTGAACGTGCTAAGACGCCGGACAGACGCTATTGAGCCCGCTGGCGGAATCGCTCGTCGATCGGCTGGCGGCAGCGGAAACCCGCCTCCGGTTCGTGCCAATGGCAGATGCGGCGCTCGCCGAGACGCCAGCAGAGTTCGACTCGACGATCGTTGTGGATCGCCGGAAAATCGACAATGCCGCGCCGCCAATCGCGAAGCTGGCAACCGACGTCCGACAATTCGTCGATCAAATCCCGCAGACGCTCCAGCGCCATCGTGTATCGCTCCTGGCTGGCGTCCCAGTCCCGTGAGTGCATCTCCTGGAGCATCTCTTCGAGCGCGCACACGTCCCGCTGCTGCTGGACGATGTCGCTGACGACGCGGCTCACCAACGGGAGCGCGCGATTGGCCTGCTCGATCGTGAATATCCGCCCGGTCGAATGCGGATTGAAGCGAGGGCGGGCAGTTGCGATTTCGTAGGCTTCCATGCGTGCCTCTCTTGGCAAAGACATTTGTCGTTTTACCCCCCCGCGTACCGTATGGAGTCGAAAGTACTCGGCGCGCCGAACAGTGTCAACGATTCAACATGACGCATAAACGGACTGTCCGATATGGCGACTTGTTAATTGCGCGCCATTAGCGGACGGTCCGCGAATAACGCGCCGGGACGATGCAGCGAGCCGCGATGCTGCGCTGCGCAGCGATGCCGACATCCCGGACGACTTGCGAATTCGCTTGGGATTTACCGGACAACGAAATGGATGACGTCTTTGCGAATGCCCGTTCGCCTGCCGCTCTCGGCTGTGATGTGACTTACATAACATGAAAGAGGCGCCGGACGAAATGTCCGATCGGAAATCACGACACTCTCGTCAACGCCGGCGTGCCGCTACCGCGTTGGTAGCGGAAGTCCAAGTCGCGACATGACGAGCTTCAGATCGGCCCACGCCTTGTTCTTCTCATCCGGACTGCGCAGCAGATAGGCGGGATGATACGTCGGCATGAGCGGAATCGGATCGCCGACGCCCGTAGTGCCGCTCGGATAGAAGTCGTGCCACTCGGAGCGCAGCCGGCCTATTCCTTCGCGCGTGTTCAACAACGTCTGCGCCGCCGGCGCGCCGAGCGCGATGATGACTTCGGGCTGGACGATTTCGATCTGCCGCCAAAGGTAGTTCCTGCAGGCGAGCACTTCGTCCGGCGCCGGATTTCGATTGTTCGGCGGCCGGCACTTCAGAATGTTGCAGATGTATACGTCGGCGCGCTTCAGGCCCATTCCCGCCTCGATCATCTTCGTCAGGAGCTGCCCCGCCTTGCCGACGAAGGGTTCGCCCTGCACGTCCTCATCGTGCCCCGGCGCCTCGCCGACGAACATGATTCTCGCATTCGGCGCGCCGACGCCGAACGCCGTCTTCGTCCGCGTTTCGGCAAGACCGCATTGCGTGCAGCCCTTCACTTCCGAATCGTCGATGACCTGAAGTGCGACCCGTCGCCGCTCGATCTCGTCGTCCGCCATCGGAACGCGATGCATCACGGGCTCCGGCTCGCCGAAAACCGGCAATGAGGCGGCGCCGAGAAATGCGTCCGACTCGAATCGGTCCTTCAACGCTTGAATAAGTTCTGCTCGCTCCATAACCGATGATGATAATCCACAGCCGACGAAGTGTCCCGATATTCCCTCCTACCAAGACTCCGCAACTGTCGGGTTCGCCACGATGCGGATCCCAACCGCCTGCATCGGCACGACATCGCAAAAAACGGCTACCCGCATTCAAAAACGCGATTCCGTCTATAGTGGCTACATCCGGATGATGGCACAATAATTTCACATGAAGCGACAATTCGCCGTTGACGATCCGCACGACGATCGCCACCGGCTTCGACAGGAGGACGACTGCGATGAGAATTCACACGGGGATACTTGCCATCAGCGGAATTGGCCTGCTGCTCGCCAGCGGCTGCGACCCGAAAGACGTTGACCGGGCCAGAGAGAAGGCGCGCGAAGCAAAGAACGCCGCAACGCGTGCGGCGGAGAAGGCCGAGGAGAAACTCGAGCCGATGATCGATCGTGGCGCGGCGAAGGCGAAGGAACTTTACGAGGAAGGCAAACAAGTCGGCCGCGAGATGCGCGACAAAGCGAAGGAGGCGACGACCCAGGCGATCGAAAAGGCGAAGGAAGTCGCCGAAGACGCCAAGCCGTACGTCGACAAAGCGAAGAAAGCCACGACGCAGGCCGTCGAACGCGCCAAGAAGGCGACGACACAGGCCGTGGAGAAAGTGAAGAGCGCCGTCGACGACGGCTCCTCGGATTGAATCAAACAAGTCGTCCTCGTTCCCCCTTGCGCGCTGCCGCCAAATGCGTCAACCTTGATCTGAGTTGTATTCGGACCTGAACCGGGCCAGGTCCGATTCTGCAGCTAGCGCAAAATTCACGATCGCACGGAATAATCCGGCGCCCATGCGCGTGTAAGCGTAGGGGCGATTTCTTTTCCCGACCGAAAAGAGCGAGCGTCGACCAAATCACGCGCATGCGTGACGCGGTCGCTGTTGCGCGAGCGTCGAACGGACAGCCGACGTCCGTTCCCGCTCAGGGTGCGCACTCAGAACGATCGAACGACTCGCGCGCAAGTAAAGTGGACGGCAGCACCAGCCTTGTGTGCCATGCATGCAGATTCGCCGAAATCTGCGACCACGCAGCGCGCCGAACGCGACGATACGTCCGCGAGCCGGTTGGAAGGTAAGTAGGAGATAATTGACCTCAAACGGTAGGGAATTCGAAGTCGAGGGCCTGCGCGCGGAGCCGCGTGCATGACTTTCTTATCGCCGCAATCCATGGCCTCATCCGCCTTATCGGGCGGATGCGGCACGTTGCGCGTCCCGCCAGGATCTTGATCCATCTGAACTTGAGCTGCGATCGACAACGCCGAACGGGTCGGTGTCTTGTTGCGCAGTGGCAGTAGCCTGTTCTAATTTTGGGAGGAACATCGTGATAGGGAAATGCAGCGAAGATTGCAACTGTACGAACGCACGGCAACGAACCGTGCGTTCGATCGCTTCGGCGGCCATCGCGGTCGCCGCATTCCTGGCCCTGTCCGGGGCGGCACACGCACAATCCGACGACTGTGCCGGCGCGACCGCCGTGCTGACGGGAACCAACGCGGGAGGGAACAACTGCGGAACCGTGAATCCCGACGAGGCCGTCGCCAGTTGTCAGGACACTTCCGGCCATGACGTTTGGTACGTCTGGACGGCCGACTGCACGGGCGAAGCGACGATTGACACGGAAGGCAGCCTCTTCGCCCCAGTCAATGATACCGTCCTCACGGTCTACGACTCGATCTGTGGCGGCACTGAAATCGCCTGCAGTGACGATGAAGGCACGGGACTGCTCTCCACAGTGACCTTCGCCTGTGCGTCCGGCACGAATTACGTCATTCGAGTCGCCGGTTATGACACGGGTTCCAACATCCGTTGCGGCGACATCACGCTCAACATCGCCTGCGTCGCCGGCGGCAATGGTGCTTGCTGTCTGCTCGACGGCACGTGCACCGATGTAACTGGCGGCACGCCCGAATGCGACGGTCTTGGCGGCGTCTACAAGGGCGATGGTTCCTCATGCGCCACGACGAACTGCAGCGGCGCCTGCTGCCTCGGGAACGACACTTGCCAGGATGCGTCGGAAGCGTCGTGCACAAATGCCGGCGGCCTTTACCTTGGCGACGGAACCGCTTGCGGCGTCGACGCCTGCCCGCCCCCGGGCGACGTCTGTGCATCGGCCGTGCCCGTTGGCTCCGGCACGACGATCATCTCGAATGCCGGTAGCGCGTTGGACGACCCCGATCCGAGCTGCACGGCTCAGGGCGCATTGGACGTATGGGCGGTCTATACGGCCGAACAGAACGGCTCCCTGCTGATCGACACCTGCGGCACGTGGTTCGACAGCAACAACCCCGCAAACATCGACACGATTCTCGCCGCCTACGACGGAAGCTGCGGCGGCCCTGAACTCGATTGTGACGACGACTGCACGACGTCGGGCAGCGATCCGTCGCAGGCCCCGTGCATCGACGAGCCGCAGGCAAGCGGCAATACGCGTGATAGCTGCATCTGCATCGACAATGTCACAATCGGTCAGCTAATTTACATCCAGGTGCAGGACTACAACGGCGACAACACGGGTGATATCACCCTCACGATTACGCCGAACGGTTGCCCGCCCCCGACCGGCAGCTGCTGTCTCTCCGACGGCACCTGTACGATCGAAGGCGAAGTTGTCTGCGGCAATCTCGGCGGCGCCTACGGCGGCGACGGTTCGGATTGCAGCGTCACCTGCTTCGGCGCCTGCTGCCTCCCCGCGAACGGCGGATGCGTCAGCGAAACCGAAGTGTCCTGCACGAACGCGGGCGGTACATTCGCCGGCGCCGGAACCATTTGCTTCTCCTACGACATCGGAACAGGAACCAGCAACGGCGGATACATCTGCGAAGGATCCTGCGCGGACCTGACGACGCTTCGAAGCTCGCCGGCACAAGCCGCGGCCATTGATATCACGTTCAACAACGACCTTGCGACGGCAGACGTCGCCGAAGGCACGTGCACCGGCAGCGGCGGCGGAAACGTCCAGAACGATGCCCTGTTCCGCTACCTCGCGATCTCGGACACGTTCGGCCCGTGCGACGTAACGATCACCGTGACGCCGACAGGCTACGACGCCGTTCTTGTGGTTCGGGACAACTGCCCCGGTGCCGAACTCGCCTGCTCGGACAATGCAGGCGTGGGCGGCGTTGAGTCAGTCACGATCCCGAACTATGGCCCTGGCAGTTTTGTGTACATCCAGGTCGGCGACGCCGGCACGACTGAAGGCGGCGGCGAAACGCAACTCGAAGTCACCTGCAGCACGGCTAGCGGTGCTTGCTGCCTCGGCGGCGACTGCCAGTCGCTGACGGCCGGCAACTGCCTGCTCGCGGGCGGCATCTATAAGGGCGACGGCACCGACTGTCTGACGAGCTGCTTCGGCGCCTGCTGTTTCGGCGACGGCACGTGCGGCGCACAGACGGAAATGTTCTGCACGTCTGCGGGCGGCAGCTATCAGGGCGACGGCGTCGATTGTACGCCCAATCCCTGTCCGCAGCCGCCGGAGAACGACACGTGCGCGACAGCCACTGTCGTGGACTGCAACACTGGCACGATTGCGGGTGTTACGCTCGATCTTGCGAACCCCGATCACACGCTCGTGTCCTCGGGAAGCTGCACGGGCTTCACTGCAGACGGCCCCGATGTGGTCTATTCGTTTACGCCGACGTCAGACCTGCTCGTTTCGACGGGCATGGCCAACGTGTCCGGCTTCGATGCGGCGATCTACGTCGTGACGGATTGTCTCGACACGAACGGATCGTGCGTCGCGGGCGACGACAGCGGCGGTATTGAAGAGGTCTCATTCACAGCGCTGGCCGGCACGACGTACTACATCATTACGGACTCCTACACGGCTGATCCGTCACCGGGTACGTCTTTCGACTTCTTCATTAACTGCCAGGCCGTTTGCGGCACCTGCCCGGGCGATCTCAACGGTGACTCGCTCCTTGATGGGCGCGACATCCAGTCGTTCACGAACTGCTATCTGTCGGAATTCGGCACAGCACCGTCCAATGCGTGCAAGTGCGCGGATATCAACGATGACAACGTCCTCGACGACCTGGATATTACGGCGTTCGTTGATGTCATCCTCAACGGCGGCGGCATCTGCAACGCCGGCGCCTGCTGCTACCTCGACGGTGGTTCGGCGGCCTGCACGATCACCGACGAAACGGGCTGCACGAATCTCGGCGGCACGTTCACACTTGGCGGAGATTGCTCCGGCGATCCGTGCCCGGCCGGTCGATGCTGCACGAATGACGGCGCGACGTGCAACGACATTCCGGAAGTCGAGTGCGCCGCGATTGCGGGCGACTTTGCTGCGGGGCTGGACTGCACGAACGATCCATGCCCGACGCCGTTGTCGAACGACGACTGCATCGATGCAACGATCATTACGACGTTGCCCTATTCGGACCTCGGCGTGGACCTTCCGGCTGCGACCGATGACTTCAATGTCTTCCCGGATTGCCTCGGCAGCAGCTGCGACGCCGGAATGAACGTCAACAACGGCGTCTGGTACACGTACACGCCGAGCGGAGACTGCCATGCAACGATCACCGCGACAGGTCTCGACGGCGCGACCAGCGTCTGGACGGGCCCTGACTGCGGCAACCTGACGCAGCTCGTCTGTTCGGATCCGTCAACGCTGGAAGTTGATCTCACCGGCGGAACGCAGTACTGGATCCTCGTATGCAAGTGGTCCTGCGCGTCGGAGCCCACGGGACCGATGGACTTCACGATGGAGTGCGACGTTCCGCCGCCCGCGCCGGTCAACGATGACTGCGACGGTGCCCTCACCATCTTCGACGGCGCGACGCCGATCGATCTGACGGGTGCGACGGACTCCAATCTCCCGGCGTGCGGCGACTTCTCCCTCGCCCCTGATGCGGTGCGCAGCGACCTGTTCTATACGTACGTCGCGACCTGCACGGGAACGCTGTTCGTCGATACGTGCGGCAATTCGTTCGACGCTCGACTGGCGATCTACGACGTCGATTGCGCGGCGATCGCAGGCGGCGCCCTTCCGATCGAGTGCAACGACGATCACGGCAACTCGAACGAAATGGATACGGGAAATGACTGTCCCGACGCACTGTCGGCGTCGTTCTCCGTACCCGTGACCTCGGGCGTTACATACATCGTTCGAGTCGGCTCCTACGGCGCTCCGCCAAGCACGGGAATGTTCAACCTGAACATCGCCTGCACGCCGTGACCGACGACTCGCCGAGGACGCGCGCGCGAACTCGGTGAAAACTGAACCATGAATAATCGGCGGATGCCGTCAACGAAACCGTTGGCGGCATCCGCTTTTTCTTGCCGAACACGTGAAATCCTGAATCTTCACACGCACTATCCACGATATTGCGTTTCAACCGACTCCGATTCTTCCCGCCCGAGTCTATTCGATCGACTCTCCGAGCCGAACCTCGTCAGATCTCATTTTCCAAACCGAACGTATCGAACTGAAAAACCGAGCCCGGCCCCTCATGGCGGGTGTAATCCCCATGGGCCGCCCTCCCGTTGCCCGATCCTCGCCCGCGCCCTAAAGTGACCCGACGAATTGCACAGGAGTCATGATGAGTAAGAGCAAAGTCGCCATTCTGCGGACGACCCCGCGAACCGTGTTCGAGGACTACCATCGTCTGCTCAACCTGGCGGATTACCAGGACGTCGTCGCCAAGGACGCCGACACGGGCCTGAAGATCAATATCAGCTGGCATTTCTTCTTCCCCGGCAGCAGCACGACGCCATGGCAGCTGGACGGCGTCATTCGCGCCATGAAAAAGGACGGCTACGACCCGAACCTGATCCACGGCTGCCACAATCGCACCGTCGTCATCGACGCCCATCTGGGCGAACGCGAAAACAAGCAGGTCCACGTCACCGACGCCCATGGCCTACGCAACGTGCATCTCTACGAAGGCGAAGAGTGGATCCACGTTCGCGACGCCGTCGGCGATCTTGCAGACAAGTTCACGTGCCTCAACGAGGTCTACCCCAAGGGCTTCCACATTCCCAAGCGATTCATCGGCGAGAACATCATTCATCTGCCGACCGTGAAGACGCATATCTTCACGACGACGACGGGGGCCATGAAGAACGCCTTCGGCGGCCTGCTAAACGAGCATCGCCACTGGACGCATCCCGTCATTCACGAAACGCTCGTTGACCTGCTGATGATCCAGAAGAAAATCCATCGCGGCGTATTCGCCGTCATGGACGGCACCTTCGCCGGCGACGGCCCCGGTCCGCGCTGCATGATTCCGCACGAGAAAAACGTCATCCTCGCGAGCAGCGATCAAGTCGCCATCGACGCCGTCGCAGCGAAGCTGATGGGCATGGATCCGCTCAGCATCAAGTTCATCAAGATGGCCCACGACATGGGTCTCGGGTGCGGCGATCCCCGCGAAATCGAAATCGTCGGTGATCCCGATGCCGCGTCGGAAAACTGGAACTTCGTCGGCCCGTTCAAGAAGATGACGTTTGCCTCGCGCATGCAACACAAGATCTACTGGGGACCGCTGAAGAAGCCGATCGAATGGTCGCTCAAGACAGTACTTGCCCCATGGGCCTACATGGCCAGCGTCATCTACCACGACAGCTTCTGGTACCCCATGAAAGCCAAGGCGATGATGCGCAAAGTCCTCGACGGTCAATGGGGACGCCTGTTCCGAAATTGGGAGAAGTTGACACCGGACGAACGCGGATTCACGACAGTCGGCGACGAACCCGCCGAGCTGAAGCGCACGGGCTTCAAAGCCTTCATCAAGTCGCTCGGCATCTTGGGAACGTGCTTCAAAGAAGCGCCGGAATTCCACGCCAGACGGCGACGATCGACACAATCACGCCAATCGTCATAGGCGAGCGCGACAGACGACTGGCATCTACGCACCTGTTTTTTGTCGGCCGCGTGTGTATAATCCGCGAATCGTCGCTAATGAAAGGGTTGATCGCGATGCCCGATGCAGTCACTGAAATCGTGCCACACGAACAGTATCTCGTCGTTCGCGTACTCAAGAGCACGCTCGACGATGCATCCACCAATCAACTGCTGGAAGACGTTTACGCGGCCGCGCCCGACAAGCCCGGCGCGCCGATCGTGATCGACCTGGCCGGCGTCAAGTTCGCTCCCAGCGTCGCGCTGGGCTCTCTTGTCCAGCTGACCAACAGCTTTAAGTTCGACGAGCGCCGATTCATCCTCATCGGCGTGTCTGACCGCATCATGGGACCCATCCGCGTCACACGCCTGGATCGCGTCCTCGAAATCCGCGACTCCCTCGAAGATATCTCGTAAACACGCGTGCCACTGCTCTCAAGCAGTGCAATTCGCGCGCCAGACGCCGGGTGCCATGCCGACGCCCAACGACGGCGTCAGTTCCTACGCATCCCCAGCCTTCGCCGACGAATACACTTCGCGCACGCGGTAAATCTTCCGCCCACGACCATCCTGATACACGCGCACGAGCAGCTCCGCCATCAACCCGAACAACACACACTGAACCGTGAAGAAAGCCAGTAGCGCGCTGAGCGAAACGAGAATGTTCCTATTGAGGTTCAGGCCTTCCGGCTGCCCGAAATAACCGAACTTCTGCCCCACCGCGATCGCGAGAATCAGCAGCGCAAAGCCGAACGTCGCCATCCCGATCTTCCCGAAGAACAGCAGCGGCTTTGTCATGTACGTCCCGAGAAACTTCACAATCACGAGATCGAGCAACACCCGAATCGTCCGCGCGAGACCATACTTCGTCACGCCTCGCGTTCGCGGACGATGATTCACGACGAGTTCCGTGATGTTCGCACCGTGCCACGCAGCCAGCGCCGGCAGGAATCGATGCAGATCGCTGGACAGACTGACATCCTCCAGCACTTCGCGGCGATACGCCTTGAGCGTGCAACCGAAATCATGAATCGGGACGTTTGTCACGCGACTGATAATCGCATTTGCGATCTGCGACGGAATCCGACGCGTTACCATCTTGTCCTTACGGTCCTTCCGCCAACCGCTGACGATGTCGTAACGCGGCGTGCCGTTCAACGTATCCAACAGCCGCGGTATGTCATTCGGATCGTTCTGAAGATCCGCATCAATCGGGATGATCACGTCGCCACAGCTGTGCTCGATGCCCGCGGCCATCGCGGCCGTCTGCCCGAAATTTCGCCGAAGCTCCACGACGATGACGCGTTCATCACGATCCGCTACGGACTTCAGGATCTTGAGACTCGTATCGCGACTGCCGTCATCCACGTAGATAATCTCGTAGTCGAGCCCGGCGGATTGCAGCACGCCCGACAATTCGGAATGCAGATCCTCGAGATTCAGTTCTTCGTTGTGAACCGGCGCGACGACAGATAACGCCCGCCGACGATGACTGACGGCGGCCGTAGTGTCTTTTCGAGCAGCTTCCGAGGGGGCGTTGATCATTGTCGTCATTCGTTGGGTGCTCTCTGTTCGGCGTCCGCGCCGTGTTCGACTCATAGCAGTTCAAACACCGGATTGTCGCGAACGAATGCGGATTTGGCCAGCACGATCAGGAAGCGGCCGCCGAGGCACCGGAATCGCTCATTTTCGCCCGAGCCCAAGTGGCGCCCGGCAGCATGTAAAGACCGCCGGCGAGGAGAATCTCTCCCGCAGTCCAGATGGACCGCAGGATCAACGAAATACAAATGGCCGTCGTGTGCTCGCCGAACCACTTCGTCAGCAGCGAGATCACGATGAACTCGCGAACGCCGATTCCCGCGGGAACAGGCAAGACGAGAAACCCTGCCGCAGTCGCCAACGCCGCCACGCCCGTCAGGAAGGCAACGGCATCCAACGAGAACACATCGAGGTGAAACGCCGCCGCCGTCGCCCACAGGCTGATGCCTGAGCCCAGCCATTCGAGGAATACGAGCGGCGTCGACCGCCAATAACAGCGATACCAGTCGCGAACCGGCAGCGGATCGCCTTTTCGCCGGAACGGAATGGCGACGACTTTCGCCAGTTGACTGAAAGGTCTCGGATGCACGACGACGTTGAGAATCAACGCAATGCACGCGGCCCCGAGCATGTTCATTACGAGGTCGTGCCGCGTCAATACCAACGCGACGAATCCGATGATGCCGGCGGCGGACATCGACGTGAGTGTCTCGTAAACCGTCACGCCCCCCACCAGGAATCGCTTCCCCTTCGCGTCCGGCAACATGCCGGTACGCACGACGACCACCAGTGCCTTGCCCGGTATGTACTTGCCGAGCGTTCCGACAAGATAGGCACGAACGCTCGTGATCAATGGCGAGTCGATTCCCGACGCCTTCAGCAAACGACGCCAGTATGCGGCGAAGCAGAATTGCCCCGCCCAGAACGTTGCCAGCGCCAGGACGACCCAACGGTAGTCCAGGCCGCGCTCGAACACTTTGGCGCCGTCTGTCGACCAATCGTCGACGAGCTTGCTGATCTGCCAACCCATCGCGACGAGAACGAGCAGAATCGTCACCCACTTCGCGATTCGGAACAGGCGCTTCCGACTCGCACCGTCGGCATCCAGCGGCAGTTCCGACGACAGCACTTCGTCCGGCCCCGCTACCGCCGCGTCAATCGACATCGATTTGTCGGGAATTCGCGTCACAGGTTCGGAATTGATTCGAAAGTCAGGCCCGAGTCGTTATTCGCCGCGACGGCGGCCGAAGAGCCCATGCACGCCTTTGATACCATCGTTCGACGGCCCGCTCCGGCTTCCTTTTCCGTCGGCGGCGGATTCAGCGTCGGTTCCGCGAACGGCGGCGGCCGATTGCCGAACAAGATCGTCTGATGCCGCTCCGGTCCTTCCTCGCTTTGAATCCACAAATGCGTCTCCGGCATCGGGAAACCGAGCTTCTCTGCCAATGCCGGCGCCTGACCGAGAAACAGTAGGTAGTGTTCCCGCGTTGCCACAAACAACGCCAGGTCATCCCCGCGCAATCGCTCCAGCATTTTCGTGGCAACCAGCCGAACTTCCGTTGCGTAGTCTCGATGATAATCCTGAGCCCGCAACAGCTCCAATTGGTCTATAACGCGAGGAAATCGAACGTTGCTGTGCCACGTGATTGTCGGATTCTGCTGAGCAACCTGGTACATGTGGTTCGGCAGATCCGGATGCCCCTCGACGAGATCGTGCAATTGCTTGGAGAAACTCACGTCGCCGCGCTGCGCGCGATAGACTGGCATTACCTTCGACCAGCTCCAGAACCAGCCGATCCAGATCGTCGCAATCAGCACGGCGAAAGAGAGATTGGCCCGCCGCCGCGCGAAATAGACCGCGGACGCCGTCAGACCGATACCCATGATCACACTGAGACCGATGTACGGCACGCGCAGATCGACCCATTGAAACGGATCTCTCGGATCGCTGAACTGCTTGTTCAGATACCAACCGCCGACAACGCTACCCACAGGGATCAGCACGGCCAGTAGTATCGCAACGGCCCATGCCCCCTTCCGATTACTTTCCCGATTCGGATCGAAAAACCACGAGAGCTCGATGCCGAGCAGCACAAACAGCGGCGGCATCACCGGGAGAAAGTAGCGACCTTCCTTCCCTGTCGAAATCGTGAAGAATGCCAACAGACTCAGAAACCAGATGGCCATGAACTTCCGGCCGTCATCGTTGACGGACGGATCGCGCTTGAACGCCCGGGCGACCGCAGCCGGCAGCGAAAGCGAAAACGGCAGCACATAGACGAACGCAAGCCCGACATAAAACAGGTAGAAAAACCACTGCTTGTTTGCTTCGACGTTGGGCAACTCGCCCGTCATACGATCGATGTACTCGACCCGCCACTTCGCCCAGGCGATGGCCCAGTCGCCGTCCATACGCCCTTCGACCACGGCAACGATCCAAGGCGCCCACGGCAACAGAAACAAGACGAGCCCCGCGAGATGCCACGGATTCTTCAGCGCCGCCCAACGATTCTGAAGCACCAGCGAACAGATCGCCGGGATGCCGACCGTCACGAGCGGCATCGGCATCTTGTAAAGCATGCACAGCCCCGCCGCGAAGTATGCAAGCAGGATAAACAAGTTGCGTCGCCGACCCGGGGGTTCGTCGGCGAGACCGACCCACAACGCCGCCAGTGACAGCGTGCTGAAAAACGTCATCCCCAGGTCCGCCGCGCCGCGGCCCGTGCAATACAGGATCATCCCGCTGGCCGCCGTTGCGAATCCCGCGAAGATGGCCGCGCGTTCACCCGCAATGCGCCGCGCCAGCCAGAAGACGACGGCGACCAGCCCGACTGCCGCCAGGGAATTCGGAATCCTCGCCGCTGCTTCATCAACAGGCTTGCCCCGCAGATAACTCGCGATCATCACGGCCCAATAGGGCCCGGGCGATTTCTGAAGGCGCTGCTCGCCGCTGAAATACGGCATGATCCACTCGTCGCGCTGTTGCATCTCCCGCGCCGTCTGCGCCACCCAGCAGTCTGTCCCCTCGAAGACCGCACCACCGGTCAAATCGAACATGCATACGAGCAGCGACCAGCCCATCAGGGCAATGAACCAGGCCGTCGTCGACGATGAACGATGTTTCGCCGTCGCACGCTCAACGGCCGCCGCGGACGCCGACGGCACGGCCCGCCGGTCCATCGCGCTTGTCGCTCGGATCTCCGATACGGGCGTCGCACCCGCGAGTCGGGGTTCCGAAGTCCCCGTTTCATTCGGTAAAGTCAAAACACTATCCTCACATCGAGCGTCAGTTGTCAGACTAACGCCCGACGAACGTTCAGGTTCGCCGTCGCGGTTCCATCCACGACTGTCAGTCGCTCGTGAAGATAACCCGGACGCCCTGTTCCCGCGAGTAAACGCAGGATTCCGAACAATGGAAGCCGGCTTGCGATCCGTTTTTCGAGCTCCCAGGATGCTCCCGGCGACATTCTCGCCCGAACGCCCGGGCTCATGAACCTGAAGCCCCATTCCCGGCGATCCCGAACAACAGCACGTCTCGAGTAGTCACGCTCCCGATCGAGTTCCGAAAAACCCCCGAAACGCCACCGCATCGAATCGACAAACATTACCTACATAGATATCATGATATATGTAATCGAGTCCTCTAAGACGCCCGATGCTCGATTACGAGGCGAGCCGTCGCCTCGGGCGACGAGTGGAAGACTTCATGCATAAGGGGTTCTCTCGTGCGCGCGGATTCTCGATTGATGAATCGTTGGTGGGTCGTTTTCGGCGCCGTGCTCATCCAGTTGTGCCTCGGCGCGATCTATGCCTGGTCCGTCTTCACACCGGCCCTTGAAACCGTCGGCTGGACCAAGGCCCGAACGCAATGCGTCTTTGCCGCCGGTCTATTCTTCTTTGCCGTGACGATGGTGTTTGCGGGAAAGATGCTGCCCAGGTACGGACCAAGACTACTCGCGGCCGCCGGCGGCGTTGTCCTTGGCGCCGGCTACATCGTGGCCGGCCTTTTCGGCGGCGAGAATTATCCCGCGAATCTCATTTGCCTCGGCGTCATCGGCGGCATCGGCATTGGTCTCGCCTACGTCGTTCCGATCGCCGTCGGCATGCGCTGGTTCCCCGATCGCAAGGGGTTGATCACGGGCTTCGCCGTCGCAGGCTTCGGGTTCGGCGCCCTGCTGTGGGTCAAGCTCGCCGGCGCCTGGGGACACTTGATCGACGCATGGGGACTCGGAACGACGTTCATGATCTACGGGGCATTCTTCCTGATCGCCGTGCCGATTGGCAGCATCTGGATGGTCTTCCCGCCGGAACATTGGCTGCCCGAAGGTTTCTCGCCGCCGAGTGCCGAACCCGGCGCGCAGGCCGCCAACGGCGCCGTCAATTTCACACCGCGCGAATTGCTGGGGACGCCGCAGTTCTACAGGATCTTCTTCACGTTTCTCTTTGGCGCCAGCGCCGGCCTGATGTGCATCGGACTGATGAAGTCATTCCCGATGAGTGCACTCCAGGCCAACGGCATCGAAAAAGCGCAGGCAAGCGCGATCGCCGGCACCGCGATGGCCGTCTTCTTCAGTCTCGCCAACGGCGTCGGCCGAATCGCCTGGGGCGCCATCTCGGATCATCTCGGACGACGCCAATCCCTCGTCCTGATGACGGCCTCACAGGGAATTGTCGTGATACTCTTCCAGTGGATGGCGGGCACGCCGATGCTGCTTTACCTCGCGGCCACACTGATCGGTTTCAACTTCGGCGGCAACTTCGCCCTCTTCCCCAATATCACGGCTGACACCTTCGGCACGCGATCCGTCGGACAGAATTATCCGTGGGTATTTCTCGCCTACGGCATCGGCGGCATATTCGGTCCTGTCATGGGCGGAAAACTCGGCGATATGCAGAATTTCTCGCTGGCGTTCTGGCTTTGCGGCATCCTCTGCCTTGTCGCGTCCATCATCATCGTCGGCGTGCGACCGGCGCAGAAAGTGACGTCGGGGTACCCCGTCGACGTAAAGGACGACGTACCCTCGCCTGTGGAAGTCAGACAACCTGCGCTCGTGGGGAGCCGAGCGGACTAGGCGAAAAACGCCGACTGTTCGAATAACACGAGGACGTCGCCCCGCGTTCCGCTCGACCTGGGGCGACAATTGGGCCAGCGCCGTCGATTTCCCCTTTCCCGCTCGCGCGCTATCATACGCCGCTTTCGACTTAAGGTCTCGAAACGCGACGTATGGACGCACACACACTGGAAAAACTCGAATTCGAACGCATCCGCGAGTGGCTCGCACGACACGCTCAGTGCGCGCTCGGCAAATCCCTCGCGATGCATGTGCGCCCTTCACGAAAACCGAAGCAGGTCCGTCACTGGATCGGTCAGCTCGAGCAGTTCATGAATCGCGTCGCCGCGCGCGGCATGCCGCCCTTCGGCGGAATCCGCGATGTGCGCGAAAACGTCCGCCGCGCCGTTCCGCCCAACAAGCTGGAACCCGAGGAATTCGCCGAACTCGCCGACACCCTCAACGGCGTCGCGGCCGTCCGCGTCTGGTTCGACAAACTCGGCGAGAATGAAGACAAGCTGGCCAAACTCTCTGAACGCCTCGCCGATTTGCGCGTCATACGCGATCGCATCAACCGCGTCGTCGATTCCCGCGGACTGGTTCGCGACGACGCCTCCGAACGACTCCAGCGCATCCGCGACGATCTCGAACGCATCCGGCAGGAAGCCCACGAACTCTTCGACAAGCTGCTCAAGCAACCCGCCATCACGAAATACCTGCAATACGCCAATGCCACGTATCACGCCGATCGCATGGTCCTGCCCCTTCGCGCCGACCAGCACGGTCGCGTCCCCGGCATCGTCCATCGCAGCAGCGACAGCGGCCAGACGCTTTTCGTCGAACCCGCGCAAGCCGTCGAGCTCAACAACCGTCGCGTCAACATGCTGCAAGCCGAAAAAGAGGAAATCAGCCGCATCCTCTGGGAACTGACGCACCTCGTGCATCTGAATCAGAAGCCCTTGCTCGAAACTCTCGAAACACTCGCCGTCATCGATCTCCTGTCCGCGAAAACCAAGCTCGCGGATCGCTTCAACATGCGCCTGCCCGCGATCAACGACGACGGCAAACTCAACATGATTGCCGCCCGCAATCCCATCCTCCTGGAAATGTACGAAGATGCGAAGTCGGAACACTACATCGAACCCGACGGCGAAACGCGGCGCGAAGTTGTCCCGATCGATGCACGCCTTGGCGAGGACTTCGACATCGCACTCGTCACGGGCCCCAACACGGGCGGAAAAACGGCTGCCCTGAAGACCGTCGGACTCGTCGTCCTCATGGCCCAGGCGGGGCTGCCCATCCCCGCCGCCGGCGGCACGACGCTTCCCGTCTTCAGCGGTCTGTGGATCGATGTCGGCGACGAACAAAGCCTCCAACAAAGCCTCAGCACATTCAGTGCCCACATGGGTCGGATCCTCGACATCGTCCAGCGCGCACGCAAAGGCACGCTCGTCCTCATCGACGAAATGGGCGCCGGCACGGATCCTGACGAAGGCGCCGCCATCGGTCGCGCCATCGTCGATCATCTGCTCTCGACAGGCTGCCTCGCCATGATCACAACCCATCTCGGCGCATTGAAGGCCGTCGGCTTTGAACAGGAACGCGCTGACAATGCGTCCGTCGAATTCGACATCGAGACGCTGCGACCGACGTATCGCCTGCTCATCGGCGAACCCGGCAACAGCAACGCCATCGCAATCGCATCGCGCCTCGGGATGCCCAAGAAACTTGTCAATTCCGCCAAGCGCAACATGGCGCGGCGCCATCGTGCGCTCAACAAAGCCATCGCCGGCACGCTCACTGCACGGCGCGGCGCCGAACAAGCCCGCCGCGACGCGGAACAGGCTCGCCAGGACGCCGCGCGCGAAACGCTCGCAGCGCTGGACAAAGTCAAAGATCTCGAATCGCGGATCGCTCAATACGACACGTGGGTCAAGCGCATCGTCTCACTCAAACCTGGCGAGGCTGTGCGCGTCAGGAAGTTCGACGATCCCGGCAAGATCGTCCGCGTACGGTTGGAGAAGCAACGCGCCGTCGTGTCCGTCGGCGCCATCGAGGTCGAAGTGCCGCTTTCAGACTTGATATTCCAATAGCCCGCACCCGATCTTGATTCGACCTGAAACCCGGCTTGCCGGATCGAACCGCATGATCCATCCTATCCTCATGGATCTTTCGTTCTTCCCACCGCCGCCGACCGAACATGGCGCCAAAGGCCCGTGGATCGAAGCCGCCAAGTCCACGACATCGGCCGCCTTCAAGAAAGAGCGGCGCACCAGCGCGATCCTCGCATGGCTCCGATTCTTCACATTCGCCGTCATGGCTGTGGGAATCTACGGTTGGATGGCCGAAGGCCTGCAATGGAGCCTCTTCGTCGGCCTCGGTGGATTGCTGGCGTTCGTGGCGGCCGTTCGACTTCACGGCCGCGTCCGATTTCGGGTTCAGACGCTCGCCCTCCTGGGCGCCGTTCTCGACGAATCCAGAAGACGCGTCGACGGCGATCCGTTGATCCTGCGCGATGGCGACACGCCGAACGACGGCGACTTCTGGGATTCGCTCTACGACAGCCACGCCTGCTATACACTCTCGCCGCAGGAACTCGGCGATCTCGACGTGTTCGGCAGACCCATCAGCCTCTTCGGTCTCCTCAACCGCACATCGTCCCCTGCCGGCGCGGCCCGATTGGCGCAATGTCTTTCGCAACCGCTGGCCGATGCTGCGAAAATCCTCGAACGACAGGAGGCCGCACGCTGGCTCGACGGGCACCCGATTCAGCGGCTCCGCCTGATGGCCGCGGCCGCCGGCTTTCGATCGCTTTCCAAGGAATTCCGGCAGATGTTCGAGACGATCCGCGACGCCCAGCCCATGCCCGGCGGTGCGAAAATCCGGATCGCGCGCCTCTGGGGATTGGCGGGCCCCATCGCCGTCGCCCTTGGCCTCGGCGAACTGATTGGCTGGTGCCCGATCCCATTTGGCTGGCTCCCGATCATCGTGGTCGCGATGATCAACGGCATCGTCCTGAGTTCGATTCGCGAGAACACAGGCGAACGCATTCGCCCCTGGCTGGATCTGGAAGATGTCGTGGCACAATTCCAATTCTTCGCCGCTTCGGCCGTCGAGTCTCTCCCGCAGGATGGCGCGCTCGGCCGCCGCCGGCAACAACTGGAAGCGGTCATCGCCCCCGGCATTCTCCCGCGACTCGAAGCGAGAATCCCCTACTTGTTCCTCGGATTCTCAGGCATCGTCCATGCCATCATCGATCTGCTCGTGCTGTGGGATCTGCAGGCCGTCGCCATGATCGAGGCTGTCGCCGTCCGGCATCAGACGGAACTCCTGCGTGCCATCGAAGCCATCGGCGAAATCGAATTCCTCGCCTCGCTCGGGACCTACGCGTGGGAAGAAGACGGCGCGATTTTCCCCGTCGTCGAAACCGGCAAACCGCGCCTCGAGATCGAAAGTGGTCGACATCCTCTGATCGCCCGCGCCGAAGCCGTCGCAAACTCACTGACGCTCTCCGATCCGGCGCGAACCTGGGTCATCACCGGCTCGAATATGTCCGGCAAATCCACATTCCTCCGCATGACGGCCACCAATTCGCTACTCGCGATGATCGGCTCCGCCGTCCCCGCGAAGTCCATGCGGATCACACCGATGGAAATCCTGACCGACCTGCGAATTCGCGACGACCTCTCGCGAAAGGAAAGCTACTTCCTCGCCGAAGTCCGCCAGGTCCGCCGAATGGTCGAGGCGGCAAGACGCGGACGCAACGTCTTCGTCCTCATCGATGAGCCCTTCCGCGGAACAAACTCCGCCGAACGCGTCGCCGCGGCTTCCGCCGTCGTTCGCACCCTCATCAACGGCAGTGGTCTCCATCTCGTCGCCACTCACGACGCAGCCCTGACGACGCTTGGCGATTTGCCCAACGCAAAGAACCAACACTTCGAAGAGCGATTCGAAAACGAAGGCCTCGTCTTCGACTACCTGCTCCGCGACGGCCCAGCCCGCAGCCGTAACGCCCTTCTCGTGCTGGAGTCCGAAGGCTACCCCGCCGACCTTGTCACAGACGCGAAGAGAATCGCCAACGAACTGGGGAATGCGTCAGCGTGAAGAGACAGCGGCATCACTCGATGATCGTGACGCCCTTTGAAACAGCTCGGAGCCTCGCTGTCCTCAGCGTGGCGTGTCCCGGCAAGGCGCAACAACGCTGGGCTTTTGGAAATTCGGCGCCTCAGCCTGAAGGGGCCCGGCCGAATCCATCAAGAGAAACGCCATTCGCATCGCGATGAACCGCGAAACGAATGGCGTCATGTTGCCTGGAATCGCCGATTCGAGCCGTTACGCCCCCTGAATCACCCGGCTGAACGCCCCCGTTCCCGCACCGGATTCAAACTTGTAGCCCTGCGCCGCCAGCGTCCATTCCAGTGCCGCGATCGCGCCGACCGTATCTACTTCATCCACATAGCCCATGTGATTGAGCCGAATGATCGTATCCTTGATGTGCCCCTGGCCGCCGGCGCAATGGATGCCGTACTTCGCTCGCAGATCCTTCCGCCACTTGCCGCCGTCGACGCCCTTCGGAATCTCGATCGCCGTCACGGAATCCACGGGATCCGTCGCGAACACCTTCATCCCCAGCGCAGAGACGGCCGCGCGCGTCGCCTTGGCCAGCTTCGCCGTTCGCGACCAGATGTTCTCGATGCCTTCCGCCTTGATCTGCTTCAGCGTGAATTTCAGGCCTGTCACCATCTGGTTGTTCGGCGTGTACGGCGTATCGAACTTATCCATGCTCTTTCGATACGCCTTGATGTCGTTGTAGTACGTCGGCGCCTGATGTGAGTCAATCACTTCCCACGCGCGATCCGACAACGCCACCAATCCCAGGCCCGGCGGCAGCATCATCGCCTTCTGAGAACCTGTGACCGCCGCATCGATGCCCCACTCGTCCATCTTGAACGGAATTGCACCGATCGACGTAATGCCATCGACGAGACACAACGCGCCCTTCTCGCGACACGCCGCCGCGATGCCCTGCGCATCACTGACGGCCGCCGTGCTCGTCTCCGAATGCACGAAGATCACGGCCTTGATGTCGCCGTGTTCCTTCAGCTTCGCGAGAATCTCCTCGCCCTTGAATCCGTGGCCGTAGTCCTTCTGGAACTCGACGTACGGCAGGTTGAATCGTGCGAGAATGTCCCGCCATCGCTCGGCGAACTTGCCGGCGTGGCAGACGAGCGTCTTCGCGTCCGGCTTGCAGCAGCCGAGCATCGCCGCCTCCATCGCAGCCGTGCCGCTGCCGGTGATGACATACGGCGTCGTGCTCGTCTGATAGACGTATTTGAGCAGCTCGACGCATTCTTTGAGGTCGTCGCGGAATCCCGCCGTGCGATGATGATCCAGCGGCTGGGCCATCGCCAACATTGATTCGGGACTGACCATCGTGGGACCGGGCGTGAACAGGCGTAACTTCTGCATGATGCATCTCCTTGGTGCCTAGACTCTGGAACCCTAGCATATCGCTGTTCGCGCGAGTCATAAAGTCGCATAACGAGAATGCGTTTTTGCATCACACGCCGTCTGCCGACAGGGCGCGCCCGAACCGTCAATCGGTCTGCCCGTTGGCCGATCCGGCGGAACGCAATTCCGCAATCGCCGCCTTCAAGACAGCGACCTCGTCTTCCAGCCGGCTTACCCGCGTCGCAAGCGATTCCGCGCCGGGTTGAACCGATGCGGCTGAATCCGTGGAGACCGTCGTGCGAGGCGACGACGCCGCTGCCGCCACGACCGGCGGTCCGTCGCCGAGGAGCTGGCAAAATCGCCGGGCGCTCTTGCCGGGCTCGCGCTCCATTTCCACGACGAGCGGCGGATCGCATGTTTCCAGTTCGCGGAGCAGATCCCGCGTGTAATCCAGGGACTCGAGATGCGTCATCCGCGACGCTCGCCCCCGCAATTCGCCCAACGTCTGAGGCCCCCGAAGCATCAGCTCACCCATGATGGCCCGCTGCGCCGCGTTCCAGTCGGTCCGATCCTCCACGCAATGGCGAAATTTGATCGATCTGGAGTTGCGCTCGGGCTCCGCCTGCGTAACCCACTGTTTCTTTCGCAAAGACGACAACGCGTCGCTGATCTCACCCTCCGCGTAATCTGTGACGGGATCGCGATTATTCTTCTGATTAGCGGCGGCGGTAATCGCGTTCACAGTCATGGGGTAATACGCCGGCTGCGAAAGCGACTTTTCAATCAACACCCCGAGGACCCGAAGTTCCGTATCCTGCAACGTTGTCACATCCATGTTCGCCTCGTTCCTGACGTCCAATTCCGTCCGACGGAATCGCTGCCGAAATCTTCACCAGGTTGATCGCGTTCGCTATTCGGACCTTAGCGCCTTGCGATGCAGTAACTTAGCGAGGGAACCCGTGCCGGGTCCAGAACCGTGACGGGAAGCCGCTTGAGCCGCCCCACATGAATCACATATACTAAGAGAGCACAAAGACTTATCTCACCCGGCCCGGACGCACCCTTTTGGTGCATCCGACGGGGGTAGGAGAATAGACGCATCATGTTCAGCCGTTTTTCTCGTTTTGTCCTGATCGCCGCACTCGTCCTGTCCGCCGCGCCGTTTGCCTTGGGGCAGAATAAGACACCGGATCGCCGACCACCTGACGGCAACGACGGCGACACATCACCCATCCTCTACAAGATGTTCCCCGACTACGACGTCTTCGCCCTCTCCTATGAGGACTATGAAACAAGGCGATTGGACGATCTCGTTGAAGTCAACGTCGTCCTCTACGACCTGACGAAAGAGGAGCGATCTCGAGTTCAATCCATGCTCCAGAAACTCGAAGGCGAGCCGACAAAGAAGGGCGAGTTGGATGACGATGACGGCAAGTTCGCCGCGATGATCAATGAGCGCGCCGAGATCACGCGTTCCCTGCAAGGGAAGTTCGACGTCGATAAGTCGGGCACCAAGGAAACCCAACAACTGCTGACCTCATCGGGCCTGATGAAGACGCAGGCGCTGATCGCCAACATCGAACGCGGTCGCAACGACGCCGTGAACCAGATCCGCCCCGCTGTCGAGGCGATGATCGGCCCCGAGCGCACGCAGGCCGCCTACTCCCAATGGCAGTATCGCATCGATCAGGCGCGGGAGCATGTCGCCCTCAAATCACTCCTGCAGACGCTGCGTACGCCGAATGAAGTCCGCGAAATGATCCAACGCGACCGCGCGGCTGCTCACGCCGGAATGCCGCCAGCGGAGAAGATGAAACCGGTCGAGCCTCGGGAAAAAGCAGTCGCGGCGCTCGACAAACCCAAGGAAACGCCCCGCCGTACGCCCCGTAGACGGAAAACGGAATCCGCCAAGGCTGATTCGGAACCTGCGAAGCGCTCGACGGAGAAGAAATCGAGGCCGGCGCCGACTCAAGCCCCCAAGGAGAAACCCATACCCTTGGATAAATGGGAGCAATACGTCCGCGATTTCATCGCCGACTACAAATGCACAGCCGAACAGTCGCATTCGGCCCTCTCGATCCTCAGTGAGTTGAAAGACCGGGCGGATGTCTACGAGAAGACCAGCAAGAAACGGCTGGACGCCGCCAACGAGATCAAGGACCGCAAGGAACGCCAGAAGCGGATTGACGAAATCAACGCTCCGGTTGATCGACTCTTCGAACAACTGAAGCGACGCCTTGACGGCCTACTGACAACACACCAGCGGGCAATCAAGAAGGCGACGACCGGTTCGAGCAATCGCAAGAAAAAAAGCCAGTAATTCGATTTGCAACGCCGTTCCGCCCCTCGATCCCTGCGGCGCAATTTGATTGGTTTTTCAACGAGCGCCGGTACGCCATGCGTGGACATCGATCGACAGAAGGTCAACATAATGAAAAGAACGCTCGCCCGAATCTTCGCCGTCAGCGTGTTGATCAGCCTGACAGCGTTCTCTATCGCCGAAGACCCGGCAACGCACCAAGCGTTCGAGCCGTCGACTCCCGCAGGCGAGACGAATTTTGCCGCGCTGCGTGCGCAACGCCGCGCCGTGTGGGAACAATACCTCGATGCGAGCCCGATCGAACGTACGGACCTGCACGTGGGCCCCTACCTCAGCGAGATGGAATCGGCCTATAAGCTGGACGCAACGCAGTTTGGCATCGTTCGGGAGAAACTCGAATCGATCGCGGCTGCGCGAAAGGCGAAAATGGGGCAACTCGCAGTCGAACACGAAGACCTGGCCGATCGCGCCGCGGAAATCTGGTGGAGCTATCGGGAAGCCGGCGAATTGGCCGATGACTCACCGAATCCGCTGGGCAGCATTCGAAACGACCCGCACTACCGGGAAATTCGCGAACGCATGGTGGAGATCGAACGTCAGTTCCCCATCGACTGGGACGCGACGATTTCCGATGTCGAATCACTCCTTCCGCCGGATCAGGCCGCCAGAGGTCGAGTCAGCCTGCACAAGAACCGTATCGAACTTGCAGCACGAATCGCGAGAAAGGAAGCTGTCGAAGCGGAGAGGCAATCGCGCCAAACCGCGGGCCGCGTCAGCGAGAAGCCGATCGACCAGGACCGATCCGCACCGTTGATCAAGGCGGCTCGGGGCAACACCGCCCGGTCGGCCGGAGCCGGGAACAAGACTCCGGAGCCAAACGCGCCGGCTCGAACCGCCGCCGCAAACAAACGAAAAAACGCCGGCCCCAAGAGCCGTCAGGCAACCACTGAGTCAAGCCGCCCGAACGAGATCGCAAGGAACCTGGATCGCTGGGAGACGTTTACCCGCGATTTTGTCGCAAGGCACCATCTCACGGCGGAGCAGCAGGCCGCTGCCCTCTCGATAATGTCGGAATTACGAAGTCGCGCCGAATCCTTGAGAAAATCCCACAGCGCGACGCCGGCAAGCGGAGCAGGTCCGGCAGAACTAGCCCGTCTTGAAAGGCAACGTGCCGAGATCGACCAGCGCGTCGAACGACTATTCGATCAGCTGACGCGGCGGCTCGAGGCGCTCTTAACCGTCGAACAACGTCGCGCCTCCGCGTCGAAACCCGAGCCCTCGCCGAAAAAAGACAACTAGTTGCGTACCTGGGAGAGTTGGGTGAATTGAATCTCGGGGAATGCGGGCGCCTCGCCTGCATTGGCAGTGCGAATGGACTTCGCTGATACCCTATCCCGCGTCCACCAGACGTTGTATCCGTACGAACATCGATTGCACGCTTGGCCGGCAGCCCGCTTGCCCCAACCGCACCTCCCCGGAAACTGTGGTATCGCACTGAGAAGGCGCCGTTGCGACGCCCCACCCTGACCTGTTCAAGACCCGACCGGCTTTGCGGTCAGAACGCAGGCACGCCTCCTTGCCCATGCGGCCGACCTTCCAACCTCTCGGATTTCAAGAAAATATCGACACTGGGTGCCAATATGCCGCGCCACGGCCGCGCCCGCGTCTCGACACATTCCTCGGTTGGCGACAAAATGTCCGATTCGACTTCGGGAGGTGCGAATTCTGTGATTCGGTACGAGACGCTTCAATCGCTTGCGAATGACAAGAACTGGGATGCACTGGAGTCCGAGTGGCTTCAGGCGATCGGCGATCCTTCGGCCATGCCGGATCAGCTTCTGCCGGTCATCGACAAAGTCGTCGACTCGGGCGAGGGAAAGCTCGCCGAAACCATGGGATGGGCGTGGCTGTCCTCGATGAAGGAAAAGCACTCTCCACACGACGCCCTGCGGCTGGGTCGGGGCCTTTTGCTCCGATTGCCGGATGGCGACCAACTCCGCGACGAAATCCTCACACTGTACAAGGAAACTCACAAAGACCATCCCAAGCTTGAGGACTGGGTCGAACGATCCGGCCTGAAGGGCAACAACTCCGTCCGACGAGCCCTGCGGTTCCTGGATGTCGGCCTGCGCCTGAGTGAAGGCGGATTCCTGGTCCACCGAACGGAAGATACAGCCGCGGAAATCGAGGAAGTCGATCTTGACGAAGGCGAAGTCGTCCTGCGAATCGGCAAACGCACGAGAACCCTTCCCATCAAAGAGGTTGTCAGCGATTACCAGGCGGCCGACGCGAACGATTTCCATGTACTCGAACAGTTACACCCAGAGCGAATCACGGATCTGATCGCAAACGACCCGCTGGCCCTCGCCGCCGGCGTCGTCCGAACTCAGGACAACAACAAAATCGATCGCGACGAATTCAAGCTGATGCTGGTTCCGAAGTACATCGACGCGAAGAAATGGTCCGATCTCTGGACCCGAATCCGATCGGGAGTCCGGAATTCGGCGCATTTCCGGATCGAAGGACGATCGCCCACGTTTCTCGTGTTCGATCCTGTCGGCCAATCACCCGAGCAAGAGGCGGGCGCCGCATTTGCGGAAGCCGACTCGCCGCGCCAGTGGTTGGAAGTCCTGGAGGGATATCTGCGAGGCCTCAAGCAGACCGGCGCCGAACCGAACAAGACGTTTGTCGCCAAAGTGCAGACGTCACTGAAAAAGCAGATCGAGAGATTCAAGAAGCATCGCGAGGCGGCCCACGCCTTCGCCACCGCCCTGATCTTCGAGCGGCTCGCCCAGGACGGTCTCCCCCTCGGACCCGACATGCACGAGTTGGCGGTCGACATGCTCAAGAAGTCGATCGCTCCCGAAGTACTCGTCGCCTCCGTTCCCGATGCACGCCTCTGGTCCCTCGCCGTGCGATGCGTGGAACAGGCATTCCCGGAAACCTGGCCGGAGGTCTTCGCAAAACTCATCCTCTTCGCCCCGGCAGGACAGACCGACGCCCTTGCCAAGCAGGTCGAAAAGGCAGGCAAAGGTGAACTGCTGAGGCCTGTCGCCGAAGCCGCAATCGCCGATCCCGGCCGCTTTACCGACGCCTTTATGTGGCTCTGGAAAGGGCCGACCGTCGAAGCGGACCTGGGGATTCCTACCCCGCTGGAAATGCTGAACACGGCGCTCATGCTCTGCGGTCCGGCCCGACAGTCCGAGGGAAAGGCGGCAGGCCAGACGACGAACGAAATGCGCGCCCGCGTCCGCACGGGCCTCGCTGCGAGAAACTACGAACCGTATGCGGCCGTTCTCACGCAGATCGACCTCGCCATGGCCAAGGCCCTTCGCCGGCAGATCGAGCGCGCCGAAGGCCTCGGTCCCAGCGTACAGAGCGAGCTACTGAATCGGCTGACACGCGCCTTCCCGGACCTCTACGTCAAAGTCGAAAAGTCCGTCTGGGAGGACGACGAGACGCTCTACTTCACGCGAGCCGGGCTCAAGGCGCGCGAGGCCGAATTGGACGAACTCGTCAACGTCAAGATGCGCGAAAACGCCAAAGCGATCGGCGAGGCCGCAGCATTGGGCGACCTCAGCGAGAATTCGGAGTACAAGTTCGCACTGGAAGAGCGCGACCTCCTGAGAGCTCGCGTCGCCCAGATCAACAGCGAACTTGCACTGGCCAAGATCATCGACCCGGCCGAGGTGCCGACGGATCACGTGAGTATCGGGCAACGCGTCACGCTGCGTCCGCGGAACGGCGGTCCAAGTCGCACCATGACGCTCCTCGGCGTCGGCGACTCTGACGTCAACACGGCGACGTACGCCTACCAGACGCCGCTGGCGCAGCAACTCATGGGCCTGAAGCGCGGCGAACATGTGACGATGTCGTTCGACGGCGAAAACGAGCGGGAATACGAAATCGCCGATATCGAGTGCGCATTGGAATAGTCAATCGAACGGGGCAAAACCCACCGATCAAGATGAAAGAAAAACGACCTGATTTGCGTCAGGTCGTTTTTTTTCTTTCTCGATATCAGAACGGAACTCGGCCGCTTCGGCCTCGGCTATCCGACAAGCGCGGCACGCTGTTCGTCGGATATCAGATCGAAGTACTTCTCTTGAGATACGACCTGTTCCGTTGGAACCATCGTGATGACATCCCAAGGACAGACTTGAGCACAGAGCTTGCAGCCGATGCAGACCTGGAGATCGATCGTGCACATACCCATCGCATAGCCCGGATTCCGCGGATCCCGGATCTTGTCGATGCAATCCACGGGGCACACAGTCACGCACGCATCACATCCCGTGCAGAGATCCTCATCCAGAATCGCGAGCTGTTTCGGTAGTTTCTTACCCATCGTTCAATATAGGGTCCCGGAGCCCGAATCCTCGACGACCGAGGGTCCAGCCTGCCTGAATCACAACGCAACGACGATCACTATGACCGACGCACTCGCCAGCATTCCTGACTTGCGTTTTGAGGATAGTTGACCGGCCGATCCTAGGCAAGTGGCCGACGGCTCTTACCGTTTGCCGTTTGCTTCCGGGCGATCAATTCCGACGGGACGAGATTGTCCGAAACAGGCTGAGGACCGTTTTTCGCCTTCGAGCGCTGCTCCGCCGCCCCCGGCTCCTGATCCGCATCCGCGGCCGAAACGGCCTTTCGCGTGGATCGCAACTGGCGCATTCGGGATACTGTCGCGGGCTCCTGGATTCCATTCTTCTCTGCGAATCGAGCAGCCTCCTCTTCGATGGCCGCGTTCAACTTCGACTCGACATAGCCGGAGATGACCTCCTCCGAATCCACAATCAGGGCGCCCTTGGCGTCCATCTGTCGCATGGCATGTTCGCTGTCCGAAGCCGACCAATGGCCGCAACAATCCCGCACGACAACCACGCGCTGACTCCGCGCCAGCAATCCGAGGGTGATCGATTTCACTGCGTGCGTCGCGGCAACGCCGATGATCATCCAGTATTCCGGACGCAGCGCGTTCACGAGCCGGTCCGCCTTCGGATTCGAGAGAAAATCCGAATGTCGCTTTGTAAAAATGATCTGCTGATATTTGGCGAACGGATCCGCCGGAAGATCGAATGTGTTGTCGCCCTGAACGACGAGCCGACGGGGCATGAGTGTGAAAGGGACTTTCCGCTGTCCGCGCGTTCGATCGATACACACCGGCGGCAAGCCGCGCGACGGCTCTGATGCCCGATGCGCCTCAAGGCTGGAAACGACGGGCATCTGCTCTTTTCGACACCACGCCATGAGCGCGCGAATTCGCGGCAGAATCGTGTCGCGATTCGATACCGGCAACGCCCCGCCCGGAAGCAGGAAATCGCACTGCGTATTCAAATCAATCAAAACCCGCGAATGGGCTGGCCGTCGCACTGTCATCGCAACCCCCGTTGGATGCGCACATTTCGCGCGCAGCATGCACTGGTCGCCATCCGGCTCAAGAAGACAACATGGTGTCAGCGTCAGAGGGGCCGATTGGAGCATCCACTTGGGATACCGGGGAGTTTCGTGGTTTGTGTTTCCCCTGCGAGGTCAGCCGCCCCAGCACGGACGCCAATGATATGCCGCGGATCCACCCGTGACGAGGGCAACCTGCGCAAATTTCGCAGCCAGACCCGTAATAAGAACGAACATGTCGCGAATTCGGCGAGCCCGATAATTCTCGTAGGACGTCACCCGTTTTGAGCAATTCTCCAGACGCCCGCTGTCAGATCTCGTCCGCCAATCCGAGAACCGATTATGTCCATACAATACGACTGGCGGCCTTGTGCGGACGATCGCAGTGCTTAACGTCTGAAGGACTGTAACGAAAAGTCCGTGGAAACCTCAGGTATGATGCCACCGTCCCTCACACATATGAAACCGGCGAGTTGGAGGCCAATCGCGATAGCACTCCTAATGGCGGCGGTCTCGATCGGCGCGTGCGAACGCGCCGACTGGAATTGGGATCTGGAATGGTGGAAAAAACCGGATCGGCGCGTCGGGCCGACCTCTCAACCCGCTCACACGGAATCGACGGCGTCCCTGCGGATTGACGAGCCGTTGCAGGCACGGCGAGATCCGCTTGGCCTCCATCGACAAGGTCCGCGCGTGGTACGCCCCGCCGAGACACAATGATCGCCGCAAAGCGGCAGTCGCCGTGCTTGGTGCCGCTCTGCAAATTCTCCAGTGAAGGCCGATCGCAGCAATGCGAATAGCAAGCAACACGGATCAGGTATGTCCGATGACGCTACGACGCAGCCAGCGCCGGCGCTGACATCCCGGCCCAGAACCCGTTCAGATCGAGTCCTGTCAACTGCGCCAGGTATTCCGCCAGTTCGTTCTCCGAAAATGCCTCAAGGAATTCCCGCCGGGCCGAGCGGTTGAGTTCCATGATTCGCTCGATCAGATCGCGCTTGTTCATCCAGTCCAATCTCCGGCGGCGAAGTGACAACTGGCTAGAGTCGTGTGGGTCGCGACCGCACGGCCGCATTCACCTATCGGCGCGTGGAGCACGTTGACTTTAGGCTTCCGCTGTCAATGAACCCCGGGACCCGATCTTGCGAAGTTGACACGGGGAACGCAAGATGCCGCCGATGAAACGAGGGGCAATGAACGACAGCGACTCCGATATCGTGAACCCCGAGAACGACAGCCGTCTGAATGACTCGGCCGAGAATGCCGGGACGACAGCGGAGCTGCATCGTCGTCGCGCCGTCAAGCACAAGGCTCGCACCCAGTTTGACAGCTGGGCCCACACGTATGATCGCTCGATCGTGCAGCACCTGCTGTTTCAGCCGTCCTATCGGCTGTTCATGCAGGAGCTATATCGATGGCGCAAGAACCTGGAGGCGCCGTTCGACCTTCTGGATATCGGAGCCGGAACCGGGACCTGGACAGCAATGGTCGCCGGAAGCCCCCTGCCCTCACGTCAGGTCGTCGGGCTCGACTACTCGAAAAACATGTGCCGGCTTGGTCATCGGAAAGCGAGCGAGATCGGCGCCGGCGCCCCCCATTTCATCAACGGCGACGCCGAACATCTACCGTTCGATGACGCCAGCTTCGATGCCGTCACGTGCAGCAATTCATTCCACCACTACCCCCATCAACAGGCGGCCATCATCGAGATGCGGCGAATTCTGCGTCCGGGAGGCCGATTGATGCTGATCGATGGATTCCGGGATAACGTCATCGGCTGGACCTTGTTCGACGTCTTCATCACCCGAGCGGAAAGCACGCCGACCGCGGCCGTCCATCATGCGTCGTGGTCGCAGATGCGCACCTATTTCGAACACGCGGGATTCACGAATATCCGGCAGAAAAAAACGGGCATATGGGCCCCGATTTTCATTACGATCGGCGTCGCCTGACGACTCGTCCAGGCCGATAGGACGGCCCCGCCTCCCAGCCGATTCCGACCGCACCCGGCATTTTGCTCGCATTCGACACGGACCTGCAGTAGGATGATTTAGCCTCGCACGCATGTCGGCCGAGACATACTCAGATCAAGGTTGTCTGAACTGTCACCCTCACCCAGCAGATCGCCGTTCCGCTGGCGCCGCGACGCGTGCAGTCCGGGTTAAGTTGGAATGACGCCACCTTCCGTACAAAAAGAGCTGCGCGTGACTACGGAATTCGAAAGCCGCGTGACCGACCTGCGGGCCGTTCTTCAGTTGAGCCGCGAACTCGGCGCCTCGACTGAATTGATGCCTTTGCTCCAGAAAGTCGAATCCGCCGCCCTGACCGTCCTCGGCTGCGAACGCGCGACCGTTTTCGTTTACGACGGCAATTCCAATGAACTCTACAGCAGCGTGGCGACGGGCGTGGATGAGATTCGATTTCCCGCGGATCAAGGGATCGCCGGCGAAGCCGTCCGAACCGGCGAAGTCATCCATGTCCCCGACGCATACGCCGACGATCGCTTCAATCCCGAGATCGATCGAAAGACCGGTTTTCGCACGCGCAACATGATCACGATTCCACTCGTCGGCATCGACGCCAAGATCGTCGGCGTCCTGCAGGTCCTCAACAAGACCGACGGCCAATTCGACGCCTGGGATCACGAACTCGTCAGGACCTTCGGCGCCCAAGTCGGCGTCGCCCTTCAGCGCCAATTGCTGCTCGAACATTACGCGGAGAAACAACGCATCGAGCACGATCTCAGCATCGCCCGCGACATTCAGCAGGGCCTGATCCCGAGTCGCCCCGCCCAGGTCGTCGGATTCGAAGTCGCCGGATGGAACAGGCCCGCCGACGAAACCGGCGGAGACTGCTACGACTACGTCGAGCGCGAAGACGGCTCGCTCGCCGTCGCGATCGCCGACGCGACAGGCCACGGCATCGGTCCAGCCCTTGTCATCGCTGAATGTCGCGCCTTGTTTCGCGCCACAGTCTCCCTGTCGAACGATCTCCACGAAGTCACGGCGCGCGTCAATGACCTGCTGTGCGAGGATCTTCCCGATGATCGATTCGTAACAGCGTTCTTCGGATTGCTGGACCCCGATCGAGGCGTACTTTCCTACCTGAGCGGCGGCCACGGTCCGCTTTTCAAGTACACGCGCAAGACAGACGAAATCGAGGAACTCCCTGCCAACGGCTTCCCGCTCGGCATCATGCCCAACGCGGAGTGGCCGACGCCCGAAATCGTCGAGATGGCCCCGGGGGACTTGTTCGTCGTCGTGACCGACGGATTTTTCGAGTGCCAGAATCCGGACCGACAACAGCTCGGCACTGCGAAATTGACGGACCTCATTCGCTCGATGCGGGATCGCCCCTGCTCCGAAATTATCGCCGGGATGCACGACGCCGTCCTCGAATGGGTCGCGGGCCAGCCACAGGATGACGATCTGACTGCCCTTGTCATCCGCAAGACATAGCCGGACACTGCGAAATTCTTAAGAAAACTCATCATCGCGATCCCCAGCCGACGCCCCAAAAACCCCGGAACCGACGCGTCGTGCACCTCCTGTTACATGCTCAATACACCTGCCGCGCCACGCCGACGGTATAGTTCGATCATTCGTTCAACCGATCGGAGTCCCTCGTTTCGGACCACGAGCTGACGACGATATTCACACGAACTCGACAGGAGACTGACATGCTCAAGACACCACGACTGATTCGACGCGGACTCAGCATCGCCACTGCGATTGCCCTTATTGCCGGCTTTGCCGTCAGCACGAGTCAGGCGCAGACCGAGCCGCCGAAGAAGGACGACGCGGCGCAGCCAAAGCCTGCGAAGATCTCGCCGCGGCCCGCAAAGAAAACCGGCTTGGAGACACCCGAACCGACCGTCGTCCTCAAGCCCGGCGAAGTGCCCGCCATCAAATTCGACGAGCCGAACTACGACTTCGGCCGCATTCGCGCCGGCGAAGATGTCACGCACACTTACTACTTCACCAACACAGGCAACGGCCCGCTGGAGATTCTCCGCGTCAAGCCGAGCTGCGGCTGCACCACCGCGGGTGAACACACCAAGGTTGTCCAGCCCGGCGAAACGGGACAGATCCCGATCAAGCTCTCGACCAAGAAGGGCGGCAATACGATCTCGAAGACCGTCACAGTCACGACCAACATCCCCGGCGCCGACGGTACGATACGACTCTCCATCAAGGGCTCCGTCTGGCAGCCTGTCGATGTGGCGCCGAACAACGCGTCGTTCGGTCGCCTGACGCAGTCGAAGGTTGCCGAGGAAGGCGCCCGCCGGATGACAATCGTCAATAATGTCGAGGGAACGATGACGCTGACGAACATCCGATGTGACAATCCGCATTTTAAGGCCCAGGTCAAGCCGATTGAAGACGGCAAGAAGTACGAGCTCATCGTGGAATTGGTTCCGCCGTTGCTCGAAGGCAACAATCGCGGCCTGATCCAGATCGATACGGGATTGAAGGATTACCCGACCGTCGAAGTCGCCGCGTTCGCCTTCGTGACGTCGCCCGTCGATGTCACACCCTCCGCGTTGACGATCATCCCGGATCGCACCGCCGCGACGACTCGCCAGTTCTACGTTCGAAGCAACGACGGAAAGCCGTTCGAAATCACGAATCTCACGAGTACGTCCGGCAAGCTCGGGCTCTCAACGACTGAAATGTCCGGCGGCAAGAACACCTACCAGCTCGCCGTCGAAATTCCCGCGGACTTTGCGCCAAGCGGTAATGAGACGATCGAGGTTGAGACGACCCATCCCGCGGCCCCGAAGTTGTCGATCCCGGTGCGGTCGCGCGGCATGGCCGCACACCCGCGACCGATGCCGGGTGGGCACGCCGTCAAGGCGTCCGAGACCACGAAGCGGGAGTCGACAAAGGAGAATGCCAAGTCCCCGGCCGGTGATATGAAGGAATCCAAGCCGGCGACGAAGACCGACGCCGAGAAGAAGTCCGAGCAAAAGCCCGGCGAAATGAAGCCCGTCGGTTGATTCTGGCAATTGGGCGATCCCGGTCCGCACCAGCGGCCGGCAGTAGAGTCACGCGGCTCCGGATCGACCGAGAATCAGCCGAGCCGGGAAAATGACAGATGAAACGTTCTTGAATGAGCTTCAATCGGTCCTCGGCGGAAGGCAATTCCGCCGTGGGCCGATTGACGATAAAGTACCAAACGTGGAGACAGGCGGGACCGAACCGAACCGGTCGGACAACGGTCCCGGCGATCGGAATGTAACTTGGAGACCAAAATGAAGACATTGAGACCCCCGTGGCCGACCGGCATCGGCTGGGCGCTGGCTCTGGGCTTGGCAATTCTCGCCGGCCCGGCGACCGCTCGCGCTCAATCGACGCCTGAGGCCGGGAAGCCGCCCGCGGAAAAGAAAGACGATGCCGCGGCCAAGCGGGCCGACGAAATCGCCAAGAAACTCGCGGCGCAGGCTGAGAAGGAAAAAATGGGCCCGCAACCGCCGAGGTCCGTCAATCAAACGCCGACAAAGCCGAGGGGGAATGCGAATCAAGTTCCCGAACCCACGGTCGTCCTGAAGCCCGGCGAAATGCCCGGCATCAAGTTTGATATGACGACCTACGACTTCGGCCGGATTCGCGCCGGCGGTGACGTCGTTCACGATTTCTGGTTTACCAACACCGGCAACGGTCCGCTGGAGCTGCTCCGCGTCAAGCCGGGCTGAGGTTGCACCGTCGCCGGTCAGTTTGACCGGATCGTGCAACCGGGCGAAAGCGGAAAGATTCCGATCAAGATTTCCACGAAGAAGGGCGCAGGCCCGCTTAGTAAGTCGATTACCGTCAACACCAACATCACAGGTGCGGATAGTACGCTGCATCTGACGATCAAGGGCGAAGTGTGGCAGCCCGTCCAGGTAACGCCGCCGAGCGCCGCGTTCGGCCGGATCACTTCGGATCAGGTCACACCCGATCAGCAGCGCAAGCTGACGATCATCAACAATATCGATGGCGAACTTAAGCCGACAAACGTCAAGTCGAGCAGTGCGGCGTTCAAGGCCGAACTCAAACCGCTCGAGGCAGGCAAGAAATTCGAGCTGATCGTGTCCATGGTCCCGCCGCTTCAGGAGGGCAACAACACGGGCAAGATCACGATCGACACTGGCCTTGAAGAGCCCGCGACGCTTGAAGTCCCTGTCTACGCGTTCCTGACGGCGCCGGTCGACGTCACGCCGACTCAACTCACGCTGACGTCCGGGCGCACCGCCCCGATGAAGCGGCAGTTCTATATCCGCAGTCACGACAACAAAGAGTTCGAAGTGAAGAATGTGCAATGCACGTCCGACGCTCTGAAAATTGAAGTGACGGATATGCGCGGCAATAAGCAGACTTACCAGCTGATTGTCGACATTCCTCCGGACTACGCGCCGGCGGCCACAGGTGATCAGATCACCTTCGAAACGTCGCATCCGGCGCAGCCGAAGATGACGATTCCGATCATGCAGAAGCCCGATCGCGGGTCGCCGCGTGTTCGTAGTCAACTTCCGCCCGCCGCAAAGCCGACAGGGACGTTCACAGGCAAGAGCCCGCAGTCGCAGGCCAAGCCCGTGACCATTGCCCCCGCTGAGAAGAAAAAGGCGGACGAAATGAAGCCGACAGACGATTCAGCGAAGCCGCATCAGGATGGGCCGAAGAAGCTGACTGACAACTAGTCGGCGTTCAAGTCCATCGTTTGACTGCAACCACAAACGGCCGGCGTTCGCAGGAATGCCGGCCGTTTTCTATTTTCCCGAGATCGCCGCCCGCCTCACGATCACCAACGTCAGATCATCGTCGAACTCGTCTCGCCCGGAAAAGGAACGCACGTCGCGTGCGATCTGACCCGCGATCGCAGCGGCCGACTCACCGCCGAGGCGCAGGACGCATTCACCCAGGCGTGAAATACCGTACTCGGCGGCGTCCGCATTCGTTGCCTCCGTCACGCCGTCGCTCGAAAGGACGAGCACGCGCTCGGAGGACAGCGACTTGCGGACCACATCGTCGGGCCAGTCCGGCATGATTCCCAGGGCAATCGCAATGCCCTGCGGATACGCCTCAATCGCTCCGTCACTCAACCACAGCGGCGCATGATGACCGGCATTTGCGATTTCCACCTCGCTGCCGTCCGTAGAGAAACGACAAACAACCATCGTGGCGAAACAGCCGATCGGCAGACTCTTGTCGAGCGTGCCGTTGATGCTCCGCATCGCGTCCCGAAGATCCTCGTGATCCGCCACGGCCTGTCGAAACGAACTCTGTACAATCGCCGTTCCGAACGCCGCCGGCACCCCCTTGCCCGACACATCAGCGAGGCTCACGACCAATCGGCCCTTCGGATCGATCAACACATCATAGATATCGCCGCTCATCTGATCCGCCGGCACGTTCAACGCCGCGACTTCGCCCCAGACGGGCTGCGGCAACGGCGATGGCAGCATCATCTCCTGCATTTCGCGCCCCGCCTCGATACGACCTCGCACGCGCGACAACTCTCGCGTTTGCGCCTGAAGCTCATCGACGCTCACAGCCGATGCCGCCAGATCGACCGCCGCCATCGCAAAGTCCAGATCGCTCGGCTGAAACGGCACACGCGATACCTGGCGATCCGCATACACAACCGCCCGCGTACGCCCCTCCACCATCACGGGCACACAGATGACCGAGCCGCTCCGATGATCAACCAGACTCTGCGCCGCCGCGTAACGCATGTCCGAACCGACGCACTCGACCAACATCCCCTTGCCGGCCCGCACTGTGTCCGACAACACCGACAGGCTGACACCCAAAGGCGCATCCACGGCCGAAGGCCGCGCTCGCGGCGCCAATCGAAACAGACCGCCGCCGCCATCGACGCCGACCAAAACGCATCGATCCGCGGCGAGACATCGCTGCAGTGCCGCGTGCATGATCTGCCAGAATGATCCGTTGTCTTTTCTCGCGAGAATCAAACGCGACAGCGCGTAGAGATCGTCGAGCCGTTGACGAATCACGTTGCCTGATTCCGTCGACTCGCGCACGAGCGTCGCAGTCACGCCCGATTCGCTGAGATGAAGCGACGTGTCTTCGCGCGAACGCCGATCGCAATCGGGCACCGACCCGAGCAGGTTCATCGCGAAAGGTCGGATATCGACGACGTCGCCCGGCATCAGCACGGCGTGCCGCGTCTTGTGGCCGTTGACCCGAAGCCCGCGCTCCGACCCGGCGTCCCGCAAATGCCAGCCGTCTTCGGCATGCTCGAGTGTCGCGTGGATTGGCGCCACATCCGGATCGTCGAGTCGGATCGTGCACTGTTTGCCCCGGCCGATCGTGAGGCAGGCGCTCCGTGGAACCAGTTCCACTTCTCGAACCAGTCGCAGGTCCCGGCGGATCATCAATCTCTGAGGCGTCGTGGCGACAGCCAACCTAGAATCTCCCTTCGATCAACCGTTGGAAATCGGGCGATCAGTCGCAAAGCCGCCCGATAGCCCCGTCGAGGCACCGCTACGTCCGAAAGCGCTCTTGACGACGATATGCAATCCCTGCCGCCGGAACCCGATCGGGAGGCCGGCCCGATGTCGCTGCGGTTGATCCGAAGGCCGGCCTCTCGATATACTCTAATCACTGAAGAAGGACTATTCATCCACGAGACCTACTGGTCGCCGCGAAAAAATAGACCTTCCAGGGGGAAAGGTAGCCATCCACAGTGAAATCCAGAATTCCATACGCCGCTTTCGCGTTGGGTATTGCGTTGTGCCTGACGTCATCCGCTCGCGCCGCTGATCTCATCGGCGCCGACTTCTTCGGCATGCTCTATGACATGACCGAAACCGGAGCCGTCTCCAATCCGAGACCCACCGGCATCGGCACCCTCAGCGGTATCGCACTGGGCCAGGACGGCGTCCTCTACGGCATCGATTCAGCGACGGATTTCCTCTGGCAGATCAACCACTCGACCGGCGCATCGAGCCCGATCGGCTTCGTCGGCCTCGATGTCACAGAAGGCGATCTCGCCGTCGACCCGATTTCGGGGCAGCTCTATGGCGTGCAGTCCTTTGGCGCCGATCGCCTTTACACGATTGATACGACGACGGGCGCCGGCACGACTGTCGGTGTCGTCATCGCCAACGGGGATATTTCGGCGATCGCCTTCGACGCGGCCGGCAACCTGTTCGCCCTCGACACTGGCAACGACCTGCTATACCGAGTCGATGCCGGATCAGCGGCAATCCTCCAAACCTATCCGCTGCTGATCGGCGGAGTCTCAGTCAACCTTGGCCCCTCTGCCGGGATGGTCGTCGACCCCGCGACCGGGAACATCTACTTCGCCGATGGCGGCCCCAACGGCACAGATCAGTTCTACCTCTATTCAACCGCCGCCCAGATCCTCTTCCCGTTCGGTACCATGATGCTGCCCGGCGGCGTACCGTTGTCCGAGGGCCTTGCCGGCATGACGTACATTCCCGAACCGGCCGGCGCCTGCCTCCTGCTCGCCGCGGGCCTCCTGCTTAGACGACGACGGGAATCGTAGATCGTTTCCAATCCGTTACATGTCTAATTGCCCCTCAAGCGATACGCTTACGGCACCGATTTAGCATTCGGACCTACCGCTCACGCGGTGCTAACATAGAATGCGCACGCGGTGCAGACGGAGAGTCGCCCGCAAGCTCGGTTCTTTCGGGACGCCGGAATTGCCCGTCCTATCAGGAGTTGCCATGCGCAGCGGAATCCGTGATCTCGTGATCGTCGTCATCGTGACGTTAGCCGGCTTCCCTGCGCTGGCCCAAGCCCAGGCGACCGATTCGGCCGCGACGCCGCCCCAGCCGGTCCTGAAGATCGACAGCGTTATGGCCAACGCCGGCGAGCGATGGATCGATCAGCCCATCGAACATACCTTCCGCATTCATAACGCTGGCAACGCCGAACTAACCATCTCCCGGATCGATACCCCGAGCGACGTGACCGCGGAATTGAAGCCCGCGACGCCGCTGGCCCCGAATGGCGACGCATCGCTCGTCGTCAAAGTCGATGGAAAGCTGCTTCGCCCGGGCGCATTCGAAAAGAGGATCACACTTAACTCGAATGACCCCCGCTCTCCGCAAATGACCCTCACGCTCAGCGGTGTCATTCGCCATTTCCTCGAGGTCACGCCGAGTGCGATCGGTTTCGGAAAACTCGATGGCGACGGTCATCGCGAGCGCAAAGTCACGATCGTCAATCGCTCCGAGCGCCCCGTCTCTCTCACGATGGTGCCGTCCTCGCTCGACAAGCACTTCGAATACGATCTCATCGAAACATCGCCGGGACACGCCTTCGAGCTCTATGTGGACGCTCACCCGCCCTACGAGCCGGGAACCTACCGAGGTGATATTCTCATCAAGACCAACAACCCTTCGCAGCCCGAATTGTCAATCGGCGTATTCGCGATCATGCCCGAACGGGTCGAGGTGCTGCCCCGCGTAATTTCCATCGCGACGCCCGCAACGGCCGAACGACCGGATGCACCAAGCGTCCACGTCCTGAATGTCCAGAACAACGGCGACAAACCCGTCCACGTCACGGGCGCAACGTGCGAGGATAAGAACGTCAAAGTCGTGACGAAAGATGTGATCGACGGCCGCAAATACCGCGTTCAGGTCAAGCTGCCGGCGAACTACACGTTGTCGCCGACCGGCTCCAATATCATCCTGAAAACTGATGATGCGGAGTTCCCGGTATTGACCGTCACAATCGCTCAATCCGCCCGTCGCGCCACACCGCCCAGACAAGTCGCACGAAATACCCCGAAACGGCCGACGAAAACACCCACGGCCGCAAGAAAAAAACCCGTGTTCGAAACCATCGGAAAGCCGGCGCCGACTTACGATTTGAAGACCATGGACGGCTTCCCTGTCACCAACCTCGAATTGGAAGGCCATCCGGCAACCGTCCTCAACTTCTTTGCCCCCAATTGCCCCCACTGCAAGCGGCAACTACCGAAGGTCGAACAGATTCGACTCCAGTTCGAACCCATGGGCGTCCGCTTCGTCAATGTCAGCGAGAAAATGCGAAAGGACTTCACGCCCGAAGAAGTCCTCTCCGTCGTGTCCGATCTCGGCGCCAATGCAGAACTCGCGATCGACCCTGGAAACGTGGTCGGACGCCGATTCAAGGCAACCGGATACCCGTGCCTCATCGTGATCGACCCCAAGGGCGTCGTCAGCCACGTTGTCAGCGGCAATAAGAAGAACATCGTGGAAGACGTGTCGCAAAAGCTCGAATCTCTGATCGCCAACGAGGATCGCGGCTGATGACGAAGCATGCGTCCGCATTTTGTTGACGCATTGTCATTTGCGGTCCGAATGCAACACCTTTCACTCACTTATTGGACGCTGTGTGACGTTGCGCCAGGGCAGCGTTGATTTCCGGCAACGTCGTATATCCCCCAATCCATGTATCGGTGCACCGGTAATGTTGCCAATCGTCCTCGCGCGATTTCACTTTGCCGATCATGGTCTCGGCCTCGCAATGTTCGGAGAGTCCGATCATACATGATGCTTATCTGCACCGCCCCTTTTTGCATAAGTTGTTTCGTAACAACCTGTTGATTCGCATCACAATCCGGCGTACATTGATAGCACGGCCTGCGGTACAGGCCGAATCTGTAGGGATAAGAAGTGCAACGGGGGTTCGCACTGCTCGAAATCACATCGCGAACCTATTTAGACTTGGGTCTTGATTCAATACTGGACGGCTGACGACGCTGTACGCGCCGGCAGTCTTGCTGAACAACCTGAGAGCCACCTGAAGGATCGGGGGCCTGGCGAACTACACTTTTTGAAGGGCATCAATTATGCGTCGCATCATCGGAACATTACTAGCACTTTGTCTGTGTACCGCGCTCGGCGTCAACAGGTTGCACGCCGAAACGCAAACGTACTCATGTGACGATTGTCCGAAGTTCATCCCGGCGAATCCGCTCGATGGACAAGGAAACATGCAGCCGTCCGTCATCGAAGTCTTCGAAACGGGCTGCACCATTTCTGATGTGCGCGTACGCGTTGCCGTTGACCACACGGCCCGCGGCCAATTGGAAATCAGCCTCCGACACGACGTCATGCCGTTCGGACCCATGAACGGAGCGGGCGACACGATTGTTCGCCTGTACGATCACAGCGGTAACGACTGCGACGACGTCAGCGTCTACTTCGATGACGCAGCAGATATCTCTGTTGGGACGAACTGCGGAAAGCTCGGCCCCCTCTGCGGATCGTGCAACAATCACGCTGTGCCCGATCAGGCGCTCGCCGCATTCAGCGGTCAGAGCCCGCGAGGCAGATGGCTCCTCCTGATCAGCGACAACGGCGTCAGCGACATCGGCGCCCTCCTCAGCTGGGAACTCGAGATTGACTCGACGAGCCTCGACGGCGACACGATTTCGGACTGCTTTGATAACTGCCCCGGCATTGCCAACGAAGACCAGCTCGACTTCGACAACGACGGCATCGGCAACGCATGCGACATGGATGCGGACAATGACGGCGTCAACAACGCCGCCGATCCTGAGCCGCTGAATGCCAATATCTGCGGCGACGGCGATGCCAATGGTTGCGACGATTGTGCCGCCAACAACGGCGACGACTTCGATGCCGACGGCACCTGCGACGCTGCCGATACCGACGACGACAACGACGGCATTCTCGACGTCGATGACACGCATCCCCAGAACCCCAACCTCTGCGCCGACACCGACGCCGATGGTTGCGACGACTGCTCCGGCGGCGCCGGTCTCGATCCGGCCAACGACGGGCTCGACACTGACGGCGACGGCAAGTGCGACCTCGGCGATCCGGACGACGACAATGACGGCGTCCTCGACAACGCCGATGCCGCCCCGCTCGACAACACGAACTGCGGCATCGATATCGACGGCGATGGTTGCGACGACTGCTCCGCCGGCCTCGGACATCCGGATGCCGCCAACGACGGCAACGATGCCGACGGCGACGGTCTCTGCAACTCCGGCGACCCGGACAATGACAACGACGGCGTCAACGATGCCGACGATTCGCACAACAACAACCCGAACAAGTGCCGCGACGTCGATGCAGACGGTTGCGATGACTGCTCCAGCGGTCACGACAATCCCGCAAACGACGGGCCCGATCTCGACGGCGACGGTCTCTGCGATTCCGGCGACAACGACCGCGATGGCGACGGCGTCGATAACGGCGTCGATCCCGCTCCGGACAACGCCAACTTCTGCGGCGACTCCGACGGCGACGGTTGCGACGACTGCTCCAGCGGTACGTTCGACCTCCTCCATGACGGCCTCGACACCGACGGCGACGGCATCTGCGACCTCAGCGATACGGACAAGGACGGCGACGGCGTTCTCGATGCCCTCGATCCCGCCCCGCTTGATCCGACGATCTGCGGTGACGCCAACGCCAGCGGTTGCGACGACTGCTCTGCGGCCGAAGCCCATGACAACGACACGGACGGCACCTGCGATCAGGCCGATGCCGACGACGACAACGACGGCATCCAGGACGGCCTCGATGTCGACCCGATCGACCCGAATCGCTGCGGCGACTTCGACGGCGACGGCTGCGACGACTGCACCAACACCGGCGCCAACATGTCCGGCGGCGATCCGCTGAACGACGGCACCGACACGAACGGCGACGGCATCTGCGATGCCGGCGATCCCGATGACGACAGCGACGGCGTCCTCGACGTCAACGACTCGGCCCCGCAGGACAACACGATGTGCGGCGATGCCGACGCGGACGGTTGCGACGACTGCTCCGTCACCGGCCCGCTCGGCCAGGGCGCCGATCCCGCCAACGACGGCCCCGATCTCGATGGCGACGGCATCTGCGATGCGACGGACCCCGATCGTGACGGCGACAACGTCTCCAACACGTCGGAAATGGGTCTCGGCACCGATCCCGACAACGGCTTCGAGTGTGGTGACGGCGACGGCGACGGCTGCGACGACTGCTCCGTCACCGGCTTCCTCGCCGCTCCGGGCGCTAATCAGTTCAACGACGGCCCCGATGCTGATGGCGACGGAATCTGTAACCTGACCGATCCGGACGACGACAACGACGGCGTCCTCGACGGCGTCGATACAGATCCGCTCGATCCCTTCGAGTGCCAGGACGCTGACGCCGATGGTTGCGACGACTGCTCCGTCACGGGCAATACGATCCCGGGCGGTGACGTCAGCAACGATGGCACTGACCTCGATGGCGACGGCATGTGCGATGACGGCGACAGCGACGACGACGACGACGGCGTGGTCGACAGCCAGGACCTCTTCCCGAACGACGGCATGCGCTGCCGCGACCTCGACGGTGACGGCTGCGACGACTGCTCCAGCGGGACTGAGGACAAGGCCAATGACGGCCCTGACCTCGACAACGACGGTCTCTGCGACGCCGGTGACAACGACATCGACGGCGACGGCGTGGACAACGGCCAGGATTCGGCCCCGACCGACAACCTCGTCTGTCGCGACCTCGACGGCGACGGCTGTGACGACTGCTCCAGTGGTACGGCGAATGTCGCCAACGACGGCCCCGATTTCGACGGCGACGGCATCTGCGATAGCGGCGACGCCGATATCGACGGTGACGGCGTGGACAACGGCGCCGATCCGGACGACTTCAACACGGCCATCTGCGGCGACGCCGATGCCGACACCTGCGATGACTGCTCCGCCAGCGAACAGAACGATCGCGACGGCGACGGCATCTGCAACAACGGTGATCCGGACATCGACGGCGACGGCGTCCCCAATGCGGACGACTCGAATCCGTTCAACCCGCGACTCTGCCGAGACACGGACGCCGATGGTTGTGATGACTGCTCAATCACCCGTGCCGACGGCTCCGGCGGCGATCCCGCCAACGACGGCCTCGATACCGACGGCGACGGCACCTGCAATGACGGTGACACCGACGACGACGGCGACACGATCGAGGACGGCAAGGACAACAGCCCGCTCAATCCGAACTTCTGTTTGGACGGCGACAATGACGGTTGTGACGACTGCTCCAGCGGCACCTACGACCCGGCCGCCGACGGTCTCGACACAGACGGCGACGGTATCTGCAACATCAGCGACACGGACCGCGACGGCGACGGCGTTGCCGACGCGAACGATGCCGATGAACTCGATCCGAACGTCTGCCGCGACGTCGATGGCGACGGCTGCGACGACTGCACCAACACCGGCGCCAACGGCTCCGGCGGCGATGTCGCCAACGACGGCGCTGATTTCGACGGCGACGGCATGTGCGACGTCGGCGATGCGGACGACGACAACGACGGCGTCGATGACGGTGCGGATTCCGATCCGTTCAACAACTTCCTCTGCGGCGATGTCGATGGCGACGGCTGCGAGGACTGCAGCAGCGGTATCTTTGACGTCAACAACGACGGACCTGACAACGACGGCGACGGTCTCTGCGACAGCTTCGATGACGACGACGACAACGACGGCGTCCTCGACGTGGATGACAACTCCGTCTTCAACCCGAACCTGTGCCGCGACCTCGATGCCGACGGTTGTGACGACTGTGCAGTGACGGGCGCCGACGGCTCCGGCGGTGACGTGGCCAACGACGGCCTCGATACCGACGGCGACGGCACGTGTGACCTCTCCGACGGCGACGACGACAACGACGGCGTCTCCGACGCGACGGAACTCGATCCGCTCTCCGCTGGCGGCGTCAGCGATCCGAAGGACGTCCACTCCTGCGGCGATCGTGACGGCGACGGCTGCGACGACTGTTCCATCACCGGCGATCTGGCCGACGATGGCGCGGACTTCGACGTGGCCAACGACGGTACCGACACCGACGGCGACGGTCAGTGCGACGCCAGCGATGCTGACGACGACAACGACGGTCGAAGCGATGCCGACGAACTCGATTCGGGTATCGGCGGCATCTCGGATCCTCTCGATCCGACGACCTGCGGCGATCAGGACGGCGACGGTTGCGACGACTGCTCGGACTTCAACGGAACCAACGACGGATTCGGCCCGCTGAATGACTTCACGCCGAATGCCTATGGTCACTTCGTGAATGATGGTGCAGACACCGACAACGACGGCATTTGCAACGCCGGCGACAACGACAAGGACAATGATGGCGTCGATGCCGGACCGGCACCGTATGGCGATTCGGACGATAACAACCGCTTTGTCTGCCGCGACCTCGACAATGACGGCTGTGACGACTGCGCGAGTGGCTATGACCGCCGCGAGGCAGACGGTACCGACGTCGACCACGACGGTCTCTGCAACGACGGTGACGACGATGACGACGGCGACGGCGTCCTCGACGGACAGGACAACGAACCGTTCAATCAGTTCGCCTGTGCCGACACCGACAATGACGGTTGCGACGACTGCTCCAGCGGTCGCTTCAACCCCGCCGACGACGGCCCTGACGCCGACGGCGACGGTATCTGCGACACGAACGATCCGGATAACGACGGCGACGGCATCCCCGATGCCGACGATCCGCAGCCGAACAATCCGTTCATCTGCGGTGACGCCGACGGCGACTTCTGTGACGACTGTGCCGTCACGGGCGGACCGGCCGACGTCTCGAACGACGGAAACGACTTCGACGGCGACGGTATGTGCGATCTCGGTGACTTCGACGACGACAATGACGGCGTCGCCGACTTCCTCGACTTCGATCCGCGCGATCCGAACGTCCAGGATCCGCCCCCGGCGGGCCAGGGCGTCCCGGGCCTCGGCAACATCAACATCGATGCGATCATCCCGTTCCCGCCGCTGCTTCCGGTGCCCATCTGTGGCTTCGGTCTGGCAATCGCCATCCCGGCCATCACGATCGGCCTCATCGGCATGAAGCGACGAACGCGACGCAATCGCAAGAACCGCAACAAGGCCGCCTGACAACGGCCTGACACAACCGTTCACGACTGCAAGTCAGCGTGAACAACGATGAAACCCAAAAGGGCTCGAATCCTGCCAACAGGATTCGAGCCCTCTCTCGTTGTAAATCGGGACATCAACCCGACATTCAATGCGCCGGGTGCCATGCCGACGCCCAACGTCGGCATGCCCACGCGCATGGCCCTGACCACCTACCCACAAGGCGCGCCCAACTCACAGCGACCCACACAACCACCGAGCATGGCCAGTCATGGCCGCGATACGACGCTCGCTTACCGCCACCGGCAACCCAGGCTCCAACCACTTTGCCAATACGTGCCGAAGCGATCCAACAAATCGAGTGCACAAGAACATCGAAACGCGCTCTGAGAGAGCGACCAATGGAAGCCCACAAAAACATCGAATCTCGCTCTGAAAGAGCGACCTATGGAAGCCCAGGACAAACTTCGGACCGCAACGCGGTCGAAGTGCAGACCTGGGTTGCCGACAAATACACGTATTGAACCCTGAGAGGGTGCTCTAATTCCCACACAGCGTCTGCCGGCCAGAACCTTCCCGGCAATCCGACACTGCATTAGCGCAAGAGGATGCACGGAAATAGACTCGAATGGGCCATACGTACGCCCCCTCCGAAAAAGCGCCGGATCGCTGCGAAACATGGATCGAAGACCGAAAGCCGGCCCGTGAACACCCTCAAGAATCTCAAATTTCAAATCCCCGCCCCCAATCCCCACCACTAGCCCCGTTCCGCACCCTCCCCACACGCACGGTTGATCCCCGCCCCCAATCTCAAATAAGATTGATCGTGTGAGACTTGCAAGACTCGCAACACATCGGGCCACGACACGGAGAGGCGACATGAGAGCGCACATTCCAACGATTTGCGTTGCCCTGGCAATCGCCGTCACGTACTCGACCGCAAGTGCGTCGAGTTTCACCGTGACTGATATGATTATGGGGTCACAGGTAATCGTCGACGGGGATCTGACTGTCGATGCAATCTACGTCCCTACCAATCCCTTCGCCGCCACACATCACGCACAGATGGGGCAAACAGAATCGACAACTGTCTACGACCTCACGTGGGATATCACGAGCGGAAGCTTCGACTATCTTTTTGACCACGCCATTGAAGACGGTCCCGCGTCTGCATACGCTCGGTCCTCCGGCACTTTCATCTTCTCGACGACCGAAGACATGGTTTTCTCCTACAACCTCGACTATTCCTACAGCCTTAGCGGGAGCACCTTCGTAGCTAAATCAACCTTTCAACTGGTAGAGGGCACACCTTCTGATAACTTCCTTGTGGATTACTTTTCAGCGGGCGGACCCGGTTGGCTTGAGCTGCCCAATGGAACCATGCTCACGAGTGGTCAGGAATTCCTGGAAGCCGGCCGCCGATACGTCGTCACCTATCGAACCGAACTCAGTGTAAGTGGCCAGAACACTGGCCTGGTCCGCCACGGTTCAGGCTCGCTGCAATTCGCATTCGCCACAGTCCCCGAGCCCGCGTCCGCCCTGCCCCTCGCAATCGCAGCAATCGCCATCGCGAGACGGCCACTAACAGTCCTTGTGGCAGACCGAAAACCAAACGCGACTGTGCAGGCACATCATCACTGACGCCCCCCGGCGAAAGCCCCTCCCGAATCACAACCCCACCGACCCCGACAGCGAGCGCCCAGCAAGCCTCCCCGTTGAGCCCAGTCGCGCCAGCCCCAATTGGTGCGCCCGAGCTCGGCCGCAGCGTTTGCAGCCATTTGCGGGCAATTGCACTTTTGCCGCCCGCCGAAAACGGCCCAATGCACGGTCCGGAAAGGAGATACCCGTATGAACCGGGAAGCAGTGATCAGGACGTCCGTATTCAACGCCGCCCCCGCGACCCGATGCCCCCAACCATCCGTATCGGCCCTCCCGCAATCCCCCGAAGGCCCGTCGTTGACTTTGGCCCCTCCTGCGTGGTTAAATACTGTACTGACATGGCGTTGGTGCAGCTGCGCCGGCGTCGGGGGATTAACGTCCATCCTGCCTTCTGAACTCATGCCTTGATAATCCCACTGGAGGGAAATTCGCCGTGGCGAGACAGGCTTCATCCAGCATTGGCGGTATCGCCGGCGGACTCGTCGGTATCCTGATCATCGGTGCGCTCATCGCGACGCCGTTCTACATCAGTTCGCTCGGTTCCGACCGGGCCCAGTTGTCGAACGACACGGCCGCAGCCGTCGAAACCGTGCGCCGCGCCGTCCTGAATATGGACGAACACCTCGCGCGCATCTCCAACCTGTCCGCAAAGACGGCGGAGTTCGGCGACGTCGAAGGCGATGTCACGATTCCCAAGGAGCGCCTCGACGAACTCCAGCGCATGAGCCAGTCCATTCGTCGCGCCGAATCGGCGGATACCGAACGAGGCACAGAAATCGAAGATGTCCGCGTCGCGGCGGCCGCCTCCGGCAATCGACCCGCCGCCAACATTTCGGGCAAACTCAAAGGCCTCATCGCCGAGCACGACAAGCAGATGCGCGAAGCCAACGCGGCGCTCACCAACCTGAAGTCATTCTCCGTCGGCGAATTGACCGGCGATCGCAGCCTCGAAGGCGCACGCATCAAGGCGATCTTCGACTACGCCTCCGGTCGCATCTCCGCCAATCACGCGGCATTCCTCAACTGGCAGGCCGAACAGGCGATCTACAACGCCTCGCCGCTTGTCTCGCAGCTCGCACAGCTCAAGCAGCTCGGCCAGTCGATCGGGATGGAATCACCAATCGATGTCAGCGCTTCGATCAACGAACAGATTCAGAAAATCGCAGAAGACAAGGCCGCGACCCAGGCGCGCCTGGATGAATTCCAGGGAACCATCGACGACTACAAGGCCCGCATCCAGGACCTCGACAGCCAATCCCGCACGCACCGCCTGCAGATGGCCGAAATGCAATCGCGATCCGAGCGGATCGACGATGAATCCGGTCGCTACGCCCAACTCGCCGCCAGCGCCCGCGAGGCGGAAGCCAAGGCGGAAGCGCTGCGATACGGAACCCTCCAGGATGCGACGCGCGTCATGGCGAGCCCGGAAGATCTCGTCGGCCGCGAATACGAAGGCGGCACCGCCGTCGTCGGTCTCTTCGCCCTTGAGGAGATCACCGCCAACCTTCGCGAGCAGATCACGAACCTGGAATCCGCCGAAAGGGCCCTGTCCGACCAGCGACGGTTTTTCGATGCCGAAGAAGCCGCCGTCCGCGCCGCCACGGAAGAGACCGTCGCCGATGCAGGCGAACTGACATCGACGATCGAAGAGATCATCGCAAACGTTCAGTCCCTTGAGGCCGAAGGACGCAAGGCGTCCGACGATGCCGTCAAGCATCTGACTAGCGCGGCAAACGCCGCGAAAACGGCCTCAACGGCCGCATCCACGTGGAAGCAGGACTCGCAGATCGCCGACGCGGCGATTGATTCACCCGATGCGGAATTCAACTCGCTCATCAACGCCGATGGCCACACACAAGGCTCGATGCAGTTCCTTGAAGCCGAATGCACCTACCAGATCGCGAACGTCCGCTACGATCAGATTCGCCTGGCCCAATCCATCCGCGACTTGGTCGTAAGAACCGCCGAAGTGACCGATGCCCCTCTGCCCGATATGCCGACTGACGACATCGATGCATGGCGCTCAGAAGCATTGACGCAGCTCGCAAGAGCGGAAACTGGTTTCAACAACGCGGCCAAGTCGTTCCCGCAGACGAAGGCAAACCTCGGCAACCGATCGATCCAGGGCAAGGACACCGTCTGGCAGGCCCAGGCCGGCGCTGCCGCCGTCCACCTGATGCGATCCGTCCTCAAGGACGATGCCGGCGAGCGAAAGACGGAAAAGGACGCCGCCTACGACCTGCTTCAGAAGGCCGCCGAAGGCCGCGAACGAAGCCCGCTCCTGACGCCGACGGTCGACATGATCCTCGAGCTTCAGGCCAATCCGAGCTGACGAAGCGAAGACGATCGGATCAGCCCGCCGTCAGCCGACCCGCGATATTGAACGGCGGCCGCCATCGACCGATCAGCGCCATCTCGAGCGCCGACGCCGACGCATCGTCCGTCGATAACACGGCGTCAATCCGCGCCGCCTGCGCAACCCAACCGTCAAAGAAATTCCCGCCCGAACGCTCCGACAGATGCGATCGCACGCGCGAACGAAGATTCGCCGCCTTGCCGATGTACAACACGCGGTTCATCGAATCGATGAACGCGTATACGCCTCGCCGCGCCGGCAACGCGGATAGATTGCCGACGCGCACCGAATACACCCGCTTCGCCTCCGCATCAGCAAACACGTTCCTAACGTCTGCACCCGCTCCGCTTTGCAGCTCACACGGCACATCCGCAGAAGTCGTCGCCTCCTCGACGCCCCGAACCGTCACGGACACGATCGCATCAGGCCGCCATCGATACGCGTTCTCCGCAATCCGCAGCCCCTTTAGCAAATCCGGCGTGGCAGCGCCCGTCAGCCGAATCTGAGCGACGGCATCAGCGGGAAGCCCGCACACGATCTCTTCAATCGCTTCGACTATCCGCACCTTCGCCAACTCGTTGACGGCAAGCGGATGGATCGACATCGGTCGCACCGCATGCTCGATCAATCGATGCGCCACGCAAGACAGTCCGACTTCCGCCAGAACCGCTCCTTTGGGCTCATCCTTCTCTGCAAACGAAATCCGATCCGGCGAGCCGGCATAAACGATGTGCGGTCTCAATCGGGCGGCCGCTCGCAGCTTCTGATACCGATGAATGTGACCGCACGCCACATAGTCAAATTCGCATGGAATTGCGGCCCGCTCGATTACATCCTCCCCCGCTCTGAATCGATAGCCATTAGGGCCGCAGACGGCGGAATCGAACGCCTGATGCAGCGCGAGAATACGGACATCCGCGGCAACATCGTTCCAACCTGTTGCACTCAGCGCCACCGCGAACTGCGACGCCGCACCGCGACGAATACACGGAAACCCGGAAACGGCCGCGCGAATTCCACGCACCTTGAATTCGATGGTGCGCGACGACGCAATAACGTGAATATTGGGATGATCAAGCGGCAGAGCTTCAGAGACGGCCGCACGTTCATGATTGCCGGGGACAATGATGACGGGAATGCCGGCATCGGCGATCTCCCGCAGCGGCGTCGCGGCCGCCGCAATCGCATTCGCCGATGGACGCGGCGAATCAAACAGATCCCCCGCATGAATCGCCAAATCAACGCCGAGCTCGATCCCGAGGAGCACCGCTCGACGATGGCTGTCGACGAAATCATCTCCGCGCCTTGGCCGCCCATGCCGGCGATGTCGCGGAAGATCGGCGCCGATATGAGAGTCGGCGATATGCAGTATTCGGATTGCATCCCGCATGGGAATCAAATCCAACTGATCGAACCTCAAAACACCAGACGTACGGTATCACGCGACGCCGACTATCTGCCGCCAAGGGACTTTCACCGAATTGTAGCAGACGCGCTGATGCGGCGAGCAATTGGTCTGATTCGACGTTGGCCGCAGTGCCCCGGCAACCGTTACGACCCGATTCAGACGAACGTGGTTGAATCCACAGTCCAATCTGGCCCATCAAGCAGGCTAGACTAGAAGCGAGACGAGTCACCCGGAGCAATAGTGTCAACGCGCACCTGCGTCGCCGTCCTTCCCCGTTCGCCCGCAGAGGTGCTCGCATTTCGCGCATCGATGATCATGACGCTGCTGTCGCCCATCACGTCGATGCGATCGCCGCGGACGATCACGGCGGTTCGCTCATCAATGCCGACGCCGATCAGATCGGGATGATCGAGAACCGCCGAGTACAGCCGATTGAATCGACGCCGCTTGAGGAAATGCTGGTCCACAATCACGCCGGGCCATAGACCAAGACCGCCCGCTAGTTCGGTCCCGCCGTGCGCGATCGACTCCAGGTCGGCCTTCCCCGTAATCATGCGTTCTGACATGACGGCCGCGCCGGCACTCGTACCGCCGACGACGCATCCGTCGCGAAATCTTTGACGAATCACGTCAGCAATGCCGGCTTCGTTCAGCCGGCGCATCAGTCGATTTTGATCGCCACCGGAGAACCAAATCAAATCCGCGTCGTTAAGAATCTCGATCTCGCTGTCGCCACGAAATCTCGAAGCGCCGCCCGCTTCGACCGCGCCACCTGCCTTCGAAGCGTGCCCCTTATTTGCAGCGTCCCTCGACTTCGCTGCATCACCCATATTTGCAGCGCCCTTCGCATACGCAGCGCCACCCGTATTGGCGGCGTTGGTCGCATTCGCCACATTCCCCGCATCCGCCGAGCGTTGCACATTCGAAGCGCTTCCCGCATCCACCATGCCGCCCGCATTCACGACGTCGCCCGCAGACTTGTTGATTTCGATCCGCAGGACGCGGACGTTCCTGGCGCCGGCCTCGCGGAACATCTCTGCGGACTCATTGCCCGCCTCTGCGCGCATCGACGCCTGCGGTACCACGACGACACGACAGTCCGCCCCGCCCGCCATCTCAATGGCCCGCGCAACGACACCCTCGGGCGTTCCGCCCCCACCGACAATCACAAGCCCCCCGCCAACGTGCCGCCAGTCCCCGCGCCCCGCGCCCCCCGTAGCCACTATCTCACTGCCGCAGCCGACCAATACACGCAAACCAACGGCCATCGCCGCCAACGCAAGATACGACCAAACACCCGCTGCTCGAATAGGACCACGTCGTGACATCCGGAATAGCCTAGTGAAAACCCCCAGACTGGGCTCGCCCGGACTCGAACCGGGAACCAAGAGATTATGAGTCCCTTGCTCTAACCAATTGAGCTACGAGCCCGCCAGGTTCGTCTCACTCGGACTGCAATATATGGGATTCCCGCTTGTTCGCCAGCCGACCGTGAACCACATTGCCGTCCTCGCAACAGGCCTTCGGCGGCGACGACGCATCGATGTGGGCGGTTCTCGCGCGAAAACAGCGGGGCGCCAATTCGGACGATCGACGCCGCTTCGCACGTTTGGTTCAAAACCTGGCACGCTCCTCCAAATTCGCCCGCTGAGCCCATGCCTGCTCTCGATAGCGACGGCGCGATCACATCGCTGACGACATCCAGGGGAAAAGTAGCGCGACGCGATCAAGTTGTCGCGGTCTGACCTCATATCGAAACGTCATTCGCCGCTGGGTCGGCGATCCAAGAACGGCGTCGGCACAGGTTTCGACCGGCCGCAAGGATCCCATTCTCCCCGATCATTCGCCGTTTGGTCGATGATCGGAAAATCGCTATCCTCATCGGAATCTCAGTTGCGCTTGGCGGTCTCTCGATGACTTATCATGACAACGGACTGAGTGCGTTCTCGCGCGATCGCCCCGTTTCGACGGGGAAGTCCGTTGGAACCGAACGCAGAGCACCCGCGCCGAACGCCTGCTCCGGAGACATCGATTGACATCGTCGCGACATCCAACATGTCATATCTGCCGGAAGCCGTGCAACGAAGGCACGCTCTTTCGTGACGCAAAGGGCCGCCATTTTCATCGCAGCTGCTACGAAACAGCTAAGGCAAGGCGTGCCGAACAATCGCCGTCGCAACCTCACATATTGACGGCAATCGATCCGACTCCCCCGCCACAAGCTGCTGCAATCTGCCCCGGCTGCGCCGCCCCCATGGCCCCAGACGCGAAACTCTGCATTCACTGCGGGCTTGATATCGTCAATGGAAAACGTGCCGCGACAACCGTCTCCTATGCGCCCGCCTCCAGGAAACGACACGGACCGAGCGTCGTCCGGGAATTCGGTTACTTCGGAATCGGTTACGGTCTCATCCTGATCATCTTCGGAATCGTAGGGATGAGCGGGACTGCGGCCGCCCGCGGGGGCTCCATCAGCGGAGTCGTCATGCTGATTTCAGCCGTCGCGATGATCATCCCCGGCTTGATGAATATCGCCGGCGGCGTTCTCGCATTCGTCAAGCCGTCAAAGTGGAGCATCTTGCTCTGCTTGATCGGTTCACTCGCCCTGCCGCTGCTCTACTTTGGCCTACCGTTACTGATGGGAACGGCTCCAGGGTTCAACTGCATGACGATTCTGCTGATTGTCATCCCATTGACAGTTGTGAGTCGCGCCACAAGAGCGATGGATGAACTCAAGTAACAGCGACGAATGCAGCCCCGCGCACCCACGACACATCACGATTCACTTTACCACTCGGCCTCAGGTCGCGTGGCGCGAACAGCGAGCCTGCGTGTGTCTTCGTGCTGATTCCGGCACGATGCGTAGCGAGTCAGTCAGATTCGCGAACACTACCCGTACGAGTCTTGGCGCCACATCGATTTGCGATGACAGCCCCCTACCACGGATTGGCAACGTGACATGCGCGGCCGGTCGTTTCGACGTAGTCCTGATGATACGCCTCCGCCGGATAGAACGTTTTCGCCTTCTCGATCTTCGTCACGATCGGCTTGTTGCCGAATCGATGCGTTTCCGCAAGTTCCTGGACGTACTTTTCCGCTTCGGCCTTCTGCTCGTCGTTCACATACCAGATTCCGGAGCGATACTGGGTCCCATGATCGGGCCCCTGATAGTTGAGCTGCGTCGGGTCATGCATCTTGAAGAACGCTTCGAGTAATCTCCGAAATGTGATTCGCTTCGGGTCGAAAACGACTTTCACCGTCTCGGCATGATTCGTCGTCCCCGTGCAGACCTGCTTGTATGTCGGGTTTGCGACATCGCCCTGCATATACCCGCTGACAGCGTCGATCACGCCGTCGCCTTTCTGAAAGTAGTGCTCGATCCCCCAGAAACATCCACCAGCAAAATACGCCGTTTCCGTCTGCACTGCTTTATTCTCCTTCGGCATTCCGTCGGCGGATTCGTGGAACTCCAAAGACGCCGAATTCAGACAATGGCGCTCCCCCGTCGGCTTCGGTCCGTCATCGAACACGTGCCCCAAATGTGCCCCGCATCGCGCGCAATTGATCTCCACGCGACGCATTCCATACGAGTTGTCCACTTTCCGAGTTACATGTTCGGGATCAATCTCGCGATAGAAACTCGGCCAACCCGTCCCGGAATTGAACTTGGCGTTGCTCGAAAAAAGCGGCAGACCGCAGACGACGCACGCGTAGTATCCCTCCTTCTTGTTGTCGAGGAGGTTTCCGCAAAACGCCGGCTCTGTCCCGGCCTTCTGCGTGATGTTGTACGCCTCAGGATCCAGCTTCTTCGCCAGCTCCTCGACGCGCTCTTTCGACAGCGGCGTGATGTCGTAACCCGACTTCGAGTATCTTGTTGTCTCTGCCATGGCCCGCTCTACCTTGTCTTTCTCGACAGGAGTCGACGTCTCACGTAGTGCGTCGGGACCGCCGAAAATGATGCGACCTATCGCATACGCGCCGAGTACACTCAAACCAATGACCACGATTCCCACGAATCGACTGTTCTGCTGCATCATGACAATGCTCCCATCGATCGTCGCTTTTTTCAAGCGATTCCGCCGCGCCGAGCGATCCCGTTCGACCCGGCCGCCCGCAACGCGATGCATCCGCAATCCAGATGCTTGGACCACCGCCCCCTCGCACGCAACCTGACCGGCACAAACCGTCCCCGTCGCGACCTTGTCAACCAAGCTGGCCATGACTCGTGGATTCCTCGAGTTCGCGATTTCATTGCACACGAAACGCGAATATCCGCTCCCTCGCGTAGAGGCCGATAGGATCGCCGCAATTACCCGTCGATTCGTTGACCCGGAAATCGCGTATCGCTACAGTCAGGCCCCGTGAGCAAGCAGCGCCAAATCCGTTGTGAAGTGAACTATCCGCCTGCCCGTTTTCCGCACGTATTCGTGTGGCTGGCGGCGCCGGCACTATTGTTCGCCGGCTGGTTCGCCTCGACGCCCACCCTGAATGCACAACAGCCGGCGCCGACGACCCAGAACGATGCGACCGCCTCCCACACGGAAACGTCGCAGCCGCTCATCGCGGACGAACCAACGCCAGCCCCGACGCCACCCACCTCCGGCCCGGCTTCCGCTCCCGTGCCGACGGTCGCCGCTGCAACCATCAAGCCCGCCGATCGCTTCGGTCTATGGACGCTCACACCGGCCATCGTTGCCATCCTGATCGCAATCATCTCGCGCCAAGTCCTGCTCGCGCTCCCGCTCGGCATCCTGACGGCATCGGCAATGATGCTCTACGGCACGCCCGCGTTCAATAACCCGCTGAACTGGTTCACGTACTCGATTGATCGCTATCTCTTCGGCGCAATCGCCAGCCTCAACGACGACGGCACGCTCTATCAAGGACACTTGAAGATCCTCATCTTCACGCTCTTCATCGGCGCAATGATTGGGATCATCGAGGCGAACGGCGGTATCAAGGCCATGGTCGCCCGCGTCACACGCCATCTCGCCACACCGCGCCGAGGTCAACTCGGCGCCTTCTTCGCCGGCGTCGTCGTCTTTTTCGATGATTACGCGAACACCATGATTGTCGGCCCCAGCATGCGGCCTATCTTCGATCGCCTGAAACTGAGTCGCGAAAAACTGGCGTACATCGTCGACTCGACCGCGGCCCCCGTCGCCTCCGTCTTCATCGGCACCTGGCTCGTCGCCGAGATTGGTTTCATCGACGACGGCCTCAAAGTGCTCGGCTCCGATCGCCCCGAATTCCTCGTCGGCATGACCGGCTTCACTGCGTTCTGGGCCAGCCTGCCCTATCGCACCTATGCCTGGCTCGCACTCGCCATGGTGTTCATCATTGCCGTAACAGGTAGAGACTTCGGCGGCATGCTGACGGCCGAATCTCGCGCCGTAAATGCCCCTGACGATGAATCGTCCGATTCAGTCGCGAGCGCCGATCACGATCGGGCTGCGAAGAAGTGGTGGCTCGGCGCCCTCCCGATCGCAATTCTCATTTTCGGGACGATCGGCCTTCTGTTCGGAATGGGGTACTACGCCTTTCATCAGGCCGGCGAACAGGTCAACACGTCGTCGTTCCGGCTGTTCTCAGAGTCCATCGGGACGATGCTCGATTCGACATACGTCGACTCTGCCAACGCACTTCTCTATGCCGCATTCACCGCCGCCATTCTCGCATTACTCATCTCCACCCTCTCCCGCGCCTGCACGCTCGCCCAGGCGATGGACGGGATGATGGAGGGCATGAAGCGCATGTTCGCCGCCTGCGTCGTCCTGACGCTCGCCTGGGGTCTGACCCGCGCGACAGACGACCTCCAGCTGAGCGAAGTTGCGGCGCGAGTCCTGAAAACGCTTGAAGAAAGCGGCCGGTTTGACACGATGTTCCTGCCGACGGCCACGTTCATTACCGCTGCCATCGTCTCCTTCGCCACTGGCACCAGTTGGGGCACAATGGGCATTCTCTGTCCGACCGCCGTCGCGATTTCCGCACAGCTCTATGCCGGCATGCCCCAAGCCGACGCCCTACCGCTCTTCTACTCAACCATCGGCGCCGTCCTTACCGGCGCCGTCTTCGGCGATCACTGCTCGCCGATAAGCGACACGACCGTCATGTCGTCCATCGCGTCCGAGTGCGATCACGGCCGACACGTCTGGACCCAGATGCCCTACGCATTCGTCGTCGCCATCGTCGGTCTCCTCACGACCGACATCCTCTACTACGCATTGTCGCAGTGGATGCCGGCCCTCCACGACTCGATCAAACACTGGTTCGTGTACCCCGGAACGCTGCTCGGCATCGTGGTGCTCACCCTAATCGTCCTCATCGTGGGGCGAAGGCCGAAACGACTGGAACCTACACCCGTACGACCCGACGTCCTCGAAACATCCCCGACGAACTCATAGCCCGGCATCCGCCGACGAGCCGAACTCCAAAACCACCGGCCGATGATCCGATCGAATCGTCCACTCGCTCACGCATCGAAACGGCTGGACCCTCGCATTGACCCAGAATTGATCCAACGCCAGCACCGGCGCAAACGAAGGCCAAGTCGGTCCATAACCATCGCCCGCAATTTCGAAACCGTTTTGCAGAATCGAACGCATCGCCGCGTAGTGCACTGAATCAGAAGGCGTATTGAAATCCCCGGCAATCACCAGCGGACCGTCGCCATGAAGCTTCGCCACGTCCGCCAGATCCTCCAGCGGATACTTCCGAAACCGCCTCGGATCACTCTCCACATCGACGCCGATGATGCCGATCCGCTCCCCCCCGATTTGGATATTCGCATAGACGAACTTGCTGCCGCGGCCGAGCCTGCCGCTTTTGACGTCCTTCAACTCGCCGCGAGACAGCATCACCAATCCCGAAAACTCGCCCGTCGCCTGATACCCCGGGAGAAAACGACGGCGATATGCCTCGGCAGTCTCCGGATCCTCCCACGCCTCCACCATCACGATCACGTCGGCGTCGAGCTCACCCAGCGTACTGTACACGGCCTCCCATCCCATCCGACCGCTCATCACGTTCCAGACGACGGCACGATGGGCGCCCACCGGCGCCGCCGCGCCTCGGAATCCGAACGACTGTGCCGCCCAAACGGCAGCGAAACCGATCGCTGCGACTGCCGCCATCAACGCCATCCGCCGGTGCCGATCGTGCCATGCAAGCGCCGCCGCACCGAAGAAGCAACCCGAGATCACGATTGGCTGTGCAAAGTAATAGACGAAGGCCACGAACGCATTCGCATCGCGCAGCGTGTATCGTTCGATCGCCAGCACTCCGCCGACGACGACCAACAGCCACTGGACGACTCGCCGCATTCGCACGCTCCGAGTACTCCGTCGCGTCGGCGTCTCAGCAGGCATTTCACTCACGCTACGGCTCACTTTGTTGCGCTTCCGTGACAATCACGATCATGACCTTGCCCCGAAAGACCTACGTAACTATTCTGGTTACGGATCGGGCGCGAACCCGGGATTGTATCCGACCGGCGAGATCGGCGTCCGAGAATCGGACAAAATCGCTGACAGGCTCCGGTCATTGCGAGCGTCTTTGCATCCAAGGGCGATTGTCCAGTCACGCCTGACGATCGCGACGCTTTTTTTGAACGAGCATGATGAGGGACTTCGACAGTGACGCAACTCGACGTAAAGAACATCAGCGACCACGTTAAGGCGGCAAGCCAACCATTCGAACGCCTGCGCGAAGAAATCGGCAAAGTCATCGTCGGCCAGGCAGGCATGATCAAGAGCCTGATGATCGGCATGCTCTCCAACGGTCACATCCTCCTCGAAGGCGTGCCCGGCCTTGCGAAGACTCGTACCGTCTCGATCCTTGCTCGCGCCCTCCAGGTCCAGTTCCAGCGCCTGCAGTTCACGCCTGACCTGCTGCCCGCCGACCTGGTCGGCACGCTGATCTACGAACCGCAAAAAGGCAGCTTCACTGTGAAGAAAGGTCCGATCTTCGCCAACCTTATTCTCGCCGACGAAATCAATCGCGCCCCCGCGAAGGTCCAAAGCGCACTACTCGAGGCCATGCAGGAACACCAGGTCACGATCGGTGACGAGACGTTCCTCCTGCCCGAACCGTTCCTCGTGTTGGCGACGCAGAATCCGATCGAGCAGGAAGGCACTTACCCGCTTCCCGAAGCGCAAGTAGACCGCTTCATGCTGAAAGTGACAGTCAACTACCCGGCGCCGCACGAAGAGCGGCTCATCCTCGATCGCATGGCGACGACCTCCGACAAGCTGAATGTGACGGCCGTCATGGCGCCGGGCGACATCCTCAAGGCGCGGCAAGTCGTGGACGAAGTCTACATCGACGACAAGATCAAGGACTACATCGTAAGCCTCGTCGTCGCGACGCGCGATCCGCGTACTGTCAACCTCAACATCGGCCATCTGATTCAATACGGCGCATCCCCCCGCGCGACGATCATGCTCACCCTCGGCGCAAAGGCCAACGCCTTCCTCGCCGGCCGCGGCTTCGTCACGCCCCAGGACGTCAAGGACATCGCCATGGAAGTCCTGCGCCATCGAGTCATCGTCACCTACGAAGCCGAAGCGGAAGACAAAACCAGCGACCAGATCGTCAAACAAATCCTCGACCATGTTCCGGTGCCATAGGAAAAGCTGAAATCTGAAAACGCCAAGAAATCAAAATACTGCCATACATGGCAACAGTGGAGACCTCAATCACCCTGCTTAAGAAGGATCTTCGAGTAGAGACTGCATGCGAGGGAATCGAAATGACTCGAATACGAGGCGACTTGACAAAACGGACGTTCGACTTCGCACGTAGCATACTCGATATATCTACCGGATTTCCCAATGACCCCCGCGGCTGGGTGCTCGCAAAACAGACGATCCGATCGGGAACCAGCATCGGCGCCAATGTCAGGGAAGCGGACAATGCCTTCACCGACCAGGACTTCGCGCACAAATGCAGTCTCGCAAGAAAGGAAGCAGCCGAAACCAACTACTGGTTGAAGCTAGCCGTAGCGGCCAGGTTGCTCCCCGAAGAGTCGACAATGCCGCTGGTCGACGAGTCAGACGAATTAGCACGAGTGCTGGCCACCATCGTCCAGAGGACGCAAGCGAACGTAGGGAAGAAACATGACGTGAATCGGTAAGCACCACAGAGAGGCAATCGAGATCTGCCCCATAGCGAAAGCCACTCCGCTGATTTTGACCTTTTGACCTTTTCGCATTTTGACTTTTTGCAAAGCCATGACGCCGCAGGAACTGCTCAGAAAAATTCGCCGGATACAGATCCGCACGTCGCACATGGCGAGCGACGTGTTCGCGGGGCATTACCATTCCGCCTTCAAGGGTCAGGGAATGGAATTTGAGGAAGTGCGCGAATACCAGCCGGGCGACGATATCCGAAACATCGACTGGAACGTCACAGCACGCCACAGCCGCCCCTTCATCAAGCGATTCCGCGAGGAACGCGAGCAAACCGTCATGCTGCTTGTGGACGCCAGCGCCTCGCAGGCCTTCGGCACGCAGGGCCCGCTCAAGCGCGATATCGTGACCGAGATCGGCGCTACGCTTGCGTTCAGCGCCATTACCAACAACGACAAAGTCGGTCTCGTCATCTTCAGCGATCGCATCGAGAAACACGTGCAGCCCGCCAAAGGGACGCGACACGTCCTTCGCGTCATTCGCGAACTGCTCACCAGCAAGCCCGCCGGTCACGGCACCGACATCGCCGGCGCCCTCGAACACCTGAATCACGTGCTGCGCCGCCGCGCCGTCGTCTTCATCGTCAGTGACTTCAAATCGCCCGACTACGAACCCCAGCTGCGGATTGCACGCCGCCGGCACGACATCATTCCAATTGTCGTCTCCGACCCCGGCGAACAGTCGCTTCCGCCGATGGGCATCGTAGATTGGATCGATAACGAGACCGGCATCCGGCAAACCATCGACACCAGCAGTCGCCGATTTCGCGACACCTACGCAAAGCACGTGGCGGCCGAACGACTGCGCGTGGAAGGCGTCTTCAAACGCCTCAAGGCCGACGGAATCGAACTGACAACGAGCGAGTCGATCGTCGAACCGCTCACGAGATACTTCCGCCGACGCGAAGCGAGGATCCGATCCGGACGATGACTGGCAGCCCGACCAACTCTCGACGCCTCCCGCCGATGCGACTCAACATCGCGGTCTTCACGTCGGCGATGGCAATCCTCGCCTCACAAGCGATCGCACAGCCTTCGCCCGAAAACGCAGCGCCGTCCGCGCCGCACTCTGTTCGCCGTGAAGCCAACCAAGGCCCTGTCCATATCGTCGCTACGCTCGCAAGCGATCATGTCGGTATGGCCTCGCCATTCGAATTGCACATCCGCATCGATGCCGAGCGCGATGTCGCGACGGCCATGCCCGACTACAAAGGCATACTCGGCAGTTTCGAAATCGTCGACACGAAAGAAGAGAAAATCGACTGCGACGATCTCCATGACTGTCGCGAAATCACGATGACGCTTCGCGCCGTCATCCCGGGTGAAACAACGATCCCCGGTCTCTTATTCGCCTACGTGGATTCTCGCCCGAAGATGGACGGCTCCAACCGCGTCGTTCAGGACCAGATCGAACTCGAGCCGATCCCGATCGTCGTCGAGAACACCCTTGCCGGCATCAAGGGCCCCGCGAGCATTCCCATGCCGTTCAGCATGAGGCTCATCCTCTGGGCGCTCGCCGCGATCGCCGCCATCGCCGTCGCAGCCCTGATCGCTCGCTGGCTGATGCGCCGCCCCAGACGGATCCCCATCGCGCAAGTCGTCCCGCAGCTGCCGCCTTACGAATGGGCCATGCGCGAATTGGACCGGCTCATCGCCGAGGACCTGATCGCCAAGGGGCAGACACAGGAATTCTACTACCGGATCAACCTGCTGCTTCGCCAGTACATCGAGCGGCGCTTCAACGTCATGGCAGGCGAACAGACGAGCGAGGAATTCATCAGCGGCGTACAATCCATGGGCGCGCTGTCGTTCGAGCAGCGAGAAACGCTTCGCGCATTCGTCGCCGCCTGCGATCCGGTCAAATATGCGAAACAGGTTCCGAGTGCCGAAGACACCGACTGGGTCCTCAATGCCGCTCGCGACTTCATCGACGCAACAAGACAAGTCGCATTCGTCGACCAACCGACTTCGAACCGCGAGGAGGTGCCGGCATGAAGTGGCTCGACACCTTCGCGTATCCCTGGCTGCTGCCGCTGGCGATCGTACTCATCCCGATCGTCTGGTTCGACTGGTTGCGCGCGTCCCGCCGGGCGTCGCTGCGATTCTCCTCGACCAGCGATCTCCTCGCGGCAGCTGCGCATCCTTCCTGGGCTGTCCGCGCCCGCGTCATCCTGCCGATCCTTCGCTCGCTCGCCGTCCTCCTGCTCGTGATCGCCGTCGCACGGCCGCAGCGCGCCGACGAATTGACCAAGATCACGACCGAGGGCGTTGCGCTCGAACTCGTCCTGGATCGATCCAGCAGTATGAACAGCCGCGATCTCGTCGACCATAACGGCCGCACCTATACGCGACTCGACGCCGTCAAGCAGATCGTTGAACAATTCGTCGAAGGCAGCGGCGAAGACCTTCCCGGCCGAGCCGGCGATCTCATCGGTCTCACCGTCTTCGCCAGGTATCCCGATACCGTTTGCCCGTTGACGCGCGACCATACGCATCTCGTCACGGCCCTGCAGGAAGTGCAGCCGCCCCCGCCCGCTGTCCGCGAACAGGAAGACGGCACCGCCATCGGCGACGCGCTGCTCCTCGGTCTCGAACGAATTCGAAACATCCATCGTGACCTGCCGAAGGACGAGGACTTCACGATCAAGAGCCGTGCGATCATTCTGCTGACCGACGGCGAGCAGAACGCCGGCGAATTCACGCCGCTCGAAGCCGCCGAGGCCGCCAAGGCCCTCGGCGTCAAGATTTACGCCATCGGCGCCGCTCCGTTGTTCCAGGTGCACAGAAGCATGCTCGGGAACATCCGCCAGCGCGTACCGATCGACGAACGCGCCCTGCAGCAGATCGCTGACGAAACCGGCGGACACTACTTTCGCGCGACTGATGCCGACTCCCTCGCCGAAATCTACGCCGAAATCGACAAACTGGAGCGTAGCGCCATCGACGAACAACGTTATTACCTGTACGAGGAGCTCGCCTATCATGCCATACCGCTGGGCCCCGTCGAATTGCCGCCGCCGCTGCTTGTTGTGCTGATTCTGCTCGCTACTGAGATTCTGCTGGCCAATACGCGATTCAGACGAATCCCATGATCACGCTCGAACGTCGCCGATGGAAACACTGATCCGCGAACATCTCGATCGCATCGACCACGCAGTGTGGCTAACGCTATTGCCGCTCGCCGGCGCCCTCGTTATCTACGGCATCATCATGCGCCGCCGGGCCTTGGCGAAATTCGCAAACGTGTCGCTGCTCGGATTCCTCGCCCCACAGTCCAGCGCCGGGCGACGAATCATCAAGGCCGTCTTGCTGCTCGCAGGACTGACCTGCGTCGCCGTCGCGTTGCTCGGACCGAGATGGGGCCTGCAGATCGTTCCCGTCCAGAAGCGGCAGCTCGACGTCATCGTCTGCCTCGACGTCTCTCGCAGCATGCTCGCCAACGACGCCGGTATGTCGCGGCTCGATCGCGCGAAAGACGACATCAAGCGCCTGCTCGACAACGTCGCCGGCGGCAACATAGGTCTCGTCACGTTCGCCGGCGCCGCCGAACTCGCCTGCCCGCTGACAGACGATCTTGAGTACTTTCGGCTCATTCTCGATGAAGTGGGCCTTCAGAGCGCCCCAGTCGGCGGCACCGATCTCGGGAAGGCCATCCTCGCAGCGCGACAGGCCTTCGGACCGCCGCTCCCGCGCACCCGCGCGATCATCCTTATGACGGACGGTGAAGACCACGGATCCACGGCGATCGATGAAGGCAAACTCGCCCGGGACAACGATATCAGCGTCTATTGCATCGGCATCGGCGACGACAAGCGCGGCGGTCTCGTCCCGACGAGCGATCGTGCCGATCACGACTTCGTCATGTACAATCGCCAGCAAGTCTGGTCGAAACTCGATCCACAGCGGCTCGGCGCCATCGCCCGCGCCGGCGGCGGCGAATACCACATCAGTGGTCAAGTCACTAACCGGCTGCGGACGCTCGAGTGGATCTACGACAAGAAGCTGCTTCCCAAGATGGAACGCCGCGAGGACGATCGGACCCAGACGCGCAAAGTCCGCTTCCACTGGTTCGCCGCGGCCGGACTTGCCCTGCTGATGCTCGAAACGCTCGTTCGCGAAGCGCGCAACGTGAACCCGCTGCCCATGACGAACGAACAATTGTTGGAGGAACGAATTTGAATCTCCGGCAAATTGCCATCGCAAGTACGCTGCCGCACTTCGTGCGGGTCGCGCTCGCCGTCGCAATCGTCGGCGGTGCCGGAACCATCGCGCGCGGCGATGATTCGAAACGATCCGGCGCCGAATGGGTCCGCGAAGGCAACCGCCTCCTGCAGGAAAAAGAATACGCAAAGGCGCTTGAAGCCTACGACCGCGCGCAGATCGCCCTGCCCGAATCCGCCAAAGTCAACTACAACCGCGGCATTGCGCTGTATGAACTGGGGCGCTACCAGGAGGCCGAGACCGCGCTCCAGAACGCACTTCGCCCCGATGCCCTCGAACTTGAACCTGACATCAAATACAACCTCGGCCGATCCGCACAGGCGGCCGCCATGAACACGAACGGCGACATGCAGGCCGCTTTGAACAACACGTCGCGCGCCATTGACTTCTACAATGATGCCCTGGAACTTCGCCCCGACGATGCGGACACGAAAAAGAACCTCGGAATCGCTGAAACGCAGCAGAAGTTCCTCAAGAAGCTGATCGAACTCGCAAAGCAGCAGCAACAACAACAGCCGCAGGATCAGTCAAAGAAGGACGAATCCAACAAGGACGAACGGGAAGAAAAAGACCAGCAGAAGAAGCAAGATCAACAACAGAAGTCCGACGGCGACAAACAGAATCAGCAGCAACAATCCTCCGACTCTCAACAGGGCGAAGACAAGCAGGACCAGCAAGGCGAGAAATCCGAAGGCGAATCCGACAAGCAGGACAAGTCTGAAGATCAGTCGGGTAATTCGGAAAAGGACTCCGACTCGAAGGAACAACAGGGCGAACAGGAGAACTCGAATCAATCGCCGGAATCAAATCAACAGAAGAAAGAGAACGAGCAAAATAGCCAGGGCCGACAGGATCAGCGATCGGACGATCAGCTCGGCGAAGATCAATTGAAAGAGGCCCAGGCAAGAGCTCAGAGCAAAAAACAGGACTCAGAAAACGCCAACGACGACAACAAGGATCAGGAAGGTTCGGAAGAAAAAGAAGAGCAGGAAGACAAGGCGGCGGAGGCAACGTCCCAACAGGCAACGTCCATGCCCGAAGAATCGCCTCTCGAAATGGCGAAACGCATCTCCATCAAGAAGGCCAATGAACTCCTTCAGCAGGCCCGCGACAACGAAGCCCGGCGCCGCGAAGCCTTGCGCGAAGCGCGATTGCGACAACTCGGTCGGGCAAGAGTCGATAAAGACTGGTAAACAGCGCAACCATGCACATCGCATCAACAAACAATCAAATAACACGCCGTCCAACGCCCGGCGTACGAAGGCAAAGCATGGCGCAATTCACGCTGTGCATCGCAGCTTTCCTGATCGCCGCGGTTTCGACATTCGCGGGCGAAACATCCATCGACGCGACGCCGACGGCGAACACGGGCTATACGAACGAAGTCATTTTCGTCCAAGTCACTGTGAAGAACCCGACGCAGGCGAGCATGCCCACTCCACCCCAAAGCGATGCATACGACGTACAATACTCCGGCGGCTCGCCTGCCCAGATGACCTTCAGCACGAACTTCAACGGCAGAATGTCGCAGGAAGTCAGTTACACGTACACGTTCGAACTCACACCGCTCAAGGCCGGCAGGATTCGTGTAGGCCCCTTCACGTGGAAGGACAATCGCCGGAACTTTCAGTCGCAGCCGTTTGATCTCCTCATCAAGGATGCAGACACAAGCGAAAAGCTCCTGTTCGCCCGAGTCCTCACCCGCCGCGACAGCGTCTATGTCGGCGAGCCCCTCCAGCTTGCGCTCGAAGTCTGGGTCAAAAAATACAGCCAGCCGCGCCTCGGCGAACTCGACGCCACTGGCATGTTCAATCGCCTCGACTTCGGCGCATCCTCATTCGGCGTGTTCGCGGACGCCGCCAAGTCTTCACCGAGATACCGCGAAGACACATTGCCGCCCGAAATGGTCCCTGCTGCGAAGAAAGGCGCCCGCAGATCCACGGGCAGCGACGAAAAAGACTACTTCGTCTTCATCTGGGAAGTCTCCCAGGCCCCGCACAAACCCGGCAAGCTGGATTTCGGCGATATCGTTATTGCATGTAACTACCCCGTCCGATTGCGAAGTCCGGGCTTCTTTCGCATCGAGGATGCACAGGCGCCGCGACGTCTTCGCGCAACACCCGACCTCCCGTCGATCGACGTCAAACCCGTCCCTCTCGCCGGCCGCCCCGACGATTACAACGGCGCCATCGGCCGTTTCACCCTCACGACACAGGCCACGCCGGCAAGCGTTCCGGTCGGCGACCCGATCACACTGACGCTCAATCTTCAAAGCAGAAACGCACCATTGGAAGGCCTCAGCGCGCCGCGCCTGAATGCGGTGCCGGCCCTCACGCGAAACTTCGAAGTCTCGAACGAGTCGCTCGCTGGCGAAGTCCGCGGCAACAGCAAGATCTTTTCGCAGACAATTCGACCGCTCCGCGAAGACGTCCGTGAAGTCCCCGCGATTCCCTTCAGCTATTTCGATCCTGCCGTCGGCAGGTATGAAACGGCCTGGAGCGATCCGATCCCGCTTCAGATCCGGCCCGCTGATCGCGTCGCCATCGCGTCCGACGACAACAAGGACTCAGATGCGCCCAGCATGGCGCCGCTCGTCGAAACCACCGACGGTCTCCAGGCCAATCACGCGAATATCGACGCCATGCTCGCGGATCAATCCGTCTCCATCGGAGCCGGCACCTACGTTCTCCTCGGCGCGATGCCGACGATCTACCTCGTCGCCGCCATCGCAACGCGGCGCAACAAAAGACTAAGCGCGGACGCAGGCGCTCGTCGCCGCTCCCGGGCCCTGCGCGAAGCCCGAGCGCGCCTGAACAATCGGACCAACGAATCGCCCGGGGAAATACTCGCCGCCGTGCTGGGATACGTCGCCGATCGATGTGACGCCCCGCCTGGAAGCATGACGCGCCGCGAGGCAGTTGAATGGACAGTCGGTCAGGGCGCATCGTTGGAAGCCTCGTCACGTCTCGACGCACTCCTCCAGAACCTCGAAGCCGCTCGGTATTCCGGCGCCGCCGGCATTGACATGAATCAGGCTTATGCCGAAGCCGACGCACTGCTTTCCCGTATCGACAGCGAGGTGAAGCGATGAGTCGGCGCACACGCATCATGCAGTCCGTTTGCATCGGCGCCGTTCGATCGACTGTTGTCGCCCTCCTGCTGGCGACCGCACTCCCGTGCCAAGCCGATGAACCCGCTCCCCAAAGTGACTCACCCCGGGCTCGCATCGAAATGGCACTCAGTCGCTTTGACCAGGCAGTCGCCCTCCGCAATCATGACTCCCCCGCTGCGCAACGCCTCTACGCCGAATCGCTCGATCTCTTCAATTCGGTCATTAACGACGGCATCGAGAATGGGCATCTGCAATACAATGCCGGAAACGCCGCTCTTCGACTTGGCCGAATCGGTGAAGCAATCGCGCACTACAAGCTCGCAGAAGCCCTGATTCCCGGCGATCGCGATCTGCTCAGGAATCTCGCATTCGCGCGCCGGCTTTGCAGCCTTCAGATAGCGTCCAACCCCAAGAACGCCGTCCTCGATACCCTGATGTTCTGGCATCGCGACTCGTCGACGCGATCGAGATGGATCGCCATGTCCATCGGCTACGTCGCCTTTTGGACGCTGCTCCTGATTCGATTGCGCATCGGCAAACGCTCCGCGCCGCTCTTCTGGACGACCGCTTTCGCGGCCCTTGTCGCCATCACAGTCGGCGCAACCGTCGTCTATGATGCATTTGAATACGGAAAGGGAACCCAGGGCGTCGTCGTACGCAACGACACTGTGCTGCGCAAGGGCAACGGCGAAGGTTACCAGCCCCAGCTGGAAAACCCCTTGCCCGACGGCGTCGAATTCAGCATCATCGAAGCCCGCGACTCGGCCAACGGTGATCGCTGGCTCCGGATCGAACTCCCTGACGGCACGGACGGATGGATCAACGCCGAACGCGCGATCGTCATCTGACATCCACTACAGGCGCTCGGGGCTCGACGGATCCACAGCCGTTCGAAGTCGAAGGAACCCGTGGCTTCTTCGAATGATGATCGCCAAAGAGCGGAGAAGCGCATACACCTCGCGCGCCGAAGTCTCCGATCGAGCGCACACGGAATTGCCGGTCGCACTTGAGCCCCGCACAACGGCTCGGGAAAGTGAATACGTGCAACCGCAACGGCGCTCGATTCGATACTCCGTTCCGCCCGGTATTCACAAGCCTGAGAGCCGGGCAATTGCATCCCTAACGCCGGCCGAACCCAACCGATTGAATCGAATCGAGCGGCTATGGAAACCTCCCGGGCCCGTCGTTATGATGCAGATGCCGAGAGGCAGGAGGTGCTTCCGTGGCTGCAGAGACTCCGATCGACACTGAACAGAACAAAACCGGCGACTCCGTTGCGTCTGCACCTCCTGATCAGGTCGATTCCGCCAAGCCCAGCCCCCTGTCCGGCGTTTGGGGCATCGTTGTCGCGATGGTGCTGCTCGCAACCGCGGTCTATCTGGCCTACCAGACGATGTACACCGTCGAACCGACGCCGCTCGACCCTCCGCCCATTATGTATATCTGCTCCGAAACCCTGGAGACGTTTCAGCACAAACCCGAAGTCGGCGAGTCCATCCCCATCGACTCACCGTTCAGCAAGAAGAAAACCGGCTACCCCGCCGAAAAGTGCTATTGGACGAAAGACGGTAAGCAAAAACTCATCCCAACTTACGTCTTGATGAACGAGAACCTCGGCATCAAGAAGCCGACGATCTGTCCCGATTGCGGTCGTCTCGTCGTCCCCCACAACCCGCTCCCACCCAAGGGAACGCCCTTCGCGACGAACGAAGACGATGTCATCGCGGGCAGGAAGCCCGCGGCATCACAACCTGCAACCGAAAACTGATTCATCTAGCTATTTTTGGGCAGTCGCATCGGCGAAGCCCTGAAGTCCGTGCGAACGCACTGAGCGCCTAAGTTCCGCGATGCGACCGAAACATGCTGGCCCCGGCGCGGCCCATGTACTTGTCCAGCGTCGCACGCTCCAATCGATCGAGCTGCACCAGAATCAACCCGTCGAGCACATTGCCGAATGCCGGATCGACATTGAAACCCAGCAGCTTACCGTTCAGCTTCAGATACTGCCTTAGCAACACCGGCATCGGTTTGCCGTCGCGCTCAATCTCGCTGATGAGCTGATCGACGTCCTTCAAGTCAGGCGCCGCCATCGCGATCAATTCCGGATCCAGATCCAGCGAACGCTTCCGCCGAGGCGGATTCTTCGGCCGCGCCAGCCGAGCGAGGCCTGATTCCTGTTCTCGCGACTTGAGAAACGCCATCAACAACTGCTTGGTCATGCTGTGATAGTCGTCGCTGATGCTCACAGCCCCGAACAGCGAACGATACCTCGGGTTCGCCACGAGATACGCCGCGATTCCCTTCCATAACAATAACAGCGGCGAATAGGTCTTCTGATACTCCTTCACAACGAATGATCGCCCCAATTCCAGGGCCGGCCCCATCTCCCGCATCAGCCGCTCCCTGAAACGGAACAGCGAATTCGTGTAGAGCCCCTTCACGCCGTATGCCGCGAGAATGTCATCCGTCCGCCCCATGCGATACGCACCGACGAGCTTCTGCTCGTCGCGATGCCACACGAACAAATGATGGTAATATGCGTCGTATCGATCGAGATCCCGTGGCAGACCCGAACCCTCGCCCACTGCGCGGAATGTCACTTCCCGCAGACGACCGATCTCCGGTAGCAAGTGCGGCAATCCCCCCGGTTCGGCGTAATACACGTCGAACGCCCCGCTCGACAACAGCCGCTTCGACTCCCCCAGCCGCACGACATCCTGCACGATTCCGCAATGCGATTCTGGCGGGGCGATCGGCGACATCGCCGCAACTGCCGACGCCGAGGAGCTGTGATCTGACGCCGACTCGACGCCGCTTCGCAACAAGTAAGTTCGCAACCGCAAATAGGCCGTCCGCTCCGCCTGCGTCTGAAATTTCTCGAGCTGATCATATCGAATCGGCCGGCCGATCCGCGCAAGGACATTCCGCCGGTCCCTGTTATACACTTCGTGCGCGAGCATCGCCGTGCGCAATCGCGGATGCACAAGCCCCGCCGCCTGGAACAGCCGGCTGTTGCGACCGTCGAAATAGACCGGCACAACCGTCGCCCGCGCTTTTCCGATCAGCCGGGTGATCGACTCGCTCCACGGCGAATCCGTCACGACGCGATCTTGCAGCGAATAATGAGACACCTCCCCCGCCGGAAAAACCGCCAGGCAATGCCCCGCGCGGACCCACTCCAGCGCCTTGCGCATCGCCGCTGCGTTCCGACGCACGACATCCGCCCCGCCGAACACGTCCACAAAAATCTGCGTCTCATGCAACTCGGGAATCCGTCCGAGCAGCGTATTTGAGATGATCTTCACGTCCGGCCGCACGCGCCGGAGCATCGCCGTCAGCATCAACCCTTCGACGCCGCCGAACGGATGATTGGCCACGACAACGACAGCGCCTTCGACCGGCACATTTGCAAGATCCGCATCCGGCGTCCGACAACAGACTCCCAACTCCTCTAGTGCAGCCGCCTCGAAAGACTGCGTACCGCGATTCGCCACGATGTTCGCATACGTTACTTTCAGTCGCGATAGACCGAGCACCCCCTCGACGATCCCCCTGGACGCGCCCAACGCTGCCCGCCGGAATGCCCCGCCAACCTCAAAGTCGATTCGAAACGGATCGGATTGAGTCGCAACGCCCATGGATCGTCCTCCACGACATGCCGCCCGCCCCGCACCCGCGCAACCAAACGCCGGGGCCGGATGGTTTATTGAGCGCGTATTCTTGGCGCGGCCGCATTAGCGGATGATGATCCTCACGTGTGTTTTTAATAAGCCCAGAGGCCGGGGCCCGCTCGCTCTCACCCAATTCCCCACTGTGGACATGCGGCCATTCAGAATCCCCCTATGATGTCTCCATGCCGCGCCTCCGCCACACGCTCCTCGCCCTCCTCATCGCCCTTCTGGCATGGACCATCGTCACCGCCGTCCGCCAACTCGTCTGGACGAGCTCGCACACGACGATGATTTTTGGCCAGGGCGGCCTCAAAGTGAATCACGAATCGACCGTCTATCCCAATGAAATCGTCACCTACAGCGTCGCTGACAACGCCTCGGGCTGGTCCACGATCCGCGGCTCCAAATATACATTTGGCTACTTTCTCCTCCCGGCATGGAAGCAATCCGATCGCCAGACGCGCTTCATCCTCCCCTACTGGCCGATCTTCATCGCTCTCGCCCTGCCCTGGTCCATCATGCATTTCAAGGTCCGACGACGACGAATTTGGGCGCGGGCCGGCGCCTGCGCCAATTGCGGGTATGATCTAAAGGGTGCCCAATCGCCGAACTGCCCAGAATGCGGACATCGACATGCGCTCGCTGCGTAGCCCACATCAACGCTTGTCGATCGGAACGTTCATTTTGATCGGCCTGATTTTCGGAGCAGCGTCATATGGTGTCGCAACGGCACTTTATCCGCTCGTCAGGAATAGAAATCCCGACCCTTTCGTCGAACGCGTGGTCGAGATCGCTGGAATCGGATTGTGCCATGCCGCGTGGCTTTGTTACCGGCTCACGGGCTGGCCTCGAAACGCGACGCATCCTGGCGTCCTCTTCGTCAATCTTGCCTATTACCCACTCCTCTTCCTCTTCATACGCCGAATCGCCTGGAACCTTCGACGAAAGCCGATCGACGACGCCCCGCGATGCCCGCTGTGCGAATACGACCTCACCGGCAACGAATCCGGCATCTGCCCGGAATGCGGCGAAATCGTTGCACGGAGCGACAGTCCCTCCAAAAATGCCGATCCCCGAACGCAATGATCCGACTCGTTTGCGACATTCGACACAGAGCCCTCCAGTGATCGAAAGGGAAGTAGTCCATGCGCCTGAGCCTGATTTTCATCCTCGCATGCGCCATTCCATGCGCTGCATCCACCATTTTCGTTGACGACTCCGCCCCCGCCCCCGGCGACGGTCTCACCTGGTCCTCCGCCTTCACGGATCTCCAGGACGCCCTCGACGCCGCCCGCCTCGATTCATCCATCGACGCCATCCACGTCGCAACTGGCGACTATCGCGCCGACCGCGGCACGCTGGACAAGACGCTCTCATTCGAACTCGTCGACGGCGTCCAACTCCTCGGCGGTTTTCCCGACGGCGGCGGTTCCTTGCTCGACCGAGATCGCGAAGCAAACCCGACGATCCTCAACGGCGATCTGAACAACGACGACGGCCCCCTGAACCAGTTCGGAGGTTGGACAGGCCAGAACAACAATACGTTGCACGTCGTCCGAGCAAATAGTTGCAGCGCCTCGACGATGCTCGACGGCTTCATCCTGCAACACGGGTACGTCAGCAGCGGATTGCTCGAGGAACGCGTCGGCGCCAATCTCGTCATCCTCGGCGGCAATCCGACGATTCGAAATTGCCGCTTCGAACGCGGACGCTCCGAATGGGGCGGCGGCGGAATCGCCGTCGTCGACGGGGCCCCGCTGATCGATGCGTGCATGTTTCATGAGAACATTGGCGCCGATTTCGGTGCCGGCGTCGCTGTGTTCGGCACGACCGCCGCGGACATCCGCAACTGCATGTTCGAAAACAACATCGGCGGCAGCGGCTGCGGTATCTACTGCGGTCCGCTCATTCCCTTCTCTGGAATCGGCAATGCCACATCGATCCGGAATTGCGAGTTCCGAGGCGGCATCGGCGTCATCGGCGCGAACTCCGGCGGCGGCATCTCACTCAATCGCGGTGACAACCTCGTCGTCGATTGCCGATTCTTCAACAACAAGACCAACGGCGGCGGCGCCATCGGCATCAGCCAGTCGGCGGCCCGAATCGAACGCTGTACCTTCGTCGGCAATCGCGGCGATGAAGACGGCGGCGGCGCCATCCACGCATTCAATTTCGACAGCAATCAACCGATCACATCGATCGACGTCATCTCCTGCCTGATCACGGGGAACAACGGCGCCATCGTAGGCATCCGAACGGATATCAATGTCATCAATTGCACGATCGCTCACAACGAAATCCCGGGCATTCCTGTTTTCATCATCTGGCCGGCGCTGCTCTCACAGGATGCCGTCTTCACGGTTCAGAACTCGATTGTCTGGGGCAATCTGGACCGCAACTTCTTCGGCGGCGTGCGCGACTTCCTCTCCGGCGATCCCCTCTACACAATCTCGAACAGCATCATCGAGGACTGGGACGGCTCCCTCGCCGGCAACGCATTGAACGTTGCGCCCGGATTCTCGGACGAGACTGGTCCGGACGGCGACCCGCTCACAATCGCCGACAACGACTACACGCTTCGCCTTGACTCCCCCGCCCTCGACGACGGCGACAACGCCGCCCTTCCTCTTGACTCCGAATTCGACGCCGCCGGCAACCCGCGCATCAAGGATGGCGATGCCGACGCCATCGCAACCGTCGACATCGGCGCACTGGAACGATGCACCCTCGACAATGCCGAAGAAGGGTGCGACCTCCTCGGCGACTTAAACGGCGACGGCTTGATCAACGCCGCCGACCTCCCCCAATTCGTCGCTGACGTCTTGAGCGGCGCCGGCTCAACCCTCTCCGACATCAACCGCGACGACGCCATCGCCGGCAACGACATCGGCCCATGGATCCAACGATCACTTGGCGTCTGAGTCAGACCGACAATTCTGTTCTCAAACGGTTACTGAAAATCAGTCGGCTCGCCGGGCGTTCACAGCAAGCGTCGCCCCTTCTGGTCGGACGCACAAATCAACCTAAGCGACCGCACTCGCACCGCGCGCCAACTCGGCGCACGCCCTCTATCCGACACGCCGTTTCCCCAACACGCTGAAAGCGTGCAACAGGCAAGCCCAGGGTCAGCGAAGACCGCGACAGCGGTCAGAGCGCCACCCTGGGTTCGCCGCCTCCCCCTGAAGTGAAAGCCCTGAAACGGCGTTACACATCTTCCCGCATCGAATTGTACCTCCAGCACACAAGCGAGACTCGTCGCCCTATGCGACGAGGCGCCGGACAAGGCCTACAATGGACCGTTGCCGGCAAGTTGCCCAAACGCCGCAATTGTCCACTGGCCGTAGTCGCTCGAATTTGCGAGCGTTTGCGACAGTTTGCGGCCGTTTGCACGGAAAAAAAACGCCGCGGCTGAGTTCGAGTCGGGTGTATCCAGGTGACCGCCGAGGCCGCCGGAAAAAAAAGAAACACACTCACTGGCTGGCTGGATGATCAGCGATACGCAATCATGACGAGTATTCCCCCCATCACCACCGTCGCCGAAGTCGTCCTCAGCGTTCGCGACATTCCCACGATGCGCGACTTCTACACGAGGATCCTCGGCTTCCCCCTCTTCGCCGAAGCCTGCCACGAAACTGGCCCCGAACCCGATCCCGACGGCGAACCCACGATCAGCTTCCTCACGATCGCCGAAATCGACACGCCACTCGGCCGGCACGGCCATCCTCAATTGCTCGTCCTCATCGACCACAAGCGACACGTCTTCGCCCGCACCCGCCTCGTCGGTCACGATGTCACACGTTCGACACTCAACCATCTTGCGTTCGAGATACCTCCCGAAGGCTATGACAGCTGGCGCAAAAAACTCACCGACGCCGGCCTGAACCCTCAAACGAGCGAATTCCCCGCCCTCAACGCCCGAGCCCTGTTCATCAAGGACCCCGAAGGCAACACGCTGGAATTGATTTGCCACCATCAGCCATGACTGCTTGCGAGGACCGACGACGATTGGGTAAAATTAATGCCGACGTGTGTTGCGATCATCCGACGACTCGAAGCGCTCAGGCCTGTCGGTCCAATCATCGACCGCGTTTTGAAACCTCGCCATACCGGAGATCGATCGTTATGCATCGAACTAGGCTCCTCGGCATCATGGTCCTCATTGCGACAATGGGTAGCGAATGCCCCCAGAATACGACGTCGAACGGTATGCCCGGCCCGACGAATTCCAGCGGACGCCACAAGCTGACAGTCACGCTGCGCAGTCTCAATGGTTGTCGAGGTCTCGATCCGGAAGCGGAGTTCTTCTGCCGGGCCATGGAGGCCCACATTTTCATCGGCGATGAGCTGTTCACGAGAACCAACGCCCCGTTCAACAACGGGAACTTCGACAACAAGCGCGGCGGTGCGTCCGACCCGGACGTCAACGAATTTCAGGTCGAGGCCGGCAAGATGGTCACGATCATCGCATTTGAATCCATGGGCACGCAAAGCCGGTTCACGAGCGCGGATGATCGCGAAGCCTTCGAGCTGGGCGGCAAGGACCGCGTCGAGTTTCTTCGCTTCGAAGGCGATCCCGTCTCGATGCCCGAGGCCGGCGTCGCAACATTGGTCATGGATTCGGATAAGAACGTCGAGCTCGTCTACCAGCGCATGCCGACGATGATCGTGAGCGTCGGCAATACCGAGCCGCTGCTCGCCGGCTTCTGGAACAGCATTACGATTGAGGCGCCCGAATGGCTGACGTTGCCGGCCGCCGGCGGCGAGAATCCGCTCAACGGAACCACCCAGAACGTCAGCTTCGACGTCGCGAGCGGGTTCGCATTCATTGCGGAAATGAAGACCGGGACGCGCATCACGTTCGACCCCGGTTCACTCAGCGGTTTCGAATTCGATACGTGGACTGACACGTTCAACCAATGCGGCGCCGGTCCATGCACGCTCATTCTCGGGGAAGACGAGTTTCCCATCGCGCATTGGAAGCCGACCCCCTGAACATGACGGACAATCCTGCGGCCTCGTGGAAACCGAGGCATTGACATGTGAATAAACGGAGAGGGGGGGATTCGAACCCCCGGTACGTGTTACCGTACACATGCTTTCCAAGCATGCACCTTCAGCCACTCGGACACCTCTCCCAAAATCGTAATAGCTTATCAAGAATTAACTTACGATAGAACTCCTACTCTTCGTCCTGCAACAATCCCTGAAACAACTATCGCGAGAAGGATGCTGATTATGGTCAGAGCGATGACAGCAATCAAGGTCGCCTCTGGTCGGAGTTGCCATCCAGTACTTCCAGAACCGACGGGCATAAACGAACTAGAGGAAGATCATCACTTACCTATTCATCACCTGAACAGCACTAGTAAGAGGAGCCCCAAACCAAACATTACAAATATGTACAGTACCTCTATCGCTATTCGAGCTATCCAAGGTTGGTGTCGAATTCTATCTTTGAGCAGCGATTGGAAACCGAAGAGAGCAACGGCGTAAACAAGTAGGACAAGAAGAAAAAGTATTTGCATGCTGCACACTTTCTCCTTCTGTCAATCATCAACTTCTGATGCTTACTTTGGTCCACGTACCAACCTGCTGGCTCTATTCCATGTTTGACTTCCTCTTAGATTCCACGCAACCCATGGATGATGACTGCAAGGCAAACAAACATGAAGTAGTCGATTCTCACAAGTGCTTATCGCTTACTTCTTCGCCCTCGAAAGTGAGTTGACAGGGGTCCAAGCCCGTGATTGCCCCCTTCCACGCAAGGCATCTTTAAGTTACTCACGGATCACGATGTCAAAGACCTTGATGAGAGGATTTCTGACCTGAAACAACCTGCAACATTCCCTGAAACAACCCATGCAAAAACTGTTGTAAGTCCTTTATTTGCGTTTGCCGTTTGAAATTTCCAAGCATGCACCTTCAGCCACTCGGACACCTCTCCCAAGGGCGATATCACGACCCATTCTCAGCGCCCGCCGTTTCTCGTCAAGATTGGCCGACGGCGCATACCCCGCTAGGATACGGACCGAACCCGGGCGGGACGCCCCGCCACCACGGATCGACACTCGGCGCATCGCTCGCCACGAAGGATTTCGAGCGACAGACCACTACACGAACGGAGTTCCCGGCAATGGTCACAATCGGCATGAACTACAAAGTGCTCCCCGGCAAGGAAGAGATCTTCGAGAACGCCTTCCGCAAAGTCATCAAGGCGATGGCGAGCATTGACGGCCACACGCAGTCGCGGATGTGCCGCGATATCGACGACCACCAGATGTACGTCATTCTGTCGGAATGGAGCAGTCGCGACGCATTCGACGCCTTCATCGGCTCCGAGACATTCCGAAACGTCGCGAACTGGGGCAAGGAACAGATCCTCGCGGGCCGGCCGTCTCACACATACTACGAGCATTGAACAGACAACGTAGAAGCTGGCCGGCGTTTCGCACCCCGCTGACGATCTTCCTTATCGTCATGGCGCCCATCAATGCGTTGATGGTCTTCGTGCTGACGATCCGCGCGCTGTGGTGGACGAAAATGACGGCCGCAGCCGTCATCGCGATCACGCTCTACACGTTTGTCCGCGGCTACGTGACGCGTATGACAATCGATGCCGACGGTGTCCGCCTCCACCGACTGAGACGCACGATCCACTTGCCGTGGGCGCAGGTCAAACGCATCGGCACCTATGCCCCCGGCGGCGGAGTCGGCGGCGCGGAATACGTTTTCGTCACGACGCGGGACGACGAGCCACAATACAAGTGGGAAATCGACCAGACGACGATCCAGGTCCAGGCCCATCCCGGCCTGATTGATGCGCTCCGGGCGGCAATGTCGCAAAGTCAGACCGCTTCGGCGACTTGACGTGCTTATGCGAGTGGACAACGCCAGATCGGCGTATCATGAACGCTGAAAAGCCCGCGCCTAACGACAACGCGCGACGAAGGCCGCATAGTCTGCCGGCGTGTCAATGCCGGACGCACCGTGCTCGACGCGAACGACGGTGATCGCCATGCCGTTCTCCAGCGCGCGAAGCTGTTCGAGCCGCTCAGTCACTTCCATCGACGTCGGCGGCATTGCGGCTAGCTTGACCAATGCCGCACGCCGATAGGCGTAGACGCCCACATGCAGTAACCACTGCGACGGATCCTCTGGCACGCCCGCCGCGTCGCGAGGAAAGGGAATAAGCGATCGCGAAAAGTAAAGCGCCCGCCCCCCCGCCGAAACGACGACTTTGACCTTGTTCGGATCACGCGGATCCGCCTGTTTTCCGAAAGGGCAGCACAATGTGCCGATTTCGGCATTCTTGTCCTGTTCCATCCGCGCAATCAGCAGGTCGAGATGGCCGGGATCAATCTCCGGTTCGTCGCCCTGAACATTCAGAATCAACTCGGCGTCGAGACCAGCCGCCACTTCCGCGACGCGATCCGTCCCGCTCGGATGGTCCTCGCGCGTCATCGCAGCGAGACCGCCGAATGACTCAACGGCGTCCCGAATTCGAACGTCGTCCGTCGCGACGATCACGCTTGAAATCCGCTTCGCCTCGCGCAGACGCTCACAGACGTGTTGAATCAGGTATTTGCCCGTCTCCCGAGCCAGCGGCTTCGCGGGAAATCGCGTCGAGGCGTACCGGGCAGGAATGATGGCAACAGCATTCATGGCGCAGAACGGTAACCTGCGTTACAGCCCTGTCAAAGGGCCTCGTGGCGGTGACTCGCCGATTCGCGTTGCCCGCCGATCGACTTTCGGCCTCTGGAAGTGACGGTCCCGTGACAACAACGCTCAGACGCCAACTAAGAACTGGTACCTGTTGCACCGGTTTGCCGAATCCATCGCCGCCTGCATTTCGAACCCCTATGATCCCCAGCATTCACTCGGCAAGGGTACAATCCCGAAATCGTTGGGTCCGCAATCCTGGACCATTGAGGAGTCACACTTATGCGTTCGAGATTCAGCACGATCGGAATTCGACTGATGGCCTGCGTCGCAGCCAGCGCATGCGGTCTTTCAATTGCTTCAGGCGATCCGGCGCCGGAACCGCCGAAGCCCGCCAAACAACCCGAAAAGAAACCCGAAGAAAAAGCGCCGAATGACAAGGAGGCGAAGTCAAAGATGCCCGCACTCGAATTCAAGATGAAGGATATCAACGGCAAGGAGCAGGACCTGCGACAGTACCAAGGGAACGTCGTGCTGATGGTGAATGTCGCATCCAAGTGCGGGCTCACGCCTCAATACGAAGGCCTTGAGGAAGTCTTTAAGAAGTACAAAGATCGCGGATTCGTGATCCTCGGATTTCCTGCCAACAACTTCCTGAGACAAGAGCCCGGCAGTGACGAGGAGATCAAGGCCTTCTGTAAAAAGAACTACGGTGTGACCTTCCCGATGTTCTCCAAAGTCTCGGTCAAGGGAAAAGACAAGTGCGACCTCTACGCCTATCTCACGAACAAGAAGGCCGACCATAAGTTCGGAGGTTCGATAGAGTGGAACTTCGCCAAGTTCATCATCGATCGCGACGGCAGGATCGCACATCGTTTCTCACCACGGACCACGCCCGACGATAAGGAATTCGTCGCCGCAATCGAAAAGGAACTGGAAAAGGCGATCCCCGAAGACTCGCCGCTCGCCAAGAGACGCGCCGAGGAGAAAAAAGACAAGAAGCCCGCCCCTAAACAAACGCCCTGATGCCTGAGCAGCCGACTTTCTCGACCGGCGTCTGAGCGACTATCGCATCGTCCGGCCCCGGCAAGCGACCCTTGGCGCAGCGATCGCGGTTTTCGCTATACTGCGCCCCTTTGTAAGTCCCGTGCAAAGGAGCTAGACGCTGAATGCGGATTCGCGAGCTACTGTCCAGCGGCAGACCGTCGTTCTCATTTGAGTTTTTCCCCCCGAAGACGGACGAGGGGCTCGAGTCTTTACGCGAGTCCGTCCGCGCGCTGCGCGATCTCGATCCGACATTCGTGTCAGTCACTTACGGCGCCGGCGGAAGTACGCGCGATCGCACGATCGAGCTCGTTTCCGAAGTCCAGCGTCACTATGGACTGACGGCGATGGCCCATCTGACATGCGTCGGCGCTTCACGCGACGAGATCGCGCAGGTGCTCGATCGACTCAAACTCGGTCACGTCAAGAATGTGCTCGCGCTGCGCGGCGATCCGCCCAAGGGGGAAGAGTCCTTTACTCCCCCGGCCGACGGATTCGCCTACGCGAGTGAGTTGACGGCCTTCATCAAGCAGCGCGGCGACTTCTGCATCGGCGGCGCCTGTTATCCGGAGGGGCACGTCGAGTGCGTTTCCGCGACAGGCGATCGCGATCTGAATCGAGATCTAGAAAACCTCATCAAGAAGACCGAAAGCGGCGCCGAGTTTCTGATCAGTCAGCTGTTTTTCGACAACGACAAGTACTTCGAATTCGTCGCCCGCGCTCGGAAAGCCGGCATCGGCCTGCCCATCATTCCAGGAATCATGCCGATCACAAACGTCGAACAGATCAAGCGCTTCACGACGATGTGCGGCACGAGCCTGCCGGCCACGCTGATCCGCGAGATGGAGCGGTTTCGCGACGACAAGAACGCCGTCCTCTCGCAGGGCGTCGCCTACGCGACGGCGCAGTGCTTCGACCTGCTCCAGCGCGGCGCGCCCGGCATCCACTTTTACACGCTGAATAAGTCGAACGCGACGCGGACGATCCTGACAGCGCTTCGTACGATCTGGCCTCCTGCGATGAAGCCGGCGTAATTCGCAAGACGCGGCGCCATACAGGCAGCCGACGTCGACCTGATCGGCGACCAAAATTGGGCTGTCGAACGCAAATAACACTGACGTGCAGTCATCACCTGTAACCTGATAACGGCATCAAATGAAAATCCTCGTCACAGGCGCCAACGGATTGCTCGGCTCCGCCCTCGCTCGGCAGATCGCGGCGCGTGACGACCTCACGCTGATCAAGACGGATCGCGGGCAACTCGACATCACTATGGCCGACGCCGTGCTGGAAACCGTCAGGCGCGAGCGGCCCAACTGGATCGTCAACTGCGCCGCATTCACGCAGGTCGATAAGTGCGAGACGGATGAGGCGCTTGCAACACATGTCAACGGACAAGGTGCAGGGCATGTTGCGGCCGCCGCGGCCGATGTCGATGCCGGCCTGATCCACGTCTCGACGGATTACATTTTCCCCGGCGATGCGACGACACCGATCCCGACGAACGCCGCGCCCGGCGATCCGGGCCGACTTTCCGCCTACGGCCGCTCAAAGCTCCTCGGCGAACAACGCGTTCGGCAAGCACACACGAATCCGACGATCGTCCGAACCGCCTGGGTCTACGGCCACGACGGTCCCTGCTTTCCCGCAGCAATCCTGGCCCTGGCTCGTGAAGGCAAGCTGAAGAAAGTCGTCGACGACCAGCGAGGATCGCCGACCTACGCCGAAGATCTCGCCGACGGAATTCTCCGATTGATCGATGCCGACGCGACTGGCGATGTTCATGTCGTCAACGACGGCGCATGCACGTGGTGCGAGTTCGCGGTCGAAATCCTGCGACTCGCTGCGATCGATCTGTCGATTCAGCCATGTACGACTGCGGAATTTCCACGGCCGGCGAAACGGCCCGCCTATTCCGTTCTCGATCTGGCTCGCTACGAATCCCTGACCAGTCATCGTCCGCGTCATTGGAAAGACGCGATCGCGGATTTCATGGCGGATGCCTCCTGAAGCCTGTCACCCCCCGACGGGCGGCGTCGGCATTCGCATGATCGCCATGCCGAAGTCGATGACGACCCAGATGGCCGGAACAAATACCATCGCCGCGCCGATCCAGAATCGACCCCAGGAAAACCGCGATGGCGGGCCGTCGGAAATTGTGTCGGGCGACAGGACCAAGCCGCATTCGGGGCAACGCGAGCTCTCCAGATGCGAGAGGTTGTACCCACAAGAGGCACAGTGCGGCCCCGATCCGGCCGCCCGCCGTCGCGCCGTTAACAGGAGCCAACCGCCGACGGCCATCATGCCGCAGATCAGAGGGAGCTTGATCGAATCCGTCATGTTGGGCCTGCCGATAACCCTGGCCGGAACAGCGCTTGACGAAGCGCCTATCATGGATATTCTACGGGACTCAGATAAATCCGGGGCGTGTACCCAAGTGGCCAAAGGGGACGGGCTGTAAACCCGTTGGCATTGCCTACGCTGGTTCGAATCCAGCCGCGCCCATTCGTCAGACCCTGACCGGGATGATTCCGTACCGAACACCGGCAGGGTGCCATGCTCCCCCTCCAAGGGGAGCATGCGGCAAGACAATTCGCCCCCCGATGGACGTCTTCACGACGCAACCGCGCTTCGCCTCGACATGCTTGCTAAGAAGAGCAGGCATGGCACCCACCGCAGAAGCGTGATGCACCCTAATAAACGCGCCCGGCACAGTGTCGGCGGACCTTCACTGTGCCGGGCGATAGCCACAAGCGATTGGGTCGTGTCGATTCGAACAACAGGTCAGGTTGCGGCGCCGCGAGCCCCTCGGCCCCCATGAGCACGACTCCGCAGCGAACCTCCTTTACTCACCTGTGACACGAATCTCGTCAATCCCAATTCGACCCGTCGCTGATCCGTATGAAGGGCCGAAATCAAGACGGACTGCCTCGATATTCGTCAGATCGAGACTCGGCGCGTTGTGAGTGAAGTCAGTAATCCGGATCCGAATGACCTCGAACTCATTCGCCCAGCCGGCGTTCGGACCGCAGTACGAGAAGTTCGTACCGATCCGTTGGAACGGATCTTCGATTCCACCGCCGTATTGACCGATGTTGATGGTGCTCGATACGCCGTTGCCATCCCGCAGCGTCACGCTGAATGTCAGATCCACATCATCAACGACGTTGTCCGGATGTTGCGTCAACTGGCAAGCCCGGAAAGCAAGGTACGCATCATCCGAGAAGTCGCGCTCCGCGGCGATCACTTCCATGTCGTAGTAGAGATCCGCACCGCCGTTCCAGCCTAGGACAGCGCCCTTGCTGTCGTCATATGCAGCGCCGGCCATGGTCATGCCGTTCGTGTCACAAGAAACGCCGGTACCGAAGACCCGCTGAAACACCTGGAAGTCCTCGAAGTCGACATCGCCATCGCCATCGAAATCGCCTGGCAGACATTCAGGCGGCACAGGAACGCCGGGGCCCATCATGCACGCACTGAATTCAGCGAAATCGTCCGAATCAATGTAACCGTCGCCGTTGAAGTCGCCGAGAAGCTCTTCACAGTCCATCTGGCCGAGCATCCATGTAAACTCGCCGTCCCGATCGCGCAAGATGTTCTCGCCGAGACTCAAGACGTCGTAGGCGACGTTGCCGCCGGAACTACTGACATTCAACTTCGGCTGCGACTGGTAGTCGTCCACGATGAAGTTCGCGGCGGCGTCACCCTCGCGATAGAGCCGATCCACAACCGCCAACGCCGACGCGCCAACCGGACGAAGCGACTCATACTGTCGCCAGAGGAAGTCCTTGGATGGGATGTTCCCCTCGACGTAGTGCTTGATCAGCGGCAGATAGACGCCCTTGACGAGTTCCAGGACATCCTGCCGGCCCAGCAGAAGCGACGGATCGGCGTCGGCGTCGACAAACCCACAACAGTTGAAGTCGTTGTGACCTGCGCCGTGAATATACGTGGACTGGCACGGCCCCGTTCCACGATCGTAGATGTTGAACGGTTGAAGCTCGTCGTGCGCCGCGCAGCCGTTCACGATTCCATCCGCCGCTCCGTACAGCAAGTGGAAGGGCGCATCCAGCGGATTCGCGAGATCGGGTGAACCCGGCGCGCCGAGGTTGGTGTCCGTCGGGGCAATCGCGCTAAGCAGCGCGATGTCCGACGGCCCGTAGTTGACCGTCGTGAATTCGCCCGAAACGATTTTCTGATACGCCCGAACGATGCCTTCCCCCCCGCGCCCCTGGCCGATCCAGACGATGCGGCTCGAATCGATATGGCCGTTCAGGACGCCGCCCGCAATCGTATCCTGCTGACCGAGGATCGCATCGGTATGCTGCGCAGTCGTTAGCGCCGCCTGAGCCGGACCGCCGATCGAATTCGTGCGATGACTCATGACGATGTAACCGTACGAAGCTAGATGCTCCTGCAGGTAGTCATACCACGTATGTTGTTGGCCGTTTCCGTGGCTGATCACGACGAGCGGCAACTGCCCCATCGACGCGATGTTCATCGGATACCATGTGCGTTCCGCGCCATGCCCCGGCGCCGAAATGCCCGTTACGAAGTAGTCCGCGAAAGTCGTGGCAAGCGGACCGACCATGGTCAGATCGTTGACGATGTACATTCCCGCCTCGTCACCGAGTCCGTCGATATAGTCGCCACTGTCGAGGAAGCCGTCTCGATCGCAGTCGATCACGATGTCATAACCGACGCCGACGTCGGTTCCCGCATCCCCCGTGAAATCGGCCGCGTCAACAATGACGAATCGGTTGTCCTGGATCGTCACGCCGTCAAACGAGATGAACTGCGGTCCCCCGGCTCGCACATCCACGAGGGACGCGTCGGCGAACCACTCGGCCGCACTCTTGGCTGCCACGACATACACGTCGCAGTTACGCCCGCTGATGTCGGGATGCAGCGCCGGATCGATCGCAATGTACACCGGAGCGTCGAAGTTGTAGGCGCGAACGAATTCGAAGTACGGGTACGCACTGAGCGGATTGCCCGCAAGCTGGAGCGGCTGAGCAGGAGGCGGACAGACGACGCCCGCGCAAGTGGCCACACCTGTTTGCACTGTACCGCCTTGCGCATTGCAGACGCACGGACTGATGACGACGCATGTGCCATTCGGAAGACAACAGGGCCTTGACCGATACACGAGGCACGGCGTGGAACAGTCCGTTCCATCGCCCTTGTATTGATCGCAAGGTCCGGCGCAATCATCGGCCGTCGTGATTTCACAAGTCCCGTCCGGCCGACAGCATCCACCCGTCGGCTGCGGACAATCGGCGGTCGCGCATGACTGAAACGGCGACTGCGGATCGCCGCCGCCCTCGCGACACAGACACGGGTTCATTTCCACGCAAGTGCCGTCGGGATAACAGCACGGCGCCGGCGCCTCGGCGAAACACAGAACGGCCAGACAACTCGTTCCGTCGCCCCGATAGCGATCGCACGGACCCGCACACTCGTCAGCCGTCGTAACGACACACGTCCCGTCCGGCCGGCAGCAAGCGCCCGTCGGCTGCGGACAATCAGCGGTCTCGCAAGAGAGGAACGGGGACTGAGGATCGCCGCCGCCTTCCCGACAAAGACACGGATTCATCACGACGCACGAGCCGTCAGGATAGCAGCACGGCGCCGGCGCCTCGACGAAGCAGAAGGATGTCTCGCAATCCGTACCGTCTCCGCGATATTGATCGCACGGACCGGCACAGTCATCCGGAGTCGTGACTTCACAAGTCCCGGTTGGCCGACAACACGCCCCCATCGGCTGCGGACAATCGGCGTTCGCGCACGAGAGGAACGGGGACTTCGGCGTGCCGCCGCCTTCACGGCAGAGGCACGGATTCAGCACGACGCACGAGCCGTCGGGATAGCAGCACGGCGCCGGCACTTCGACGAAGCAGAAGGACGTCTCACAATCCGTACCGTCCCCACGATATTGATCGCACGGACCGGCACAGTCAGCCGGAGTCGTGACTTCACACGTCCCGGTTGGGCGACAGCACGCGCCCATCGGCAGCGGGCAGTCGGCGTCAGCGCATGACTGGAACGGGGACTGGGGATCGCCGCCGTCCGCCGTACAAAGACAGGGTTGCATCTCCATGCACGTCCCATCCGGATAGCAGCAAGGCGCCGGCGCCTGCAGGAAACACGCGCCGGTGCAGACTGTCCCATCTCCCAGATAGTGATCGCACGGTTCGCTGCACTTCTCGGCCGTCGTCACTTCGCAGGTCCCGTCTCCGTGACAGCAGGCGCCGGACGTGACGGTGTAATTGATCGTCAGGACCGGACGCTGACTGACTTCAACATTCTCCCGGGAATCGAACCGCTTTGAGGTCGTCAACGCGAATTCATTGCCGATGACGACCCAACCGAAATTCGCGGCCGGCTGATCAAGCCACGATTGAACATCCGCCACAAGCTCGGGCGTCGAGCCCCACGTATAGAACCCGTCGCCTCCGACGTCCGCGCTCGCGCTCGGGTTGGCCGAAAAGTCACCGCCCGGATTCAACCAGAACGCAGAATCGTAAGTGGTGTGCAGCCATGTGGCGTCGCCGATCGTGGCTGTCGCCCCGGCGCCCTCCGGCCCCGTCGCGTCGGATGTGCCTTCGCCCCAATCCGCATCGAGGGGATGTAGCGTCACTGTTTCAATCCCCGCGATCGTACGCGACATGTAGAGCGTCAACGTGACGCTGATGATCGTCGCGCCTGCGGGGACGTTGCCCGCCACATCGAAGGCGATGACGGCTCTTCGAAGTTCGCCCGCACCCGTTTCTCCCGCGAACATGTGTTCGCCGGAGCCGTTACTGAGTCCGCCGGATGCTGATTCGTAAAGCGTGTTGTCCTTGTCGGCGCCGATACTGACGACATCCGCCATGGTACGAGCTGTTACGATGAGAATCACCGATAGACATATCGAAACAAATCGAAGCTTCATCGTTTTCTACTCCTGCTGCCGCAAGCGCAGAACGTCATGGGGCGCAGACGGCGTATGACGCCGGCGCCGCACAGTGACTTCCTCGCTGCGGATTCACTCCTTTGGATAGGTTTGATCACTTGGACCTCATTGCTGCATGAGTCACAACCTCAAGCGCTTCCATCCGGAAGCGCGACGCCTAATCGCGAATGCAACCCAGGTAGTTCGGCGGCGTAATCGAGAATTCGGGGAAGATGATCGGCAGCCCCGCATAATTCCCCATGAATCGATCGAACACTTCCACCAACAGTTCCCGAGGATCCGTGATGGCGCACATGTCGCGCACCTGGTTCTCGTCGCAAATGCGATTCGTGTTGTGCAAATGGCTGAGCCCGGGCCACAGGCCCGCGTTGATGACCTGACCGCCGTTGACTTTGCCGCCCATCAGGAACATGACAGTGCCATAGCCGTGATCGGTTCCGTTCTCCGGCGCCAAACCATTGCAGCCGATTGTTCGGCCGAATTCCGTTCGAACGCAAAGAACGACGCAATCGAGGAACGAAGGCGTATCGCTTTTCAAGTCGAGCCAGAAAGCGCTCATCGCTTCGGCAAGCTGCCACATTCGATTCCACATGCCGCCGCCGACGACGTTGTTCTTCTGGTTGCTGTGGAAATCCCAACTCGGCGTGTCAATCTCCGCGACTTGCAGACCGATGTCGCCCTTGATGATCGCAGCGAGGGCCTTCAGCGATTTACCGAGCGTATGCGTTCCGTAGTTCGCGCCGCCGGATGGAACGTAGTTGCCGATGTCCAGATTGCGCAGCGTTTCAATGGCGCCGCGACTGACCGCGGAAACTTCCGGGAAGTCGGGGAATGCGCTCTGACTGTACATTGTGTCGAGCGAGATCAAACGAGACGCAGCGGTCCCCGCCGGTCCCTCCAATTCGAAATCCGCCGGATCAGGCACAGCCAAGGTACGATCGCCGCCAAACAGACCCCGTTGAAGCGTCGAACGCACGCCGATCCCCCGCAACACAGGATTGCAGGGAGGCGCGGCGATCGAATTGATGTGGCGCGCCATGTATCCATTGACATACGTCGCTTGCGGATTGGAAACGCCCGTTTCCGTCCAGTTTTGTGCCGTGAAGTGGGAATAGGATTGATTCTCCATTGCCACGCCCGTCGCCAGGCAGAGGCCGCCCTCGTCGTACACGGGCTTCAGCAATTGCAGCGCCGGGGCAAGGCCGAAGAAGCCGTCCAAGTCGATCGCCGACATCGGATCGCCGACTGTCGGCGGCGGCACATAGAGCGGGCTGATCGCAGGACGGTAAATCGGAAGGCCATTGGCCGGATTGATGTCGTCGGCGTAATACTTGTCGTCCCCGTGCGGGATGATCATGGCCGCACCATCGGCGCCGCCGCGCATGAAGATCTCGATGAAAACCTTGGCTCCGCAGGGACCCGCCCCCGGCTCACCGCCGAGGACGACATGAGGAAACCAGCTTGGCAATGTGCCGGCCGCGGTTGCGGCCGCAATGGCCCCGGCCGATGTACCTATGAACTGTCGCCTGTTCAGGCGATTGAATTCCTGACACGAATTGGGATCGTATTGCATCATGAGTATTCACCTCTGTTCCGGCGTCGGGCGCCGGAGGTTGCATTTCTTAATGATGGAGATCGAACTCAATGAACCCACGGGAAATTCCACTCCCTGAGAATCAATAGAGTTGGAAACTCGGCGCACCGAGCAACAGGCCAACGCACTCACGTATGACGGTAGCGTTGATCGCGCCTAATCCAGAGACATAGGAAATCAACTCGGCCCGATCGCTGAATCCCATATGCCCGCCGAACATGACCTGGTCCAGATGATTGACCAGCGACGTGGCATCTGGGAATTGCATGTTGGCCAAATCCGTGATGAACGTGTTTATGCTGACGCCGTTGAATTTTCCGTCGGCCGTATTCACCGCCGCGAGCCTGGCGCCGAAATTCCATCGGGGCAGCAGCGACGTTACCCAGTAACTGGATTCGAACGAAAAGCCGTCCGGCGCGGGCCAATCAAACGGAATATGGCCGGCCCGCTCGAGGAATCCGCCGACCATGCGATCGGCCTGACCGTCCTGACCGGGATCGCTGACGGCCGCCTCAGTGGAACGCAGCGCCGACGCCATTAAATGGATCGGTCGCTTGAGCTTGGGCTTGCCGCAGTGAATCCACTGCTGGCTCAGGATGACGCGAATCATCGCTGCGATGTCGTTTTGTCGATAGTTCGCCACATAGGCGGCCACGACGGCCTGCACGAGGCTCGCCGACGGATTGTCGCCAGAGAAATACACGCACAGCTTCCTGGCGATGAACTCGGCCGTCTTCAGGCCCATCTGTGAAGGATCAGTCAAGGCATCGATCACGAAAGCGATTTCGGAATTGTCAATGTCCTCCGGCCCTGCGAACAGGCCCGCCGGAATCTGAAGCGTGAAGACGCTGCCGTCGCACGGGAAGTCAATCGACTTCGCCGTGCCGTCATGCCACGAGGTGATGAACGACACGATGCCGCATTCGCCCGTGCCATAAGTATCCACATACCAGCCGGTCAATGCCCTGGCGATCCCCGCAATCGTCGCCTGATCGAAACAGTTGAACGAGCCGTCCGCGAGTTTCCCAAGCGTGTGCAGTTCAAGAAGCTCGCGCCCGTAGTTTTCGTTGATGGAAGTCTTCTTGTTGGTCCGTCCGTCGAGATACTCGAGCATGTCCGGACTGGTTGCACTGGCGAGGATGATGTCACGCACGTTTCCAAGCGCGTTCGGCCGAATGTGAAGCCTGTCGCCGAAGTGCTTCGTCTTCGGCAACTGCCCCGTTCGATGATATGTCGTTAGATGATCATTCCAGAAACCGACGGCGCGCTCGTAGAGCTGTGCCGGACTGTAGACCGCACGGATGCACGCGGCACGAACGAGTTCGCGCCGGACGACGTCTGGATGCGGTCCGGGCGGATATACTTCGCACAAAGGCCCGCCCGGATCATCGAGAAGGTAGTTGAAGAGATTCTGACCGAACCACGGATCTCGACCGCTCACGGGATTCAGTAGCGAATCCTCAAACTCGACCCAGCCGGGAACGTTCGTGAAGTCGAGCTGCTCGTCGAGCCACGCATTGTAGCCCATGGCAACGACGCGGGCCTCTTCCGCCTGCGTATAGCCGAACGTCGCCTTGCTGACGAGTTTCTGTTCCTTCGTCGGCCCGCCAACGAGCGAGGGGCAGGCAATCACCGGAGGACGCACTTGAATCGGTTCGACGCCGGGATTCTGCATCGTCTGCCCGTAGGCCTTGGCGCCCCACATTGCGGCGGCCAACGCCGTACCGCGCAACATGGCGCGACGCGTCGTGATTTCTTCCGCACTCGGAAGAGCCGGCGTGCAATCAAGCCCCGCGTCGGATGTACTTGCGCCCGTTCCTTTTCCAGATGTCATAGTCGTAGCACTCATGAGCGACACCTCCTCTACTTACGTGCAACTTCGCGAGCGTTGCACACACTCCATAAACTCATCGATATATGTATGCCGGAAGACTTGGAGTCTCTTCGCGCTTGAGGTCCACTCACGACAGGAATGCCTGTGTGATGACGAAGGACCCCAATACGCGACTCTGGTTTTTTCTGGCCGAAATCTGACCGCTTGACGCTGTCTGCCTTGAGAAGACGATGCGAGTTGATATCGCGCGCGGCGTTCAAGTGAATCATGGCATGCTCCGGCGCTTCACTGAATTAAGCGCCGACCATTCACCTTCCCGCAACGATCCCGAGAATACCGAACTGGTCGCGCAATGCGAACAACATTTTTCAGTTAATTTGCGATACTCCCATACGTATGTCATGGATAAAAAGTAAGTGCTCACACGTCGACACAATCGCGATGTCACTCAAGCTCGCGAGCACCTCGCAACAAAATGCCGCACGTATGACGGTTATACAAATGCGATGTCGCCGCAATGCAATAACTGCGACGTGCGCGTGTCATGCGAAATGTGGACGAAGTGCTGACATGTGTTTCTGGACATGGTCTATCGATTGCACAGAAAGTTCATTGATGACTTTGTTGATGGGGAATTAATGACATTGTCGACGGTGTGACGCATCATCAACTCACTTGAGGCCACTTCAACACGACCATGTTCAAATCCATACGAGCAACGACATCGACCATCGTCAAGAGTCTCCACGCGCGAAGGCGATGCGTTGACGCATCTCCGACGTCTCCTCATCTCGCTGCTGCGCATCTGCGTTCGGGAAGTTGCCGATGTGTTGACATCACTTCTTGATGATCACGGGAACGTGCGTTGCACTCCAAGATCTGTCGCTGAACCTGACGTCCCAGGTTTGGGCACGATCGCCTGCGGCTCGGCAGTTCGTTCGCCCGTGCCATGCGGCGACACCTCGGAAACGAGGTCTCCATGTCGGCCGTTCAGCCCCGTTATTGCAGGAAGAGATCCTCGGCCAGACGCGCGTTCAGCACGTTGAGTCGGAGGCTCTCGCCCCGTCGACGATGGCATCGATCTCGGCAATAATCCTCGCTCGCTGACCGGATCGCATCGGGCGTGGCTCGCAAGGACCGGAATGGCTTATTAACAGGACAATGTCGCGCGGCATCGCGGCCGGCGGCGTCTCGTCGAACATAATACCGCGACGAAAGCCCGGTCGTCGGGGCGGACTGTTTCGTGCGAGGATTCGTCCCCGAGTCACTCAAGGACCGATTCGCCATGACGCGCGAGGATCTAGGTCAAAACGCAGCCTTCGCCGACGAAGTCACTCCCCGAGCGAGTGCCGACGGCCGCATATTCCCGTGCGAGGGCTGCGGTGCGGACCTGCGCTTCGATATCGGCGTGCAACAGCTGAAATGCGAATATTGCGGCGCCGTCAAGACCATCGCCATCGACGCGACTGTCGCCGTCCGCGAGCAGGATTTTGCCGCCATGTTGAAACGCGTCGCTGATCGACGCGTTCACTCCCATGTCGCCACCCCGACCAAGGAAGTCACATGCCGGAATTGCGGTGGCGGCGTCCAGTTCGTTGGGACGCTCGCAAGTGACGAATGCGCCTATTGCGGCTCGGCGATCCAACTCAACGACGCCTATACCTCGCCCGATCGAATCCCTGTCGATGGTGTGCTTCCATTCCAGGTCGATCGAGATCGCGCGCAGGTGAATCTCGCCGCGTGGGTCAAGTCCCGCTGGTTCGCCCCCAACGAATTCCGCCGACGAGGCGTGCACGGTCGATTCAACGGCGTCTATCTGCCCTACTGGACATTTGATGCGCTGACCACGACGCACTGGACGGGCGAACGTGGCGACAATTACACCGTCTGGGTCGGTACGGGGAAGAATCGTCGGATGGAAACGCGCATCCGATGGTCATCCTGCTCAGGCGTCTATCAGCGATTCTTCGATGACATCGCCGTCCCGGCTGCGACCGGCTGGCCGGAGAATCGGCTCAACGCGCTCGAGCCGTGGCCGATCGTTCAATGCCGCCCTTTTCAACAGGAATTCCTGGCGGGATTTCTGGCGTCGACGTACGACGTCGAGCTCGACGCCGGATTCGAACAGGCCCGAACGCATGCGGATAGTCTGCTTCGCACCGATATTCGCCGTGAGATCGGCGGCGACCATCAGCGTATTCACCAGATGGACGTACAGTACGACGCCGTCACATACAAACACGTGCTGCTGCCCGTCTGGACCCTTGTCTATCGCTATCGGGACAAGCCCTTCCAGGTCTTCGTCAACGCCGGCACCGGCGAAGTCCAGGGCGATCGGCCGTGGAGCTGGATCAAGATCTGCCTGTTCATCCTGACGATCGCCTCGCTTCTCGGCGGGATTGCCTACGTCTGGCAGGGACGTGGCCTGTAACGCCCGATGACGGTAGCATAGCCGATCGACAGGTTTGCTGAGCACGGCGTTGCAGCGCGAGATTTCGTGGCCCGGCCCGACGAACCCCCAAGTGACACTCGAGGACCACGACGACCCGCCCATGCGGATGAATCTCCCCAACCAGATTACGACGGCCCGCCTCTTCCTCGCCATCGGATTCCTTATCCTGCTCGGCGTCTTCGATTGGGCGCGCCAGAACGAGCAGATTTGGCTCATGGACACGGCGTTCGTCGTCTTTGTGGTCGCAGGCCTGTCCGACATTCTCGACGGATACCTCGCACGGAAGCACAATCAGATCACGGCGTTTGGTCGCATTCTGGATCCCTTCGTCGACAAGGTGCTGGTCATCGGCGCTTTCGTGATGTTCCTGGGGAGCAACTTCTTTGATTCATCGACCGGCCAATCCGCATCCGGAATGGAAGCGTGGATGGTCATTATCATCATCGCGCGCGAACTGCTCGTATCCGGCCTGCGCGGATTCAGCGAATCGCAGGGCAAGAGCTACGCCGCCAACTGGTGGGGAAAGATCAAGATGTTGCTCCAGTCGATTTCCATCGGCTGGATCCTGACGAGCCTCGGTCGCCTGTCGAAATACGACTGGGTCATCTATTGGCGGGGCATCGTCATCTACATCATGGTCTTCTTCACCGTTGTCAGCGTGATTGCCTATCTGATGGCCTCCAAGGACGCCCTGTCGGAGCAAACGCGTGTCTGATGCGATTCGCGCCGTGATCCTCGGCATCATCGAGGGACTAACGGAGTTTCTGCCCGTCTCAAGCACCGGGCACATGCTTCTTGCGATGCCGATGTTGGACGTCGCCCCGGAAACACCCCCCTGGCCCATCTTCCTGTTCTTCATCCAGATCGGCGCGATTGTGTCGGTCGTCATCTACTTCTGGCGCGATCTGTGGCGGCAGATCTTCTCCATGCCGCTTGGCGGATGGAGCAATCACCTCTTGACGAAACTCGTCGTCGCAACGATTCCCGCGGCGGCGATCGGGATTCCGTTCGATGATTTCGTCGACAAGTATCTGCACGGCCCCGCCGCCGTCGCCATCACGCTGATCGTCGGCGCCGTCGTGATGGTGCTCATCGAACTTCGCTACCGTCGTATGGAAGGACCGTCGCTGAAAGACGTCACGCTGAAGCAGGCGTTTCTCATCGGCGTCGCACAGTGCTTTGCAATCATCCCGGGAACGAGCCGCTCGATGGCCACGATCCTCGGCGGTCTGATAGTGGGCCTTCCCGCGACGACGGCGGCCGAATTCTCATTTCTGATCGCAATTCCGACGATCTGCGGTGCGGGGCTCCTGAAATTGATCAAGCACGCGGACCAATTGAACAATGGCAACATCGCCGTCCTCGGCCTGGGTTTCAGCGTTTCGTTCGTTGTCGCCCTTCTCGTCGTCGCCGCATTCATGTCCTACATTCGCAGGCGATCACTCATACCCTTCGCGATCTACCGCGCCCTGCTCGGCCTCGCCGTCCTCGCCGTGATCGCCTTTGGCGGATTTGCCGGCCCTGCGGCCGCTGCTCACTGAGAGCGTTCCCAAATTCCGACCTGCAACCTCCAAACGGCCGAAAAAACGCGTTGGCCGCTGCTAACCCCCGCCAGACTCGCGTGTCTTACCCGCCGATCGGTCGGATTGGACCGAGGGACAGGCTGAAACGCTCGCCGGGCGAATGGCTGCGGCGAACTGTAGGTCGCAAGACAAAGGAGTTGTCCGATGAAGGCTCGAAGACTCAGCATCATACTCAGCGTTGCATTCGCGATGTTCGCATTCGGCGCACTGAACACGTCAACGGCGGAGGCGGGTCATTATCGGCGCGGCGGCTTCTGCGGACCGCGCGTTGTGTACCGCCCGGCCTATCGACCTGTGTATCGCCCCGTCTATCGACCGGTCTATCCCGTGTATCCGCGCTATCGATCCTTCGGCGTCGGTGTGTACGTCGGACCGACGTACGGCTACGGATACGGCTACGCCCCGGCCTACGGATACGGCGGCGGATTCTGCTACTAAACCGAAGAACGGCTGACTTCCTCACGATGAGAAGCGGCGGGCGGCTCTGGAAAATCCAGATCCGACCCGCCGCTTTTCGTTGTTGTTCCAGTAAATTGAATGTCGCCGAGACATCGTGTTGCACCGTCGCGTCTCATTCGAATCGAATCATGAAAGTCGCGGACGCCGGTATCGCGGAGAGTTTCGCTGAGAAGCTGGATAGATCGGGCAACTGATCCCAGCCTCACTGCGAAACGCGAAACCGACGCCCGCGATGTGGGTTTACCTTCTTCTACCGCACGCAGAAGAAGGAACTGGGCCGGCCTATCAGCCGAGCAGTCCTCCGAAAATCAGATTCAGGATTTCGCCGTAGAATCCGAAGATCTGCGACAGGAATCCCTGAATTCCTTCAAAAAGGCTACCGAGATCAAACATCCCAATTTCTCCTATTTTTTTCGCGAGGAAAGTCGGATCACGCCGAAGGGGATTCGGCGTCTGATGTTTGATACTGCATTCACCGTGCCAGATTGCACGCAACCGCGACATTCGCTCAATCACGAGGTGCCAGGACCGAGAACCGGGGATGAAATGACAATAGTACCCACTTGCGCGAATCCTCAGCGGACACGTTTACCCCTGGAGCACCCCTATTTAGACATCAATCTTAATTCAGCGAAAAGGTTGGATCGCTCCGAGTTGAGCGTATCATCAATAATCGCCGACCGTCCGAATCTGATGCGGGCAATACGACGCACTCCTTCTGGTCGGTTCCCGTCAACGAATCGACTGTCAACACGTCAAACTGCCCGAGTTGCGCCCAGTTGACAGAGTCGCCGGCGAACACATCCACGAAAAAACTGATTCGACGATTTGCAAAATACGCCGCCCCAATGGCAATGGTCTTCGCGTAACTCTCGTTCGGCATCACGCATGCAATCGGCCGATCGACTCGCACATTGTCCGCGATCCAGTCACCCACGACGCGCATCGTCGCCACGCGATCACGTTCCTTTTCACGTCGGCCGACAGCGGACCGGGCAATCAGCCCGACTTCAACAAGCTGCACAACAAGCACGATCCCGATCACGCACCAGGAAATCCCGCGACGACATCGACTCAGCTCACCAAAGTCCGGCTGCTCGCTGCGTATGGGCCGGACGCCGACAAGCAAGGCGACACAACTCCCTGCGAAAACGGGCAGCATCGGCAGAACGAATCGAGGCCCCTCGTTCCACGGCCAGATCGCCAGGATACCGAACAGCAGTAGCGCGAATGCGTCCGCTTCCGAACGCCGCGTGCCCAGACGATACACGCAGATCAGCAGCAGCCCACCGCCGACCAGCCATCGCGCCCAGGATTGCAGCGGCGGCTGCAGCAGTCGCCATCCGAGATGGCTCGGGATGACGGCTTCCTCAATCGTCCCGAGACGCTCCGGTCCATACCGCATCGCGCGATCAAACTGCAGCGCGATCGGCCCCGCATCAACCGGCTCACCGTGCCGCGGATGCGTCAGGATCTCGCGATAACCGTATCCGCCTTCGTACTGCGAATTCCGCCACGACCACGCCGCCTGCGAAATGAGCGGCGCGATGAGAAACAGACTGACCAGCGCGGATCGACGGCCCCAACCGCTGCCGCGTCGCGACAGCAGCAACGCCGCGCCGACCGGTATGAGCGCGACGCCCATCGTACGAACCATCATCGCCAACGCGACGAGAAGTCCGCAAACCAGGACACGCGCGATTTGTAGCGACGCCGCCCGTCGCCACGATTGCATCATGACCAACGACGCCATGACGAATGGCACGAACACGAGCTCCGACAGGATGTGAGCCGATTGTGTCAGAAACGCAGGGCACGTCGCCACGATCAGCGCAGCCGCCACGGCCCAACGTTCTCCAAGCTCGCGACGATAATAAACGTACGTCAATACGCTGCCGGCCGACCATCCCGCAACCAGCAGGATGCGGAGCAGCAGCAGCGGCGCGTCGCCCGACAACATCATCGGTGCAAGCAGAAGCGACAGGCCCGGCGGCAACGTCAGCCGCTGTGCGGGCAATTCGCCGATCTCCGCAATCGATCGTGCAACGCTCAGATACCCGAACGAGTCAGGAGAAAGCACGGCCCAATCGCCGAGCGTCGTGAACGCGACGCAACTGCATGCGACAATCAAACCGAAACAAACAAGCGAACTGCGACGGCTGGTACTGATCGCCATGATTCGCCAACCAATCCCTAGCGGGCCTCGACGCCGCGATCCATCGACGCCGCCCGAGCGAATACATCAGTATTGAAAGTGCTTGATCGGCTCGCCGTGCTTGCCGAGATGCGTCATGGCTTCGATGCCGATCTGTAGATGCAAATCGGCCCATTGCTTAGTGACTTTGGCGTCGCTCTCTTCCGTCTTGACGCCTTCCGGCGTGATGGGTACGTCCGACACGAGCAGCAGCGCACCGCGCGAGATTTCGTTCTTGTGGCCCACGATGAAGATCGTCGCCGTCTCCATGTCGATCCCGATCGCCGTCGCGACATTCAGTCTTTCCTTGAAGACCTCGTCGTGCTCCCAGACGCGACGATTCGTCGTGAAGATCACGCCCGTACGATACTCGAGCCCGTGTTGAATGATCTTGTCGGAAACGAATTTGTGCAGCTTGAACGACGGCAGGGCCGGCACTTCAGGCGGAAAGTAGTCGTCGCTTGTTCCCTCTCCTCGGATCGCTGCAATCGGCAGGATGAAGTGGCCGATTTCCGTAGTCGTCTTCAACCCGCCGCATTTGCCGAGAAACAACACACCCTCGGGCGCTCGCGCCGTGAGCAAGTCCATGATGATTGCGGCATTGGGCGAACCGATGCCGAAGTTGACGATGGTCAGACCGGCAGAGTTCGTCGCCGCCTGCATCGGGCGGCCGATGCCCTGAATATCACAGCCGAACTGCTCGGCGAAGTGCTGAACGTAGTGGCTGAAATTCGTCAGCAGAACGTATTCGCCGAAATCGTCGATCGCCATGCCTGTATAGCGCGGCAGCCAGTTTCGCGCGATTTCCAGCTTCGTGACCTTTCGTGGTTGAACCATGACATGGAATCCTACCATATCCGGCCCCGCTTGCACCCGCCCGCCGCATCGTTGCCGAGTCGCGGCCGGACCGTAGAATCTCGCGTGAGAGGTACGCCTATGCCACGCATCCACATTCGCTTTTTCGGCCCCGCCCGTGACCTGGCCGGCTCGGCCGAGCTGTCGCTGGACGTCGAAGACAACACGACGCTCGGGCAGGTCGCCGGCGTCATCGCCGAGAACTTCCCCGATCTCGGTCGCGCCGTCGGCATCCGGCTCGCCGTCAATCGCGAGTACGTCGCCCTCGATCGAGTCCTGCGCGATCGGGATGAGGTCGCCGTGATTCCGCCCGTATCGGGCGGCTCCGACGAACCGCGCGTCCGTCTGACGAAGGAACCCATCGATGTCGCCGCCCTGACCGCCGAAATGCAGTCGTTCGAGGCCGGCGCCGTCGCGACGTTCGTCGGAACCGTCCGCGCCGAGACGAAGGGCGCGGCGGAGCTGACAGCCCTCGACTACGCCGCCTACGAGGAGATGGCCGTCGAACAATTCAAGACGATCCGCCGCCGGGCCGGCGAGAAGTTCCCGATCCTCGATGCGGCCATCGTTCATCGCATCGGTCACGTCCCTCTCGGCGAGACATCAATCGCCGTCATCGTCGTATCCGCACATCGGGCGGGCGCGTTCGACGCGCTGCGCTTTGTCGTGGATGCCGTGAAAACGGATGCACCGATCTGGAAGAAAGACCACTGGTCCGACGGCAGCGAGAGCTGGGTGAACGCCGAATGAACAGATTATTCCACATGCTCTGTACGCTCGCCGCGGGTGTCTGGCTCGGCGGCATGGTCATGATCGGTCCATTCGTTGCGAAGAATACGTTCCAGGTCATGCCGAAGATCGTCGCGGAGCATCCGAACGCCGCCGCCGGCAAGATCATGGCGAAGAACTTCAGCGACTTCGACATGGTTCAGCTCATTTGCGCCGGCGTCCTGATTGTCGGCCTCGGCATTCTCGCAGTCGGCGCTCGCCGGAAGTTCGGGCCCATCATGCGGCTGCTGATGACGCTCGTCGCCAGCGGTACGCTGATATACAGCGTGCAGTTCCTCACACCAAAGATCACGTCGATGCAGGATGTCGTCGCGACGGCGGAGAATGAGTCGGATATCAAGAGGACCTTCGACGAATTCCACGAGTCCGCCGTCATGATCGCAAAAGTCAATCTCGCCCTTATCGCCGTCGTGCTTCTATCGCTCGGCTGGGCGGGACCGCCGAAGTCGTTCGATCCGAACGAAGAAGTCGTCATGCCACCCACACCGGCGAGCATGCCGTGATGGCGAAGAAAATGAAGACCAAGACAAAACCAACAAAGATCACCAGCGGCGCGAAGAAGCAAACCACTGCGACGAAGGGCGCCGCGCCGGCGAAGAAGCGGTCGACCAAATCGCAACCGAAAGGCGCCGCGGGAAAGGAATCCCTCGACGCCAGGAGGCAGCGTGCCGAGCGGATCGTCGCCGAGCTGGATCGGCTCTATCCCGACGCCGAATGCGCGCTGACGCATAAAAACGCCCTCGAACTCCTGGTCGCAACGATCCTCTCGGCCCAATGCACGGACGAGCGCGTCAACAAAGTGACGCCCGCCCTGTTCAAGAGATATTCGAGCGCGAAGGCCTTTGCGGAAGCCGACGTCGCCGAACTGGAGGCGATGATCCAATCGACCGGCTTCTTCCGAAACAAGGCGAAGAGCATCATCGGCGCGGGGCGCGTCATCACGGATCGATTCGGCGGCGACGTCCCCGACAACATGGACGATCTGCTCACTCTGCCCGGCGTCGCCCGCAAGACGGCCAATGTCATTCTCGGCACATGGTTCGGCAAAAACGTTGGCGTTGTCGTCGATACGCACATCGGCCGACTCGCTCATCGCCTCGGACTCTCCTGGCGCTCGCGCGACACGAAGGACGCCGTCAAGATAGAATTGGACCTGATGGAGGTGCTCCCGCAGGATGCGTGGACGCGCGCGGGACACGGGCTTATCCATCACGGTCGGCAAGTCTGCGGCGCCCGAAAACCCGATTGCGGCGCCTGCACGCTCGCACCACTCTGTCCGAGTGCTCACACATTCGAGTAAGGCCAAAGAGACCGCACAATCTTTGAACGGGAGCCAGTCATGCCCTACATCAAGACGACTGACGATGACCATGCAACGGGCCTGTTGGAGACAATCTTCGAAGCCGCTCGCAAGCGCGCCGGCAAAGTGTTCAACATCCTCCGCATCATGAGTCCGTCGCCGAAGGCACTGCAGGCGTCGCTGGGCCTTTACACAGCGACGATGTTCGGCGAATCCGAATTGCCCAGGGCCCTGCGCGAGTTGCTGGCCGTCGTCGTCAGCGGTGCGAATGACTGTTTCTACTGAGTTCAGGCGCATGCGAACGATCTCCGTGACGAGATCGCCAAAGACTGGCATGCATTGACGGGGGAATCAAACACGACTGCCGACGACACGGCGTTCGACGCATTCACGCACACCGCAGTGCGCGACTGGACATCGCTCGCCGTCAGTCCCGCTGTCACGGCGGTGCTGGAATACGCATCGAAGATCACGAAAAGCCCCGCAAACTGCAATCAGGATGACGTCGATCTGCTTCGAAGGCACGGCTGGAGCGATTGCGCAATCCACGACGCGGTTCAGATCGTCAGCTACTTCAATTACATCAATCGGATCGCGGACGCCCTCGGTGTCGAACCGGAGCCGGAGTTTCGAAACTGGGGCTCGGCTTAGATCCAGGAAACAGACCGACGTGATCACATCTGCACACGTCGCCACCACGTTCTGCTGATTCCTGGCTCGGAGGCCGCCCGGAAACTCGAACTTCGTGACGCTTTTGGAGCGTGCGAAGAACCCCCATTAATTGCAGGCAAGAAACGCACTGAAAGAGCGACACAGGAAAACCTGAGGTCAGCGTAGGCCACGAAGCGGTCCAAGCGCAACCCCGGGTTTGCGGCGTCTTCTCGGGATAAGCCCTGAAAGGCAACGCCGTGAACTCAACGTAGCAGTCCAGATTCTAGGTACAGCGCAGCTGTACTCAGTCGGAGCCGCCCTGTCCTCAGGGCGACGCCCAGAAAAGGTGCAAACGGAATTGCCTCAGGCCTTGGACGGCGTTGTGTGACCCGATGACGTCAACTGGTTTGACTTCGCCGCGGGGACGCGGCGGCTCGGATTGTTCCCGTCGCTTTGACCTTCAGATCACGGCGTTGCCTCAACGGGCGTTACAATCCCCGAACCAGTCCGCGATTCAAGCACTGAAACTGCGAGATGGGCTCTTGGCCGCCAGGGAGTCTGCAACCACCAAAGTCGCGTCGCGCGCGTGAACTGGCTTCCCGGCAATCCGTGATAAACCAAGAAAAATCCCCATGTCTGCAAGGACGGTATTCCCCCTACGACCCATTACGGAAGAAACGGGCGAATCTCCATCCGGAATCGTCTTCCGGAGGCTCTCGCCGGCCATAGCGATGCTCGTTAAGCCTCGCCCATCAAACAAAACAAAGGGGAATTTCTATCATGCGCAATATAGCCCGATTGTCGCTGGCGCTCGCCATCGCCGCCTCGTCCTCACTGGCCTCCGCCGCGACAGTGGATGTCCTGGTCGTCGCGGAAAACTTGGCGCCGATGAACAGCATCTCGTTCGCACCGCTTCGCGTCGGTTTCAACAGCGGCGTCTTCGACGCGTTCAACATGGGGAGCCCGGCGATGGCGGGAATCATCTCCATCGCCGAAGGCGGCAGCGGATCGGACTGGTTTCCGGCGTTCGGTGCGGCCGATCCCGGCGCGAACCTCGGCACCGTCGTGCCCAACCCGCCGGGCCCCTTGACCCCGGGTGCGTCCGGCTCCGCCGTGTTCACGATCGATACCGACGTCAATCCGTATTTCACGTTCGCGGCCATGGCCGTGCCCAGCAACGACTACTTCATCGGTAACGACTCGCCGACGGAGCATCAGCTGTTCGACGGCGCGGGCAATCTGATCATCAACAACATCACGCTGAAGGCCTCGGATATCTGGGACGCCGGATCGGAAGTCGACGGCATCTTCGGCGCGGCCTTCCTGACGGGTTCGAACAACTCCGATCGCATTGCGGATACGGAGAATGTCCATCACGACTTCGCCGACCTCAGCATCTTCAACGGTCAGCAGACGGCAGCGGGATACACGTTCGACAGCCAGTTGGGCGCCGCGACCGACGTATATCGAATCTCCTTCCAGATCGTGCCCGAGCCTGCGAGCGCCGCGATGCTCCTCCTGACAGGCGGTGGCCTGTTGCTTCGACGCCGACGCATGTCCGCGGTTTGATGTTGTTGCCGGGGGGAATCGAATCGTCAATGTGCGGTGCGTCCAACGCAACTCGCCGAACTTGGTCACGGACTGTCGGGGGTCATCAGCGTTATCGCTGATGGCCCCCGTCGTCGTTCATGCGCCGTAGACACGATGCGTATCGTAGACTTGCTGATGCGAGATTCCTTTCTCGAATCCATCCCCCGCGGGAATCCTTCCCGCCAAGCCGACGCATCCCAATCGAGTTGATGATGAGACTGCGGCGGGTCAGCACTCCCCAACGCAAGGTTACGGCCGCCGCCGTCAGAAGCCCTTGTTAATGGTTGCGCGGCATTGCGGCACGGAAATCCGATCCAGCCTGCGATGTGTCGGGCAGGACACCGAAACGGCCGACACGGGACGAAGGCCCTCCTCGCTTTCAGTTTTGGCGGGCCCGGCGTATCAGTGCGTATCCGGCAACGAGGAGGAGTCCCAACGTCGCTGGCTCGGGGATGATGAGGAACTCAATGTACCCCGTGCCGCTCCCTTGGTTTCCGGCAGACCACCAGTGAGGGTATATGTCAAACGAGTAGGTGAAGTCCCATGTTCGATTGGCAGGGACTACCACTTCACCGCTGTCTTCTAGGTGGCGAAAGCCGGTCCCGAAAAGGGTGCTGTGGCTCTCGGTAATGTCCATGATCTGCTCGCCCGTGCTCACGTCAAGAATACCGGCATTAAGCTGTGCGGTCATCGGATCGGCGGGAAGCGTGACGTCAAACACCGCATGGTACGTGACAAGAATGTCCTCGGATGGAGTGATCTTTATTCGCCCGGAGATTCCGGAGAGCGTGCTTTGCAGGCTTGTGGCCGTAGCGGCCAGCGACGAGTTGACCAAGAACCTGCCCTGCTCTGCCCAACTGAAATCGTAATTGGCGGTGACCCAGTCATTGCCGAGTGTGCGGTGATGCGTGGCGATGTACGGATTGGATACTGTCGCGGACCCCGTGCTTGTCGTGTTGCTGGATTGAATGCTCACCCCGAGGACCCAGCTATCGACCGTAAGCGGACCGGCATAGGCAGGGCCGGTGTGAGATAACAGCCAAACAGACATAGCGATTGGAATGGAGCGGCAAATGCAGGCAAGCACTCGATAGGTCCTCAGCTGACATTCTCCATTTGCATCCTCTCAAGTCTCCATCGTATCTCAACGACTGACTCCATTCCATCGATACCACTCTCCGCCGCCAGGATTCGCAGGGCCGGGTGCGGTCAGCGGTCGCCAAATGGGAGCCACTGGCCGGCTTTTCCACGAGTGCATGGGCCTCGGAGCAAACCGCACGGCCACACGCTCACTCTTGCGTCAATTTGTGCATTCGGCCAAACCCGTGTTCAAACACAGTTTCCGGGCGCGCGCTGCGGCCCCGTGGCATTGTCGATGCACTACTCCGGCCCCGTATCCCCAACCGGCCTATTGCTCGGCTGCCCCGCGGCATCCCAGTACTTCCACGTTCCGGCGACCTTTTCGCCATTCTCGTATTCGCCTTCGCTCGCCTTCTGGCCGTTGGGATGATACGTCACCCAATGCCCAGCCCTGCGATAGGTCGCAAGGCCGGAGCGCTTCACGTAGCCGAGTTCCTTCGGGTCGCCGTTGTCGTATTTCTGGACGGATGGCAGGACGCCGCTGACGAACCAGAGGTAGCTGAACCACAGGATCAGGACGATAAAGGGAATCGTGATAATGAGATGTTTGCGAATGGCATTCGATCGCGGCGATTGCGACGCGCTGCCAACAGCGTCGGTCTCGCTCAGATGCGACGACAGGACGGCGCCACACTTGTGGCAGTAGAAAGGTTGGGCGGCGATTTCAGGATAAGCGCACTCGGCGCCGCATTCGTCGCACTTCACGATTTCATCTTGCGCCACAACAACCCCTGCGAGAGTTCCCAGCGGCTACTTCAGCAACCATCGCGATAGCGCGTAGATCGTCGTCTGCCGGCCGGCCTTGGCGATCGATCGCGTCAACGGGATTTCCTTCGGGCAGACTTTCACGCAATTCTGCGCGTTGCCGCAATCTGTAATACCGCCCATGCCCATCAGCGCATCGAGCCGTTCCGCCTTGGACATCTCCCCCGTCGGGTGCTGGTTGAACAACACCGCTTGAGAAATCACTGCCGGGCCGACGAACGCCTCATCATGCAACTTCGCCTCGCGCGCCGCGTAAGCGGCATCCGACTCGCTCGACTCGCGGCGCGGTTCGATCTTCACATACTGCGGGCAGACTTCCATACAGCACCCGCAAGTCATGCACTCGGACAGCGGATAGCTCTCCTCCTGCATTTTCGGGCTCTGAACGGGACCGGGACCCGCTTCGTGATAGCCATCGACGGGAATCCACGCGTGAACGCGCTTCAGGCCGCGGAACATGCGCTTGCGATCCACGAACAGATCCCGCACGACCGGGAACTTGGACATCGGCTCCAGCACGATCTCACCGCCGGAATCGCGATCCAGATCATCGATCAGCGCCGTGCAGGCCTGACGGACTTTGCCGTTGACGACCATCGTGCAGGCGCCGCACACCTCTTCGAGGCAATTGCAGTCCCAGACGACTGGCGTGACAGACTTGGATTGCCCAAGGGGAACCGGGTCCTTGGCAATCGTCTGCAGGCAGGAAATCACGTTCATCCCGGGTTGATACGGGATCGCGAACGTCTGCCAGTATCGCTGGCCGCCGGGCTGGTCTTGTCGGGCGATGCGGAACGTGATCTTCTCGTCGGCGTGTCCTGCGTCGTGTGAATCGTGGGCGTCGTGAGCGACCATATCGATCGGGCTCCTTTTTCACTGAAGTCGGTCGGATTATAGCCCTATCGGCGGATGGTCAAAAGTGCTGAAACTCCTGAAACCAACTCGGTTTGCGACCGAGAGATTCGTCGGGTTTTCCGGTCCGGCCGACTTGAAAGACCCCGCCAAACGTGTAAGATCCGGCGTTCCTTCGGGGCGTAGCTCAGCCTGGATAGAGCGCTGCGTTCGGGACGCAGAGGTCGGAAGTTCAAATCTTCTCGCCCCGATTCGCCTTCGGCGAATAGAGCAGGAGAATGGAGTGAGGAGAAAGTAGAGAAACCAGAGGAAGCGGCGACTCGTTCGGAGTTTGCCGTTTGCATGTTGCTTTCTCCTGCGGTCTCCTTTCTATTTTCTCCTCTCATGGCCTTCGCAGTCGAGAAGCTGCTGGTCTATCAGAAGTCGGTGGATTTTGCGGATCAGGTTTCCGCCGCCACCGGGTCATTTCCACGTGGCTACGGGTCTCTCGCTGATCAACTCAACCGCGCATCACTTTCAATCGCTGCCAACATCGCTGAAGGCAATGGCCGCTTCACCATACCCGACCGCCGCAACTTCTTCGGCATAGCCCGCGGTTCAGTGCAGGAGTGCGTACCGCTCCTCGAAATCGCCGAAAGGCGCTCGCTGATCTCGCCCGAGCTTCACGGGAAGCTGAAGGCCGACCTTGAGGAAATAGCCAAAATGTTGTCGGGCCTCATCAAGGGGTTGGAAAAGCGGGTGATTTGACGAACGACGACAGACCGAGTCCAGGGCGCTCTGAAGGGGCGAATACCCGGATTCCGACGAGGAAAAGTTCAACTAGTGTCCAGCCCCCCGATTCCTGTCCTTTGAGGCATCCCATTCGTCCGAACATCGAGTTCGTGACAAACATATCACCTTGGAACCAATCAGGGAGGTGCCCCATGCATCCAAACCACCACGACGACAGCTTCGACCAGCCCCGCTTTTGAGCGCACGAGCAAACGACGACGCGGCTATCCATCGGAAACGCACGTCAAACGCGGCGATCGCATCGTCCACGGCGAAAAAGAGCTGCTCGAAAAGCTCGGGCGAAATGATCCGTGCCCGTGCGGCTCGAACCGCCGCTTTCAGAAATTGCTGCATGCGATCCGGCCGGTTTTGAGGGCGTAAATCGCAACGACTACTCCAGATGACGAACAACGACGGCTGGCGCGAATATGCGTCAGCCGTCGTCCTTTTCTGCCGAGTTGCACGCATCCCGCCGCCTGAATCTCCGCGGATTTCCAGTGGAAATTGGCCGTGGACGCAGATTACTATCCGGAACTGCCGAACGGCCTATTGCGAAGCATCCGCCCAGCCCACCGTTTGGACGTCGCCGGAGGACTTTTCATCATGAGAGGCATCATCAACATCGTCATAGGTCTCGTATTCGTCGTCGGTGGCCTGAGCGGCCAACTGGCGCTGCGCGGCACCGGGAGCGGCGGCGCAATCGCTGTCGTCGGCGTCTTGCTGATCGGACTCGGCGCGTATCGCATGATCAAGTCGCGCGAATAACGCGACACTCAGCTTGGCGAATAGGCAACAGAACCTGCGGGACGCCCCTCGCTGATCGCAACAGGCGGGAATGTAACACACCGCGGCGCCGAGCAATTGGCGAATGGTCAGACGCTCAGGAGGTTCAACATGTCAATCTGCCAGGCGACAAGATCGGAGCCCGCGAGTGTCGAGCTGCCCTCGCAATCACCCGACGGCCCCTATCAACTGTCGGACGGCGCCGCAACAAGGCTTCAGGCGCTTGCGCTTCGACCCTTGGAGTGGTACCACCTCGCCAGCCTCCACGGTCCCTTCGAGTATTACTTGCACGATGACTTCTACTCGGAGGAAGGCGAAGCGTGCCAGCCGAAACAGGAAGTACTCGATAGCGAGCTCTATCCTTGCCCGACGCTTGAAGAATCCTCCGACGACCTTCAGAGCCTGCTCGACTATGCCGGAACGCGCTGGTTCATCGAGCAGCCGGTCATCGATGAGTTTCGGCCATACGCTGATGAACTTCTGGACGCGGTCCGCGAGCGCTTTGAACGAACGAGAAACCCCTGGTTTCACGAACGCCTTGCCGAGATTGCGGCGCAAGTTGTCGGGCAACAGGCGGCTGTGTGGTTTGCCGAAGTCCTTGATCGCTTCGAACCCAAACGCCAGGTGCCGCTTCTCCATGCCGGCCACAAGTGCCTGCCGCGCGAGCAAGGCCTCGCCACGGCGATGACGACGCTGTCACATCTGGACCCCGTGACGGCCGCTCAGCACTGTATGCTGTTGGCGCACTTCCGTGATTCGTCGGTCCTGGATTGGATCGAACGACATGTGCGCGATCCGATCACGGGCCAATGGGGAGATTTGGCGGCCGCGTCCTCGTTCGCGTGGGACCGCGCACTGAAGTGGCTTCAGTCCGGCCGACCACTGAGCCTCGTCGCGCTCGACGCCATGATCGCATGCGGCGGTCCACGCCCGAATCAGTCGGCGTTGATGCGAGAGTTGCACCCGCGCATGCGTGCAGACGCCCCTCCCGAGTCGATTCTCGCCGCAATCGCCGATTACCGACAGCGCGACCCTTCGCCGCGAGTGTCAAAGTCCGCGGAGTATATTGCGTCATTACTCCCGGTCATTCTCGCCACCGACTGAAACGGAATCGCCCCACGGTTCACCCGCCGCGTAAGTGCACGGGTGCCATGCTCCCCCTCCGAAGGGGAGCATGCGTGGATGCGTGGGTGCCCCATCCTTTCCGAATGGAAAGGTTGGGGAATCCGCCGTTATTCAAGAAGCCAAGTCCTACGTGGGTGCCATGCTCCCCCTCCAAGGGGAGCATGCAGCAAGGCAAGACGCCTCCCGATCGCCGTCTCAACAGCGCAACCGCGTTCCGCCTCGACATGGTTGCCGTCATGGGCAAGCATGCCAACCGGCCACAACACCCAACAAGCGCGCATATTGAACCGTCGCATTTTCAATCACCCTTAACCTCCGAGTTCGCTCGAACGGCGTCCTTCAATGTGTCTAGCTTCCGCCGCCACTCGTCTGCCTTGGCCGGCTTGTCCCACGCCTCGTATAGGTCGACGATTCGAACCAGCGCCTCGATCCGATACGTCACAAGATGGCTCTTTTCCGCGGCGACGTCCTCGATGATCGGCAAGGCGTTCACAAGCAACGTTTCCGCCTCTTCAAAGCGCCGCTGCGAGGCGAGGCACTCCCCCAACGTGCTTCTCGCGAGCGCGATCATCCACGCATCAGGCGGCTCGGCCTGTTCCCGACCCGAAAGTACATCTCGCAACACCGGTTCGGCCGCCGTCGCGTCACCGTTCTTCAGCAGCATCATGCCGAGGCCCGCCAGGGGCGTCTGCACATGCGGATGCGATTCGTCGAAATGTTTGCGACCAATCTCAAGGGCTTCGCGATAGTATTTCTCGGCGGCTTCAAAATCGCCCTGCAGCCGGCTGATGCCCGCCAGATTGTTCAGGATGATCGCCATCTGCGAGTGATCATCGCCCCAGATCTTGCGATAGATGGCAAGGACTTCCTCGAACGCCGACTTCGCGCCGACAAGATCGCCCTGGTTCGCCTTGAGCGTTGCGAGATTGTTGAGCGTCGTGGCCACTTCGTCGTGTTCGTCGCCCCAATAGGCGCGTCGAATGGCGAGCGCTCGCTTGAAGTACGACTCGGCTTTGTCGTTGGCGCCCGTGTAGAAGCAGTTCGCGCCGAGTAAGTTCAGCGCGGTCGCAACACGCGGATGGTTCTCGTCATACACGCGAAGATTGATCGCCAGGGCCTCCGTCAGCAGCGCCTCGGCACCGGCATAGTCGCGCTGGTATTGCAGTGTCGATGCCAGACTCTCGAGCGTACCGGCGACGTCCGGATGTATATCTCCAGGCTCGCTTCGATAGATGGCCAGAGCTTCACGGTATTTCGATTCGGCCGCCGCAAAATCCCCCTTGCTCTCGTACAACGATGCAAGCCGCGTCATGCACACGGCGACGTCCGTCGGCTCGACTTCCGTAGATCCCTCGCGAGAACAGCGGCGCAGAATGTCGAGCGCTTCCGCAATTTGCGATTCCGCTTCCTCAAACCGATCGCGATTCATGTTCAAGACGCCCATGAACGCGAGACACGCCGCGACGTGCGGATGCGAGCGTCCAAAGAGTCGCTCGCGCATTTTCAATGACTCACTGGCAAGTCGCTCGGCCTCTTCCGGGTTGGAAGCGAGATCTTCCAGGCGGGCAAGTCCATAGAGCGTTCGGGCAATCAGCGGATGATCGGGCCCCAGCCCCTCTCGATGCTCGGCAAGCCCCTGCGCAAGGAGCTTCTTTGCATCGTCGAAGCGACCAAGCTCGCGATAGGCGATTGCGATCGTGTTCAGCAACTCCAGTCGAACTTCAGGCTGATCGACAAGGGACTTGCGAAGCCTGCGGGCGCCGTCGTCGAGCAATTCGCGAACCGTCAATTCCCTACCGCGTGCCTCCGTCGGGTTCGCACTTTCGAAGAGGCCCCTCAGAAAGCCCACTGACTCCTTGGCCTTCGTCGCTTCGCGAATCGACTCTCGCTCGGAGGCTTCCGCGATCTTGCGTTGCGCCATCTCGCTGTCGCGGGCCGCTCGGGCGTCGGCATAAAGAAAACTCATCCAGATCGAGAAGCCGATGACGGAAACAAAGAGCGCGGCCGCCAGAGCGACAGGGACTCGGTGGCGGCGAAGATGCTTGCCGAGAATATAAGTCGTCGAATCGCGTTTGGCGTCGATCGCCTCGCCGCGCAGGTATCGCTGGATTTCGCGTCCGAGTTCGCCGGCGGATTGATATCGACGCCCCGGCTCCTTGCTCAGGCATTTCAGGACAATCGTCTCAACCTCGTGGTTGATGTCGCTGCGAAATGAACGCGGCGACTTCGGCAATGCGTTCGCGATGTTGTCGATCAACGTCCGCATGTTGCCCGTGATCTCATAGGGAAAGCAGCCCGTCAGCATCTGATAGAGGAGGACGCCAAGAGAATACACGTCGGTCCGCACGTCGATGACTTCGGGACGACCCTCCGTCTGTTCAGGGCTCGCCCACGGAAGCGAGCCGACAAACTGGCCCGTGACGGTTCGAGCCGCCGTTCGGGCGGAAGCGACGTCATCCAGCTCACTCAGCTTGGCCAGGCCGAAGTCGAGGATATGCGGCTCGCCCGCGTGATCGACGCGAATGTTGCCCGGCTTCAAGTCCCGATGAATCACACCGCGCAGATGTGCCACATTCATGGCATCGCAGATTCTCGAAAACAACGTCAGGCACTCTCGGAGGTCGATTCGTTTGCCGGTCGTCCGCTCGACATCACGAACATATTCATCAAGCGGGCGCCCGGGGATATAGTCCATGACGAAATAGAAGAAACCGGCCGACGCTCCGCTGTCATGAATCGTGACGATGTTCGGATGACGCAGACCGGCCAGCACATGAATCTCTCGCTCGAATCGAATCCGATCCGACGCCCCCGCGAACGGGCCTTCGCGCAGGACCTTGATGGCGACCTCCCGCTGCGTCGACAGCTGCGTCGCCTTATAGACGACGCCCTGTCCGCCGCGATGGATCTCACCGATCAATCGATAATTCGTGAAGCGATCCGCCGCCGTCAGGGCGTCTCCCGGCTTCGATCCGTGGGCCGAAGCCAGCGTGCGCGTCGCGCTTTCGTTCGATTGGCCGCGCACTTCGGATATCTGCCGTCGGGCGCCGCGAATCAGATCCCAGTCGCGATCTTCGCTCATCGTCGGCACGTCTCCTTCCCGTGGAATATCCGTCTCAAAACGGGCGACAACCTGAGGGGGCAGGGCGAATGAACGACTGCTGCCGAATCGGCAATACCATGAAAAGCGACGTGCGCGTCGTCTGACTCACGCCAATCTGGAAAAAAGTCTCGATTCGGACGCAAACGACTCCCGCAGGCAATCGAACGCGCGGGAGCGCAGCATGTAAACGGCGCCAGTGGAGCGTTGCATCTTTGCGGCGACTTCCGCCGCCGACAGTCCTTCCAGATCGTACAACCGCACGACAGTCGCATAATCCTGTGGAATGCGCGACAGGGCTTCGGCGATTGCATGTTTGACCTCGCCGTGCGCGACATGCCGGCTCGGCGTCGTCGTCGTGAAGCCAAGTCCCTCCAGCAGCGCGAACGACGACTCGTCGCCGGCGCCGCGCGTTACGCGGTCCTGCGGCTGGGGTCGCTTCAATCGTTCAAGTTCGCGGATCGCGTCTCGCAGGTTGTTCTCCGCGATCCGCGAAACCCAGCCGGCGAACGATCCGGGCCCCTTGTATTCGAAGCGCCCGATTCGAAGAAACGCCTCCAGATACGTGACCTGTAGCACGTCGTCGACGTCGAGGACAGACTGCCATTTCGCGGAAATCGACGCCCCCAATTTCGCTCGCAGCTGCGGAGCGGCCTGGTGCAGGAGCGTTGCAAGCGATTCCTCGTCACCGGCGACGGCCTTCGCGATATGACTTTCTTCCTGCGAACTCATTTGAGGCTCCCGGCATCCGAATCGGCCCGCTGGGCGGGCGGAAGAATCGAATCGCCCCTTATTCAGCGTACCGTGACGGTAATCATGCATCAAGCGCGTGAGTGATTTTCGCGGAGCGTCGCTTGAGTCCTGTGCGGTTGGAGCGCTGTGCGACGACCCGGACGAGGACGACGACGCCTGATTCGTCGGCGCAATGGAATCAACCATTCCGGCGACGACAGGCGATCCATCTGGAGAACAACCATGACGCGAACAAAGTCGAGACGAACTCGCATTGGTCAATCTCAGCATGCCGGCGCGATCCGACGGTTCGCATTCGTCATGATGGCGGCCGGCCTTCTGATACCGACGATGGGACCGACCTGCCTTGTGGAGACGGAACCGAACGACACATTCAATGACGCCAATTCACTACGTTGGGGCGAGCCCGGCGGTGGATCGATCGATCCCATCGGCGATCGAGATATCTGGCGTATCGGCGGCTCGAACGCTGATGACTTGATCTTTGTGTATGTGGAGACTCTGGAGTCCGTCGCGAGTTCGGACTCGTTCGTTAACGTCTATGCAAACGACGAATTGACGCTGATCGAAAGCGATGACGTGGATGGCCCAGCCTCGGGCTCCGTCGTCGCCGGTGCCATCGCGCCGCAATCGGGCAACGTGATCGTGGAAATCGTTGAAAACGGCGACGACGCCCTGATCTCCGACTATCGTCTGCATCATGCGATCGTCGATCCGGCCAATTCAGCGATGGAACTGGAATCCAACGATTCGTCCGCAACGGCCAATGGCATTTCCGCCATCATCATGAATGGCGAAGTCAGCGGCGCCGATGTGGACTACTACAAGTTTCGCGCCGTAATAGACGCTCGCGTGGTCGTCATCATGGATGACAATCCGGACGATGACGCGGATCTTACCGACACAGAGCTCGACATCCTCGATACGGACGGGACGACCGTCCTCGCGGCCGGCGATGATGCGAGTACCCACGACGGAAACGGCGCCGGCGGATTTGCGGCGCCTTCGACAGGCACCTACTTCGTCCGCGTTGCTCACGGCGGTGCAGGCGGCGCCCTCGACACGGACTACGCATTCGTCGTGTTGGTCGACGGCGTTCCGTTTGTTGACAGCGACGGCGACATGATCGCCGATACGGACGACAATTGTCCGAGCAGCAACAATGCCGCACAAATCGATTCGGATGGCGACGGCGTCGGCGACGCGTGCGATCAATGCCCGATGAGCATTCTCAAGATTGACGGCCCCGGCGATTGCGGCTGCAACGAACCGGACATCGACATTGATAGCGACGGTGTGTCCGACTGTGGACTGGCGGACCCTGCACGACGACTGCTCACGACAAACGGCCTGCTGCTCGTCCCCGATTCCGCAAATGGCCGAATCATGGCGTTTGATCCGGCGGACGGCGACCTTGTCGATTCGGACTTCGTTCCGTCCGATCTCGTCCATCTGCCGAATCCCGCCGCCGCCATTCTTGGACCGAATCAGGACACGATTCTCGTCTCCGACACAGCGGCAAACGTCGTCCAGGAATTCGATCTCGACGGAAACTACCTGGGCATATTCGCACCCGCCGGCGGCGCCGACGTGTCCATCGTCGCGAGCCCGGCCGGCATCGCGTGGCTGCCGAACGGTCATCTCGCCGTCTGTGTCGGCAGCGGGGCCAATTCTAGTGCTGTCGCCGAATTCGACAGCTCCGGCACATACGTCGGCAACTTCATCGAACCCGGCGCCGGCGGGTTCACGAGTCCGCGCGGAATCCTGATCCAATCAAATGGTCAAACGCTTCTGACCGGGCTCGCCGATGCCGTCTTCGCATTCGACGGGACAGGTGCGTACATTTCGGAATTCGTCGTGAACCCCGGCACCTACCCGTTTCAACCCATCGAGACGTCGAACGGGCACGTGGTCATTGCCGGTTCGTTTGGCGCCCGACGTGGAATTATGGACTTTGAAGCCGACGGTACGTTCCTCGGCAGCGTCGCGCCGCCGTCGATCACAAACTTCTTCGGCGTCGGCGAACTTGCAAACGGCAACTGGCTCGTCAACGGTCTGATGCTGGCGTCAGATGACGGCGATCTCGGTATCGCGGAAGTCACCCCCAATGGTGAGCATGTCCGTACGATCGTGTCGGGACCGGGCTTCGGGCTGATCGAATATGTCCTGCAGGACGCCGACGGCGACGGCGTCGGCGATGACCTCGACGGTTGCCCGAATGACGCCGGCAAGATCGAACCTGGTGCATGCGGTTGCGGCACGCCGGATACCGACTCGGATGGCGACGGAATCGAAGACTGCAATGACGCATGCCCGCTCGACGTGACGAACGACTCCGACGGCGACGGCGTCTGCGACGGTGTCGACGCGTGCCCCGGCAGCGACGATACGATCGACGCCGACGGCAACGGTACGCCCGACTGTCTGGAGGGCGCGCCGCCGCCGCCCGGAGAAATGCCGGCGCCGGAGGAAATCCCGATGACCGGTGAATGCTGCGGCGGCGGAATGCCGATGTTGATGCCGTTCATGCTCCTGGGCTGGAGCCGGATGCGCAAGAAGAATCGCAAGACGAAAAACGCCGACGGATCGCGCTAAGTCGCGGCGGCGATCATCAATACCCGTTTCGAGTCGCGAGTCGCCTGCTTCGGCAGTCGGCTCGCGACTTTTCTTGGTTCATCGCGAAATATGGTGAAACTCTGTTGGCATCTGGGTTAGCGAGAGTGCCGCGCCCCGATAGAGACGCTCGAGAGTTCGATCCCCCCTCGGCTCGGGTTCGGCGAGCGCCGCGTCCCGTTAGGGACGGTGAGAAAATAGCCCAGCCTTTCAAGGCTGGGTTTGTGATGTGATTATCACCATTGCCGTCCCGTAGGGCCGGCGCGACTCGGCGCATCGAGCTCATCCCGTCCTGCTGGGACGTGGCCTGAAAAATGGCCGACACCCCCCCGTTGAATACGGGGAGCTATTCTCATGTGATCCCCACGGGATCCCCCCGAGTGACTCCACCAATCGTTGCGGACCAACATGCCAAGGCATCCCGGTTTTTGGTGATGGACTCTCTCTTTACTTCGGCAGACGGAGTATTACCCACGACCAGCGATCAAATCATGACTGCCCGCGATCCATCACGATCTCTGTACCTGAAATGTGCGCCGACGCATCCGACGCCAGATAGGCGATCGTCTCCGCAACTTCCTCCGCCTCGAAGAACGCCATCGACGCCTTGCCCTGCGCCATCAACGCAAACGCCGCCTCGCGATCCCCGCACTGCGACGCCATCTCCCGAAAAAAAGAATGCTTGTCCCAGATCGGCGTCTTTACGCCGCCCGGCGTCACGAGATTCACGCGCACGCCGTTGCCCGATTCCGCACACTCGATGGCGACAGCCTTCGTGAACATGCGAACGGCCGCCTTGCTCGCACAATAGGCCGCCGCCCCGCCGAACGGCCTGATGCCGGCGACCGACGCGATGTTGACGATGCTGCCGCCCCCTTTCATCGCCGCAATGGCGGTCCGCGTCCCGAGAAATACACCGTCAAGATTGACGGCCATCAGCGAACGCCAGTCGTCCAACGATGTCTCGACGATAGGGCGCACATTCGAGATTCCCGCGTTGTTGACGAGCACGTCGAGCCGCCCGTGTTGCGCAATAACGCCGTCGATGACCTCGCGCCACATGGCTTCGCTTGTGACGTCCAACGTCGCCGATTGAGCCGTGTCGTCGGCGTTCGAAACCTCCGCCGCCACGCGATCGGCGGACTCACGATCGATGTCCGCCGCAACGACGATCGCGCCGCGCCGCGCCAATAGAATCGCCGCCGCCCGCCCGATTCCCGACCCGGCGCCCGTAACGATGCACACGCGCCCTGAAAATGGTGATTCGCCCATGAGCTTTCCTTCGCGCACGATCGCCTGTGGTTACGACTTAAACTTCGCGCGCGTCACTCGATGATACCGTTGCAGGCGCACGAATCCAGCGCAGGGCCGTCCATAACGGCTCGACAACCACATTCGACTACGTCGAATCTTAAATCTGGCAGGCGTGCGATCTGAATGAAGTGAAACCACTGATCGAACGAATGGCGTAATTCTAGGCGGCTAATCCCGATTGGCCGACACCGAACCTCGGTCCCTCATCCCCAATAAGATCGGCAACCCCACCAGCGACACGCAACTCATCCCCGCGAACATCGCCGCGTAGCCCCATCGCGCCGCCAGAACGCCGCCCGCGAAAACCGCCCAGGATTCGCACAGGTTCGTCGCGCCCATGAACGCGCTGAATTGCGTTCCCCCAAGGCGCGGATCCGTCATGTCCATCAGTAACGCGTAGGAGGACGCGGTGAAGAGACCGATGACGAAGTAGAGCAGACCGAGCGCGACATAAAACGGCGTCGCGCCGTCATCGATCGTCGGAGCGGCCAGCGCGACAAGCCCGCCTGATACAACGAGCCCCACGATCGCCGCTGCAACGAAGCGCCGCTTGCCGATTCGATCCGACGCCCAGCCCCCGACCAAGGAACCGATGAGCGTCAGACTGATGACAGGTCCCAGATGGAACCTCCCGATCGATTCCTTCGAAACGCCGGCATCCGTCAAGCACGGGCCGAAAAACGCGCCGATCGCCTCGAACCCCGCCGCGGCCGTCGCAGCGAAAAGCAGACCGAACCACGTTGCGGGTCTCGCCATGGCAGCAGCAAGCGACGCCCGGAAACCCTGCACGCGTTCGCCGACAACGTCCGCCGCCCCCGGCTCGCTTTCGCGCGTTCGAGCAACGACGAGCAGCGTCGTCATCCAGATCGCTGCGATCATGAGCAATACGACATTGTCAAGTCCGATGTATCGCACGAGCATCAGGGCGACGCCGCCGAAGATCGCCCGCCCCACAAGCATGCCCGCCTGCATCCATCCGTTCAGAACGCCGCGCTCATCTTCCGGGGCGCTGGCGATACACAACGCATCGACCGACACATCCTGCGTGGCCGCGCAGATTGCGTGCAGGATCAATATCCATCGCAACAGGTCAATATCATCGAAAACGTCTGCATTCAATAGCGGTAGCAGCGTCAGACCCATCATCAACTGGGCCGCCACGATCCAGGCGCGAAAGCCCCAGGCTCGCGAGCGCAGCGTGTCGATCAGCGGCGCCCAGAGGAATTTCAACGCCCACGGCAGGACCAACAAAGAGGACATTTCGCCGATGTCGGCGACATCGACGCCGCGCTCGCGCAGCAACGTCGGTAGCGCCAACCAGACGAAGCCGATCGGCGCGCCCTCGCTGAAATACAGCGCCGCGAAGAGTAGGCGCCGGCCCCCACGACTCTCGAGCAGGTTCGGCCGGCCCGCGTCAGACATGCAATTCCGTACCGTCACCGGCCGTGTAATGCACCTTGTAGAGATCCGATCGACGATCCTTCCACATCGTGACCGAGCCGTCGGCACGCAGTCGGCGCAACGCCTCGAGATCGACGTCGTTCACGACCATTGTCTCGACGTTCTCGCCGCTTTCTGCCGCAATCGCATCCCGCGCAAAGGCGAAGTCCGACGGCGTATAGATGCCGGATTGCGCATAGTGCACGTCGGCGTTGTCCACGAACGGTAGGTTCCCCGTGCATCCCGCCGTGGCGACATAGACTTCATTTTCGATCGCCCGGGCCTGAGCGCAGTGCCGCACGCGAAGATATGCGAATCGCTCGTCCGTGTTGAACGGCACGAAGATAATCCGGGCCCCGAGCGCCGTGGCGACGCGCGCCAATTCCGGAAACTCGATGTCGTAGCAGATCAGGATCGCGACCTTGCCCCGATCCGTATTGAATACTTCGACCTTGTTGCCGGGTGAGACGCCCCACCACTTCCGTTCCGCCGGCGTGATGTGCAGCTTGTACTGCCGACCGATGCTGCCGTCCCGCTGAAAGAGAAACGAGACGTTGAACAGGCGATCGTTCTCCACGACGAATTGCGAGCCGCCGATGATGTTCACGCTGTATTTCATCGCGAGGCGCGTGAACAGCTCGACGTATCGCGGCGTGTACTCAGCGAGCTTCCGCGCCGCCAGCCCGGGTCGTAAATCCCGGATCGTCGACAGAAGCTGCGTCGTGATCAGCTCCGGGAATACCAGAAAATCCGCGGCGCTCTCCGACGCCGTGTCCACGAAAAACTCGCATTGCGTCGCAAAGTCCTCAAAATCATCAATCGATCGCATTCCGTACTGAACCAGCGACAGACGAACCGGCGACACCGCACGATACCGCCGCGGTCGATCCTTCACGTGATCGAGATTGATCCACTCCAAAAACGTCGCGTAACCGCGCGAGGCCTCATCCGCCGGAAAATAATTCGGAATCAGACTGCGAAGTGTGAAGCCGTTCGACAACTGGACCGTCAGAACCGGGTCCGTCAGTTCCTTGCGCACGACGCGCTCGACGTATTCCCGCGCCGACATTTTCTCGGCGTGCTTGCCGTAACCCGGAATTCGACCGCCAATGATGATCGAGTGGAGGTTCTGTTGGCGGCAAAGTTCCTTCCGGGCGTCGTAAAGCCGCCGCGCCAGCCGCATTCCGCGAAACTCGGGATCAACCATGATCTCGATGCCGTAAAGCGTGTCGCCGGCGGGATCGTGATTGCGTATGTAGCCGGAATCCGCAATCTCCTTCCAATTCTGCCAATCATCGTAATCATCGAAGTCGACGATCAGGTTGTTCGACGAGGCAACGACTCTGCCGTCGAACTCCACGCAGAGCTGACCTTCCGGGAAGATGGCCAGCTGGCTTTCGATTTGGTCCTTTTCCCAGGGGTGCATGCCCGGAAAGCAGCGTAGCGCCATCGCGCGAATTGCGTCATAGTCCTCGATGCGTATGCCGCGAATGAGAATTCGCTGCTCCGCCATCTCTTCCCGTACCGCCATATTGAACCTCCCGCCTGCAACTTGTCAGTCAGTGTGAATCGTCCGAAATGCCGGCACGTTCATCTCCGTACCGGAAGATGCGGATCGCTCGCCGGCGCTCGCGCATCGCCGTCCGTGTGCCTGCCGACGATCGATTGTCGTGTGAAATCGGAATTATAAGGGGAATCGCGCAGCATGTCCTGATGCGGCAGTAGCGCCTTGGACGCCCCGGCATCCGGCCTTATGAATTCACGCGAAGAACCACGACTGTCAAATCGTCGGCCAGCTTCACGAGACCCACGAACCGACGCACATCCCACATGATCTGCTTGGCGATCAACGACGGCGCCAAGTTGGCTTCCGCAGCCCCGTGCGTCCGAATCGACTGCTCCAGGCGCTCGCGCCCGTACGACTCCCCGTCGAAGTTCATCGCCTCCATCACGCCATCAGTGACAAGCACATAAACGTCGCCGGGAACCAGCGCCGTTCGCGCCCAGTCATAAGTCGCTTCCGGGTCGATCCCCAGCACAAGCCCGCCTTCGTCGAGCGATTCAATCCGCCCGTCACGAAGCCGAAGCATCGGCTCGTGACCGGCATTGCAGAACCGCATCGACTTGCCGTCCGGTGCAATCGCCGCAAAGAACATCGTGACGAATTCGCTGATCAGCGTGTCTTCGCAGATTCGCCGATTGACGTTGGACATCAGCTCCGACAGATCCTTGGCACTTCGCGCATGCGATCGCAAAGCCGATCGAGCGCTTGCCATGATCAACGACGCAGGCACCCCCTTGCCCACGACATCCGCGATACCGAATCCCAAAGTCCCGTCGGTATCCCGGATAAAGTCGTAAAAGTCCCCGCCAAGTTCCGAGTGCGGCTCGTATACGCAGCCGAACTCGCAACCAGGATGTTCCGGCATCGACGCCGGGAACATGCGCCGCTGGACATCCGCCGCGAGCTTCAGCTGCCGATCCAGCCGCTCCGCCTCTGCCACGTCCCTCCGCAATCTCGCGTTGACGATGGCCGCCGCGACCTGGGATGCGATCGCCTCCAGGAGTGCGCGATCGAACTCGCTGAATTCTGTCACGCGATCCATGTAGGCCCGCATGACCCCGAGCATACGACCGCCGTACTTCAGCGGGGCGATCAGGACGCTGCGAAGCCCCTCCCGACGAGCCTTTTCCTGATAGAAATTTCGCGGATCGGTGCTCAGGTCCCGAACATAGAGAGTCTCGCCGCGCAACGCTTCGCTGTCGATCTCGCTCTCGGACGCAACGATTGCCTTCTTGTCGAGGTATTCCGGAGACAGATTACTTACCGATGCGATTTCGAGAACGCCTGTCTCCTCGTCCAGCAGACGAATACCTGCCGCCTTCAGTTCCATCGTCTCGACGAGCAGCCGCGTCGCCGTGTCGAGAATCTCCTGCAATCGCGTCCGCCCCGCCAGCTTCAATCCCACGCCGTGGACAGCCGACAGATCATCCATCCGGCAGCGAAGCTGATAAGCGTTGAAACACAAGCGGGCTATCGTGTTGGCGAGCTGCTGAACAAAGAGCGTCGCCTTTGCCATCTTGGATTCTGACCAGGGACGCAATTCATCAGCCGCATCGGCGAGCGTCTCTTCGTCAATGCCGTGCTCCGACGCCAGCGTCGAGATCTTGAGAGGGGTCAACTGATGCTCGGGCCGATCGCCGACGATGATCGTTCCGATGTGGCGGTTGTTGAGCATGATGGGCGCGACCGCCTGACAAAGCCCGGCATGGCACTGCGCCCGGCACGGCTGAACCGCCGACTCGACCATCGCCGCCGCCTGGGCATGACTCTCCAGACACGCCGTCTTCCCGGAATAGGTGGACTGCATCAACTCGCAAAACCGCGGCTTTTCCGCGGGCCGGGTCAACGCAAGCCCCGTGTTGTCGCGAATACTCGTGGCGATGCCCGTCAGTCCGGCAAAACCGTCCTGCAGCGCCTGCAGATCGCCGACATCGATGAAGTCGGTCAATACGAGCCTGGATGGACTGACATCGTTGGTGGTCATCGGCGGTGAAACAATACGCCGTATGACCGGCGCGACAATCGCAGTGTTCAATCCACAAACGCCTTCTGAAAAACAGTCCCCGGGACGTCGCGGCAATCCATCGCCGCAGTGCATGGGAGGATAGCCCGACGATCGGAATATGTCGTCGGCGGACTTTTGCGACCCGTCACGACATAATTGTAGTCACATCGACGATACCTGCCCGCCGTTCCGAATGGAACCGTCGGCGAGGCAATTGACGCTGAAAACGACTTGGATCCGTTAACCGGAATCAGGCGTGACGAGCAATCTCAGGAATACCGGGAAACTCGATCGTCGCGGGCGAACCGACCCGGCCGAGGCTGACCGGGCGCGAGTGGCGGCATCACTTCGCGGCGCTCCCTGTGTCGTCGGACTCGATGCTCGCGCTGAAAACGGTTCGCGCGGCAAGGCCGGGATTGCCGCCGACGGGCGTAGACTCAATGGTTCGGGGCGTCCGCCGCGCCGGCAAGCGCCGCCCGACTTCTCCGGCGCGATGGGCCTCGCGAACCGCCGAACGCATGGCCAGCGTCATACAGTAGAACGTCGCGAACGCCGCGCCGACCGCGAAGACCAGGCGCGATGACTGCGGGACGTAAGTTTGCATCGCCCAGATCGTAACGGCTACGGCCAGGCAACTCGCAACGAACCCGATAACGGCCCGCTTGAAACAGATGAACTTTGGGCGAATCATGCGCTAGGTCCTTCGACGAATCGGCAGTGCCTCTTGAGAATACGATTGCGGCATCCAGCGTGCCTCCCGATGACGCCGGATGACGGGGTGCCGGCACGCCTTATCGGTCTCGGTTCGATCGATCCGCGACGCTTTCCGCGGCAAGCCGGAACGCCCGTCGCCCCGGGCCCCCAACCCCGCGAAGGCCGCCGTGGCAGGAACCAGCGGAATGCGGCGGCAATAACTCGGCATTTCCATGTCCGATCGCTATGATCCCATGGAGGTTGTGCCATGACGCTGGAAATCACATCGCTTGAATCGCAACTCGTCGTTGACTTGATTCGACACGAATTGTCTGAGATTCCGTCCGAGGTACGGCGTACGCAGACGTCCACCTATCGCGAGGACCTCAAGACGCGTGAACAGGCCCTTCGCGATCTGCTCAAGAAATTCAGCAACGAGAAGTGAGTGCACCGTTTTTTCGGAAGCGGCGGGCAATCGATGCCAACGCCACCCGAACTCGCGTGTCTTTCCTCGCAGGTCCCCTTGGCGCGTCGCTGACGGGCCGACGAATCGACGCCGCACAGGCGCAAAAGGAGCGGTCAGATGGATACGTTTTCGATCATCATCTCCATTATTCTCGCGATTCTGGACATCATCTTCCTGTTCATCTGATCCCACCAAAGATGACAGGGAGCGGATGTTCGCACGGCAAATTCCGACGCTTCCGACGCCGGACCTGCGCGCTGCGTATCTGCGCGCCGCCGTCCAGCAATTGAGCAAGGACCGCGTGCCGATAGGGACGCTCTGAGAATAGCCCAGCCTTTCAAGGCTGGGGCTGTCTGGAGACTATTTTCATTGCCGTCCCGTAGGGCCGGCGCGACTCAGCGTAAGAAACACTTCCCACTCCGCTGGGACGGGGCCCGAATCATTCCCCCCGTTAGACACGGTCGTCTGTTCGCACGTGAGACCCACGGAATCCGGAGTGCAGACACCAGTCGATGATTACCAGAACAACGGGTTATCCCGATTTTCCGTGCTGAACGCTTTACTGCAGAACACGGCGCTACCGACTGTCCGATCGCGTATTGAAACACGATTAGATAAGCTGCCGCACTCAAGATGCCTCGAGCAGAGACTCAACGCGTTCGTCGATCTGCGTCACCCGCGCCTTTTCGCGCGTCAGTCGATCTTCAAGCAAACCGAGGCATTCACGGACGATTTCGTCGATGCGACCGACCGTCTCTGCGTTGATCGTCTTGACAGTCAGTCGGTTCGTCCGCACCTGCCGAGACATCCCGGCCAGCAACTGGTCCGCCTCGCCCATGGCGACCATCGTCTGTTCCCCCAGACCGCTCGCCGCAATCCGGTTCTGGAATCGCGTCAGTGAATGCCGCGCTCGGCCGGAGCATTCGGCGACCACCTGCTTCCGGCCGCTGTTCATCACGCTGCGCAGGATTCCGTTGGCCTCAACAGCGCGACATCGCCCCATCATCCCCATCACGTGCACTTCGTCGTGCAGATGATCCAGCGCCTCGCGTCCCGCCTCAATCGCCGCCACAATAGACTTGACCCGTGATGCCACCTCCGCCTTCTCAACGGAGAGGGCCCGTAACGCATCCCCGGATTCATCCGACGAAGCGGCCAGTGCCTCGCGACGAGATTCCATGCACCTGATGTACGCCTCGCGCGCGTCGCCCAACTGCTCGACTTCGTTCTCCAGCTTCGCCAGATCCCGTCGAGCCGACTCAAGCAGCCCGCCGTAGGCGGCATGGTCCTCGCGCAGCCCTTCGAGTTCCTTCGTCTTCGCTTCCACCCGCTCTGTCCGCTTTCCGACGGCGGCAAGGAGCAGGCCTGTGAGCCCCGAACCGTTCAGCTTCTGGATCTCGCGTTCGCCCTCCTCCAGCCAGAAGGCGATGCCGTTGAGCTCGCGCTCCATCTCTTCGATCTTCTCGCGCAGCTCAGCGCAGTCCGCCGCGAGCAGATCGCGTCGCTCCACGCGCTGCTTCAATTGCGCCAGTTCACCGACCTGTGAGCGTGTATCCGATTCCCCCATGACGAGCCCCTTCCGATCGCAGTGCCCGGAAGACCCGAACGCCTGCGGCGGCATGCCTCTCTCCATGAGGTCAATCGGCTACGTGAATTCACGGCTTGATGCGCCGGCCGCGTCGGCGGACGTGACGTCGCAGGGCGATAACGCGACTGTCCGATCATGCCGGCGATGCTTCGCCCATTCGTCGCAGTCCGCCACGAAGCCCGATATCGCCGTTTTTTCGAGTCGCGCGACCGGCACCCGATGATTCCAAGCTTCGCCCCCCCGGCGGACCGCCGTACCGGCCGGCCGGACATGTCATCGCCGAGAAATCTACGACGCCCCCACAACAACCCGTTGCCGGAATGCGCAAACCGCGCGACGATCACGACGAATCGACTCAAGGAGCCCGGCCCATGACGGACAAGAAGCCCCCGATCGAAATCCAGATCCTCCTCGACGCACTCGACGACGCCTATCACAAACCCGGCTGGCACGGTCCATCCCTCCGCAGCACGATTCGACGCGTCAGCGCGAAGGAAGCCGCGTCGCGCGTCAAAAACGCAAGCCACTCCGTCGCCGAACTCGTGCTGCATTGCGCCTACTGGAAGTACGCCGGCTTGCGCCGACTCACCGGCGCGAAGCGCGGTGGCTTTCCGTTAAAGGGAAGCAACTGGTTCAGCGTTCCGGCGGATCTATCGGAATCCGATTGGAAGCTACACGTGAAGCTGCTCGACGACATGCATGCCCAACTCCGCGAAACCATCGCGGCGCTGCCGAAGAAGCGACTGACCGAGATACCCTCGGGTGCGAAAGTGACCAACTTGAAGCTGATCTACGGCCTGGCAGCGCACGACGCATATCACGCGGGGCAGATAAGAACGCTGAGAGGGCTGCTGCCGTAGGCAAAGCGTGCACGCAGCCCAACCATTGAGCCGGGCCAGTAATGGCCCGGTCTTCACGCCAACGCCCCACCGAATCACTGCTTCGATGACGACGCCTTTGTCGGTTCCACGAAGCTTGCCCCTGCAACACGCAACGTCACGACTGACTTCGGCGCCACATCAACAACAACTGCATCACCACGAAACTCGATCGCCTCCGATCCGCCGCCCTCAAACGCATTCACCATCGTCGCCCGCTCGGCATGCGCCTCCAGCCCCTTGAATCGACATCGATAAGCACGCCGCTTCTTCGTCGCATTGACCGCGACGACCACGATTTCCTTTCGGGCACTTGAGTACGCCGCGACGACCTCCGCCGGCGCCACATCCAGCAGCACATCCCCCGGTCGAACAGCCCGTGTGAAAGCGGAAAACGCAAAAAAGCTCGGCGACTTACGTAGCTCGCGCGTCTCCTCATCAATGTGAATGCAACCCCAGTTGCCCTCCGACACCACCTGCCATTCGAGCCACGCGGCCGGCTGCATACCGTTCAGATCATTGACAATACACTCAGCCATGAACAAGGCCGCATCCATCTGATCGCCACGGCACTGCATCGGACCGGACTCCGACTGCCACAGCCGCTTGCCGTGTCGCGCCGCGAACTTGCGAAGCGCCGCGCGACGAATCCCCCAATAAGAGTGCGTGTTGATCTGCCCGAGCGCTTCAATCGTGCGCGAGTCATACGCCTCCATATTCGCGAGACAGCCGTCGATGCTGTTGGCGTCCGACGCGCTGATCTGCACTTCCCTCAAACCACGCGCATCCAGCGCCCGCCGAAGCGCCAGGATGATCCGCCCCTGCTCCGCCGTCGAGAAGTGACAACCCTCCTGGTTGTGACCCGAAGTCCACCAGCCTGCGTTCGGTTCATTCAGCGGCTCGACCGAGCGAAACGTAATCCCCCGCTCGTCCCGATAGTGTTTCACCACATCCGCGAGGTAATCCGCGAAGGCATCAAACATCTCCGGTCGCAGATTGCTCACGCCCCCGACATTGCCGCTCGCGCAACCGGAAATTGTCATCCAGTACGGCGGGCTGTTGGAAAACGCCTCCACGATTGGCTTGTCCACACGTGCGACGAGTTTCTCGAGAACCCGTCGCTGCTTCGCGTCGGCATTCCAGTCATATGGCACATCGGGCCCCGCTCGAAACCCGGGTATATCCGCATGACGGCGCATGTGATGATGCGTTGGATCGTCTCCCCCGCCGATGTTGTAACGAAAGATCGTGTAGCCAAGCCCCGTCTCCGGATTGCCGATCCAGTCGATCAGTTCGTCGAGCTTGTCGTCCGGCCAGTCGCCGACACCATGCGCCCACCAGCACAACGACGTCCCCCAGCCTTCAAACGCCGGCTGCGACTTGTTGAACGAGACCGTGACATCGATCGTCCCCGTCGGCTTCGCGTCGTCGTCTCCCATGGCGCGCGCGGGCGGCGTCTCCGCGGAAATCATCACACACATGCAAACGAGTCCGACTGCGTATCGCATCATGTGTCGCCCCTCCCGTCAGATGATCATCCAGCCGGTCCGCGCATGCCGAGTGTAGCGGAACCTGCCCGACGCGCTTCGTCATCGGCGGGCGCCGAAAAGCCGATCAAACTCCGCAAGCGCCGAGATAAGCGCATCGCAATCGTCGCGACCGTCAAATTCGCGCACCGCCTGTGCCGCCGTCGAGCTGCTGCCGGGGAATTTCTCCTTGTTCGCAATGATCTGTCGAACGCGCGGAATCAATACGAATTGAAGCCACTGGTTGTACGCCATCGTGTCGCCGGCGAAGGCGCGTCGGAATTGGAATGCCTCGGGTCCCGGCGGGTGCTCAGACCATAGGCCGATCCGCCGCATCTCGGCCTCGATTCTGTCGGCGTGTTCGGAAGCAGCTTGGTAAAGGTCTTTTGATTGGGGTTTTCGTCGAGGCACTTTCGGCTCCTTCATCCACTTGTTGATCGGTAGCGCACGCCCTTCATCCAGGGCCCGCTGATGGAACTCGCTGTAGCGAAAGACCTTTGGCATCGGCGCTCCGACGCCGTTCGCGTAGCCGCCATCGTAGCGTGGATGAATCCCGCAGGAATCACCCGCCCAGAATCGCTGGCCAGGAAATAGGGTTCATCACGGAATATCGTGAAACTATATAGGCATCTGCCGAAGAGCGAGTACCGCGTCCCAATAGGGACGTCTTGAGAATAGCCCAGCCTTTCAAGGCTGGGATTAATTGTTTGGTTACAACCATTGCCGTGCCGTAGGTACGGCGCGACTCAGCGCATCAACCTCATCCCGAAATAGATCGACAATCACTCAAGACACCACAACCAGACACCGCGCCGCTCCACACACGAAACTCGCCACTCACTTCGGCCCCAACACCTTCCCAGTAATCCGCGTCACGGTCCTCATCGGCGCAAACCGCTGCATTACCGCCCCAACCTTGTTCTTCCAACCCGGCACATAGACTGTTCGTCGCCCGCGCAGCGCCCAAATCGCCTCAGCCGCAACGCGTTCCGGCGACATCGCCACTCTTGAAAAGTCCCCCTTCCGCGACTCGAACCCGCCCCGATCGAAGAACTCCGTCTCGACCGGTCCCGGGCACACGCACGTCACGCCGACGCCCTTTTTGCGAACCTCCGCCCAGATCCCCATCGAAAAGCTGAGCACGAACGCCTTCGTCGCGCCATAGACAGCCATGTGAGGCGTCGGTTGAAACGCCGCCGTGCTGGCAATGCTCAGGATGTGTCCGCGCCGACGCTGAATCATCCCCGGCAAGACGGCATGCGTCAGCCGCACGACGGCGTTCATGTTCAGCGTCATCATCCGCTCGATGTCCGCAAGCGACGTCCCGGGGAAAGCGCCGTAATCGCCGATGCCCGCGTTATTCACGAGTACATCGATTCGGCCCCCCAGCCCTGCCTCGGCCTCGGCAACCACACGCCCCGCAGAATCCGCCTCAGTCAGGTCCGCCTCGACAACGACACCCTTCCCCGGCCCGCCGGACAATTCCGACGCCAGCACCGCCAGCCGCTCTCGCCGCCTCGCCACGAGCGCCACGTGGCCGCCCGCCGCCGCGAATCCGCGAGCCAGGGCAGCGCCGATCCCGCTGCTGGCGCCGGTAACAATGATCCGCTGATCCCGAAAGTCGCCGTTCGACATGCCGTTATCATCCCTGGCCGCACGACCTTGAGCCGTGACAAACCGGTTTCCAGGTACTGGTAAAGTTTGACCTCGCGGCCAGGAATCGCCGCCATGACCGGTGTGTTATAATCTAGGCATGGCCAAGAAGAAGAAAACCCGGCGCGACACAGCCGAGATAGCCCGATCCATCGTGGAGCAGGTGACAGGCGGCAAGCTGACGGGCGAGCCGTTGGATGAGGATGAACCGGAACAGCTAAGCAAGGCTGCTGAGGCGGGCCGCAAAGGTGGCTTGAAAGGCGGCAAGGCGAGGGCGGAGAAGCTGTCGGAAGAAGAACGGCGAGAGATTGCCCAAAAAGCGGCTGCGGCTAGATGGGAAAACCGGACTAAGTAAACAGCGGCAATTGCCCCTTTCCAGTTTCGGGCTTAACGACCGTAATCCACTCGGTTAGATCGCCACCAATCATCTTTTCTGCAATTCCTTTTAGAATCACGTAGGGGCGCAACAACGGGTTTGCAAATCCATATCTGATGCGTCGGGTAGCGCCTGTCTTATGCAATACAGGCCCTCGCGACTCATCCTCGGAAAAGCTCTTGAGGTGCTTTGCGTATTGAGGGATTTGATATGATTTTCCAGTTATTACTTTCATCGGTGCACGCAGATCGGCTGAAGAGAAGTACCCCCTTTGATCTACCTTTGCAAGGGCGCATGCGAGTAACACGGCGCTGTTGAGTGAATTCTCGCGCTGAGAAATCGTCGCTGCGTGATATTCTGCCGACTCTGTTTCTGGCATTGATCCGAGCGCCGATTTGATCCCGTTTCCGACATCTTTGAGAGTAACTTCTTTTCGATTGTCGTCAATCGCACAATACGTAGCCTCTTGGCCCAATAGATGCGTGTAAAACGGATACCCTTGTGAGAGAAACACTATCAAATCGATAGCTGCATCATCCATCGTCAGGTAAAGCTGTGCCATAGCCTTTGTCAGAATGGATTTTAGTTCGTTCCAGTCCATTGGCTCCAGAGAAACCTGCACAACACATCGCTTGATGGACTCGTGCTCTTGAAGTAACTCGATGACATCGCGCGCAACCCCAACCAGGACAACGGTCGTGTTCACTGAATTGTCTGACAGGTCTTTTATGGTGTCTGCGAAAAGCGCTCGCTCTTCTTCTGCTAAGCGGTCGAACTCATCAAAAATCAATACTACCTCGAAATCATCTTGGCATATCGTTTGGACGATTCTACGGATATCGCTTGGCGTGATCGCTTCATCATGGAAAAGCTGATCGAGGCGATACTCGATCGACGACTTGCCCAATTGCTTCAAATCGTCAAGACCGCCTTCGACAATAACGGGTATCTCACGAAACGCGTTTCTCCAGACATCGTGAAACCCGTCTGTTTCGGCGCAATTGATTTTGAAAATTCTCAGTCCTTCCATCTCATGGAAGATGTCTTTGAAAATACTGGCGAGCGATGTTTTGCCTACTCCCCTTTGGCCGTACATGATGACGTGCCGCCCGCGCGATGTTACGGCGTTAACGACTTTCCTAATGGACTCGACTCGACCAGCAAAAAGCTCATAGCGATTGATCGGTGCTCCTGGGCTAAAAATTAGCCCGCATTTTGCCCGCAAAGCCAATTGATTCTTGTCCAAGTCAAATCCTCGCGTTCGCCATGGCGAAGCACACAACCCGTAGTAGTTAGAGCTAACATAGCACCAGTTAGAGCTAACAACAACACACGTAGAGCTAATTATCGTTGGTTTTTTGTATTTCGCCCCATCGTTTGGGTTGACAACCCGCGTTTGCTTAAGCATAATTGTCAATTATGAATCGCTTGAAGCTGGAAAAACGCAAGGCAGTCGTCATGTCGCTGGTCGAGGGTAATTCGATCAACGCGACCGTCCGCATGACCGGCGTGAGTAAGCCCACAATCCTCAAGCTGCTGGCCGATCTTGGGGCGGCTTGCGCTACGTATCACGATCAGAACGTTCGCGGGCTCAAGCCAGATAGTGTCCAGTGTGACGAGGTCTGGAGCTTCGTTTATTGCAAGCAGAAGCGAGTATCGTCAGCGAAAACGCCCGTCGAAGGCGCTGGCGACGCTTGGACGTGGACGGCTCTCGATTCCGATTCAAAGCTCATTATCAGCTATCACGTCGGCCTGCGGACTCGCGACGACGCTCATCGGTTCATGGACGATCTATCGGGCCGGGTCATCAACGTCGGCCAGATCACAACGGACGGATTCATGGGATACCCTTCGGCCGTTCGTGAGGCGTTCGGGGCTCATCAGGACTATGCGCAGGTCATCAAACAGTACGCCGAATTGAACGACAGTCCCGAGCGCAAATATTCGCCTGCGGTTTGTGCTGGCTGCAAGATCGACGCCGTAAGCGGTTCGCCAGACCCGGCCAGGGCGTCAACGTCGCACGTCGAGCGTCACAATCTGACGATTCGCATGCAAAACCGCCGATTCACGCGACTTACGAACGCCCATAGCAAGAAGATTGATAATCACTTCTACGCTTTGGCGATGTTCTTCATGTATTACAACTATTGCCGGAAGCACCAGACGCTGAACGGTGACACGCCTGCGATGGCCGCCGCCCTCGCCGATCATGTCTGGACGGTCGAAGAGCTAATCGGGCTGTTGGATTGAAACTTTACCAGTACCGGTTTCCAAGTCGCTGATTGAGCACTTTGCGATGCGCCGATAGAATACCTGAGTCATGGACAAGGCACGAACGACATTCCAGCGCGACCTACGCTGCATCGCAGCCGCCGCCATCGCCGCCCTGATCGCCCTCGAAGTCGAGGCCGCATCCCGAGCGACGTTCGACGCCGTCCAGACATCAACGGCAATCGCCTATCGCGTCGTCGCCTCGCCAACGCAGGCCCGAGCGTCCGCCGGCGTCAGCCTCAGCCTCACAGTCGCGGCCGTCTGCCTGATCCTGCTCGCCCGCATCAGCGGCGACCGAGCGAAGCCGGTCGACGGCCGGCATTGCGCAATCACGACGAACCACTTCGACGCATCCGTCGATTGGCGGAATCGCCTCATCCGTGCCGCCCGTCTCGGCGGCGCCCTCGATCGCTAGTTTCCTGGACCGATCCGTGTCGAAGCCCCGCGGCTAGTCCGCGCCGCGCTTCCTTCCCGGCTCGCGCACCGCGCGATCTTTTAGAACGTCAATCAACCAGACATCATCCTCATTCGTCAGGAATCAAATCATGGGCGTCTTGTCCACCGTCGGTACTGGGCTTCGCAAGGTCTTCGGCTCCCGAAACGATCGAATCGTCAAGAAGTATCGCACCATCGCCGAAGGCGTCGGTCAATACGAGTCCGAAATGCGCGGTAGTTATGACGCGGAATTCAAGGCTCGCGCCGCGGCAGTCTCGGAAGACATGGAGCCCGCCGAGCGCGACGCCGAATTGCAGAAGATCCGAGTCGAGCTCAGCGCCGATCTGCGCGAACGCTCCGACGCACTGCGCAAACGCCTCGCCGACGGCGAATCCGATGAGTCCGTCATGGAAGAGGCATTCGCCGTTATTCGCGAGGCCTCCCGCCGAGCGAAGAACCATCGCCACTTCGACTGCCAGCTCATCGGCGCGCAGGTACTCTACAACAGCACCATCGCCGAAATGAAGACGGGCGAAGGCAAGACGATCGTCTGCCATCCCGCCGCCTACCTCAAAGTGCTCCAGGGCAAACACGTTCACATCGTCACAGTCAACGACTACCTTGTCCGCCGCGACGCCGAGTTCGCCCAGTCCATCTTCGAACTCCTCGATATCAGCGTCGGCTACATTCAGTCGCAAGTGGACCCGGGAGGCCGCGAAGGCATCCGCCGCACGGCCTACGCCTGCAACATCACGTACGGCACGAACAACGAATTCGGCTTCGACTACCTTCGCGACAACATGAAGATCTCAATCGAGGACCAGGTCCAGGGACCGCTCGACTTCACGGTCGTGGACGAAGTGGACTCGATTCTCATCGACGAGGCCCGCACGCCGCTCATCATCAGCGGCCCGGCAGAAGACGACGTCACGAAATACCGCACGGCCGACGCCGTCGCGCGCGTCCTCATTGCCCGACAGAAGTCCGCGCAGGACGAGACCCTCAAGTGCATCCAGGCCTGGGGCTCCAACCCGCCGAAGGGCGCCGCCGACCATCCCAAGTACAAGGACGCCGTCGGCAAATTCAAGACGGATCCCAACTGGATCACGGAAGAAGAGGCCGAAGCCATCGGTCACAAGATGTTCTACGTCGTCGCCAAGGAGCGAAAGAGCGTCTCACTCACGCACGACGGCATCAGCATCGCACAGGAACAACTCGGCGTCGGCTCGCTCTACGTCGGCGCGAACATGGAATGGCCGCACGTTATCGAAAACAGCGTCCGCGCCCACGTCGTCTATGAAAACGATGTGGACTACGTCGTCAAGGACGGTGAGATCATCATCGTCGACTCCTTCACGGGACGACTCATGCACGGCCGACAGTGGTCCGACGGTCTCCATCAGGCCGTCGAAGCCAAGGAAGGCGTACGCGTCAAGGAAGAAACGCAGACGCTCGCCACGATCACGCTTCAGAACTTCTTCAAGCTCTACGGCCAGCTCTCCGGCATGACGGGTACCGCCATGACCGAAGCCGACGAGTTCATGAAGATCTACACGCTGGACGTCGTCGCCATCCCGACGAACCGCCCCGTCAATCGAGTGGATCATCACGACAAGATCTATAAAACGGTCAAAGACAAATTCGACGCCATCGTCGATGAGATCCACGACGTGCAGGCCTACGGTCGCACGAGCGATCCGTTTGTTCTCGAACCCGTTCTGAAGAACCTGCGCGGAATCCTGGCGAAGAACAACGAGGACACCTCGATCATCGACGAGGCCCTCGATAAGTGGAAAACCGGCAAGGTTGAAGGCGACATCCTCTGCGACGCCTACGATCGATCGATGGGCGATCTCGCTCGCGGTCGGCCCGTCCTCGTCGGTACCGTATCGATCGAAAACTCCGAGAAAATCTCCGACGCCCTGACGAAGCGCTACGGCGTCGAGCACGAAGTCCTCAACGCAAAGCAACACGCCCGCGAAGCCGACATCGTCACGAAAGCCGGACAGACTTACATCCCGTCGCGCGGCAAGGACAAACGCCCCGTTGGCAACGTCACGATCGCGACGAACATGGCCGGCCGCGGCACCGACATCAAACTCGCACAGGGCGTCGTCTATGAGAAGTGCATCGGCGACCTCGGTCCGCCCGACGGCGCCAACCCAGCCAAATACGCCTGGCAGGAAAAAGGCGTCATCGGCACCAAGTGTTGCATCAATTGCCCGGATTACGACCCGAAGACGAACTGCGCGCATTGCTGGAAACCCAAGGCCGATCCGCGCTTTCCCGAAATGGGTCGCAAAGTCTGCAGCCTCAACGTGCCCTGCGGTCTGCACATCGTCGGTACAGAACGACACGAATCCCGGCGCATCGACAACCAGCTTCGCGGTCGTTCCGGCCGCCAGGGCGATCCCGGCTCCAGCCGCTTCTTCCTGTCCCTCGGCGACGATCTGCTCAAGCTCTTCATGGGCGACTGGATGCTCAAGATGCTCGATCGCATGGGCTTCGAAGAGGGCATGGCCATCGAAGCGAAGACGATCAACAAGGGCATCGAACGCGCTCAGAAGAAAGTCGAAGAACGCAACTTCGGCATTCGCAAGAACCTGCTGGAATACGACGAGGTCATGGACCATCAGCGCAAAGTCTTCTACTCGGAACGACAGAAGATCCTCGCTGCCGCGCGCCCCGGCAAGTCGGGCATTCTCGTCGAACTCATCTGGCGCATGATCGACAGCGTCATCGATGAAACGGCGTCGAAGTTCCTCGCGAAGAACTTTGCAGCGCAGTCCCTCAGCGAATGGGTCCGCGCGGAACTCGAGGTCCCGTTCGACGCCAAGTACGTAGACATCCACGACCAGATCGACACCGAAAAGTCCATTCGGGCCCACGCGAAGGATGAAGCCCGCAATCTCATCTCCATGCAGGTCGGCGAATACATGGATTCCGACGTCGATCCCAAGGACTGGGATATCCGCGGCCTAGCCCAATGGGCATCGCAGCGATTCGGCTCCAAGCTCTCACAGAACCAGCTTCGCAGCATGAGCGTCGAAGAAGTTCAGGAACACCTGCTCGAAGCGTCGGAAGTGAAGATCGATAACGCGGATCTGGCGCCGATCGAACGCTTCTTCGACCCCGAATTCGGCAAGCGCGTCATGCTCGGCTGGGCCCATCAGAAATTCGGCGTCGCCCTGGCGGAAGAGGAATTCCGTGACATCGACGACAAGAACCTCGTGGAGAAGCTCCGGCAGAAGATCCGCGACGCCTATCGCGAACGCGAAATCCGCTACCCCGTCGAGTGGATCCTCGATCGCACGCTCAAGGAAGGTCACTTCGAAAGCGCCTACGCCGCCGACGCACTCGTGCAATGGGCGAACCTCAAGTTCAACCTCGGCTGGACAGTCGACAACGTACAGAACCGCCCCGTCAATGAAGTCGCGAACGAACTCTTCACGCTCAATCGAGACTACACCACGAACGGTCGCCTGAAAGGCGAAGTCGAAAAAGCCGTCAGCATCAAGGCCGGCGCCGATGCGTCGAAGCTCGCCGAATGGGGCCGCCAGCGATTCGGCCCCGCCTTCGACGACGAGACCTTCAACGAGTCCGACTCCCCCGAGGAAGCCCTGCTCACCTTCGGTCGCGATCTGCTCCGCACTGAATTGACTCGCCTCGAACGCTATGTCCTCGTCCAGATCTACGACCAGGCCTGGAAGGAACACATGTACGCCGTCGACCTTCTCAAGGAATCGATCGGTCTGCGCGGCTACGCCGAGCAGGATCCGAAGATCGCCTACAAGAAGGAAGGCTCGGAAATGTTCAACGAAATGCTCAACGGCATCGAGGACAAAGTCACGAGCATCATCTTCCGCGCCCGGCTCTCCGGCGACGAACAAATGCGAAGCCGCCTCAACGCACGAACGGCTCGCCATGATTCTGCGACCAACGCCGGATTCAGCGGCGCATCACGCGATCGCGACGCGGCGATGAAGGCGCAGAACCAGGAGTCGAAACCCGAACAGATCATCCGCGAACAACCGAAAGTCGGCCGCAACGAACCCTGCCCCTGCGGCAGCGGCAAGAAGTACAAACAGTGCCACGGAAAGGCAGGATAACTGCGTAGGTCGGGTCATCGACCCGACAAGAGTGACGAGTAGCGCGAATCGAGGAGCGAGTCGCGCAAATCGAGCGCTCCATCAGAGCCGCGGCGTCCCCGCCGCGACGTAACATGGTCAACATGCGGGTGCCCCATCCTTTGCGAATGCAAAGGGTGGGGAATCAACACCCCTTACAACCGCTCGTGAGAGACGCTTTCCAGTGCGAGAATCTTGCTCGTGCGAGAATCCCTTCTCGCACGCACTCCCCGCGGGAATCCTTCCCGCAAAGCCGAGCGCGGACACGTACGCCGCATGACGCAGGAAAGGTCGGAAACTCCGATCGCCGTATCACCCGGGCAATTCAATCTCGACATCCCGCCCCATCGCCGGCACCGAAATCCTCACGCGATTCGTAGATCGCGGCGGACACGCCAGATACTCATACACGCGAAGCGAAACATCGTCCCAATCCGGATCATCACACGCCAACGGCCACTGCCCGCGCAATGCAAATCGCGACGCATCCGATACAAGAGATCTCAACAGCTTCCGCGGCGCGGGATCGATCGTTGCATCCTGCGTCCGCGGCGACCGCGACTCCATCACGACATACCGCACACCCAGCTGATCCAAAAGCGCCACGATCTCCGCCTCGCTCTCGACCAGCAACTCGCCGCCGTACTTCATTCTCGCCGCACGCGCATACAACAGCTTGCTCGCCCGCAAAGGTATGATCCGCCCCCGCGCCGCATCATTCTCGTACACATCCAACACGAACTGCCCATCCCGCACGGCATCCACCAACACAAGGTCAGCATCCCCGCGTTCAACCAGCAACTCAACGGCAGGTGCATACGACGGCAATCGCCCCCGCGAACTTGCAACGGCGTAGACGCAGTTCCCGATCACCAGCAAACCCGCCAACAACCCGACGCGCCAAGCAACACCGCGCTCACGCGCCCCGATCCGGCCCAACGCCGCAATCCCGAACGCCGCCAGCACCACAAACGGCGGCAATGCGAAAAACAAGTACCGCGGCTCCTTCGCCTCGATCGCGCTGCTGAACGCATACCAACTGACAAACCAGATCGCAAACAGCCACGCAGGCCGGAGCGCTCCCCCCGGCGTCACCCCGTTCCGAACTGCGACCGTCAGGGAGCAGGCCGGCGTAGCCGCAACACCCTCACTTTGTCCGAAATTGGACAAACCGCCTGCGCGCGTCGCCAGTATGCACAGCCGCGATACAACGCCAATCCCCGCCGCAGCAAGAATCCCCCATCCGAAGATCTCCTCGGCATGCCGCGCATACCACAACGCATCCACATCCAGTTGCAACAACTCCGAAGCCAACCCCGCATAAGGCTCCGACAATCGCCCATACGCAACGACGACCAACGCCGCGAACCCAAATCCGAAAATCGTCGCCCGCCGCAGCAACCAGCGCCGCCCGGCGCGCGATAACACCGCGTGAATCACGATCACCGGCCAGATGAACCCCGCCGTCTGCTTCGTCAGGAACGCCGCCGCCATCGAGACGCCGCAGAGAATTGACCACAACGCCGTTCGCCGCCGCGCCGCGCCGCCGGCGCCCCGCACATACGCCCAGGCTGCAAGCAGGATCCAGAACGTCGCCGGCCACTCCAGCATGATGTCCGTCATCCACAACTCACCGAAGGGACACGTGACCAGCAAGAGCGCCGCCATCAGACCGATACCGTCGCCCCACAGATCGCGCACGAGTCGAAACAACAAATACGCGGCCCCGAATGCGAACGCCAGCACCAACACACGCGCCGCAACAAGACTCACGCCGAATACACCGAATACCGCCGCCTCAACCGCCGCAAAACCCGGCGGCCAATACACAACGATCCCCAACGATGGGTGCCGCAGGTAAAACTGCTCCGCCCACGCCCTCGGCGCATTCACCGGCCAGTCGCGCACGAACTCGTAAACGAAGACGCCGTCAAAGAAGTGATTCGCCCCGTCAGACCAGCCAACGCCGCCCTGAGTGATCCCGCGACCGCCGATCACGCCGACCGCCAGACCGATCAACACGACAGCGCAGGCGTGCGCCCATCGCGACATTCGCCGCGCGCGCACCGCGTCCGCTAACATTTCCGCAGCTTTCTCAGCCATCCATCATTCATCGGGGAAGCGGAAATCCAGGATTCGCATTTCCACGCTGACGCGGCCGTTCCATTCGTTCGTGATCGGTTCGAACGCGACTTTGCACCGTCGGCTGTCCTTCAGCGCATCCGCGTGCTTCGCCATGCCGAATGCAATGCCCTTGCATTGCTTCACACCATCGCTCAGCGCCACTTGCAGATGGCTCTTACTGGCCCCAACGGCCCTTGGCTCGCCGACGACCTCCAGCCAGTCCGTCGCCAACCGCGGCGACGCATTTCCGGCACCGAACGGCTCAAGCTTTGCGAAGTCCGATACGAGCGACATGTTCAGCGCGTCCAATCGCACTTCGTCATCAATCCGCAGCTTGGGTCGCAGATCGGCCGGCGTCAGCAGCTGCGCCGCGCGATTGTGAAACGCCGCACGAAACGCGTCAATCTTGTCTGCTTCGATCTTCAGCCCGGCCGCCATCGCATGACCGCCGTACGTCAGCAGCGTCTCGCGACAATCCCCCAGCACCTCGTGCAGCGCGAAATTCGGAATGCTCCGCGCCGAGCCCTGACCGACGCCGTTCTCGATCGCGATCATCACCGTCGGTCGCCCGAACTCCTCCGTCACGCGACTCGCCACAACACCAATGACGCCCGCATGCCACTCCGGCGACGCCAGCACGATGCCGCGCACGGCATCCGAATCCTGCCCCGTCGCCGACACCATTTCGATTGCCTCATCCGTAATCCGCTTCTGCAGCGCCTGACGCGCTCGATTCTGCTGCTCGAGATTCGCCGCAATCTGCACGGCCTCGCGCGCATCGGCTCGCGTCAACATATCGACGGCCAGCCGCGCATGCCCCATTCGACCAATCGCATTCAGGCGCGGCCCCAGCTTGAAGCCAATGTCGTAACCGCTCAGCGACTTGCCCGTCAGATTCGCAGCCTGAATCAATGCCTGAAGTCCCGGCAGTCGGCTCTTGGCGAGGCCCTTCAACCCGTAGTGCGCAATGATGCGATTCTCTCCCGTCAACGGCACGACGTCCGCGATAATCCCCAGCGCGGCCAATCCCGTCGCGTCCACCAGAAAGTCGCGATACTCGGGCGACACCTTCGTCGACTTCGACAACTGCTGTGCAATCGCCCACGCCAACTTCAGCGCGACGCCCGCCCCCGACAGATCCGGATTCGGATACGCCGCCCCGTCGCCCTTCCCGCATGCCCCCGGATGCACGAGCAAAGCCTCGGGAAGTTCAATCTCACCTTCCGATGTCGTATGCGGATTGTGATGATCCGTGATGATGAACTCGATGCCGCGCTCGCGCGCCCGCAACGCCGGTTCAATCGCCGTCACACCGCAATCCACCGTAATGACGACATCCGCCCCTTCATCCGCCAGCGTATCGATCGCCTCGAGATTGACGCCATAGCCTTCTTCAAGACGATGCGGCACGTAATAAGAGATGTTGGCGCCGGCCAGCTTCAGACAGTGCCACAGAATCGAAACGCCCGTGATCCCATCGACGTCGTAGTCACCGTAAACGACGATTTTCTTGCCCGCGCGCACCGCCGAGACAATCCGCTCCGCCGCAATCGCCGCCCCCGGCAACAGCTCGGGCTCGTAGATGTCCACCATTCTCGGCGTCAGGAATACACGGCCCGCATCCACATCCGACACGCCGCGGTTGTGAAGCACCTGCGCGACGACCGGCGACACCCCCAGGGACTTCGCCAGCCCCTCGCGTCCATCCCAGATCGGCGCAATCAACCAGTCCTTCGGCATGAGTCCCTCCATGTGATGCCGTTCGATGTCGGTCTTGCGTGAGAGAATAACAGAAATCCGTCGAGTGGATCGTGCCGACGCGATGAAATATCAAATCGCTGATCTCAAACTGCAATCCACCATGTGAAATATCAATTCTGAAATCTCAAATTTGAAATATCAAATCTCAAGTCTGAAATATCAAATCTGAAATCTCAAATCTCAAGTCTGAAATTTCAAATCTGAAATCTCAAATCTGAAATCTCAAATCTGAAATCTCAAATCTGAAATCTCAAATCTCATAGGTCAATCCTCATCGCCCGAATTCCGCACTCCACATGTCAAGCCGGCCCCATCAAAACCCCGCACCGCGCCCATTCCGCCAGCCGCTCACAGAAGGCCCCGAACGCCGCCGACTCATCCGCAAACGCCCCCTCCGATTGCGCCCCCAGCCAAGCCTGCGCCAGATCGTTGATCGCCATCACATCGCCGCGCGGCATCGCCGACAGCGCCGTGAACGATGCGGCATCCATTCCTGCCCATCGACAACGCAACGACTCTGGCTCGCGCCCGCACGCCACGAATGTTCGCGCATCCGCAGGCCAACTTGCCGGCAGCATCCCGTCGTCCTGCCACGCCTCGCGAAACGCCAACACATCGAAGCGACACGACATCATCACGACATAGGCGGGTACGACAATCGGCATCATCAATAACGCCTCAACGCTGATGCTCGCCCAATCCTGCAGCCGAAGCCCGACGACCGGCTCGTCGGTCGCGTAGAACACGCCAACCTCCGCCAGTTCGAACGCCGCCAGGTCTGCGAGGCCCGGCCACGCTTCGACCAAGTCCTGTCGACCGTCCACGACATACGATTGAAAGCACCTCGCCAGATCGCGAACCGAATGCGAACGCCATGGACCGTGTCGATGCATCGCACGCACGAAGTCATATTCGTGATGCCCCGCGGATTGCGACGGATCACGCTCATGCAGCATGCGACCGATTACCGCCATCGACATCGGAAACGCCCAGCGCAGCATCGATCGCTCGCCCGCGAAAATCGTCTCGGTATAGACGCCGAATCGTTCCGCTGGCACATTCGCAAGATCGTCCGCCTCATCCGAAGTCAACCCCGGGAACTTCCGACCGATCCACTCCCGCCGCGCCCCCGCCTCCACTGGTCCGTCATCGGCGTCGAGAATCAACACACGCATCGCAGACAGAATGTCATTCAACGCCATAACGAATCAACTCGCCTTCGCGCCGATGCACACGTCGTCCATCAGCCGCTGCGCCGCCCGCTGCTCGTCCAGCAGCCGTTCCAGCGACGGTACTTCCACGTCCCACTCCACCAGGGCCGAGGTCCTGCCGATCCGTTCGATCACGGCGCGATAGAGCGCCCACGTATCCTCGGAGACCGGCTGCGAATGCGTATCCAGCGTTACGTGCGCATGATCTTCATACCCGGCCAGATGCAACTGCCCCACGCGATCCAACGGAATCGACTCAATAAACTCGATCGGATCGTATTCCTGGTTCTTTGCGTTCAGACACACGTTCGTCACGTCCAGCAGCAGCCCGCAGTTTCCGGCCTCGAGTAATCGCGTGATGAACTCCGCCTCGCCCATCTGCGATCGGGACGGCGCCGCGTAGTACGTCACATTCTCCAGCAGCAATGGCCGCTCCAGAATATCCTGCACGACGCGCGCCCGCTCCGCCACATGACGAATCGCCTCCTCCGTGAACGGCAATGGGATCAGATCATTGAGGTTGACGTGATCGACCATCGTGAAGCAGAGATGATCGCTGTACCACGGGCTGTCGATCAGATCGAGCAGGCCCCGCAGCGCCTTCAGATGCGCCATATCGAGCGGATCCGTGCTGCCGATCGACAACCCGACGCCATGCGCGACGCATTTGTATTCCGCCGCGATCTCCTTCAGAGCCTTCGCAACGTATCCGCCCCGACCCAGAAAATTCTCGGGAATGACCTCGAACCAACCCACATCGGGGCGCGTCTCGCGGATTTCATCGTAGTGCTCGCTGCGAAGACCGATGCCCGCGCCCAGCGCCGGCAAATCAAAGTTGCGCATCGTCGCCCGTCCTTCCCGCCGTCAAGTGAAATGTTCTTAGCGAATATTCGTGAAACTCTGTTCGTTTCTGCGGTAGCAACAGTACCGCGTCCCGATAGGGACGCCCAGAGAATAGCCCAGCCTTTCAAGGCTGGGTTTGCTGGTTGGTTGTCACCATTGCCGTGCCGTAGGTACGGCGCGACTGTACGCATCAAACTCATCCCGACCCGTTGGAACGGGGCCTGAATAACAACCGACAACCCCGCGCTGCAATCGGGGCCCATTCTCATGTGATCCCTGCGGGATCCCGAGAACATTCACTTGTCGCTCTTGTACCTGTACACCGAGTCATCCAAATATTCCCTGATGAATCAAATGAAAAGGCCATCGCTCACGATTGAACGACGGCCTTCCCGAAATACCTGCTCAATTGCAGACCGCTCGCTACTTTTGCGAACCGCTGCACTTCTTGTCGCCGCCGCACTTTTTGTCGCCGCCGCACTTCTTGTCGGCCGAGCACTTGTGACCCGCCGGGCACGTCGCATTGCCGCTGCACTTCTTGTCGCCCCCGCACTTCTTATCGCTCTGCTTCACGCCGCCGCCGTTGTCCGAGCAGCCCACGACGCTTCCCATCGTAAGCGTCGCGCCCGACACCAACGCCCCCACCGCGACGGCCTTCAATCCACCGAAAGCAAGCTTCTTCATATTCACGAATTCGATCCTTTCAACACACGATTGCTCGATGCTTCAGTCGGCGCCACACGCACCGTCAACACCCATCGAGTCACCTGTAGATCATCCGCGACCATCCTGCGCACAAGCAGCCGCGCCGCGTCCGATGCGGGCATTCCCTCGCCCACAAGCCCGGAACGGTATTCGTATTCGCCAGCCATCTCAACCCATTGCACCAATTCATTTCGATTCCCGCGAATTCCGCCGACATCCCCGTCGGTCACACAACCAATCCGAACCAAGGCGGAAAATCCCGACAACAATGTGACACGGCAGCCAACCTAACGAGCGTTAGGCAGGATCTGATCGAAAACGACCCGCCGCACCGATCCAAACTCTGACTTACTGGAAAACGCCGTCGAGCAACGGGCTACCTGCCCTTCGACGACTCCACTGCGATGTGATAGAGCGACTCAGCGTCCGGAGCGTCAACCAGCCCTTGATAGGCCTTCTCATTCATGATCAGACGGCTGAGCGTCGTCAGCGCCTGCATGTGCTCCTGCGTCGAGTTGGAAGGACTGGCCAAAAGCGCAATCAGCAGCACCGGTTTGCCGTCGATCGACTCGAAATCGATCGGTACGCTCGTCTTGCCCAACGCGATCACCATCGATCGAACCGCATCCGTCTTGGCGTGTGGCACTGCGAATCCGCGGCCGATACCAGTCGTTCGCTGAGCTTCACGCTCCATGACGGCCCCGAGGAGTTCGTCACGGCGATCGGCACGTCCCTTGGCGGCCATCAGGTCCACAAGTTCCGTAATGGCATCATACTTGTTCGTTGCCGCCAGCGGCACGCACACAAGTTCACGGGGCAATACGTCAGCGAGATTCATAATCTGATTCGTCTCAATTGGGTGCTTCTGTTCGTCGGCATGTTAATTCCGGCCCATCGTCATCGCAAACGCCGCAGGAGGTCGCGGGTATGCGAGGCGATCCCGCCGGTCAATAGCCACTCGCTCGAGCCAATCTACTGAAGCAGCAACTGATCGACAAACGGCTGAATGTCGTCGCCGTTGACCCCGCCGACGCCGTCCATATCGACCGCACTGATCGTGAACGGATCGGCCGAATCGCCGAGGAGGACGCTGATGAACATTTCGATGTCGGCCGACGAACGCGATCCGTCGCAATTCGGATCGCCCTTCGGAATCACCATGAACGGAATCGAGTCGCCGACAACCGCCATCTCGACCGGCTCGCTCTTCCCCGCGGCCTCCCACATAGCGTACGCGAACGCGCCCCGATTTTGCGGATCCGTTGCGCTGAACGGATTGTTGTCCCGAAGAAACTCGATGTACTCCCGCGTCGTTGTCTGATGGAACAACGTGATTCTCGCAGTTGCAGCGCCGTCGGGAATGCCAAAGTACGTGTCGTCCCAATGCTGACCGTCGGCATAGGAATAGCCGACGACCGGCGACTGAATCGCCTCGAATTCCGCATTCGTAAAACCGCGCGGCGGAATGCGATTGTCGAAGTACTTCTTCGTCGCGAACGCCGCATGAAAACTCGGCGCTTCCGGCAGGTCCACGACCGTCGCCAACGCGGGATCGGGCCCGACCGCCGCCCGATAGACTTTCGTCGATCCTTCATCCAGCGTCGCTGTCGAATAGTCGTATCCGCCGAGCACCTGCAGCGGCATGCCGTCGCAATCGAAGTACTCGATCGTCAGCCACATGCGCCGCCCGTCGATATACCCCGTCGGCAACTTGTGTGCCGCCTGATTCGTCACGCGCACCTTCAACTGCGGCACGCCCGGCGTCATCGTGTCATCCAGTTCCGCCGTCAGGTCCGCCGCCTTCTTGATGAAGTCCATGTTGCCCAGCGTCCCCATCTGCAACTGCGTGACTTCATCGTCGTCCAGTTCGGGCCCTTGGGGATCCGCTGGAAATCCGGGCAGCGGACCATCCGGACCGTAGTGCATCGCGACTGCATCCAGCACCCACGAATTCGATCCGCGGAACGTATGCTTCGGAATGTCGTCGCGTCCACCAGAGACAAACTCGCACCCCTTCGCAAACGCGTGCTTGGGCATATGACAGTCCTGGCAATCCGACACGAACGTCTGCCCCGGCGAACCGAATCGGCCGCCCATGTCGACGCCCTGCCCCTGCGCGAAATCGCTCTTCAGCCATTCGCTGAACGTCCGCTGCTCTGCCGCCATGTCGTACTTGTTGCCCGTCGGATGTGCATTGCCGGTCCCGTTGAACGACGGATTCCCCTGCGCGTCGTAGTTCACATGCGGAAAACTCACGTCGTGACACGTACCGCACATGTCCGCGCGACGATGCAGCGGCGACTCCTGCGAGAGACACTCGTCCTCACCCAGATCATTCTCGCAGTTGCCGAACGTGAAACCCGGATGATACAAATCGCAGTTCACCGCATTGGACGGTGACGGCAGCCCATAGCGAACCACCGGAAACGGACCGCGACGTCGATCATACGGATCGATCACGTAGTTGCCGTTTCCGTTGAATCCGATCGCCGGCGGATCGCCTCGATCGAATGACATCATCGGTAGATCGTCGTCGAGACCCTGCAGCACAAAGTAGTCCACCGCCGGTGCATCGTTGTCGAGATCAAACGGATCGACCATTCGATGACAAAAATGGCATGTGATCCCGTCACGATCCTCGCGCGTCAGCGCCGAGCCGTTCGTCGGCGTCGATCGACCTTCGAGCCAGCCCTTCGGCGCATGACAGCGGATGCACGCATCGCCGACGCCCGGCGCGTCCGCCTCGGCAATATCCATGCATGCATAGAAAATCGGATCCCGCGCCGCCTGCGCCATCATCGAGCCGCGCCACTCCCGGCCGATGTGCACCGTCGGATCCGGCTCGTCGCCGCCGTTGGAGTGACAGAACGTGCACTGGTCTCCCGCCGGGATAATCACGGCGCCCGGCGCAAGCGAATTCGGCTGCGTCCCGTGCATGTAGAAGTTGTCGATCGTCGTAGGCAGCGGATTGACCGCCATGGCGGATTGCCACGCGGCGAGCGAAGCAATCAACGTCGAACACATCGCGAATTTTCGCATGAGAACTCTCTCTCGCGCCCGCACATTGCCGGTCACGCGAAATGGTGCCGCCCCGCGCCGAATGCCGGATAGCAATCGACGCGACGATGCGACAGGATGTTGAATGTTGACCCGCGAACTCCCCCAGTATCCTGGCATGATCGCCGGCGTGAGTACCTTCCCTCGGTGCCGGCGGAATCACGTCCACGCCGGAAAATCGGATCGATTCATCCATCTTATCTGGACCCAGACGCTGATTCAACGAACCGGATCGCCGGAACTGCCCAATCTCGCGACCCATCGGCGATGAGCCGTGAATCCCGCGAATTCTCGCCCCACTGCGCGCACGAAAGGCCGATTACAGGACGCGCGGCGCCCAAACCGTTACCATAGTCCGCACGGAACCGTCACAAGGAGATCCGCGAGATGACGACAGCCACGCAAGCCGGACCACGCACGATTCACGCACCACGCGGCACCCAACTCACCTGCAAGGGATGGCTCCAGGAAGCCGCCCTCCGCATGCTCCACAATAACCTTGATCCCGACGTCGCCGAGAAGCCCGACGAGCTCATCGTCTACGGCGGCACCGGCAAGGCCGCCCGCTCCTGGCCCGACTTCGACAAGATCGTCCGCGCCCTGCGCAACCTCGAAAATGACGAGACGCTTCTCGTCCAGTCCGGTCGCGCCGTCGGCGTCATCCGCACGCACGAGATGGCGCCGCGCGTCCTGATCTCCAACAGCATGCTCGTCCCCAACTGGGCCAACTGGGACGAATTCCGACGCCTCGAAGCCATGGGCCTGACGATGTACGGCCAGATGACGGCCGGCTCGTGGATCTACATCGGCACGCAGGGCATTCTCCAGGGTACCTACGAGACCTTCGGTGCCGCCGCCCGGCAACACTTCGGCGGTGACCTCAAAGGTCGCATCGTTCTCACGGCAGGTCTCGGCGGTATGGGCGGCGCCCAGCCGCTCGCCGCGACGATGAACGGCGCTGCCTGCCTTTGCGTCGAAGTCGACCAGCATCGAATCGATCGCCGACTCCAGACGAGGTACGTCGACGAGGCCACGGATGATCTCGACGGCGCGCTCATTCGCGTCCAGACAGCGGCCGGAGAAGGCCGCGCGCTCAGCGTCGCCCTGCTCGGCAACGCCGCCGCCGTTCTGCCCGAATTGCACAAGCGCGGTTTCACGCCGGATGTGCTGACCGACCAGACAAGCGCTCACGATCCGCTGCAGGGCTATGTGCCGCACCAGATCAGCTACGAAGAAGCGCTGGAACTGCGCGAGAGCGATCCCGACAAGTACGTGAAGCTCAGCGTCGAGTCGATGGGCCGACACGTTCAGGCGATGCTCGACATGCAGAAGGCCGGTGCGATCACGTTTGACTACGGCAACAACATTCGCGCCGAGGCAGTCAAGGCCGGCGTCAAGAATGCGTTCGACATCAAGGGCTTCGTGCCGGAGTACATTCGGCCGCTCTTCTGCGAGGGATCGGGACCTTTCCGCTGGTGCGCGATCTCGGGCGATCCCGCTGACATCGCGGTGACAGACAGGACCATCCTCGAACTCTTCCCCGACAACAAGCATCTCGCCCGCTGGATCAAGCTCGCCGGCGAGCGCGTCGCCTTCCAGGGCCTGCCCTGCCGCATTTGCTGGCTGAGCTACGGCGAGCGCGCAAAGGCGGGTCTCGCCTTCAACGAACTCGTGCGCACGGGCAAAGTCAAAGCACCGATCGTCATCGGTCGCGACCATCTCGACTGCGGCAGCGTCGCTAGTCCGAACCGCGAGACCGAAGGCATGCTCGACGGCAGCGACGCCATCGCCGACTGGCCGATGCTCAACGCCATGTCCAATGTCGCTTGCGGCGCCAGCTGGGTCAGCATCCACCACGGCGGCGGCGTCGGCATCGGCATGAGCCTGCACGCCGGCATGGTCGTCGTCGCGGATGGCACGGACGCGGCGGCCGAGCGCCTGAAGCGCGTGCTGACGACGGACCCAGCGATGGGCGTGTTCCGGCACGTGGATGCGGGGTATGAAAAGGCGAAACGGATCGCGGACGAGCGCGGGGTGAACATCCCCCGGTAGGTTGGAGTGTGCCCGCCGCGGGCGAAGCGGGTCGGGCATCCGCCGTTCGATGCGGGGCCGCGGGCGGAAAAAGTCGTGCAAACTCCCGCAAAGTGTCGCAAACTCTTGCAAATTCGTGCAAATTCGCGGGCGGTGGCGGGGGTGGGCGAAAAGTGGCGGCTACGCGGTGTCACATAGGTTTTGTCTTGGTCGGTGTTCCGCGAAGGGAAAGTTTGAACGCAACGACCCCGCCGGGCATGGACCTGCAGTCGGGCGGGTCTCGCCGCGGTCCTTGCACTGGCGGGCGAGCCGCCAGTGACACTCGGGGCCCTACGGGCGTGTCCGGGAGTAGGTAAATGTCAAAGATCGCTGTATGGCTGGGTGTCACGATGGCGCTTAGTTTCGGCCCACCGACAAGCCAACCCTCCAATCGCAATCCGACCGAAGCAGGATACCTGCGGCGCATATGCGAGAAGATGGAGGGAATTCGCCTCACCACAGACAACGCCAAGAACGAACATACGTTCGAGGTTCTGGACGACTCGAAGTGCTATTCGGCGGATCCCGCCAGAGGCACGATGATCTACGTCGTAACTCTCAGCGTCCGACGCCGGAACGGACAATGCTCAGTGCGACTTGATTTGAGTTTTAGCTTGATATCATCAAAGGCACTGAAGGCGAACACCCTCGTGATCGATGTCGATGGTTCATCCAAGTCCTATCGAGAGCGAGCCAACAACCCCGCACAATTCTACTCTCGTCACGTGGATGACTCGGTTTGGCTTGAGCGGGCCACATGTGAGCTAGACGATTCCGCCAGCAACTCGCTTACAAAATCCGAGACGGTTTTCGTCAAAATGGTCGGCACAGCTGGGGAAAAATCTATTCGAATAAGCCCAAGCACGTTGGGTATGTGGAAGCAACTTGCCCAACTGAGAGGAATAATCAAAGCTGCTCTGAATGATGGCGTTGACGTGTTTGAGCTTCTTGAGGACCCTGCGATCCAAATCGCAAAGGCGAATTTCGCCAAGAGCGCCGAAGAACGCAGAGAGGTGATCGCAGCAGTCGATGTTGTGATCACCCCAATAGAAGACGCAAAGTACACACACAAGATCACGGTAACGAATCACGCCAAATTCGACATCTCCAATGTCAAGATTGCAATTCGTCGAGGGAATCTTTCCCATGTGCTCACGCTTCCGTCGCTGGCAAAAGGCGAGTCAAACTACAAGCGCCTCGTTGTCAGGGGAGCTGGTGAAATCACCGTTAACGTTCAGTCTCTTGATTATGATGTAGCGTCACGTCATCGAAGCAGCGACACGGTATTGCAAGGAAAGATGTCAGGATGATTTTCGTAGGCCGCAGCGGACGCCCCCAATTCATCCTGACACGTTTTCCGCGTTGACACCTTTTCCGCTTCCCTCCTATGCCAATGAGAACGCTCCTTTTCATCATCGCTTTGGTCGCCCTGCTTGTCGTCGCCTATGGGCTGATGCGTCGACAGCCCCGACCACGTGCGTTGACCGCCGAGTTACGCCGCCTGAAATCGTATCTTGAACAGGACAGGAACTTCTGTGTTTACATTGGCATGCCGCTGAATTCGCCTTCTCGTTGGCAGCGGGCGGAGATCAAGAATCGATCGATTCACGTTACCGACCGCGTTGTGAATCTCGAAGACATCACGTCCTTTGTCATCGCATATCCGAACGGCCAGATCCTGGACAGTCAGAATTTGTTCTATCCCTTGCCAGCCGGATTTGATTACATCCAACAGACTACGATGCCACGCCGAGACGTGCTGGATTTATCGATTCTGGATTCCGGGGCGAGCCATGCAAAGGTCACGTTCGGGCATTCTGCGGTTCCTTATCGTGAGCGCTCGCAGTACTCAACGACGATTCAGAACACTTCAGACCTGCGCATCAGGGTTACACGGTTCGCAGGGTACGTCAGAATCGGTGACGATTACGTGCTCGACACGATTACCGGCGACTACTTCTCCGCAGAGGAGTTTATTAGTTGGTACGCGGCCCCGAAGGACGGTTGGATCAGCCCCGGTCAGTCGGTCTGCGATCCTGTCAACAACGGAAGTGGCGATGGGTATTGGGTGTACTTCTGCGAATCCGAGAACGGCAAGGAGTTCGCGGTTGGTGCGAGACTCGTCGGGTGGCCCACCCTTTCCAAGGGTGGGGGCGCGACGATACGATATCGGAACACCACTCGATATTCACTTGGTCCGCTTGCACGCGCAAGCGTCGGGCCCTCATCGCTGAAAAAATTCAGAGCGACTTGACGACCCTTGACCCAATGCGACACCGCCTCAGTGATTCGCCAACAAAGGCGCTACCCATGAAAACACACTTCGAACAAATCTCCCCCGGCTATGCGTGGCTCATACGACATGGACTTGTCGGATTCAAACCGGACACGGCGCTGACGCCGTGGTATTTCATGCCGGATGAAGAGCAGTTCGATGCGTCTGTTCGATGGCCCGCCGGGTCCGACATGTCACCTTTGCTCGCATTCGCAAGAAGACAGGATTGTGACGACATCGCCTGCTTCTGGTCGAACAAGACCGAGCCAACTGCGGTCATCGTCATCCACGGTTGGACCCAATCAGGATACGACATCGTTGCACAACACACGGACATCTGGAATTGGCTGAAATCCGCGATCGACGAAATCGCGGATTGTTGTGACCGCGAATTCCGGTTGGGTCGTCCGTAGTGATTCGGCGGGTCGATGACCCGCCCTACGATACTAGCTAAGGCGTGGGAGATTGCTCATTCAATCGCTGCAAACGCCGGTTTCTTGATCAACGTCATCATTGACCTCGGCAATCGGTCCGCACAGCGGACCCTACGGCACTTGAGCAGATGTTGGATACGAAAGACCGGGAGTTTTGGGTTCGTCTATCCATGAAGGCAGGCGAACAAATCAGCCAATTTGGGTCCACCATGCGGTCCCTACCAGACAAGCAGGCAATCCGTCAGTCGCACCCGCGCGGAGATTTCGTGTGAGAAACACTGTGTTAGTTTCTTGCCTTTTCGCTGCCCTCTGTGTTCCTCCGGCTCGTGGCGAACAGCCCCGAGTGCAGCGCGTCGCGGATTCGGAATCCGTAGACCTAGAGCTTGATCTATCCTGGATGCACGGAGCGAAGGACGCAGTCGATCGCTCCGTGGAACGCATATCCCTATCGCCGGTGTGGAGAGAAGTGCCGGTGAAATCCGGCGTTTGCCGAAGATTCGTTCGCAGGGAAGTGCGAACCAAGGAGCGTGTCGCCGTCTATCGGCACAAGACATTATGTAGCGTCGCGGATCCTCAAATTGACCATTGGGCGGCTGGCTGCATGGAAATTCTGGTCCGGCAATCGAAGTCAAGGTCCTGGCCGCCGTGGGAGATCTGGGGCAACTTTGACGGGGATCGAATCAAGGTCGATGCCAAACTCGGAGTCAAAGCAAAGATCACAGTCAGAAAGCTCATGGACAATTGCCTGAGTGATGTCGTGCTCTATAGTGAATCGATGGCCGTCAGAGTGAGGGAGTCGTCCTTGATTCAAAATCGGGATCTTACCAGGAAGTGGATAATCAACCTCGGAGAGTATTGTTCAGCGAAGTCACCTCCCCGCCTCACTGAATTTGAGAAGTTCCTGAAGCGGGACAAGAAGTCCCTCTCGGACGACATGATTCGTTGGGAAAGAGCTGACCAAAGCGGATTCTACGATGTGTACGGATTCCTGAGTGGGGACCTGCAAGGCGTGATCTTCGTGCGCGTCTTCGATATCGATCTCGGGGAGTACATCGACGCTCCGGATTACGAAAACACGTATGAAGTCGTGGGCGGGGCCAAGAGACGAGACCTGGCCTCCTACTGGAATTGCAGTGTGAGAGTGTTGTGCAACGTCGGCGATGACGACAAGGACCGCCGCAACGTTCGAATAGAGCTACACTGGCTGCCACCGGAACCGGGGGCCCACAGCCGAATCCTGGCAGAAGTGAAAATGGACGATGCCATTGGATGGAGATTCTGATCAGCGTCCCTGCAGTCTGGTAGGATCCGCACCGTAGGGTGGCCCAGGTCGTACTCGACCTGGGGTCACGATTTCGGCCCACGAATGACCATCGAGTCATTGAAAAACGTGCGAATCGAAGACCGCCGCTGCCGCCGACTTGGCATATCGTTGGCCCTTGTGAGGGTTGCCGAGAACGACTGATCGCCTCCCCGCCGCCGAAATCGTGCCCCCACGTCCTTCGGACATGGGCCACCTGTCCACCCATATTTCGTCCTTGGGTGACGCATACGAGATTGCCTCGCTAAGTCCGGTGTAGGCGTTAGCCCACGACATTTCGTTGTTGGAGCCTCCGGCGTTCTGGTCCACGTACGCATCCGGTTGACCATGAGCGCTGCGGGCACTGATGAAGCCGAGAATAACAACGAGAATCAGGTTCATTCTGCGGGTCATTGTTTACCTCCATGTAGGCTTGGTGTGCTAGAATCGGGCTGTGGCGCCTCGCTGAAATACTGCGAGGACGAAAACTGTGATCTAGTGTTTATCATCGCGGGTTGAGATTCATGGCAAGCCCTCATTCTGTGTTAGTGGCCATAACGCTGGTGGTGATGCCGTTGTCTGCGTCGCGGGCGGGCGACCTCGTCGATTTCTCATTCTGGGAGTTGGGATCCTCGGTGGATGTTGATGGACAGAGGGAACGCGATATCAGCTCGATCCCGCAAAATCCGTACCAGTACTCGCAATCGGCGATGATTGGGCAGACCACCGCTTCCATGACGACATACGATGTGACATGGAATCACCAGCAACTCGACTTTCTCATGGATGCCGTTCACGCCTTGTCGGACACACCCACTTCGCAAATGGCGTTCTCGCGTTCTACTGGCACACTCAGGTTTACCCCCGTTAACGCGCTTCGTGTGAGTTTCGATCTTGAATACGACTATGACGCTCTTGGAAGTCGGTTTCAGGCCCATTCGAGTTTTTCTGTCGGAACGGAAGGGATCGGGTTGGTGTTCATAGAATCGCTGACAAATGGGCCACTGGACTTGGGGCCTCCTGTTGGTGCGTTTTATATTCAAGGGCAAGTGGAAGTACCCGCTGGCCTGGAAACGGCCATAAGTTACCAAATGATGATCCGGACCCTTGGAGGTGGATCCAACGCCATAGGTGTTGGGGACGGGAGTCTTCATATCACATTTGAGTCGATTCCCGAACCCGAAGTCGCGACGCTTCTTGGACTCGCCGCAGTTCCAATTCTCTTGCGCCGCCGAGTGTCTTGAATTGCATGCCCTGATTGTCTGCAAGCAGCCGGATTCGACACTGTCCGCTCACCGTGAACATGCATCGCCCAACTTGGTGTACATGTCTCGCCAGTTCGTCCTTCGCCTAGCCTGTTCACGATGCACCTTCACTACCATCGCTTTGAGCCCTGTCACTCAATACGTCTTCTTCTGCCTCTGTCACTTTGAAAGTCAATCTTGCCGGGCGCACGGGTGCCGCCGGCGGCTCGCCCGCCAGTTCCGTTGGCACAACGCGATCATTCGTATTACACCGTCGACGAATCGCGCCGCGCGCCATGTCACCAAGCCCGCAAAATCTTGCACATTTCCCTCCCCCCGCCTGCAATCCCCACTCAAAAAAGCAGCACCATAAAGTTCGCACATGCGACCCCTACGCGCGACCTTGCATTCCTCGCCGCCGCGATATAATCCGCGACCTCGTGCGCAAGAGACAGTCGCACGCCCGGCCTCGCTTTTGTTCCAGACGAAACACCTATGACACAAATCAACGCCCCGTCCCTCGTCGGTGCTCCACTCGCAACCTCCTCCGCCAGAGTTCGGACCGACCGGCTGTTTTACCCTCTCGCCGGCATCCTGCTGATGGCCATCGCGCTTATCGGGTTCAGCGACTTCTACTTTCACGGTCGCGCCTTTCCCAATCGGCCGCTCACGCCGCCGATCCGTATGCTGCTGATCGTTCACGGCATCGCGCAGCTCGGATGGTTGCTGCTTATTGTTCTCCAGCCCGCGCTCGTCGCAGGTCGCAGTCTCAAGATGCACATGCGAATAGGTCGCGTCGGCGCGATCTTCGCGCTGTTGCTCGTCACGATGGGCTACTTCGTCGGCGTCGGCGCTGCCCGCGCCAATCCGCCCGAACTCGAACTCTTCGGCATGAAACCGCCGCAGTTCCTTTACGTCCCGTTGATGACGATCACGATATTCGGCGCGATGGTAGCGCTCGCCGTCTGGCAGCGCAAGCGGCCGGAGATCCACCGATCGCTGATGCTGATGGGCACGATCGCCGCGATGTCCGCCGCGATGGGCCGCATCCAATGGCTCAACGATTTCTTCGCCGCGAGCGTCTGGTTCCGCGTCTTCGGACCGGTCCACTCTTCCGTCACGCTTGGCCTGCTCCTTCTCGCCGTGCGATGCCTAATGATTCGTCGGTTCGACAAATGGCTCGCCATCAGCCTCACCGCCATGTCCGCGGTCTTCGTCGTGATGCATCAGGTCTCGGCGACGGGGGCCTGGCAAGGCGTGGCTCGCTTTCTGATGGGTTGACGATCGCAGCACAGCGGGCGCGTGACTTCAATCACACCGATCGGGGCGCGCCGATCAAGTCACCTGCCTGTCATGTTGCACGCGCCCCGACATCCCGGTTGTGACGTCTGCCTCGGCCGGTTTTGCACAATTTGCGCCAAATTGCGGGGGGCGCATTTCGGTGCAAATTCACTCAACCTGCCGCGGCCGCGTCAGTTAGGCTGTGCAAAGCCGCGTGCAAGACTCAGCGCGTTTGCAGCCGCGAGCGGCCCCGTCCAATGCCGACGCATCGTCGGTCCGTTCACGGACGCTTCGGATGGTCGAGCGATCCATTCGCGAAATGAAAAGCCGACACGCGTATTGTTCGCGATCCTGCCCCCAATGCCGACCGGTACGCGAGTGAGCACAGCGTGTTACGAGCGATGCTGCGGGGCGCTTGACAACCCAAACAGAGTTCGGTTAATGTTCGGACATCTTCCGCATCGTGCGGAAACGACAATCCCGGTGCGGATGGCGACTTCGCGCCAAATCACTCTGCAAACGATAGGAGAAGTTATGAAAAAGCGAATGAGGCTGGCGGTGGCTCTTCGGAATCTCGTGGGTTGTGTCGCGCTGGTCGGCGCAGGGGCGCTCATCACGTCGAACGCCGTCTCCGGGAATGAACCGGATCAGAAGCCCGCGGGCGGCCAGCCGCAGATGGATCCGGCGATGGCGAAGATGATCGAGATGGGCACACCCGGCAAGGAGCACGCCCTGTTGGATGCGATGATCGGCGACTGGAACGCCGAGAGCACCGTGGACATGGGACAGGGACAGACGATGACGTCGAAAGCCACGTCATCGAATCACTGGATTTTGGACAATCGCTACATCCAGCAGGACTACGCCGGCGACATGATGGGCACGCCGTTCACCGGCATGAGCCTCATCGGTTACGACAAGTACAAGAAGCAGTTCTTCGCATCGTGGATCGATAGCATGAGCACGATGTTCTACATTTCGTACGGCGAATACGACGCCGCGACCAAGACGTTCACATTCGAAGGCACGGGGCCCGATTGCCAGGATCCGAGCGGCACGAAAATGTGCAGTATGCAGAACAAGGTGCAGATTGTTAGCAAGGATAAGCACATCTTCACCATGTCCAGCATGAAGGACGGCAAGATGGTCGAAGGCATGAAGATCGTTTACACGCGTAAGTAGAACGCAGTGCCGCCCGTTCGCGAGGCGCATCTTGTTTTAGACACACGTCTCTTTGCGAACTGCGGCATCGAGTCCGCACAGAGCCTGGGAATGAATCGAATCAAAGACGATCTCGCCCGCAATATCCAAGTCGATCTTGCGGCCTGCAACAAATCTGATTTGATTATTCCCAGGCTCGTCGCGGACGCTTCGGCTTTCCGTGCAACGGCAATCACCCTACCCGTTCGCGACGATTCGGAATTCCACCTTCACGCGAACCTCCACTGGGATCTGACCCAGCGACAACGGTGTTCCCTTCTCGCCACCGCCCGGTGCCTCGTCGTATGCGACCGAATTCGACATCGCGTTCCAAATGCCGAAGGCATCCTGAATCTCCTCGATGGCGAGCGGCTCGCCGATCTCGGCGCCGAGCGTCTGCGCCATCGCGGCCGCCTTTTCCCGAGCGGCCAATAGCGCCTTCTTCCGCGTTTCGTTCTGGACTTGGATTCGAGTCGACACATCGAGCGAGACGTCGCTGATGGACACGTACTTCATTCCGGCGAGCGATATCCACATGTTCCGATACGCATTCAGATCCGTCATTTCGAAAGAAACATAAGTTATCGCAATGTACCCGTTCATGACGCGCGAGTTATCGCGATATTCCCAATTCTCTTCGAAGCACATGTCCGTCGTCTGCGTCTTCTCTTCCTTGATGCCCTTTTCCTTCAGGAATACAAGCAGATTCGACATCGTCGCCGCATGCGCCTCCGCGACTTTTTGCAGATCCGCTCCCTTATTGCTGACGCGAAGACTCCAACGCAGCAGATCCGGCGCGACCTGCGTAACGGCCGTCCCGTAGACGCTGACATGCGGAAGCGCCTGATCCGACGCACGGACCGACTGAGCGACGAACGCGGTAACGATCAACGACAACATTGCAATACGCATTACTTGGACTCCTTGATCCGATTCCCGGCCAATGGCCGTAACGCAAACGGCTCGCTCCTGGTTGGACGCGGCGCAGTGACGAAAGTTCCTGAAATCTCGAGCTTGTCGCTCCCCGGCCCGCCTCGATATCCTACAGCGATCCCAGCCATCGCACATCTCAGGAGAATCCCGTGGGCAAGAGCAATGCTGAATTGATTCGGCGTGCAAACAACGAAGTGATGACTGAAGGTCGCCTGAATGTCCTGGACCAGTTTTTCGCGAATGACTACGTCGTCCACGCCGGCGACAAGGACTACAAAGGCCACGGATTCATCAGGCGCTTCGTCAAGCAACTTCATTCGGCGATGCCCGATCTTCGCGTGGTTGACGTCGAGATCCTGTGCGAAACTCCGGACAAGGTCACATGGCAGCGAACATTGACAGGCAAACACATGGCTGCGCTGAAGGGAATTCCGGCATCGGGAAAGAAAGTCACGTGGCAGGAGATGTTCGTCACACGGTTTGACGGCGACAAGATCGCCGAGGAGTGGATGGTCTCCAATCTTGCGGGGCAACTGATGTTGAAGTTGCCGCGGAAATAGTCGCTGCGACAACAGCCGCTTTGCACGGCCTACAGTCGCAAGCCACTCACGCGTTCGATGAACATACCGCGCGCCAGCCGCTCGCCCGGCCCGGAATGGCTGTCCGCGCTCAGATGAAACACACTTACGCCGTTCGTATAGACGATGCCGCCGTCCGCACAAAGATCAAACGCCACGACGCCCGACGCAATCGCCTGCTCGTCGCCGTTGGTCGACCGGCGGATCAGTTCCCACGTTCGCGGCACGAGCGGCTTGTCCGAATCGCCGCCGGCCTTGAGTTCGCGATCGACCTGCACCCAACGGCCCCATAGCATCAGCGAACGCTTGTCGGGCCCCTTCCGCCTGGGTCCGCCTGCCGTCATCAACGGCTTCTTGGCGAAGAACATGGAAAACGCGTTCAGGAAATGCACGAACGCCCACGTGAGTCGAATGGGAAACAACACGACATCCTTCGCGGCGCGCCAGATGGATGACGGTGGTCGAAGTTCGTAGGGCCGCCGGATGTAATAGAGCGTGCCCGTCGAATCGATGCGCGGCGACAGGCAGTCCTGCTCTTCCAGTTCGAGCAGCGTCGTCATTCGGTTGTTATCGAGATCAAGTTCATAAATGCCGTAAGGAGCGAGGCCATAGATCACACCGCTCGCGTCGCGACCGATTCCGGCGCTTTGGTACACGAGACTGTTCGCCTGACCAGGAATCCACGACGGAGATTCATCGCGGGAATCGCCGGCGGTGACTTCGTGGAGACCGCCGCCGTCGTTACGCATCACGCCGAGACTGGACGAGCCGTCGGGATGGCGGATCGTGCAGGCAAGTTGCCCATCGACGGGATGACGCGATAGGTCGGCCAGCCGCAGATCCTGTTTGTGCGCCAGGCGGCGCTCGTAGTTTTCGTTGACGTCGAAATGGAAGACGCCGCCGATTGCGTCCGTCTCAATCGTATAGTAGATCTCGCCGGGTTTTTCACCATCGACGACGCTGAGGAATCGCGCCGGGTTCGAGTCATCCGGCCCCGGCATGGCACCTTCCATCATGTCGGGCATGGCGGGCCGGTTGACATTCCAGACCATGCCTCCGGATCGCCAGCCATGTCGCCGACGATGCTCCGCGCGACGTTCCAGGATCCCCTCAACGAATTTGCTCTCGACGGCCCGCGGGCGCTGCCCGGGCATTACGAGCATCAGCTTGCCGTCTGCGAGATATGCGACACCTGGCGTTGACATGAGATTCGAACGACGCGCCTCCAAGATACCTGCCAACCGCTTTCGGATAAGTTCGCCACGAGCGGCCCGCGCGTGGCCAACGCATGCACTCTCCGACCACCGCCATTACGGAGTATACCACTTCCGCACGGCGCGCGACAACCTTGCAGATCACAACCATATGATGTCGCGTCAACGGCACGCCTGCCGCGAAATAGGCGCTGACGCCTCAAGCCGATAGCATCCGACACAATGAGATCGGCCCTTTACTTCCAGATACTCCTCGCCTCGTCGCCGAACGAGTCTATTCTCATCAACGACATTCCCGGCGTAATCACGGTTGTCCTCGTCATCCCTGCGATCATTTTTTTTGCCGCAGGCCGACCGAAGATAGGTTGCATATTCAAGATCGTCCCCGGTCTCGTCTTCTGCTATTTTCTGCCGACGCTCCTATCGACACCTTGGGAATACACGAACGCCGCCGGCGACGCGGCGATCTTCCGCGTGATCCCGAACGCATCGCCCGTGTACCAATTCGTCAAGGGCCCCGTATTGCTCGCCAGTCTTTTCCTGCTGACGTTGAATCTGGATCTACCGGGCATCATCCGACTCGGTCCCAAGGCGATCGGTATGCTGCTGGCGGGCTCGATCGGCGTCATCGTCGGAGGTCCGATTGCCGTGTGGCTCTGGCAATCATATTTGCCGGCCGACGGTCACTTGCCGCTGGCGTACCTCGCGGGGAGCTGGATCGGCGGCGGACCAAACGCGATTGCGCTGCAGAAATCGTTCGGCGTGAGCGACGCGGCGATCAGCCCGGTTATTGTCGTTGATGCGTTCATTTCGAACATGTGGCTGGCGGTTTTGCTGATGATGGCAGCGCGTTCGAGTTGGATCGACAAGCGACTGGGCGGGGATACGACGGCGATTGATACGCTCGTGAAGCGGATAGAGGATTATCACGACGAAGTCGGCCGACAAGCGTCGATTGCGGACATCGTCACGATTCTTGCGCTTGGTTTTGGCGTTTCGTGGTTATCTGTTGTGACGGTCGATTGGCTGATGGCCCATACGGCACTGGATGCGACACGTGACGTTGTGAGTCCTTTCGCGTGGAAAGTGCTCGTCGCTACGCTGCTTGGCATCGGAGCTTCGCTCACGCGAATGCGGTCGCTGGAGGGCGCCGGGGCATCGCGATTCGGCGGCGTGATGATCTACGTACTGGTTGCGTGCATTGGCGCAGGGGCGGACTTCAGCCGGCTCAACGGCGCAGGCGGATACATGCTCATCGCGGCCACGTGGATGCTGATCCATATCGTTGTGCTGCTAGGTGCGGCCATCGCCATGAAGGCGCCGCTCTTCTACGTCGCGACTGGCTCTCAGGCAAACATCGGCGGACCGGCATCGGCGCCGATTGTCGCCGGTGCGTTCCATCCGGCGCTTGCGCCCGTCGGCGCACTGCTCGCCATCGCGGGCTACGCCATCGGAACGCTCGGCGGCTTGGCGTGTGTGCATCTGATGAACATGATGGTTAGGTAATTGCGTGTCACAGGGGTCCCCTGCTTGCCCTTCAAGGCAAGCATGCGGCGGCGCTCGGCGATATTGGATTGGGCAGAAGTCTTCGCGGGCGCGCAAGTACGCTCAGCATGCTCCCCTTGAAGGGGGAGCATGGCACCCCGTGTCAGTAACTTCCATTTGATGGGACTGCACGGCACGCCGCTCGGGCGCCATGCCGACGCCCAACCTCGGGTGCCATGCCGACGCCTGACGTCGGCATGCATACCTGTCGCAACGGTAACCTGCCCTCAGGGGTTTCAGGGCACTCGCGGAACGAATGACTGCAATCGCTTTTCGGCTGCCTGCAGGATTCGTCAGGACCCCGGCATCGCGGGTATCCCTCGATGACGCTCGCGGCTCTGTTCTGGCGCGTCAGTCTTCAAACAGCTTTGACACGCTCGTCTGTCGAAACACGCTGTTGATGGCCTCGGCGAAGAGCGGTGCGACGGACGCGATCTTGATCTTATTTCCGAGCGGTTCGAACCGATGCTCGATCGTGTCGGTTATGACCATTTCCTTGATCGGGCTCGCTTCGATGCGCGCCACGGAGCCTGCTGTCATGATGCCGTGGGCGACGCTCGCATAGATGTCCTTCGCCCCCTCTTCTTTCAAACGGATCGCCGTCGCAACGAGCGTCCCGCCGCTTATCGTGAAGTCATCCACAATGAGCGCGTTCTTGCCCGCGACGTTACCGATCAACCGATTCACGACGGCGTGCTCGCGATGATCGGGACGCGTTTTTTCGGCGATCGCGGTCGTCGTACCGAAGCTCTTGGCATAGGCATGGGCCATCTTGGCGGCGCCGACATCCGGCGCGACGACGACCCAATTGCGATTGATCTTCCGTTTGAAGTGGTTCGCGATCGCAGGCTGGGCGTACAGGTGATCGACGGGCACGCGGAAAAAGCCCTGGATCTGCGGCGCGTGCAGGTCCATCGTCATGATGCGATCGACGCCGGCGGCCTCCAGACAATCCGCAACAACGCGAGCCCGGATTGATACGCGGGGTTCATCCTTCTTGTCGCCCTTGCCGTAGCTGAAGAACGGAATCACAGCCGTGACACTCTCCGCCGACGCGCGCTTGAATGCGTCGACATAGAAGAGGATCTCCATCAAATGATCGTTGACGGGGTAGCTGAGCGATTGGACGAAGAAGACGTCGCGTCCGCGAACATTCTCCAGGACGCGGACGAATGTGTTGCCCTCGGAGAAGTGTTTGGCCTCGCACTTGCCCTGCGGCACTTTCAGATGCTTACAGATGGCCTTGGTGAATCCCTGGCTGCCGGAACCCGGGAAGATGAGCAGTTTGCGTGTCGGTGTCATGCCCGGACTCCGTTCCGGCCTGAAAAGCGGCGACGCCGATGCAGTCGATCATCGACCACATCGGCGCCGCAATGCTGTTCAACCGGCATGTGCGGCGATGGTTGATCCACCGTCACACAATGCGTCGGCTGGATTACCCGTTGTATTGAGCCCGAATGATCTCGCTGGCCTTGTTGCTTGGCAAGTCGAGGGCACCGAGGGCCTTCGACGCCGCCGCCCGCAGGACGAGATCCGACTCCTTCATCGTGAATTCGATCAGCTTGCTGACGACTTCGCGTTCTCCGAGCTGGTTGCCGTGCAGACGGGCCGACTCCGCAAGGGCGTCGAATTGAGCGATTCGTTCGACCTGTGAGTGATCCGGGTTCATTGCGGCCTCGGCCAGCGTTTCCTGAGCCGTCGCCGTGGCGACCATTGCGAGAGCGCCAGCGACGCGCACCCGAAGCGACTCGGCGTCGCCCTTGATCGCGGAGATCATTGCGGGCTCGGCGCGGCCGACGTCGAATACCTTCGACGAACTGAGGCCGATCGCTCGAATGGCATCCGCCGCACGCAGGGCGAGCGACAGCGACATGTTTTCGCTCATGCCGGTCATACCGAGCGCCTGGGCGGCTCGGTCGATTCGATTCGACACGATTTCCGTTATTCGAGTGACATCGCCGATCTCGATGACCGTCGTGTCCAGCACCTCGACGCCGCGCTGTCCGCGTGCGACGCGATTGCCTTGACCGATGTCGCTCGACACGAGCAAGATCGGCACGGACGCAGTTTCGAAATCTCGGCGAAGTTCGGCGATCGCCGCCGTCACATCGGGCTGCGTGATGTCGAGCCCGAGGAGGATGACGTCGTAGGCGCCGACCGCCTGTTCACGGCCGAGTCTCGTCGCTTCGTAGAGCGTGCCGCCGACAGCCGTTTCAAAGTTGGCCGCTCGGAGCAACGCCTGGAACTTGTTCCGGAGGTTAATGTCGCTGACGGCGATCAAAGCCGCCCGTCGGTCCGACGACTTGAGCGATTCGCCCAGGACGGGGACGACGTTCTGCGAGCCCGTGAAAGGCTTGTCAGGCGTTGCGAGGGCGAGGGCTTCGGCCGCCTTGAAGCGAACCTGTCGATTCGGAAAGCTCATCGCCTGCACGAGCGCCTGCTTGTAGTCCTCGGTGCCGATGAGGTTGTTCTCACCCGCCGTGGATCGCAGAGCCGCGATCGCGCCGAGGGCGACGCCCACGTCGGTGCCCTTGATGGCGCGAGCCAGCACCATGTGATCGTACCTGGCGCCCGCCGCGCGATTGAAGTAGATCGATCGCGGCGTGTTCTCGGGTCGCGTCGAATCCTTGTTGGCGAGCGGATCGGGCTGATCACTCTCGACGTTCATACCCAGCTTGGCTTCGCGGCGTGTGTTGCCGGCAAGCCAGAGCGAGACAGCCTCTCCCGTATCGGGGGCGTAGTTCAGCGCCTTCTCGGCACATCGCATCGCCATGATGTCGTTGAAGATGTCGCGTGGCACGGCGACGTATCGCAGTTCCTGATCGCGCAGGTACCAGATGTTCGCCGTATCGATCGCCTTGACGGGCATCAGCGACTCTGTGCCGTCGTAGTAGAGATTGCCGAGTTCCAGGAACAGCGACGCGAGATTCCAGCCCTCGCTGACGCCGAGTTTTCGCAGGGCCTCGCGTGCCGCATCCTTCACGGCAGGCGCTTCTTTCTCGTTCTGAATCAGCTCCACGAGATAGGGCACAGCCTGCTTGTAGCCGATGTCGCCCGCAGCGCGGATGATAATGACTTTGGTAACGTCGTCCTTGATGCCGAAAGCCTGTACCAGCGGGTTCAGCGCCCCGCGCCCCAGATCTGAAAGGACCTGAATGACTGTGGCGTGAATTTCACTGCGATTCGGATCCTGGAGCGCCTGGATCAGATGCGGCACTGCGTACTCGCCGCTGTCGCGCAGGCGATTCGTCGCGTTGTAGACCATGCGAGGCGAACCGGCGAGCCGCGAGATATGCGTCTCGATTTCGAACGGATCCGTCCGGAGCGCCTCCTCGCCCTTCTCCAGCAGCTTGAGGAATGCGACGGCGGACTCTCCCACCTGGGTGTTGTTGATCAGCTTGACGAGAATGTCGTGTCGATTCGGATTCTGTCGCGCGAGTTCGAGCAACGCGACCGGATCGGGATTCGATTCGATCAGCGCCTTGAAGTTGGCGTCCGCGAACTTGAATCGCCCGACGGCCGCGAGATGCCAGCCATCTTCGGCCAGGCCGCGCTGTCGGCGACCGTTGACGATCTTCTCGACGGTGGACTTGACGCTCAGCGGTGCATTCTCGTTCTGGGCCCAGTATTCGAGGCGCGTCGTCCCTGTCCGATCCGCCATGAGGGCGAGGCGAAGGTCGGAGATATCCATCGCGGCGAGCGCATCGAACATCGGCGCGGCCTCTTCGAGGTCGCCCCGCTCGATCACATGCATCGCATTCTTCCAGGCCTCCCAGGCATTCTTGTCCTGCCCGACCATGCCCTGTTCGGAATCTTGCGCAAACAGCGCCGACGGCACGATGGCGAGCGCGATCGCCGCCATCAGGACGAACCTCGTGCCTCGTGTAATACAAACTGACATTAGTATCCTCCTGAGGCCATCTTCGGACGAAAGCTGCGGGGACTGACGAATCGTTTTCGTTAAGGCAGGCGCCGCTTGGAACCCCCAAACGTCCAAGGCATGCTTGCGGCTGGAAGCACCCCGGACTCTGGGTCGGCAAGGCGCTCCAAAAACTTGATTATACTGGGGTTACAACGCCGGTCAAGATTTTGCGCTCGCTTGCGCAAGTCGTTGTCAGCACAAAGTCCGATCAGCATCGGGCCCTCGTGGCCGGCGTCGAATCTCAGCCGCAGTTCATTCTACGCATACCGGGTCAGTGCCAACTAGTCGCCGGCCGATTTCCGCCGCCCTTTTCGGACCAGTCGTTCCCGATGTCGACTAAGTTGGGCGATATGCTCTCGCGTCGTCCCTAGTCCGCCGCCGACGATTTTCACACCGGCGTCACGAAGCCGCTCAAGCCGCTCTCCATAGGCGGTTGCCGGCTCCCGATAAACGACGCGCTGCTCGATGACCTCGGCTCGTCCCGCGTTGACTTCCGCGTATACAGGTAACGTGCTGGACTGCACCATGAGCGAGACGATCGCCGCCGTCCCATCCGGGTACTCCCCTCGGTCCACCCCGACCATGTCCGCCCCGGCTTCATGGAGTACGCGACACGCCTCGGGGATCGAATCGCCCGTCGCCGTGTCCATCGCGTTCGGACCTGCGTCAAACGTCATGCTGCCGATCAGCGGCAGGTCGCACGCCTGCCGAACCGCCCGTACGGCGATTCGCAGCGGCTCGAGTTCCGAAAACGAACGGCAGAGAAATCCGTCGGCGCCGGCATCGATGCATCGGCGGACCTGTTCGGAATAGGCCGCGGCGAGTTCCTTCTCCGACACTTCTTCCAGCATCCAGAGCGCCTCGACAGGTCCGATTCCGCAGAACAGCTTCGGACGCGGCTCCATCACCGACGTCAGCTCGCGCAGCTGCGACACGATTCTCTCGTTCCATTGGATCAATCCGTCGAGATCATCCGGCGCTACGTCCGAGACTCCCGCCAGCGCGATGCGATTGAGTCGATCCGTGAACGCGATGATCAGGTCCGCGCCAGAATCAACGTAGCCGCGCACCGCTGACTCCACGATATCGGGCCGATCGATGGCGACGCGCTCCCATAATTCGTCCACCCGCGATGACGACGATTCGCCGCGAAACTCGCCCGCCGCGATTCCAACGTCGTCCCGAAATTGGCTAAAGTCCCAACTCAACGTCGATTCCATCCCGTCAGCACGAGCGCCAGTCGGATATCGTCCGATCATCGCGCGGGAATAACAACGCCCCGCCGATACCCGACGACCGAATTCGGCTTGCACCGTCGCGACGTATTGTACTGTTACTTTCAGTCACAGGGTCGGCCGGAGCCGGCAACAACAAATCTCAGTCTTACTGACTCGCCCAACGGAGGTAGGTCGGTGGATGTGCATCAGGAGGCAACTTATGCACCTTCACACGAACCGACAGAATCCGTTTGCGCGTTACTTGGCCCTTAGTTTGTCAATGCTGACACTCGTCGGCCTGTCGACGACAGGGTGCGAAGTGTCCGTTCTTCCGGACGCCGGCATCCCCGGAGCGGGTGCAAGCAGCGGCGGCTCGTCCTCCGACGGCGGTGCGGCGGGCAGCAACGCGAGCAGCTCACGATCGACCGTCTTTTCGAGCGCCGCCGTTAAGGTCATCACAGAATCCAATGTCATCACCTTCGACGGTCGTCTGGAAGACATCAACGACATCAATGTCTTCGACCTTGGACCGGCGGATCCCGGCGATCGAATCACGATTGAAATCGCCGGCCACGGCGGTCTCAACACAGTCGCGGCCCTCTTCAACGGGAACGACGACCTGATCGACGCGAGCGACGATCGATCGTACTACGGCGGCCTGCTCGATCCCTACATTTCGCGCGTCATTCGCCACAAGACGACGAACCTGTTTCTGGGCGTCGCGATCTCCAGCAGTCAGCACTTTTCGTCCACACAGGGCCGCTTCGCCCCGGGCACGTACACGGTCACGGCCCGCCGTCAGCCCAATTCACAAGTCCTTGAGCCTCGATCGCAGGTCGTCTGGATGGACTTCGAAGGCGGCGCCAGCGTGCAGATCGGTCTCGAAGCCGCCGTCACGATGCGACCCTTCAGCGCCGAGTCGGTCTCTGCCAGGCACAGTGGCCAGACAGACTACATGATCGATCTGATCATCGACCACATGAAGCGGGACTTCGCCAACTATGACGTGACGCTGCTCGACAGCCGTCATCACGCAAAGCCCACTGGACAGTACACGAAGCTCTACTTCGGCAACTACAACAGTGCCTACCTGGGGCTCGCGGACAACGTCGATACGGGGAACGCCTACCTGGATCAGGAAGCGATCATTTACACGGAAGACATGGCCATGTTCGAGAACCTCTTCCCGAGCACTGAGGAAGTCGCCCTGGCCATCGCGAACGTCGGCTCGCACGAATTGGGACATCTCCTCGGACTTGAACACTCCGCGGACCCGAAGGATTGCATGGCGACGGCCGCCAGCGCTCGCCAGATTCTCGAGACGGACGCTTCGTTCATCCGATCGGCTCCGCAGTACGACGTCTTCCCGACGGGCTTCCAGAACGGTCCTCAGCTGCTGCTGTGGAATGTGGGACCGAGCGCGAACATGGATGCACGCGTCATTCGCATGGACGACTGGATCCCGACCTCGAACAAGGCCGAATGGCGTGATCGGGAAGGCATCCCCGACATCGAAATCAGCATGTGCGGCGGATGCGTCCATCACAGCCAGGACGATGACGACGATCAATAACGAATAGCGACCGGCCGCGAAGGTAATTCGCCCGGCAGACAGATATCAACCAACAGAACATAAGTTGCCTGCACACGGCGCCGACTGACTACCGGCGCCGCCGTGCTTTTTACGGATTCCGACGGAAAGTCACGACGATTCACGTTGTGGCGCCGGAGACTGTCACGTGCGCGACAGAAGAAACGCCTGTGTCATGTTCAGCAGGCCTGCTGGAATGCAAATGTCAGTCAAATCGGAATCGCATCCGCTCACAGAAACGCAGCGCGACGAGTTTCGAATCCGGATGGCAAGGCGCTTCGGTGTCCGACGTTGCATCGCACGAAAAGGTACGCAGCACAACCGCGTCGGCGGTTCCAGTCGTCTGGCCCGGCCAGACACCTTCGCCAGCCGGAATGCGGACTTCGAACCCGATCGGATCCCCGGCCGAATACTCCTCCGCCAGCGAGGCGGGCAACTCGATCAATGCGCCGCCCGCGGAGAGATTCCGAGTCAGCGCGGCATCGTGCCAGGGCCCGCCGCCAAGACAAACGGACGCCGGCGCGATGATGGATAGGCGCTGATGAACTCGCCGATCCGTATCGTACATCGTGGCTGTCTGTTGAGCGTCGAAGTCGTTGTCGAGAATGGCCATAGTGCCTCCGGCGATGACCGCCGGAAAAATCATCGGCTGGAATAAGACACGGGGTTGTCACGGATCGCGTTCTCGGACGACGAAACCGTGAATCCGGCAACAACTGCGCGACTCCCCCGACGATCGGCGGCCATTCGAACAGGCGCCCCGTACTGTGAACATGCCGCGGCCGGAGATTTGGTGAGTGGTTGCTGCATTTGGGGAACCGTGTGTCGTATCGGCGAGCGGATCCGTCCCGTCGTCATCATTCGACCGCGCAGGAGCCCACGTTTTGAGCCATTTGGCCGTGAATTGGGGGATGGCTCGACCGGTTATGCCGCTCGGCAACCGTGCAGGCACTATACTACGGCAAGATCAGGTGCGATCGGCGCGGTGCATCCACGACTCGTTCACGAACGCCGCCCTGAAACTCATCCGAATATCATGCGGGCCAGAATCAGAAGCCCCCGGACAAGAGAATTTCCAGATGACGAACGGCATCCCCGAAACGATCACCCCCGGACTCGACTGGCAGACGCGACTCGCACATACCGTCGACACAATGCGCGAACTCAGTCTTCAGCAAACACCCCAGTCAATGGTCCAGACGTATTCGTCGAAAATGAACGAGATCGTCTCGGTCGACCGGCGAATCTCTCTCAGTCGTCGCGGCCTCGAATCCCCGATGGTCCGCGTCACGCGATTCTCCGAATGGAAGGAGAAGATCGATCCCTGGAAACAGCCAGACAAACTGCCAGTTCTCTACGGCGGTCTCTTCGCCAATCTCATCTACAGCAACGAGCCGAAGGTGATCAATCATCTGGAACTCGCCGATGATGATCCCGCTCGGAAGTACCTCGGCGACTGCAAGTCCATTATTGTGCTGCCGCTCTACGACCAGGGCGAATCACTCAATATGGTCGTCCTTGCTCGCAACGACGCCGACGCCTTTGACAATGAGAGCCTGCCGCAGTGGGTCTGGATGAGTAACCTCTTCGGTCGCGCGACGCAGACGCTCGTGCTGAAGGACCGACTCGAAGAGGCGTATGCCGAAATCGATCGCGAACTGCAGAATGTCGGCAAGATCCAGCGATCGTTGCTGCCGGACAAACTCCCCGACATCGCGACGATGCAGCTCGCGGCGTACTACCAGACGTCTGCCCGCGCCGGCGGCGATTACTACGACTTCTTCGAGCTGCCCGACGATCGCTGGGGGATTCTCGTCGCCGACGTCAGCGGTCACGGCACGCCGGCGGCTGTCATCATGTCAATCACGCACGGTCTCGCGCATGCCTTCCCGGGACCGCCCAGCCCGCCGGCAAAGTTGTTGACGTATCTCAATCGACACCTGCACGAACGATACACGGGGAACATCGGCGGCTTTGTGACTGCATTTTACGGCGTCTATCACGCACCGACGCGAACGCTGCGCTACGCCAGCGCCGGTCACAACCCGCCTCGCGTCAAGAGTTGTACGAACGGAACGATCGCATCCCTCGACGGCGCGCAGAGCCTGCCTCTCGGCATCATGGGCGACACGCACTATGCGGAAGCGGAGACGACGTTCGTCCCGGGCGACCAGGTAATTTTCTATACAGATGGAATCACGGAGGCGATGAACGCGGAGCACGAACAGTTCGGAATCGAACGGCTCGACAAGGCGCTGGAGAACTGCATGCTCACGGCGGACGGATTGATTCAATCCGTCGTTGCAGGCGTCGAGGACTTCACGGCCGGCCATTCACCGGATGACGATCGGACGATGCTGGTGGCGAAGATACTGTAAGTACAATGCGACGTATCCCTGAGAAACCAAGGCCGGAAGCCGCGACATCAACGCGGGAGAATTGGATGCAATGCCGCATTCCACGCTGACGCCACCTATCGTGCGGCGACGACTTCGCTGGGGCTTTGTTGCCACAGTCGTCGTTTTGACGTTGCTCATCGGCGGCAAGTTATTGCACGTCTTCGATAATCCCCGCGCAGGTAACGTCGCATACGCACTGGCGCTTGGTGCGGCCGTTTACGATGTTCTTATTCTCGTGACGTCAATTCGATACTGGCGACGCCGTGCGCTTGAAACGGAAGGTCAACTCTGTCTGAATTGCGGGTACATCCTCGCCGGACTGCCCGATTCGGATGCGTGCCCGGATTGCGGCCGTCAATACGTCATGGATGATACGCGATCCACCTGGCTTCAGTGGTGTGAGACGCCGCGAACGGAACAATAGAAACCGGCGGTCTCATACTCACGATTCTTGAGGCTCGGTTGAGTTACCTGCGGTGTTCGTCGGTGGAACGACAGATAAACCCTAGCACGGCAACACCGAACCGCGGACTCAGCCAACATTCACGACTTCAATTCCGACGCCCATGCGCTTCCTTGTTTCAGGCAACTCGGACTGCAATCCAAGAAACACAAAGAGATGGAAGCGGAATCGCATGCGAATGACCAGCCGTTGCCGCGAATTGAACCCTGATTGGATTGAATCGAGTCAATCCGTTGGGTACCATCTTGGCGCCTCAGAGACCTGATTGGGAAGTCTCTATCACACGAGCTCGGCATCAAGATCGCGCGCAGGCGCGAGAATCGAGGCCGAATCATGTCGCCCTCCAATAGTTCGCCGACACAACTTGGCAATCGCCTCTCTCGTTCGCTCCTGCAGCAGGATCAATGGCGGACAATCGTCGCCGATCTCCGCTTGTCGCCGAGGGAAGAGGAAATCGTCAAGTACATTTTTGACGGGCTCAAGGAAACCGCCATTGCGCGAGCGCTCGACATTTCGCCCCACACAGTCCATACACATCTGGAGCGGTTGTACCACAAGATCCACGTCCAGAGCCGATGCGAAGTGGCACTGCGCGTATTTCAGACATTTCTCGATCACGTCGACGGCGAATTCAATTAGCCCGCGAGTCGACCGCGCAATGCCGTCCGCCGTGCATCCGACACTCCAATAGGCGACTTTCACGCGCTCGCCGATCGGCGTATATGAACATCTTCGGCTCATCTCAAATCCGCCAGCCGGCACATCCGACAACAGGAGGTGAAAAACCCATGAGACGCTGCATTCACATTTCGATCATTGTCGCCTGCGCACTCGCGCTCGCGCCCGCTGTGGCTGTCGCGGGTCACATACCGACGAACATCGACGTCAACATGCTCTGGACGCCGCTGCCCGATGACGGCTATCTCGACTTCATGACGCCGTCCATGTTCATCCCCATCATGCCGGCGCCGAATGCGCCTCCAGGCGTAATCCCGCCCGGCGGCATATACACGGAGGAGCACACGGGCTGGACTGACGCGCAGGGAATCGACCATGTCGATCCGCTAGGTCCGCCTGTCTGGCCGGCAGGTCCAGACAACGACCCGTTCGCGGGCGATCGCGCGGATTTCGACTGGGTCCAGGAGCATCGACCTCATGAGACCGCCGTGCCGCCGATTTCCAACCATCCGGGCTCCGGAGCGATGGGTTGGAATATTGCCCCCACGATGGCCTCGCCTCACACGACGAACGGCGTTCCGCACGGCCACTCCCAAGGCGAAAACCCGCCCGGCGTGTTGCCGGAACTGGCGAACAACGACTACATGTTCGATCACTTCTACTACGCGGATGTATTCTCGATCATCAGCATCGGTGAGGACAGCGACGTCGACGACAACGGACTGTTCTCGCGGCGCGACGCGGCACTCGACTACGATCTGTGGTTTATCGACCTGTTGAGCGGCACGAGCACGCCGGGCGTCCCCATCGTGGTCTTTATCCCGGGATGGACCAACGCCACGAACATCGACGACTACGTCGCGCGATGGGTTCCGGCGAGCCCGGGCTTCTGGAACGCCATCGCGATCGATCCGCCGACGGGCTTCGGTCATGATGAGATCTGCGAAATCGATGCGATCAAAGTGGCCATCCCGGAACCCGCGACGCTCGCGCTGATGGGACTGGGCGGAGTGATCTTGTTGCGGCGCCGCAAATGAGTCGCGTCGCAATCGGGGGAAGAAGTGTCCGTATCAGGCCTTGCAGGGCTCGCAGCGCGGACCATTCGTTGGAGGGGCGCATCGTCAATCTGCGCTTGATTGGTTCGCACAGCGAGCACTGCGGGCTGTTATGCACTCAGCCCGGCTTCTTCAATCCGAACAAGTCGTAGATAAGCCACTCGCGCCGAAACAGAACTTCCATGAACCACAGGTAGCAGAACCGCCCGCGATATCCCTTCGCACCGCGCCAGCCGACGCGCCCCACATCGCGCAAGCCGTTCTTCAGGGAATTGGCCGCTTCCTGAGAGACCATGTCATGGCGCATCAGCTCGAAGCCCGTCTTCTCGAACGCCGAAATGTAGTCGCGCGTTCGCCACAGCGTCGCCTGCGTGCTGAACTGGGTGCCGGCGATATCGAGCATCTGCGCGACGGCGAAAAACTTGCGATGCTCCGTTGTGACATCGCCGAGGCAGAGCATTCCGCCAGGCTTCAGAATGCGATAGCACTCGCCGAGAAACGCCTGCTTGTCCGCATAGTGCAGCGCGGATTCGAGATTGAAGACGACATCGACCGACTCACTCGGCAACGGCAATCGATGGGCGTCGCCTCGCAAGAATCGCGGCCCGGAACCGTTCTGTCGCGCATGGGCCGCGCGAACGCTCTGAAAGCAGTAGTCCATGCCGATGACCTGTCGCGGCGAATAGCGCTCGAATATCCAGGTGCTCGGGCCGCCGATGCCGCAGCCGACATCGACGACGACGCTGTCCGGACCGATCGGTGCATCACCGAGCAGCTTCCAGACCAACTCCCGCTGATGTTCGTCAAATGAGCCGCCGTCGCGACTCTCCGCATACCCGGCGTTGTAACCGATTAGGCCGTGGGCCTGCGTCAATCGCAGGTTCGGTTCGTAGAATCGCTCCAGACTTCGTTTGGACAAGGACTTTCTTCCTCCGCGCCCGCTTCAGACGGGTGGTAACGGCCGTGGATTCCGGGGATCGCTTCGCGAATCAGGCCAGTACCTTCCGGAAGATCGGCGACTAATCACAGCCTCGCACCTGCACACGATGGACACTCCACGAGGGCGATCGGCTGCGGGATTCTAGCGTGCCGAGGGACTGATACCAAACGGCGCCACGCGCTTCTGTCGTGAGACGCCGAGGTACAAGTCCGTTTTCGCGCTGAGGCCCCACGATCAGCGATCATGCGCACTTGGTCTCGCGCAGTACGAATCTCGGGGGCGACTGCCAGTCATTCGAAGAAGTACGGTAATATCCCGATTTGCAGATATTGGAACGCCGCCGAAGTCGATCGCCGCGCCCCGCGACATCATGAAAGCCAAAGAACCCGCCATCGTCGCCCGAATCACGAGACGCGCCATCCGACTGTCGATCGTCTGCACGATCCTGCTGGTTTCGACCATCGTCGTGACGATCGTTATGGTCCGGCGCGACGTTTGGCCGATTCCCGACTTCGTGGTCGTTCGCAGGATTCTGATCGCTTATTTCGCCTCGATCGCAGCCGTCCTGTCGGTTTACGCGATCCAGTACCGACTCTACCGATATCGTGCCAGAAGAGCCCTATACGAACTCTGCACCAACTGCCTCTATCCGCTCGACGGATTGCCCGACCACCATCGCTGCCCGGAATGCGGCGCGGCATACGACCGCGAAGCATGCCGCGAGCTCTGGCAGGCATGGCTGAACGATACGGAGTTTCGGGTGAAGTAGGCGCGGCGGACATCTGCGGATGCCGGCAATACCCGGGGCGGCCAAGTCAAAATGAGGTGCGAAACCGGACTCGACGGCACTACGCCCGTCTCACAACTCCCGACTTACGAGACAGACGGCCACACCTTGAATCGAAAAATCCCGCGACTGATCGACGACGATCGGCGGGGACGCCGGATTGTCGCCGCGGAGAATGACGAGTATCTCCGATTCGCGATACTCGACGCTCACGCGCTTCAACGTCGGCCGACCGTCCACGAGACATGCGCAGATTTTCCCCTGCACGAATTCGGGAGATGCGCCAGGCCGGTACTCGACGAGGATCAGATCGCCGCGCTTCAGCGTTGGTTCCATGCTGTCGAATTCGCAACGCAGGCAATATCGATCCGTGTGCCACAGGTGCCGAAGCACGGGGAACATCTCGAGCTGTTCCTGCGACTCGGCGGGAGGACCGTTTGGAATCGAACCGAACAGCGGCAACTCGCGCATATCCAGCGTACGCGGTGCATCGTGGCCTTCCCCTTCGCCCAACAGAATCGCTTCGGGAACATCGAGGGCGACAGCAATGGCCTTCAACGTGCCGGCGCGAGGCGCCCGCTGTCCCCGTTCGATTGCCGACAGGTAACCCTGGTTGACGTTCGCCTCCGCCGAGAGCTGCATCTGCGTCCAGCCGCGGCGATGGCGCAACTGTCGAATTCGCTCACCGACAGTCGCCCCCAGAAACGCCGGATCGCGATCAGGTTCAAGCCCGTTCATGCACTGCATTCTACCCGCACATACAATGATTCAACCTGTCAGACATATGGCATGTGCTCTCTGATGAGTATTGCGCAGCAATTGACGACTGACACGTTCTGACACCTGTGGACTGAATGCGCTACACCGACTTGACAGAATGCACACGGCATACATTCCGCATTGCGCACGTTCGGTTCGTCGGCGTTGAGCACAACGCAAGGGATGTACTTCATGCCCCGGCGGCAAACATCAGCACACAACGAAAGCGCTCGTCGCCTGGTCTGAAAGCTCGACCTCATCTCGCACCGGTCAAACCAGTGTAGCGCCTCAGTCAACCGAGCGATTTGAAAGTTGGGGAGTGCGGGCGTCTCGCCCGCAGCACGAGTGCATCGTGCTGGAGTCTCATCGGAAGTGCGGATGCCTCGTGCGGGCGAGACGCCCGCACTCCCCGGATGGAAACAATCTGAGTATCCACGACACGCACCGTTGCAGCACGACGGCGTCACGCGTCGCGCGCTCACGGAGCGAGGACTCAGGCAGATCGCGACTCGATCGTGCCAGTTCTCGATGCACGGCCCATGCGAAATCGGCGCCCTTTGTGACCGGCTTCGTCTGCGATATCATCAGGGATTCGCAGAATTTCGACGACGCTGCAACGACCCGACTATCAGGAACAATCGCCGGAGCCGTTCGTGTTAACCAAGTACGCCATCATCCTCGCCGACGGCGCCGCCGACGAACCCGTCGACGCGCTCGGCGGTCAAACCCCCCTCGAAGCCGCGATTACGCCGAACATCGACGCACTCGTCCGGGCCGGTCGCATCGGTACGGTCCGAACGGTTCCAAGCGGCTATTCGCCCGGCAGCGACGTGGCGACGATGTCCCTGCTCGGCTACGACGTGACGAAGCACTACACGGGGCGGGCGCCGATCGAGGCTGTCGCTCGCAAGATTGAATTGAAGCCCGACGACGTCGTGTTTCGCTGCAACATGATCAGCGTCGTCGACGGTGAAATGCGCGATTTCACGGCAGGTCACATCGACACGCAGGAATCTCAGCAGATCATTACTTCGTTGAATGATGCATTCGCCGGCGAAGCGCTCACCTTTCATACCGGCGTCTCCTATCGCAACCTGCTCGTCGCGAAGGACCAGTCGGCGCTCGACGCCGTCTGCATGCCGCCGCACGACATCCCAGGAGAGCCCGTCGCCGACTACCTGCCCAAGGGCCGCGGTGGCGACGACCTTCGACGCATCATGGACAAGGCCCGCGAGATTCTCGCCGACCATCCCGTGAACGTCGCCCGCAGAAAGGCCGGCAAGACAGTCGCAAGCGACATCTGGCTGTGGGGGCAGGGCGTCGTGCCGATTCTTCAGCGGTTTCGACCGCGATACGGCGTGTCGGGCGCCGTGATCGCAGCCGTCGATCTGATTCGCGGTCTCGGTCGCCTCATCGGCTGGCCGCTGATCGACGTGCCCGGCGCGACCGGCTTCATCGATACGGACTACGCCGCCAAGGGTCGGTATGCGATCGACGCGCTGAACGAATACGACTTGATCGCCGTTCACATCGAGGCCCCCGACGAGGCCGGCCACATGGGCGATGCGAAGGCCAAGGTCGAAGCCATCGAACGCATCGACGCCGACATCGTTGGGCCGCTGGTGGACGCCCTGAAATCCTTCGATCGCTGGCGCATCCTCGTCGCCCCCGATCATCCGACGCCCGTGAACACGAAAACGCACACGGCGGATCCGCCGCCCTTCTGCATGGCGGGCGCGGACATTCCGGCGGGCATCGTCGAAGCGCGATTTACCGAGGCATTTGCGCGGCAGAGCGATTTTCAGGTGGAACGCGGGCATGAGTTGATGGATCATTTTCTGCGAAGATAGTCGCCGAGGCTAACCGTCGTCACAGCGGAACCTACGACTCTAGAATCAGGCGAAGACCGATGCCGCCAGTACCTACCATCTGTTTCTTCTCTTGCCGTCCTCCTGACTTGGAACGTATCTGCGAGCGGATTCGCCAGTTGACAGGAAACGACGTCAGCGTCGTCGCGCCCTCAGATGATTTGGCGTATCGGTACCGGAAGGGCTGCATCGCCTTCGATGCCGTCCCCGAACAGAAACTGGATGTCTGGGAGTTTCCGCCGGGCTACCAGCCCCCTCCCAGGGATGCCATCGACGACGACACCGACGGATCATTCGACCTGTTACCACACATGTGTAAGGAGTTTGAGAACGCCGCCGCGCATTGGATGATTGTCATCTTCAATACCGGCGTGCCCAAGGACCGCCTGTTTGGGGCGACGCTTGTCGCGTTGGAGGGCCTCGGGGGAACCAGCGGGGATCCCATTGACGAAAAGCAACGGAACCTGGCGACGAGGCCACGCAGCAAATTTTCACTGCGGTTTGATTACCAGCGAGCCAAACTCGGCGTTTACGCGTTTGTCGCAGTTGCGGGCTCGCTGATGCTCGCCTATTTCCTTGGCATCCTCCTCGTCATGCTCGCCATATTCCCATTCTTGTTTGCAGCTGCCTGCATCTATCAAATACGAAAGGGCTGGCGCTCAGCCGAGTAGGAATCCCACACGTCTCACTTTCCGATTGATTCCCGCAACGCCATCCCTTACAAACTGGCCAACTGTTCCGATGAATTCGCGTACAGAGGGCGTTCCGTGATCCAGACCAAAATCGTTGCCACGCTCGGTCCGGCGACCGACTCCGTTGACATGATCCTCAAGCTCATGGACGCCGGCGTGGATGTCTTCCGCCTGAACTTCTCGCACGGCACCCTCGAACAGCACGCCGCCACGTATCGGCAGATCCGCAAGGCCCGCGAACAGTCAGGCGAAGTCGTCGCCGTCATGGGCGATTTGTGCGGCCCGAAGATCCGCATCGATCCGCTGGAAGACGACGAGTTCGACATCGCCCGCGGCGACCTGCTGGAAATCGTCGCCGAGCACATGGTCGGCGGTCCCGGCCGCGTCTCGACGAATCGCCCCGAGCTCATCAAGGAAGTGCAGGTCGGCCATCGCGTCCTGATCGACGACGGCATGATCCAGCTCCGCGTGAAGGAGATGCACGCCGATCGCCTTAACTGCGTCTGCGAAATCGGCGGGACCATTCGAACGCGCAAAGGGCTGAACCTGCCCGACAGCGATCTGGCGATGTCCGCCCTGACGGACAAGGATCGCGAGGACCTCGCGTGGGCGCTGGAAAACGATCTCGACTATGTCGCCTTATCGTTCGTCCGCAGCGCGAAGGATCTCCACGAGCTTCGCGAACTAATGCCCCTGGAAGATCGCTGCCGCATCGTGGCCAAGATTGAAACTGTGCAGGCGATCAAGCATATGGATCAGATCATCGAGGCGTCGGACGTGATCCTCGTCGCCCGCGGTGATCTGGGCGTCGAAATGGACCTCGCTCGCGTGCCGATTCTGCAGAAGCGAATCGTTCGACAGTGTCAGAACGCCGGAAAGCCCTGCATCGTGGCGACGCAGATGCTGCAATCCATGGTCGATTCCCCCGTGGCCACGCGCGCCGAAGTCAGCGACGTCGCGAATGCGATTCTCGACAAGGCCGACTGCGTCATGCTCAGCGCCGAGACGTCGATCGGCAGCTACCCGCTCGAAAGCGTGGAGATGCTCTCGCGCACGGCGCTCTTCACGGAAGATGAGATGCGGCTTCGAAATCGCGCGTCGCGCGTCGATCCCGCCTTGACGATGCGCCGCATCACGACGGCCGTCGCTCACGGCGCCAGCCTGCTCGCGCGCGAACTCGAAGCGAAAGTCGTCGCCGTCTGGACGGACACGGGAAACACGGCCCGCCTGCTCAGCAAGACGCGCCTCGGCATGCCCGTGATCGGGCTTTCCTCCGAAGAACTCGTCTGCCGCCGCATGGCGATGTATTTCGGCGTCATTCCCGTCTGCATGGAGCGACATCACGACATTCTTCATATGCTGAAGGATGTCGACGTCGAACTTCTCAGGCGCAACCTGGTCAAGCCCGGGGAGTTGATCGTCGTCGTCGCGGGCACGCGCCTCGAACACGCCGGCGCCACGAACGCCCTGCTAATCCATCTCGTCAGCGAAGGCGACGACGACGCGCCGGTCTTCGCATAGCCGACTGCGGCCTTACACTTCGCCAAATGCCGGTACGAATCGACCACCTACGCGCGAAATCTGCGCGAGTGTCGTCCACTGCACAGCATCGACGCGCAGAAAATGCGCCCACGCTCCCTGCCATCCACGCGACACGTGCCAAACGCCGATAAACCCTTGGCAGACAATCTGCGCGCTGAACTTCTGACCGGGAGCGTTTCCATGCCCGAGATTTGCAAGATGGATCGAATTGCGACGGCCGCCCCTGGCGTCGGCCCCATCGAAAATCGCCCCACGATCGCTGCGCCGCAGGTCACGACAGTCTGTCATCCCGTTTACGGTCTTGATCGCGGCGGACTCGAGCAACAGCTGATCAACGTCGTCAACAGGTTATCGTTCGATGCCTTCAATCACATCGTCGTCGTTCGCGGTTGGAATGACATTGCCGCAAAACGCGCCGAGGAACTCGGCCCGAATGTGACTGTCATCGGCGATCCGACGATCGGCCCTGATCGCGAATGGCCGCGAAAGCTCGCGACGATCCTCGAAGCGCACGCCGTCGACGTCCTTCACATTCGCGGCGTGACGATGCTCGTCGACGGGGTCATCGCCGCCGAATGGGCGAACGACATCCCGGTCGTCGCCAGCTTCCACGGCCTTGAATCCGCAGACACGACGTTTGGCGGCATTCGCCGAAAACTGATTCGTGAAGCGCTGCTTCGCTGCAAATGCCGCTGGACCGTCGGTCCCGACGCGGCCCGGACAGCCGCACAGATATTCAATCTGCCGACGGACGCATTCGACATCATTGTCAACGGCGTCGACACGACGTCATACCTGCCCGCTCGCAATCGCGACGAGATTCGCCGCGAACTCGAACTGCCGCTGGATCGATTCGTCCTGCTGTGCGTCGGGAACATCAAGCCCGTCAAAGGGCACGACGTCCTGATCGACGCATTCATGACGACGCCGTTCACGGAAGAAGCCACGCTGATCATCGTCGGCGAGGATTATTCCGGCGGCGAGATTCCCGCACAGGCCCGATCGGCAACCGCCGGCCGAGACATCCGCTTCGTCGGTGTGCAGGACGACGTCCGGCCCTGGTACCAGGCCGCCGACGCGTTCGTGCTGCCCTCCCGCTGGGAAGGCCTCTCCAATGCGCTGCTTGAAGCTCTCGCCTGCGGCCTGCCTGCGATTGCGACGAACGTCGGCGGCAATCCGGACGTGATTCGCGACGGCGTCAATGGTCGACTCGTGCCCGCGAACGATCCGCGAGCCCTCTCCATCGCCATGCACGAACTGGCATGTGACGAACCGCTCCGCTATCGCTTCGCGGACGAGGCGCGCCGCTCCGTCATCGAGCGATTCGACGCAAGCGACATGGTTGCATCCATCGCCCGCCAATACCGCAGCGCGGCGAGCCACGATATCGCCGCGACGGCGACGGCGCTGCCCCGAACGCACAAGGAGACAATTTCCGCGTGACGGCGTTTACGACCCACATGGAATTGACGGTACCGAGCGCCGGCCAGCGAATTCGCGAACTCGTGCGCTATCGGCAACTGATGTGGATGCTCGCCTGGCGCGACATTCGCGTTCGCTACAAGCACTCGATTCTCGGCGCCGCCTGGGCTGTCGTGCCACCTGCCGCCATGATGGTGATCTTCACCTTCGTCTTCGGCGAAGTCGTCGAAGTCGAGCGCGAGCGGCTGACAGGCAATGAGACGATTCCTTATTCGCTCTTCGCATTCAGCGGACTTGTTCCCTGGATGTTCTTTGCGAACGGTCTGACAAGCGCCATCGGTTCTCTCGTGTCGAACCGGCCGCTCGTGACGAAGATCTACTTTCCGCGAGAAGTGTTCCCGCTCTCCGCAATCGTCAGCGCGTTTCTGGACTTCGTCATCGCGTCGGTCGTGCTCGTCATTCTCTCCGCACTGCTACATTACTATCCGAACGGCTGGCACTTCCAGGCGTCGTGGACGATAGCCCTGATTCCGATTGTCGTTCTTGTGCAGATTACGTTCATGGCGGGCCTCGGACTGTTGCTTTCGATGGCCAACCTGTTTTATCGCGACGTGGGCTTTCTCTTCCGTTCGATCATCCAGCTGTGGATGTTCGTCACGTGCGTCGTCTACCAGCTCGAAGCCACGGCCCCATGGAAGCGCATCCTGATACAGCTCAACCCGATGACGCCGATCATCCGCGCTTACCGGGAGTGCCTGATTTACGGCCAGGCTCCGTTTGACGGACCGTTTCTGTACGCGGCAGTGGTTTCTTTCCTCGCCCTGGCCATCGGCTGGACATGGTTCCGGCGACGGGAATTCGAGTTCGCGGAAAATATCTGATTCGAATCGAGCGCGCAGTTCGGGGCGCGAACCAACAAAAGGACGTTCGCACAGTCAGATGACCAAAAGCATCAACGTCAACGGTGTGTTCAAGAAGTTCCGGCGCGGCGAGCGACACAACTCACTGCGCGACGCCGTCGGCTCGTGGCTGCGGCTCGATCGCGGTCATCGCCGCAGCAGCGGCCTCGACGCGGCCGAATTCTGGGCCCTGCAGGAGATGACGTTCGACGTTCAGCCGGGCGAGGCTTTCGGCATCATCGGACCCAACGGAGCCGGCAAGAGCACGATGTTGAAACTGCTCGCCGGGATCCTCCGGCCGAATCGCGGTACGATCTCCATCGAGGGACGCGTATCCGCGCTGATCGAAGTCGGCGCCGGTTTCCATCCCGATCTGACCGGCCGTGAGAATATCTACATGAACGCGGCCATCCTGGGGATGCGCCGCAAGGAAGTCGATCACAAGTTCGAAGACATCGTCGAGTTCGCCGGCATCCGCGACTTTCTGGATACGCCCATCAAACGTTACTCCAGCGGCATGTACGCGCGCCTCGGTTTCTCGGTCGCTGCCCACGTCGAGCCCGACGTCCTGCTCGTCGACGAAGTCCTCAGCGTCGGAGATCGCGTCTTTCGCGCGAAGTGTATGGACAAGATGCGCGGGTTCCTCGATCGCGGCGTCGCCGTCGTCTATGTGTCGCACGATCTGAGATCCGTCGCGTCCTTCTGCGATCGCGCGATGGTCATCTCCGACGGTTGCATTCAATATACCGGCGGCGCGGCTGAGGCCGTCGCCCAGTATCACGAGGCCTGCATCGACGCCAGCATGCTGCCCTCCACGCGGAAACGAAGCCTTGTCGACGTCTCGCCTGTACGATTTGTCGACAAATCCGGCCGCGACAAGCAGACGTTTACACCAGGCGAGGAGATCACGATCGAGTTTGACGTGCGGTATAACCACGCGATGGCACGCCCTTCGTTCGGCCTGTCTCTCATTCGCACGGAAGATCGCCTTGTCATGTTCGAAACCAGCAGCACGCGCATGCACTATCAGACGCCCCCCGCCGTCGAGGGCACTTGCAGCCGCGTTCGCTATCGCATCGCGCTCAACGTTCCGCCGGGCGAGTACCTCATCGGCTATCACGTGCGTGATCGTGACTCGGCGCTGTATGCGGCCATGCAGGAAGACGCACGCATCATGGTCATCGGTGAATCCATCAGCGGCGGCGTCGCCGATCTCGCCCCCAAAGTCGCCGTCGAAGACGTCGACCCGCGACAACACGAAATGAACGTCGCAAACGTCGGCAGGGCCGTTGCATCGTGATCGCCCAGGCAGGTAAATCCTCGATCCTCCTGACTGACGCCGGATATCGCAACACACTCGCCGCCGTCCGCGCGCTCAGCGAGGCGGGCTATGTCGTCGACGCCGTGGGTCCACATGGCAGTTGTTGCGAATCCTCGCGACATCTCCGCCGACTGATCGGGCCTGATGTACTTTCCTCCCTGGCCGACATCGACACGCTCGTCGCGCATTTGCAGCGAACCGGATATGCCGCGCTTCTTCCCATCGGTGCCCGCTCCGTCCGGACCATCGCCTGCCACGCCGATCAAATCGCCGAGCACACTCAGCTCGCGCTGCATGACGCGGCATCGATCGAAAACTGCATGGACAAGACGCGACTGAACGCCGTCGCACAACGGGTCGGCCTCAATGTTCCCAGGTACTGGACGCTCGACGACGACGCGTGTATCGAGCGGACTGCCGACGAGGCGCGCTTCCCCATCGTCGTCAAGAAGCGGCACGAGCTCGATCGCGGACCGGTGATTGCGTACGACAGCGCGCGTCAATTCCGCGACAGCGCAACGCATTGGCGATCCGCCCACGCCGATCAGTCGTTCGCCCCCATCGCGCAGGAATACGTGGAGGGCGACGGCTGCGCATTCTTCGCACTTTACGATCGAGGCATGCTGCGGCGCTGGTTTATGCATCGCCGAATCCGTGAATTTCCCGTCGCCGGCGGGGCCAGCAGTTGTGCGGAAAGCGTTTTCGAACAGGATTTGTTCGAAGCGGGCAGGCGACTCCTCGACGCCCTCAAATGGCACGGCGTCGCCATGGTCGAGTTCAAACGAGAGCGATCGACAAACGTGCTGCAGCTGATGGAGGTCAATCCGAAGTTCTGGGGATCGCTCGATCTTGCCATCGCTTCTGGCGTGAACTTCCCTGTCGATACCGTCCGTCTCGCGATGGGCGAGTCCCTCGAGCCCCAATCGGAATACGCCGTGAACCGCCGATTTCACTGGCCGTTCGGCCACGGCGAGTGGCTCCACGTGGCGGAAAGGCCCCGAGCGGCTTGGCGCGTTCTCCAGGACTGTCTCAATCCGCGCGTGCGGACGAACATTCGCTTAACGGACCTAGCACCGACGTGGCGGGAGCTTCGTCACGACTTGACCACGCTTCGCAGGCGTAGGTCGGCGGCAACACATCGACGATGACACTCAACTTGCTGTTCCATGTTCATACGCACGCATCGTTCGACAGCATGATGTCGCCGCATACGATTCTGCGTTACTGCCGCGACAATGACATTCACGCCGTCGCCGTCTGCGATCATGATTCCATTCGCGGATCCGTCGAGGCGCAAGAGGCGGCCGGCGACTACGGCGTCATCGTGATTCCCGCTGTCGAGATCTCGACCGACGCGGGCGACATCGTCGGTCTGTTCGTCAACCGACTGCCGGGCACCAACAGAATTCGATCCGTGCTGAGCTTCATCCGCGATGAATGTCACGGCCTCGCCGTCCTGCCGCACGCCGCCCGCGGCCACGATCTCGATCGGATACCGCTTGATCAGATTGACATCGTTGAGACTGGCAACGCCCGTTGCTCGTCAGAGGATAATCAATTCGCCAAATCCCTCGCAGAAGACCTTGGCAAACCGGCAATCGTCGGCGCCGACGCACATGTCGCCGGCGAATTGGCGAACGCGCTGAACACATTTGAAATCGACGCTCCTGCCGTATCGGACAACGCGCAGACATCTGCGGCTTTGCAGGTTGATGCTGTCGCGGTTCAACTTCGAGACGCGCTATTGACGGCGCCGCGCCGATTCCAGCTCCAGCGCTCGCCTGTTCGTTACGCCGCGATTTCGCGTGTTATCAAGGGTGTCAAGCGACGACAGCCGACGACGATTCTCCGCGCCTGCCGCACACTGCTTCGCGAGGAAGCCCATCGGCGTCTCTGGCGATTCAACGGAAAGGCCGCGTCAAAATGACGACTGCAGCCGCCGCCAGCCGGACCTTATCGCGTCCGACGGAACGCACGATCGACTCGGCGCGCACCATCGCTGTCGTCGCGAAGAACGACGCATTCCTCGACCACGTCCTGAAGTGGCTGGGGAGTCTGCTCGGCGTCAGTTTTCAACGAACTCACGAAGTGCATGCCCCGTCCGGCGCCGTTATTGATTACGCCCGATGCCGACGGATTCCCGGCGCGTTATGGATCCCTGAGAATCGGTACTCGACATCCGCACCGCCGCCACTCGATGTTGCGGACCTCGTCGGCATCCGCCGGAACGAACTCCGAATTGACGTCTTTGACGCAATCCGCTTTTGGACGAGCGACGAAGCTCACGCCGACGCGCCTGACGAAGCGCTCGATCGCCACGAACGCCTGAAATACGACGGCTCGCTCTTCGCCCGCCACGGGATGCCCGCCATCCCAATCGTGAATCACTACGTCAATGTACTCCGCACGGCGATCGAAACAGAGTTCGGCATCCGCACGAAGCCCATATGGCCGACCGGCAAGAAGGCATGCGTCATCTTAACGCATGACGTCGACGCACCTCTCGATCCGAATACTCCGGCGACGAAGCGGCACCTATCGAGACTCCACGGCGTCTCACGGCTTTCGCGACTGCGATCGTCACTTCGCGACGCCATTCACACCGGACGGATCACGACGACGGATACCGCCGATCGTCACTGGCTCTTTGACGAGATCATGGCGGCCGAATCCCGCCATGGCTTCCGCAGCACTTTCTTCTTCGCGCCTCGCCACTTCGGCATGCCCCGCGCCGATCGCGCCCACGATGTCCGCTACGACATCGCCGACAAGCAGTTTCGTCGCCTGTTTCCGACGCTCGTCGATCGCGGGTTCGAGATAGCGCTCCACGCATCCTACAACGCGCAACAGGATCACTCGATGTTTGCCGAAGAAATCCGTCGCCTCAAACGCTTCGCCGCCGCGCCGATCCGCGGCGTTCGCCATCATTACTGGCGATTGGGACGCTCAGTCTGGCCGACGCTCAACGCCCACGCCGACGCCGGACTCGAATACGACGCCTCGCTTGCCTTCAACGAGTCACCCGGTTTTCGCTTCGGCGTCGCCCTGCCGTTTTATCCTTGGGATTCGCTTGCGCAATGTCCCGTCGGCGCCTGCCAGATCCCGTCAATGCTCATGGATGGCGCCGTCTTCTATCGGCCGGGTGCGACAGCCGCCGACGGCATTCGGACGGCAAACGAGTGGATCGACAAGCTCGTCGACGCCGGCGGCTGCGGCGCCATCGACTGGCACGTCCGCACGTCGTACCCCGGCAGTCGGCAATTCGCCGAGTGGGGCCGCGCCTATCTCGGAATCCTCGAGGCCCTCGCCGCCCGCGACGACGTCTTCGTTACGAATTGCGCAGGCCTCGTCGACCACTTACGCAACCGCGACAGGACCGACTGCCCTTCTTGCACTCGGCCGTGAATGCTCGGCCGTGTGCGTCGCGCGGAAGCCGCCGAGACGGGTCCGCGGAGAAGCCGACGCCGGCCTTGTGCCGCCGGGTGGTTACGGCCCGGACTTCGAGTGCAACGGTGATTGCGGGCGTTCAAAGGTCGACTACACGGCTCGATTCTCCAATCTGATCGAGGCCTCCGACTGCTCCAATCGTCGTTCTGACCCGTATCGCCCAATCCGTCAATCCACCGTAGAATCCGCTTCCGAAAGTGAGGATATAGACTCTCATGAAGTTTGCACTCATCGGTCCGCCGCAGTCCGGCAAGTCGACCTTATTTTCCGCCATCACGGGACACGCCGTCGACCCGTCACACGCGATGTCGGAACAAATCGCCAGCGTCAGCGTTCCCGACGATCGGCTCGACTTTCTGTCGGAGATATACAAGCCCAAGAAGTACACGCCGGCCCACATCGAGTTCCTCGATATTCCGGGTGCGTCCCTCGCGGACGCCCACGGCCAGGCTGAATTCCGCAAACGCATGACGTCGGCGCGCAAGTGCGATGGTCTCGTCATGGTCGTTCGCGCGTTCGAATCCGATTCCGTGCTCGAATACCGCAATCGCGTCGACGCCAAGGCCGATCTCGACGAGCTCTTCACGGAATTGCTCTTCGCCGACCTGGAGCAGGTCATCGCCCGCGTCGAGAAGCTGGAGAAGTCCTCGCAGAAGCCGTCGAAGACGCGCGATCAGGAACTGCGGGAACTCGCGATGATGACCCGCGTACGCGAGGCGCTCGAAAATGAAGCGCCCGTTTCCAGCGCGATCCAGAACGAGGACGAGCGGCGCATCGCCGGCAGCTTCGGCTTTCTGACGCTCAAGCCCGTCATCGCCGTTATCAACGTCGGCGAAGACAAAGTCGCGGCCGATCCGCCATTCGTTCACTCACACGCGCTGGCGACGATCGCGCTGTCCGCCGAGATCGAAGCCGAAATCGCCCAGCTCGAGGCCGCCGATCGCAAGACATTTCTGGAGGATCTCGGCCTGACGGCCGCCGCCCGGACGCGGCTCATCCGCACGGCCTACAACGCCGTCGGCCTGATGTCCTTCCTGACGGCCGGCGAAGACGAAGTTCGCGCATGGACGATTCGCAACGGAACAGAGGCCGTCGAGGCCGCCGGCAAGATCCACAGCGACATTCAGCGCGGCTTTATCCGCGCCGAAGTCGTCGCCTACGAAGATTTCAAGAAGGCCGGCGACATGCGCGCCGCCAAGAACGCCAACGCCGTCCGACTTGAACCCAAGCACTACATCGTGCAGGATGGCGACATTATCAATTTCCGTTTCAACGTTTAGCAATTCGCAATCGGGCCGAAACGAAGATCTCCGAACCAGCGGAACGACGTGATCAACAACAATACATGGTTTGAAAAGCTCCTCGCCCGCTCGGACCGGCTGTTCGTCCTGACGTTCGTCGGTCTCATTGCCATCGGGACGATCCTCCTCTGGCTACCGATCTCCGGAACCCACGGCAGCATCGGCCTGCTCAATGCGCTGTTCACATCGACATCCGCCGTCTGCGTCACGGGCCTCGTCACGCTGGATACGGCCGGGGATTTCACGATCTTCGGCCAGTTGGTCATCCTCGCTCTGATACAGCTCGGCGGTCTCGGCATCATGACCTTTGCGGCCCTCGCGACACAGTTGTTCATGGGGCGAATGTCGCTGCGATCGCAACAGTCGATCGGCGACACGTTCTACCAGGGTTTCGCAGCGACGCGGATGCGACGCGATCTCGGGCGAATCGTGCTTGTCACGCTCATCACCGAGATGATCGGCGCGGCCTTTCTCTATCGGGCATTCGCAGACCCGTCGCTCGAATGCGCAACGCCCTTGTTCCACGCGATTTTTCACGCCATCTCCGCGTTCTGCAACGCCGGCTTCGCGCTTCAATCCGACAGTCTGATCCCATTCGCCACCAATCCCATCATGATGCCGACGATCATGGCCCTCATCATTCTGGGAGGTCTCGGGCACGGCGTCATGCTTGAATCGCTGTCTCGATTCTGGCGCAGCGTCCGCCGACGCAAGCAGAAGACGCTCAAGTGGTCGCTCAACACGCGCGTCGTCGTCGTGTCGTCGATCGCACTCATCGTGATCGGCACGGTGTTTCTCGCGCCGCTTCATGGGATTACGTCCAGCCACGGCGTTATCCGTACCTGCGTCAACGCGCTGTTCCAGTCGGTGACGTGCCGGACGGCTGGCTTCAATTCCATCGATCTGACGACGTTGCCGATGACCGCCGTGTTGATCATGTGCGTGCTGATGTTCATCGGCGGATCGCCCGGCTCCTGCGCCGGCGGCGTCAAGACCAGCACCATCGTGACGTGGTTCGCCCAGCTCTACGCGTGGTTGCGCGGCCGCAAGGACGTCACGATGCTCGGACGACGCCTCGCGCCGAGCCTCGTCGCCAAGGCCGCCGTCATCATCGGGCTCGGCGTACTCTGGATTAACACGGGTACGATGTTGCTGACACTCTTCGAGCAGGGCAACAAGGATATGTCCATCGAGTCCCTGTTCTTCGAGCAAGTCTCGGCATTCGGCACCGTTGGCCTGTCGCTCGGCGTTACGGCGGAACTGACCGTCGCCAGCAAACTCTGGATCATTCTCTCCATGTTCGTGGGACGCGTCGGTCCGCTGACCTTCGCCGTCGTCATCTACGAGAGCGATGCGACTGCCGTGCGATATCCCGAAGAAGCGATCATGGTCGGCTAGGAGCTATTCGCAATGAAACAGGTAACCGTCATCGGCCTAGGACAATTCGGCTCGCACCTCGCAAAACAGCTCGCCGGCCCCCCGTTGAATTGTGAAGTCCTCGCCGTCGATTCCAGCGAGCGCCGCGTTGCCGAAGTCCGCGACCACGTCCAGCAGGCCGTAATCTGCGACGCCCGCGACTTAAGCGCCCTCAAGGGCATCGTCTCCGCCTCCTGTGACGAGGCCATCGTCAGCCTCGGCGAGAGCATGGAGCCCAGCATCCTCTGCACGCTCCATCTGCATCAGATCGGCGTCAAGAAGATACGATGCAAGGCAGTCAGCGAAGACCACGCGCTGATCCTCCGATCGATCGGCGCCCATGAGATCATATTTCCGGAACGCGAAACCGCCGAACGCACGGCCCGCCGCGTCGCATACCCCACGCTCGTCGACTATTTCCCCTTTGCGGCAGATCATCGGATTATGGAAATCCAGTTGCCGAAAAAACTCGACGGCAAGAAACTCGCGGAAACAGGACTACGATCCACCTATCAATTACTCGTGCTCGCCACTCGCAGATCGGATACCGGCGACTTCCGCTTTATGCCCGCGGCACACGACGTCGTCCGCGAAGGAGACATCCTCATCGTACTCGGCGAGGAAGTGAATCTCGCTCGCCTGCTTGCGCTTGGCTGATTTGAATCGACGTAACTGCATGGAGGACTCCGCCGCCGCTATTCCGATTACTGATCGTCCCGATGACGCGACGGTTCAACGGACGCTGACGACCCACATTTGCGCAGAAGTGCTACGGGGCGCGGCCGCCTCGATCGCACCGATCCTGCCATTCATCGCGAAGCTCCACTTCGGTGCGAGCAACACGCAGATCTTCCTGCTGACAGTCGCGATGCCGCTTATGCAGTTCTTCACAATCTACTGGCATCGGGTCTTCAAGAGTCTGTCGACCAGGGCATATTTGCTGCTCATTGCGACGACGATGACGGCGCCTCTGCTACTGATGTCTCGGATGACGACGCTGAACCCGATCATCGCCCTTTGGCTCATTTCAGCTTTCGGCGGTGCAGGCGGCGGCGGCGCCATGACGCCCGTCATGGCCAGCATCCTCCGCGGGTGCTATCCCGACAGCCTTCGCGGCAGGGCATTCGGACTGATCGGGGCGTTTCGATTCGGCGGCGTCATGATCGGCGGATTCCTAGTGGGTCGATGGTCTGAAGCGGACCACACGGCCTATCAATATTACCTGCCGATCGCCGCAATCCTGATCGGTTGCTCCATGATGCTCTATACGCGGATCACACCGCGGCGCGTCGCCGCCGGTCGCCTCGCCGACGCATTTTCCCAGTGGTGGAAGCCGATCACTGAATCCGTGTCGGTGCTCAAAGAGGATCGCAATTTCCGAGAGTATGAAAAGGCGTACATGAACTATGGCGTCGGCTGGATGATCTGCACAGTCCTGCTGCCGCTGATCGGCTATAAGCTCGGATTGAAGGACGAGGAATTTTCCGTCGCCACAGTCGTCGCCCTTCAGGCGATGATGATCGTGTTGCTCTTTCCCGCGGGACGAATCGCCGATCGCATCGGCCCCGTGAAACTCGTCAGCTTCGCCTTTCTCATGCTGACGCTCTACCCGATTATGCTCGCCGCCGCCTTCTCGTTCGGATCGCTCACGGCGGCAACGCTCGTCTACTCGATCGGCATGGTCGGCGTTCACCTCGGCTGGACGCTCGGACCGGTCTATTTCGCCCCCGATTCCGAGCAGGCGCCGCGCTACCTCGCGGTTCACGCCACACTCGTCGGCGTGCGAGGTCTCGTATTCCAGGGGCTCGGCATTTTCCTGTACTGGCTGACGGGCGGAACCTGGATTCCATTGGGCATCGCCGCACTTGGGTTTCTCCTGGCCGCACACCAGATGCGCCGGCTCGGCGCGCGACTGGCGCCGCCTCGTACAGCGATCGCCAAATGAAGAAGGCGGCGATACCCGCATTTGCGAGCACCGCCGCCTTCGTGTAACCCCACTCCGGGTCAACTTCCCAAGCTCGCCGCTAATGACGGCGAAGAACCAAGATCATTACGGCATCGTCGTGAACGACCACACGGATCCTGCCGTCGTTGAGGCGTCGTTCTTCGGATCGATGCGCCAGTAGTACGTCGTGTTCGCCGAGAGCATTCCCGGGCTGAACGATCGCGTCGCCTGATTGCCCTGGAATTCCGGGCTGCCATTCGTCGCATTCTGGACGTTCGCCATGCTCGTACCGAAATACACGTCGTAACTCGTCGCGTTCATTGCCGCCGACCACATCAGCGTCGGCGACAAGCCGATGTTCGTCGCACCGCTGAAGGGCGACGGACTGCCTGACTGTCCCGGCGCCTGCGTCGAGGCCGTCGTGAATCGCCAGACGGCGCCGCGCGTTCGCGTGACGTCGTCGCCGGCGACGCTGTCCACGCGCCAGTAATAGGTCATTCCTTCGGCCAATGCCGGATCGACCGTTGTATCCATTGTGTCGATCAGCGTAACGCCGCCCGGTACCGATCCGACCTCCGCGTTCGTCACGTCGGACTGGATTGTCCCGATGTACAGCTCGAATCGAAGCGCTTCGGCATCCGCCGTCCATTGCAGCAGCGCGGCGACAGCGACGTCCGTCGCGAAATTCGCCGGCATCGGCTCCGACGCACGGCCGGGCCGCGTGCGGAACTGCCACACTTCGCCCTTCGTCGTGCCGTCCGCCGTCACGGAGTCGATTCTCCAGAAGTAGATCGTCGATCCGGCAAGGCGCACCGGCGGCGTGTAGCTCTCGTTTCCGAGCAACTTGTTGCCCTTGAACAGGTCGACACTGCCTCGCGTCGCATTCTCGACTTCCGTCTCGCTCGTACCGAGATAGACATCGTGCGACGATGCGCCATCACCCGCCGACCACGTCAACGTCGGCATCAGCGCGACGAGTTCCTCACCATCCGCCGGGCTGAGGATCTCCGCCTGTCCGGCGCCAGTGGCGAACTGCCACACGACGCCCTTCGTCGTACCGAACTGGCCCTTTTCATCGACGCGCCAGTAATAGGTTGTATTGCCCGAAAGCAACGCGACAGGCGTGAACGTCGCACCAAGCTGGTTAACCTGGAACTCGGGATCCGCGTTGTCGGCGTCGTTAACCGCCGTCATGTCCGTTCCGAGGTAAACATCGTGGGACACGGCCCCGCTGCCGGCTGTCCAGCTCAGATCCACGTCCAACGCGACGTTCATCTGGTTCTGCGTCGGCATCGGATTCTCGGCTCGCGCCGGCGCCGTCGTGAAGCTCCAGGTCGTGCCGGTCGCGACGCCGCCCGGACCCTTGGCGTCGATGCGCCAGAAATAGTCCGTGTTGCCATCGAGTTCTGTCGGCACGAAGCTCGTCACATTGACGGAGCCCTCGTAGACCGCATCTTGCTGACCGGCGTTCTGCACCTCCGACGAGGACGTGCCGAGATAAACATCGTAACTCATCGCACCGGCAGACGCCGTCCAGGACAGCGTTCGATCCAGGGCGATGCCCTTGGCGCCGATGGCCGGCGACGGCGACGTCACAGGCTGCGGAACGCTGCCCGTCGTGAACGTCAGCACGGGCCCGGTTGTTACGCCGCCCGGTCCATTCGCATCGACTCGCCAGAAATACGTCGTGTCGGGATTCAGCGCATCGACAGCCTCACGCACGACAATTGTGCTCGACGCGTCCTGCGTCTGAAGCAGCGCCGACGCCTGCGCATTCGTCACGGCATTGACGTTCGTGCTGAAGTAAATCGTATATGTCGCAATCGTACCGCCGACGCCGGCGTTCCAATCCAGGTCCGCTTCAATGTCGACATTCGTCGAATTCTGGGCGGGCAGGAAAGGTCCCGTCACTTGCCCCGGCGGATCCGCCGTCGTGAATTTGAACACGTCGCCCGTGGTTGTGCCGCCCGGTCCGACCGGATCGATACGCCAATAATACGTCGTCCCGCCAACCACATTATTGGGGTCGAACGTCTTGGTCGTTTGATTACCCGCGAACTCGACGCTCTGGCGATCCGCCGCCTCGACTTCGACCTCGTCTGTGCCGAAATACACGTCAAAGCTCTCAATACCCGGCGCCGACGTCCATGACAGCACCTGGCTGACGTTGACGTCCGTCGCGTTATTCGCCGGAGCGGGGGACATGACTTTCGCCGGCAAAGCCGACGTCTTGAACTGGAACAAGGCACCCTTCGTCGTACCGCCGGCGCCGAGCTCATCGATTCGCCAGTAATACGTCGTGTTCGGGAGAAGCTCGCCCGCGTTGTCCGCATCCGCGTCTTCCGGATCGAAAGTCGTTCCGGATTGATTTCCCATGAACGCGTCGTCGTCGACCGTGCCGTTTTCGACGTCGCCGGGAGTCTTGCCGAAGTAAACGTCGTGGCTCGTGGCCCCCATTCCGGCCGTCCATCGCAGGATCTGATCCACCCGCGCCGACATCGAACCGTCCGCCGGAATCGGCGACTTCACCGTGCCCGGCAGTTCGCCCGTCGTGAAACTGAACACGTCGCCCTTAGTCGTACCGGCGTCATTGACCTCGTCGATGCGCCAGAAGTACTCCGTGTCCGGCGTCAAGTCGCCCGGATCGATCGTCGTTTCCGTCTGGTTGCCTAGGAAGAAGCCGGCCGCGCCCGTCGTCGCACTTTCGACGGCCGCCTCGGACGTTCCGAAATACACGTCGTGGCTCGTGGCATCCAATCCGGCAATCCACTTCAATTCGACATCGACGCTCACGTTGCTTGCGCCGTTCGTGGGATTCATCCCCGACGCTTTCGTCGGCGTATCCGGCGTCGGGTTCGGCCCCGGGCCGCCGCCGTTCGGCGCAACAGTAATGACAGTTGTGATCTGATCGACGAAACCGTTCGCATCGAACAGGTACGCCGTCACTTCATAATCACCTGGTGCGAGATATCCATGCTGAATCGTCGCGCGATCCGCAGGCCCCTCGACGAACCCGCTGCCATCACCGAAGACCCAGTTCACCTGCGTCAGCGCACTTGGATCCAGGACGGCCGATTCGACCGAGAATGCAACCGTGAAGTTCGGCTGATCGAACAACTGGACGGCCGTAATCTGCCCGAATGGAAGCGGCGACGCCCCATACGGACATGTCATGCCCGTCATCCCCACGGCGGCAATCGCCACGATCAACGCGTTACGAAGTGACTTCGTCCCCATCATCGCTGTTACTCCATCGCCTCGTCTGCGGCGGATGGTTCCCCCCATTGTGCGTGCCGGTCCGCCCGAGCGAACCGAATGCAGGAACCTGATTCTCGTTATTCCCCATGCGTGCGAAACAATCCCCGCACGCGCCTTGCAAACATCGATACTCCAACAACATCTGCATCACTCGCGCGGTATCGCGCCGTGGATGCTGATCGAAGTTGTTTGAAAAGCGTTTGGTTGGCACACAGGAACGCCGGTCGCAAGCCCCGGCATTCAAATGAGTTTATGTCTCGCGTCAGGAGCGTTCAAGCGATTCGACGCAGATGGGATTCCGGACCACCCCGGAAATAGGACGTTTGACGATTCTTCGGAAGAAAATGACGCGTGTTATCGCCGCTTTATTGACCAGCGCCCGACGATGTATCGGAAGCGGGCTTGCCGATCCGACTCTCGGTCCCGGAACGCAATCGGCCGATATTCGCCCGATGACGAAACACCACGACGACCGCCAGGATGATCGTCAGGCACAATAGCGGCCAATGCTCACCCAGATCCCATTTGAAATACCAGGCACATCCCAGAAACGTCACCGGCACCGTCACCGCCGCCGCAATTGAACCGAGCGACACGTATTTCGTGCGTCCGACAACCAGCACCCAAAGCCCGCCGGAGATCAGGACCGGCCACGTCAGATATGGATAAATGCCGAGGAACACACCGAGCGCCGTGGCGACGCCCTTGCCTCCCTTAAAACCCAGGAAGATCGACGCCGTGTTTCCGATCACGCACGCGATCGCCACGCCCAGCCGAACCATGTCCGGCATCGCAACGCCCGACGCCGCGATCGCCGCTCCATGCGTCTCCAGATACCAAGTGGCTCCGTAGGATGTCGACGCGCCCTTGACCGCGTCCAGCAACAACACGAGCACGCCGAAATAGGGACCGATGACGCGCGCAACGTTCGTCGCACCGATATTGCCGCTGCCGGCCTTGCGAATGTCGACGCCCTTCGCCTTCGCAACGAGCAGGCCCATGGGTACTCCGCCAACGACGTATGACGCGGCGACCAGCAATACGACTTGTAGGTACAGTGGCATGTTCGTTCGTCGTTCCGATCTGGTCACGGCGCTGTCGTGGACCCATTCCCTCTTACACTTGCCGGTAGCGCATCCTCCAGCGCACCAACCCGCGCACCGCTTTGAAGGACCTGCTCAAGCCACATCCGCCAATGATCCATCCGATCGCCGGACTCCGCCAGGATCCACGGATGAAAACAGACTGTCACAAAGCACTTGCGCTGCAATCCCTTGCGCAGAACGCGAAAGTGCTTCGACACGACGTCATCATAAGTATCACCCCGCCGCCGCAACCCGCGATCGTCCGTCCGAACGGGAATCCGAATGACGGGCTTCGTGTCCGTCTTGATCCAATACGGATGATAGGCGTGATCGTGCTCCGCACTGTACACGTATCCGTGCAGCGGCAATATCGCCATCAGCCGCTGGTCCCAATTGGACTTCGGCGAGCGAAAACCGATCACGCGGATTCCCAGCTTCCCGAATGCCGCCCGGCAACTCAGGGCCAGCTGCGTCAGCGCCGCGGCATCCAATTCGTTCGGCGCTTCGTCCGCATACCCCAGCGCAGCGATCTCATGCCCCGCATTCGCAATCGACCGGATCACGTCGGGCGACGTCTCGCACAACTTCGCCGAACAGAAGAACGTCGCCCGCAATTCGCACTCCGCGAGCGTCGCCATGACCTCGCGAAGGCCCGCGTCCGACAGACTCTCACTGTCATACGCCATACCGCGCATAAAGTTGAAGCACAACCCGATCGTCGGCTCGGACACTTCAAGTCCGTCGGTCGATGCACTCGCATCTTTGGCTGACGCCGTTGGTTCGACTTGTCTCGCTGCCGACTCCGGCGGCTTTTTCTTTCCGAAAAATCGCTCGAACATGACACTTCGCCCCCGGCCCAGCCGCGCACACGCCGTCAAACGCTCGACGACAATCGCCGGCCCTTCCGGCTCAACACTTCCTCGAACAACGACTCCAGCTCCGCCACATGACGGCCCATGCTGATCCTCTCTCGCATGGCGATCGCATTCGCCGAAAACTGCCGGCGCACGGGCTCCGACGCCAGGTCCTGGATCCGCCGCGCCAGGAGCCCCGAGTCGTCCGGACGATCGATCACGAATCCGTTGCTGCCGTCCTTGATCATCTCCGACGCGCCATTGTAGGCCGTCGTGATACTTGGCACGCCGTAGTACAGCGCTTCCAACACCACGCGGCTGCACGGGTCGTAGAACGTCGGATGAACGCACACGTCCGCGCTCGCGAAGAACCGCGTCGCCCGCTTCGTCGGACCTGTGAACGTCACGTAGTCCTGCAATCCCAGCGCATCGATCCGCCGCTTGTACGGCACGACGTTGTCCCGCCCAGCGACCAGCAACCGAAACGACTTGAATCCGCCGCCCACCAGTCGTGCGACTGCCTCGATCAGCGGATTGATCCCCTTCAGCCGATAGTTATGCGCCAGGAACAACAGCAGCAATTGATCGTCCGCGATACCTAGCTCACTTCGCATCTCCGCCCGTTGCGTCGCACGCTCCGCATCCGACAACGGCGCAGGATTCACGCCGTTGAAGATCACGCGGATCCGCTCCTCAGGCGTGTTGTAATGCTCGCGACACTGTCGCGCGACATAGTCCGACACGCATGCGATGATCGGTCCCCCGTCGCGAAAGATCCGTCGTTCCAACGCGACTTGCGATCGCTGCTTCACATTCATCGCCAACATCGCGCGCTTGAACAGGCGCCGCGACGCGGTCGGTCGCGTCGCCACGTTGCGCGCCACGATCTCCGGCAACAATCCGCCGCGCGGCTGATAGACATCCGCTGTCGGCATCGGCGAGATCGCATGGACGATGTCGCATTCTTCCTTTCTGATCGCCGCGTCCGCACGTCGCAGGAAACTCACCATCCTCCGCGTGCGCAGGACCTTCGACGGCGAGACCGTGTGAATGGATATTCCAGGCACGCTCTGCGTGTTCGTCGTCGTGAAAATATGAACGTCATGCCCCCGGCCCGCCAGCAGCGAGGCGATCTCCATGCCGGACGTCTCGGCGCCGCCGCGCCAGACTTCGATCCGCTCATTGACGATTGCGATCTTCAACGATTCTCCAGCCGCCGCTTGCGGTTTACATCATGCCGGGCCATACGTGTTACGCGATTCTCTATCAAGGCGATTATCTCAAGCGTCCGCTTACGCGCAGACGCCCGATTCCCACGCGCCTCAAGCCGTGTGTAATGATACAGGAATCGAATCCGATCCGCGCGTGTCACCAGCGGCGACGGCGAACTGTACGCCAGCGCCGCCAGATCCTTGATCCGCCAGCGCTCGCGGCGCCACGTCGACCGGATCATCCGCCCCAGATCGATCAACGACAGCACGATCCCGCCGTCGTCCCGCCGGCTCATGAAAATGTGGCACAGATACAAATCGCGATGAAAGAGTCCATTGGTGTGAAGGCGAAAAATGACTTTCGCCAATTGCTCGATGATGTCCCGCCGGTCCGCCGGTCCCGGCACAGTCGCCGGATCGCTCGACCATCGCTCAACGAGCTTCTCCAGCGACTCACCTGCCACTTCCCGCGTGATCCCGAAACCCGACTGCTCGAACCAACCTCGCATTCGACTCCCGAAGGCGATTCGCCGCATCGTCGAGATTCCCAGCATCCCGAGATGCCGTATGAAATGCATCTCCCGCTCCGCCGACCCGCGACGGAACTTGAACTCCCACATCCGTCGAAACTGCTCTTTGAGCGGAGGCCGCGTATATCGCTTCAGGTAGACCGTCTCGGCAGCGTCGCCCTCCCCCAGCGTCAATCGAATCCGCTCGCGATACGACGCCAGGCCCGGCTTGTTCATCGACGCGCCGACGCCTGTCCCCATCACGTCGTCGTAAGTGGACAGGGCCGCGTCGCGCATCAAATCGATGTAACGCGGATCAACGCGCATTCCGCCCGCTTTCACCAACGGCAGTCGGTTCGGATGCGCAAACGCGTCATCCAGTCTGGGATTCGCTTCACTGCCGAAGGAACTCATCGAGTCCGTCGTTTCTCGATCAACGGCCTTCGCCTTCCCAACGGCATCCATGTACGGAAATGCGGCTGTCCAAAAGGCAATCAAATCCTCGTGTCGCAAGGTCGAGGGTGTGACGCTTGGAAACAGCCCAGAAATCGCCGCGTGATGACTCGTGAAGTCCCCTCCAGTTCCTTCGATTCGCCGAGATCTCTCAAGGTCAATCACGAGCAGCCGCCACGCACCATTCGCCGCCGGTGCCGCATGAATGTGCTTGGCCTTGCAGTCCGGCCAATGAATGTCCGCAATCGCAAATTGAGAAAGGAGGGCGCCCACGGCACGCATCAACGCAACCCGCTCGTGATCCGCCAATTCCCGCGGCCGCTCGTACCCGATCGTCAACCAGTCATTCAGCGTCCATTCCATCGGCGCCGCTGTCATCACCACGAACCCCGCCCGCGGAATCCCCATGAGACGCGACTCGCCGCTGGCGATCACATCGACCGTCGGTATCCCCGCCGCCCTGCACATCGCGATCGCATGCGCTTCCTTGATCGGCGGTGTATGACAAGGGCGCAGCAGCAATCGAGGCCAGAACGAGTGCTTCGGTCCGATCGAAAAACACCGCTTGATATAGACAGTCGTCGCGTTATCACCGTCGCCCAGAACGACCCGCCGCGTCTCGCGGCCGTCGCGACGCGTCACGACCTCGCCCACGTCCGCATGCATCAACGCATCGAACGAGTCCAACCCCGCCGCAGCGAGCTTCTCCCGATACTGCTCGTCAATCGTCAGGAGAATGCTCATGCCGCGTGCGTTCGATCCTTAATGGCCCGGTCTCTCAGAATGGTTCGAATCATGCCGCGATCGATCGCCGTCAATCGCCGCGTGCCCAGATAACACTTCAGCCATCGTAATTGCACGCGCGGACTCAGCCAACGCCGGGCGTCCTTGTACAGGGAGGACAAATCCCGAATTCGCCCATGCTGCCGTCCGACGCCCGACGACTGAATCCCCCCCCGCGGCGAATCCAGCAGGTACACGTGCAGCGGCGACAACGGCGCGTCGGCAGCGCCCGGTCGATCGCCCCCTTCCGCACTGTCGACCACAAGAATATTCCGCCACTGCAGATCGATGTGAAAGTACGACGCACTGTGCATCCGGCGCACAACACCCGCCACGGCGCCGAGCAGGCGATTGTCAACGCGACCAGGATCGGCCTCCACGAATCGATCCAGCGACGCGGCGCCACGAATCGACTGCGTCAGAATGAACCCGTCGCGGTACCGCCAGCCACGGGTCCGCGAGCCATGCGCGATGACCGCCGGGACGTCCACGCCGCAGCGATTTCGCATCGTCGCATAGTTGGCCGTCTCCAGCTCGCCCTTTTCGCGACGCCAGCGCGCACGACGCCAATACGCGTAGTCGTGGATCTTCAGATATGCATCGATCGACTGCGCCCCGTCGCCCAGGCGCACACGAAATGTCCGACCACTCCGTGACGACGCAATCTGTTCGCTGCGATCGGCCATCGAAAGAAAGTCGCCGTAATGCCGAAGACCGCAGGCATTGATTCGTTCACGAAATGCCTTGTCGACGATTACGCGTTCGCCCATGCGCCATCCGATTCGTTGGGGCTATTCCGCCGAGACGGGTTCCGCGTCCGCCTGCGCGAAAACGCGACCGCGACGAAGCCGTTCCAGCTCGCTAGGTCGCAGCAGATCCGACTGCGTCTGCACGCGACGCAGCCACGCCCGATTCTCCGGGTCCAGAGTCTTGACGCCCAGGTACTCCAGCAGAAATCGAAGCTGATCCGCCTTCGAACAGAAATTCGGTGCCGCCGCCCCCATCGCCGCAATGTCCGCCACGATGCTCTCATCCCGACGTCGACGCATCCGGATCCATCGTCCGACCGATGCATCCAAGAAGTAGAACTCGAATCGATCGCCCGGCAGGCAGCGGATCAGCACATTTCGCCAGAACAAGTCGCGATGCACGAAGCCCGCATCGTGCATGTGCCGAACCTGCCGCGCCAATGACACGAGGATCTCCCGTCGGATCTCGACCGACCTCGGCGTCCCCCGATGCTCTCCGAATTTCTGAATGAACGCCGACAAGGGCATCGCATCCGGTACCGCCTCGGTGATCAGGAAACAGCTTCGCACGAACAACAAGATGCGCCGCTCGCCGTAGGCAACGGGACGAACCGCCTGGATCCCCAATCGCCGCATCAGCCGCAAGGCGTGGTACTCGCTCCGTGCGCGGCTCTTGCGAAACAACGTTCCGCGGAACATTCCCTTAAAACGATGACGCCAGCGCGGGTAGTGATACCGCTTGACATAGACGGAAGTCGCTTCCCCGGCCGGATCGCAGCGGATCACGTCCGTCGTCCGGCTCCACGCCGCGAGGCAATCGCCTTCGCAATGCAGGACCGACGACACGCTGCCCAGCCCGGCCCGCTGGAGCATGCCCGCATACGGCTTGTCGATTTCCATCGAATCAAACACGATCGTTCCGATCTGCTCGAGCCAATCGTCCGTTCGCTGTCGCTTCCGCCAATGTCGCCCGTGCCGCCTCAAAGACCATATCCACGCTCAAGTCGCGCATACACGCATGGTGCTTCAGCGGACACGTTCGCTCCATGCACGGCTGACACTCCAGATCCAACTTCACGATCCGCTCTTTCGCGAAGCGAGTGATCGTCCAGGCCGGATCGCTTGAACCGAAAATCGTCACGACCGGAACATCAAACGCTGGCGCGAAATGTCGCGGACCTGTATCGTTCGTGATCAGCATGTCACAGCGCTTCACCAGCGCCCGCAACAGGCCGATTCCCAAATCGACGAATATCCTGATCGGTTCAGTCGCCGCCGCTTCGATCCGCTCGCCGATTTCGCGTTCCTTCGGGCTCAGCGACGCCACGACAGTCGCACCGCACTCACGCACCAGGCGATCCGACAACGCCGCGTATTTCTCGGCCGGCCAGCACTTCGCCGAGCCGTAGTTCGCCCCCGGGTTCAAGACCACGAGCGGCCGCCGCTCGGCCAGTGCTCCCAATCGTTCGACGATTCTCGCCGATTCATCCGCGTCAGCCGCCAGCGTCATCACGACGCCGACGTCGTCGCAGCCGGCCTTCCGCGCCAGCTCGTTGTAATAGTCCAGCGCCGGAATGGGAATGTACCCGCTTTCGTTCCTCGGAGGATGGAGCGTTTCATTTAGCAACCAGCCGCGACCGTCCCGCGCGTAACCCACACGTCGCGGTATTCCCGCCAGCCGCACGACAGCCGCCGATCGGAACGAGTTTGTCAGCAGCATCGCCAGATCGAAGCGCTCCGATCGAAGCCGGCCAACCAGATCCAGCAGCCCACGCGTCTGCCGCGGATCGCTTTTCGCCGACGCTGACGGCCAGAACAGTTCCGCATCTGAGAATTCACATCCTCTCAGAACCTCCGAAACATAAGGTCTCATCAGGTGGACAATACGGGCCTTCCGATAGCGATGCCGGATTGCTCGCAGCGCCGGTGTCGCCATCACAACGTCACCGATCCAGTTCGGAACGCTGACGAGGATTCGTTCCGGGCCCGCAGATGCGTCGATTTTGTCGGCTGCAGCAATCACAAGCGTAGTCTATCCCGGCATTTGCGACGCAACAACGGATCGATCGCCGATCCGGCACTGCTGCTGGACAGATCTCCGCGACCACCCTACATTAGCACTTTTGTCTGTAAAGCTGTTGAGAGTCCGGCGATCGCCCGGCTCCGACGGGCAGAGTTTGAGAGGATTTCGATGGGCCTGCTCGAAGGCAAGAAGGGCGTCGTTTTTGGGGTTGCGAACGATCACAGCCTGGCGTGGTACATCGCCGACATGTTCCACAAGGAAGGCGCCGAGATGGCGTTCAACCACTTGCCGGGCGATCGAATGGAGCGCCGCGTTCGCAAGCTGGCCGAGCCGATCGGCGCCAAGATCATCGCACCGTGCGACGTGACGAGCGACGAACAGGTCGAGGAGTTCCTCGGCAAAGTGCGTGAGTCGTACGACAAGATCGACTTTCTCGTCCATGCCGTCGCGTACGCCAATAAGGATGCGCTGCTCAATCGCTTCTACCAGACGGGCCGCGAAGATTTCAAGCAGGCGATGGATATCAGCGTCTATTCCTTCATCTCCGTCTGCCAGAAGGCTTACGACATGTTGAAGGAAGGCTCGAGCGTCCTGACGCTGAGCTACCTCGGCGCCGCGAAGTTCGTCCCCGGCTACAACGTCATGGGCGTGTGCAAAGCCGCCCTCGAGAGTTCCGTTCGATACATGGCGGCCGACCTCGGCGACCTGAAAAAGGTTCGCGTCAACGCCATCAGCGCGGGGCCGTGTCGCACGCTCAGTTCGGCCGGCATCGGCGGGTTCGACAAGATCCTCGATCACTATCCGACCAAGAGCCCGCTCAAGCGGAATATCGAATCGGATGAAGTCGGGAAGTCGGCCCTCTACCTCTGCAGCGAGCTTTCCAGCGGTGTGACCGGCGAAATCCACTACGTGGATGCCGGCTACAGCACCGTCGGCTGGTAATCGGCTGCCAAATCACTGGCATCGCACCGTAGGGCGGGTTCCACCCGCCTTTTTCTTGCGCCATCTGGTATGGGCGGCGAAACCGTTCCCACTCGGCCCATTTCGCCCAATTGCCTGCGGCGGGTGAAACCCGCCCTACCTCTTGCTTCTCACGCTCCTGATCCGCCGGCGTTGTAGATATGGCCGCCGCGACGGGCGTACATCTGCAGCACTTCGATGCCGCGCTGACGCAATACGTCAGGCGTGAATTCGATGCCGTGCGACGCGAAATGCGCGATCCAATCGGCCGGCTTATGCCCTTCGTCGAATCCGATCGCGCGGACGTCCTCATCGCGAGCCGACGCAATGATCGATTTCAACCCCGACCAATGAATCGCACCGATGCACATCGAACACGGCTCGGCCGACGTCGCCAGCTGCAGATGGGCCAGCTCACCTTTGCCCAGGTCGAAAGTCTTGAGTTCCGCCTGTGCCATAGCAATGGCAACAACCTCAGCGTGGGTCATCGATAGTCCGCTGCTGGTCACGAGGTTCACACCGACGGAAACCAGTGAGCCGTCCTGCTTGTTGAAAATTGCGGCGCCAAACGGACCGCCGGTCTCGTGCCTGATGTTTTCGCTCGCGGCACGCAGCGCGACCTCCATGCGGGCATCGTCGGACGGATAACTCCTGCTTGCGAGTTCGGGCAATTCCCTTCGAAGCCAGTCAGGCAATTGAATGTCTACGCGCGTCGTGGTCATGGGCTGGATCATAGTGCATGGCTCGCCTATGCGGAATTCGCCGAGGAAATCGTCAGTTAGCCGATGTATCAAACTCCAATCGGGCTGCGACGCCGGCGGAATCGCCGGTTCGAGAACGACCCCTTAGCGCCCATTCGGCGAATCGCGAACGACGCAGACACACTCACGGGCTCCCCCCGCATCTTCCACTGCCCGGAATCGACCCGACGTTATGGGCCGTTTGTTAGACGTAACTCGATCGTTGCCCCCAAGACGCTCTCATTCCCAAACCAAGACTAAGCCAATTCCCCAATACGCTCGATATCAGGCGAGCCTGAGTAGCGTTCGTCTTCGTCGGCCACGGGCGCAATCGCCCGTGCACACAATCGCAATTGAATTGGAGTCGTTGATCATGAAACCGAGCTTTGCCGTCCTCGCATCGTTTTCCGTCATGTTTGCACAGTCGACGGGCACGTCGTGCCTCGAATCAATGATCCCCACATCCGGGGGCGAGACGAACACGAACGACAATACAACACTGACCGATAACTCCAACGAGAACTCGAACACGGGCGAGAATGTCGACTTTTCCGCGTTCACGATCATCGGGGCGAACGCGATCTACACCGACGGCGACGTCGGCATCGGCACGGACGCGCCGGACTCGATGCTGACTGTCGCCGGGACGATTCACTCGACTTCGGGCGGCATTCGATTCCCCGACGGCACGACGCAGACGACGGCCGCGCCCACGTCATTCGGCGACATCACGTCCGTCGCACCCGGTACCGGCCTGTCCGGCGGCGGCACCAGCGGCGCCGTCACGCTTTCAGTGAATTTCGCCGGCGACGGATCGGCCGCAACAGCCTCGCGAAGCGATCATACGCACAACACGCTTGCGGCTGCCGATGGGTCGCCCGCCAGTGCACTGGTGATGGATAACGCGGGCAACGCGACGTTTACCGGCGCCGTCGATGTCGGCGCCGATCTGACTGTGGGCGGCGTGTTGAGCGTATCCGGAACGCTCTCGTACGCCGCTCTGACAGTCACGGGCACGGCGTCATACGGGGCCCTCGTCAGTGATCTCATCGGCACGACGAGCAACACGGACCTGTTGTTCATCGTGAACAATACGAACGCCCTGCGCATTGAGTCGAACGGCAGTAGCACACCGAATATCGTCGGCGGCTACGACGGAAACGCCGTGGCCAACGGCCGTTACGGGTCCGTGATTGTCGGCGGCGGCTACTATGACGACTTCGATATGACCTCCTATGCGAACGAAGTCGACGGCAACTACAGCTTTATCGGCGGCGGTCGCCGCAACGACTGCAGCGCCGGCTATTCCGTCATCTGCGGCGGTGCGGACAACACGGCGTCGGCCTCCAACACATACATCGGCGGCGGCAACGGCAACGACGCGACAACGGCATATGCGGCGGTCGTCTGCGGTAACGGCAATAGTGCTACGGGCTACACCGCATTCATCGGCTCAGGCGATAGCAACACTGCCAGCGGCGACTACTCGGCATTGCCAGGTGGACGTACGTGCGTGTCGGCTGGCGACTACAGCTTTGCGTCCGGTCGACGCGCCAAGGCGAATCATGACGGCGCATTTGTGTTTGGCGATTCCAGCAATTCCGACGTCACGTCGTCAGTCGCCGATGAATTCACGGTACGCTGCGCCGGCGGCGCGCGCTTCCTCAGCAACTCTGCACAGTCCGCAGGCGTGACGCTGTCGGCGGGCGGCGGCTCGTGGTCGAGCGTCTCCGATCGAAACCAGAAGGAAAACGTCAGTTCCGTCGATCCGGTCGACGTTCTCGATCGCGTTTGCAACATGCCGATCGGCACATGGAATTACAAGGCGCAGGCCGACGCCATCCGACACATCGGTCCCATGGCTCAGGACTTCTACGCCGCGTTTGGCGTGGGCGAGAGCGATCTGAAAATCACGACGATCGACGCCGACGGCGTCGCGCTCGCCGCGATCCAGGGACTTCGCCAGGTTGTCTGCGATGCGGAATCGGACAGCGCTGCGCTGAACGAACGACTCAAGTCGCTCGAGCGCGAGAACGCGGAGTTGAAGGCCAGGTTGGAACGCATCGAAGCGGCCATGCAAAACGCCGGAGCACGCTAGCGCCGGCGGCCCCCTACCTGTAATCCGACATGGTCCCGATCGGGATCAAGCACGCTATCACCGTCCATAGCGGCACAACGTGTCGCTGTGGGCGTTTTTTTTATCAAGAAGTACCGTGAAACTCTGTTGGCCTCTGCGATAGCACTCGTACCGCGTCCCGATCGGGACGCTCAGAGAATCGCCCAACCTTGAACGGTCGGGCGATTGTCAATTCGTCCCATCGGGACGATGTGCGAATAGCCCGGCGATGCATCGCTGGGTTACGCGGCCTCAATACTCGATTTCGTCCCGTAGGGACAGTATGGACCCCGCACGCACACCTACCGCGCGACAGCGCATTCGGCATTCGCGGTCAAGAACGCATGAATCGACGCAGCCGCGCGCTTGCCGTCGCCCATGGCTAGGATCACCGTTGCGCTGCCGCGGGTAATGTCGCCGCCGGCGTAGACGCCCGGCTTGCTGGTCGCGCCTGTCTCGTCGACCAGGATGTATCCCCACTTGTTGAGCTTGAGGTCCGGCGTTGTCGCAGTCAGTAGCGGGTTGGCGCGCGTGCCGATGGCTTCGATCACGACATCGCAGTCGATCACGAACTTCGAACCCTCGATCGGAACGGGTCGGCGGCGACCGCTGTCGTCGGGTTCGCCGAGTTCCATGCGCTGGCACTCCAGTCCGCGGACCCAGCGATTCTCGTCGCCGAGAATCCGCAGCGGCGCCGTGAGCATCTGGAATTCGATGCCCTCCTGCTCGGCGTGATGCACTTCCTCTTTGCGGGCCGGCATCTCTTCCCGACTGCGTCGGTAGACAAGCGTCGCGACCTTGGCGCCGAGGCGCTTGGCGGTGCGGACCGAGTCCATCGCGACGTTGCCGCCGCCGATGACCGCGATGCGATCGCCCTTGATGATCGGCGTCTCCGCCTCGGGGAATTCGTAGGCGCGCATCAGGTTGGTGCGCGTCAGGTATTCGTTCGCGGAATACACGCCTTTGAGATTCTCGCCGGGGATGTTCATGAAGACCGGCAGGCCCGCGCCGTTGGCAATGAACATCGCGTCGAAGCCTTCGTCGGTCAGCAGTTCGTCGACCGTGAATGTGCGGCCGACCACGACGTTGCACACGATCTTCACGCCCATCTGCCGCAGGCGGTCGACCTCCGCTTCGATGATCTTGTTCGGCAGGCGGAATTCGGGAATGCCGTAGGTGAGCACGCCGCCCACGGTATGCAGCGCTTCGAAAATCGTGACGTCGTGACCGCACTTGGCGAGTTCGCCGGCGCAGGTGAGACCCGCGGGGCCCGAGCCGACGACGGCGACTTTGCGACCCGTCGCGGGCGCGCAGATCTGGCGGATGTCCATGTTCTCGCGCGCCCAGTCCGCCACGAAGCGTTCGAGATGGCCGATGGCGACGGGTTCGCCGTTTTTCGACTTGGCGCGGACGCAGAACTGCTCGCACTGCTCTTCCTGCGGGCAGACGCGGCCGGTGATGCCCGGCAGCGCGTTGGCGCCGAGGAGAATCTCGGCGGCGCCTTTCAGATCATTGTCGGCGATGCGTTCGAGGAACTCGGGAATGGGAATGCCGACGGGGCAACCGCAGGTGCACTTGGCGTCCTTGCATTGCAGGCAGCGCACGGATTCCGTCTGCGCCAGATCGAGCGAGAAGCCGATGTTGACTTCCTTGAAATCGGCGTTGCGTACGTCGGCGTCACGCTCGGGCATGGATTGCCGCTGAATCTTGATCCGGTCCTTGGGGCTCATCGCCATCGTTTCGTCTTCCTCGATGCTTCTCTTGCGTGCCTTCCTGCAATTCCGGGTATTTATGCTGTCGTCAGTCGCGTGGATGCGCACGCGTGTCCGTGCTCGCGCTCGAATCGCTCGAGCGCCGTGCGCTCCTGGGTACGATAGGCCGTCAGTCGGTCCGCCAGTTCGTCGAAGTCCACTTCGTGACCGTCGAACTCGGGGCCGTCGACGCAGGCGAACACCTGCTGACCGCCGACCGTGATTCGGCAGCCGCCGCACATGCCGGTGCCATCCACCATAATCGGATTGAGCGAGACGATCGTCCTGATTTTGTGGGGCCGCGTGCGATCACAAACCGCGCGCATCATGGGGACGGGCCCCGCGGCATAGACGACGCCGACAGGCTTTGTTGCGTTGCTCAGAAGTTCTTCCAGCCTGTCGGCGACATTGCCCTTGAATCCGTACGAGCCGTCGTCTGTCGTCACGCACACGTCGTCGCAGACGCTTCGCAGTTCGGCTTCGAGCACAACGAGGTCGTGCGTGCGACCGCCCGTGATGGCCGTGACGAAGCAACCCGCCTCGCGCAGCGCCGGCGCGAGCGGATAGATGACGGCCGTGCCCACGCCGCCGCCGACGAGGACGGCGTGTTCGCACGCGTGGATTTCTGTCGGTTTGCCGAGGGGGCCCATGATGTCGGCGATGTCGTCTCCCGCTTCGAGTTCGCAAAGATGCTTCGTCGTCGCGCCGATGGCCTTGACGATCAGCTCGATGGTGCCGCTCTCACGATCGGCCGCGGCCATGGTCAGCGGGATGCGTTCGCCGCCCTCTTCCAGGCGGAGGATGACGAACTGCCCCGGCTGGCGGTTGCGGGCCGCGAGCGGTGCCTTGATTCGAAACCACTTGACGTCGGAAGCCAGCCGGCGGGCGTCGAGGATACGGAACATACGGGCGATCACCTCCAATGGACTCGGGCGACGCATGCGCGGACACGCCTCTTGCGCAGGTGCGCTCCCAAGAAGAACAAGCACGTACCATGCCATCGCGCCTTTGGATTGGGCGCACATTCCGCGTAGCAAATCCGCCCTGGCGATCATGAATCGCGGGTGTGAACTCGGGCATTAATCGAATACGGCCGCGGCTGTCGAATTTCCCGCAACCGGTATTGGAGATTCCGCGACGCGTGTATCGACTGTCGCTCTTGCGCGGCGCGGGGTCCGAATGTCGACCAAATTAGGACGATTATGCGACAGCGCCTCTGAACGTACGCGTAAGCGCGAAGATGTTTGGTCGTGCCGGCGGAATGGACTACCATAATTGCGCGTTCGCAGCCCATGATTGCGCGTTCGTTCGCCGCCACGAGTCTACCAAGCGAGGCGAGTCCATGCATCGGCCTCTGAGAATCACGCATCGTTCGGGCATCGATCACGGCGCGGAAATCGTCCATCACGCCAACAGCCCGACCTGCCCGCGGGGCATGCTGGAACTCAACCCGGTCTTCGGCTGCCAGTTCCGCTGCGCCTATTGCGGCATCTATGCGCTGGAGCGCGAGTACTTCGACGAGGTCATCGTGTACGACGACTACCCGGCGTACCTCGACGAGTGGCTGACAACAAACCACGCAATGCTCCGCGATCATTACTTCTACTTCTCCGCAAAAACGGACTGCTTCCAACCCGCCCTGCTGGAGACCGGTCTGACGCTGAAGATCCTGCGCATCCTCGAGAAACATCGGGCACGCCACTTTCTGGTCACCAAGGCCGGCGTGCCGCCGCAAGACATCCGCGACGCAATTATTGATGCGAAGGACATCAACCAGGTCATCGTCAGCGCCACGATGCCCAGCGAAGAACTGCGCCGTAAGCTCGAACCCGACGCAGCATCCATGGAGGATCGACTCCGGCTTGCGGAGTTCTGCATCGAGAACGGGATCTTCGTGACGGCGAGCTGCTGCCCCGTGTTGCCGGTCACCGATCGAACCTATCTCCGGGAGACGTTCGCGCAGCTGGCGAATGTCGGCGTCAAGCACTTCTATTTCGACTTCGCGCGTCTCTCGAAGGAGGCCGTCGAGAACATGATGGAGTTGCTCCCCGAGCATCGCGCCGACTTCGAGCGCCATTACTTCACGGACGAGGCGCAGGTCTCGCACTGGCACATGCCCCATCGCAACAAGACGATCGACAAGCTGCAACCGCCGCTGCGTTTCATGCTGGAAGCGTTCCAGGCCCTGTCCGACTGCGTGCACGAAGTCGCCCCCGACGCCACGGTCAGCGTCTGCAACCACTTTCTCAGCAGCGACCGACTGCCGGGCTACAACAAGGCGGCGAGTTCAAAGTGCATTTCGTGCATCGGTCATCGGTTTGCGACAGTGGGCGGCCGGGGGTCACGTCAGTAATCGATGTTTCTGAATTGCTGGCGAGTGGCCCAGGTCCAACGGACATGGGGTCACGATTTCGACTGCGCACAAACCGCAAACCAAATCGCAATCGCCTATTTAGGGGTCCCGACACGACTGCTGACGCTGAATAGCATCGACATCTATCAAGTCTATAACCAAGGTGGTTAGCGCTCCTCCCAAACGAAATCGGGCCTCCAACTCCTGCGGAGATGGGCCACCCACAATTCCAGCTCCGTTCGCTTATTCGGAACAATCATCGCGTCACGAAGAGCAGCACTGGTCGATGATGGGCACCCTCGCCATTCGTGACGTCACTTCATCAGACAGCGAATTCGCTCCCCCAGCCCGGTATGCCGGGCCACGGGGGCGAGCAATGGGGAGAGTCGCTTTTGGGGCGTCACGTTGAGGACAGCGCGGCCTGGAAAGGGCGAATTTCGGGCGAAAAGCGGCTTTCCCTTGACGAATCTCGGACTACATCCTACTATCCGCATACATGGATGAAGCAATCCTCCATTCCGCGCCCCTGTCGGACAGCTCCGACGCCCTTCGCGCACTGGCCGAGCCGACGCGGCAGCGGATCCTCCAAGTCTTGACGCACGAAGAACTTAACGTTTCGGAGTTGGTTGAGATCCTCGGATTGCCGCAGTCCACGATTTCGCGCCATCTCCGGGTTCTGCGCGAGGCGGAGCTGATTCGCGATCGGCGACACGGCACTTCGACGCTCTACTCCGCAATGACGCCGCCGGACGACGACGAAATCGCCGACGACGATGTCCGCGGGTTCATGGTGCGCTGGCTCGGATCCCAGCCCCTCGCCGACGGTATGGACGAACGGCTTCGGCGCGTGCTCGCCACGCGCGGCGGGAATGCGACGGGGTTCTTCAATCGCCTCGGCAAGCGTTGGGATGATCTTCGAAACGAAGCGTTCGGCGAACAATTCGCCCTGGAGGCGTTCCTGCCGCTTTTGCCGCACGACTGGAAAGTCGCCGACATCGGCTCGGGCACGGGATACCTCCTGCCGATACTGGCAGCCCACTTTGCAAAGGTCATCGCCGTCGATCCGGCCGAATCCATGCTGGAATGCGGCCGGCAGCGCGTCGCCGACTGCAACGCGACAAATGTCGATTTCCATCGCGGCGAGCTCGGCAAATTGCCGATTCCGACAGGATCGATCGATCTCGCCGTCGCCCTGCTCGTACTTCATCATGTGAAGGAGCCGCAGCCGGCGCTGGCGGAAATGCGTCGCGCACTGCGTCGCGGCGGTCGCGTCCTGATCGTCGAGCAGGAAGCGCACGAGGATCAGGGGTTTTACGAACGCATGAAGGACCTCTGGTGGGGATTCTCGCCGGAAGAGTTCTGCAAATTACTGACGGAAACGGGATTTCGCGACGTGCATTGGCATCGTCTGCACACGGCCGGCCCCACTTCGGGCCGCGTCGAGGCGCCGCCGCTGTTCGTCGTGACGGCCCGAAAATAACGAAACGCTTGAGTACCGATAACCGATACGGCGGGTAATGGACCTTCGCCGGCAACCCTTTTGGAGAAGACACGAGTATGACGACAGCTGCACCGACGAAGCTCGACTACAAAGTCGTGAACACGACGCCCGCCGAATTCGCGAAGCTCGCGAAGTACGGCCGCAAGGAAATCCGCCTCGCCGAGCACGAGATGCCGGGCCTGATGGCGCTGCGCAAGGAATTCGGCGCCGCCAAGCCGCTCGCCGGCGCCCGCATCACGGGCTCACTGCACATGACGATCCAGACGGCCGTCCTCATCGAGACGCTCGTCGAGCTCGGCGCGGAAGTTCGCTGGGCGAGCTGCAACATCTTCTCGACGCAGGACCACGCGGCCATCGCCGTCGCCGTCGGTCCCAACGGCACGCCGGAAAATCCACAAGGCGTCCCCGTCTTCGCCTGGAAAGGTGAAACGCTCGAAGAGTACTGGTGGTGCACGATTCAGGCGCTGAGCTGGCCCGAGCACAACGGTCCGACGCTGATCCTCGACGATGGCGGCGACGCGACGCTGTTCGTCCACAAGGCGCGCGAGTTCGAACTCGCAGGCAAGGTACCGGCCTTCAATACGGACAAGGAACCGGAAGAATGGGGCATTATTCTCGAGGCGATTCGCAGCGAGCTCGCCGAGAACCCCGGCAAGTGGACGAAGCTGGCCGAAGGCGTCGTCGGCGTGAGTGAAGAGACGACGACAGGCGTCCATCGACTCTACGAAATGAGCAAGAACAAGACGCTCCTCTTCCCGGCGATCAACGTCAACGACTGCGTCACGAAGAGCAAGTTCGACAACGTCTATGGTTGCCGACACTCGCTGATCGACGGCATTAATCGCGCGACGGACGTCATGATGGGCGGCAAGATGGCCGTCGTCTGCGGCTACGGCGACGTCGGCAAGGGCTGCGCCCAGTCGCTCCGAGGCCAGGGCTGCCGCGTCGTGATCACGGAAATCGACCCGATCTGCGCATTGCAGGCGGCGATGGAAGGCTACGAGATCAAAACGCTCGAAGACGTCGTCGAACGCGCCGACATCTTCGTCACGACGACGGGCAACAAGGACATCATCACGGCCGACCATATGAAGAAGATGAAGACCGGCGCGATCGTCGGCAACATCGGCCACTTCGACAACGAGATTGACATGGCCGGTCTCTACAAGATGGTCAAGGCCGGCAGCGTCGTGAAGGAGAACATCAAGCCGCAGGTGGACGAGTTCACGTTCAAGGCCGACGGCAGCACGAAAGAACACAGCATCATCATTCTGGCGGAAGGCCGCCTGCTGAACCTCGGCTGCGCGACGGGCCATCCCAGCTTCGTGATGAGCAACAGCTTCACGAACCAGGTCATGGCGCAGATGGAACTCCATCAGAACCACAGCAAGTATGACAACATCGTGTTCGTGCTGCCGAAGCACCTCGACGAGAAAGTCGCGCGGCTCCACCTCGAACAACTCGGCGTCCGCCTAACGAAGCTCACGAAGGAACAGGCCGACTACATCGGCGTGCCGGTCGACGGTCCGTACAAGTCGGATCACTACCGATACTAAGCAGTGGTGTGAGAAGGGATTCACGCACCAGCGATTTGGTGATTTGATTTGCGTAGGTCGGGTCATCGACCCGACACGAACGCGAGCAACGCCGAAGTCGGGTCGATGACCCGACCTACAAGAAACAACGCCCGGCGAATCAACTCGATTCGCCGGGCGTTTCTTATGGGATAAGAGCAGCTTGTTCGCGTCTCAGCGCGCCCGCTCACGCGGTTGTTCGTTGGTGGCCGTCCAAACCGGCGAAGAAACGACCTTCTCCGCCAGCTGCCGATAGGCGACGACGATGTCATTGCAGATCAGGTCGACGCGTTGTCGCAAATCGCGACGATCGCGGATCAGCTTCGACGACATCCGGCGAAGCCGCTTGGCGCGGCGCTCGTCGCGACGTCGGATCATCTCGCGTCGATGCAGGCGCGTAATGGCCGCGATCACAGCGTCCGGATCGATCGGCTGTTCGAACACATCGGCAACGCCGAGTCGCATCGCCTGGATCATTCGATCCGGCTCGATCTCGTCCTGCAGCAGAATGATCGGCGTCTTCAGCGAGCCGTCCCGCGGAATGATGTCCATACCGTGGCCGTCTTCGAGATATTGATCCGCGATAATCAACGTCGGCTTCGTCGCCTTGATGGCGCGGCGGGCGTCTTCGACGCTCGCGACGTGCGTGATCCGCGGCTGGATCTGGATCACGATCTCGGCGATCAGCGCCGTCGTGCGATCGTCATCCTCCGCCGCGATCAGAATGCATGGATCTTGTTCGGCCCGTGTTGTCATGGCTTCTTTCGTGTTCATCCGCGCACGACCTCCTGTCGTGGCCGGTATCGCTTTTCAAGCGCGCCGGCGAAGGGATTCGCGGGGCTGATCGCCGACGCTGACGAGGCGTTCGACGATTTGACGGCCGAGGGCGCCGTCGTGCTTCGCGCTCCTTCGCGCGACCCCCCAAACTGACTTCATTCCCGCGTCATTCAGCGTCGTTCGCTGCGGGCAACCGCAGCACGACACGCGTTCCGACGTCGGGCTTACTCTCCAACTGCACGTCGCCGCCGCCCAAGAGCATCCAGCGTCGTACGCGGGCCAGCCCGAGTCCTCGGCTTCGTCCCGCAGGTCGATGCGAATAGAACGGATCCATCGCCCGACTCAGCACCTCCGCCGTCATGCCTCGACCGTTGTCGATGACGCTGACGACGACTTGTTCTTCGGCCGGATCGTATGCAGCCTTGATGGCCAGACGACGCGAATCCGCACTCGTCGCCTCCAGTGAATTCTCGAGAATTTCGCGAAATACGTCGCGCAGCCGGTCTCGATCGAATCGGACCTGCGGCAACTCGGACGGCAATTCGACGCTCGGCGCGTCGGCCAATAATCCGTCCGCCGCCAGATCAGACGCGACGTCGTTTATGCACCCCGCGAGATCGATGTTCGACGGGGACGGAACCGGCGATTTCGCGAACGCCATTAACTCCGACACGATGTCGCTGGCCGCCTTGGCATGGGCCGATATCGCATCCAGCGATTTTTTGGCGTCCGGGTCCGCTATCCGCATTCCGAGCGCCTGGGCGCGCCCGGAAATGACCGTCAACGGGTTGTTCAACTCATGTGCGGCCCCCGCCGCCATCGCCGTCACGGTATCGATCAGCCGCTGATTGGCGGCTTCGCGTTGCGCCTCGCCGGCACGTCGGCCGGCATCGGCAAGCTCGTCGCTCAATCGCACCGAGGCGGCCCGCTCGTAGGAATTCGTCAGTGCCGCGGCGGCCGCATCGCAAACTGCCGACACCGCCGTCGCGTCCTGGTCGATGACGGCTGCGCGATTGTCGCTGACAGACAGAATGATGCCGCATCGGCAGTCGCCGCGCGACTTCAACGGAATCCAGACGATACCGTCGTCACTAAATGCGCCGTCGCCGCATCGGGCAATCAACGAAGCAAACGCATTCGAAACCGGACGCAACAGGCCGCCGGGCGCGTCGGCATCCCCTGGCGAAACGATCGCGTCACATTCACCGCGAAGACCGTCGGTCAAGCTCGCGTCAGACTCGGATCGGCCCCACGTGCGGCCGTCCGCCCACCCGGCCAGTTCGATCCAATCGTCGGTTCCGATCGCAAACGCCATGCACGCCCGCGCTTCGAGAGCACGCCCTAACTCGGCGGCCAGCCTGTCGCAGACGTCGCGAAGCGGCTGGTCCGGGGAGATGTCAGAGACGATCCGGCAGACGGCGTTGAAGTAGGCTTCCTTTCTGCGATGCCGGACCACTTCGCGTCGCAATGCTTCGTGATGGCGCGTCAGGTCCTCCGTCGTCTTCAACAGGGCTTGCAAGTACTCGCGGCGAGCGTCGATGCGTTCGCCGCCGATCCACTCCGCACGCGCATCGATGGCCTCCGCGAGGCTCTCGACGACGCGCTGCACGGCCTCCTGTGAGATGCCGATGCGCTTCGCCAGCTCATGGGACGCCGTTGAGACGCGATAATTGCCGGACCAGCCGAGTTGTTGTTCGCGAGCGATCGTGTCCGCGAGGTGGATCAGCTGAACGTGGCCCTGGGCGGCAATATTCGCCGGCAGCGCCTCGGGCGTCTGATGATGAAGCCAGATGCACTCGACGAGCCGCTGCGGAAGGCTCCAGCGCTTGGCGAGTCGATGCCCGGCGACGGAATGATCCGCCCCGAGTACGCGGCGCTCGATGGCGCCGATGTCCGATCGCAGCTCGTCGGCCTGCACGACGATCTTCGCGTAGCTCTTGGGCATCGCCGTATGGAGTGCGATCTTGCCGAGATCGTGAAGAAGCCCGCAGACGAATGCCTCGTGTATGTCGATCTTCTGATTCGTTGCCTCGGCCAACCCCTGTGCAGCACAGGCGACTGCGAGACAGTGCTTCCAGAACGCGAGCCGATCGAATGGTGAGCCCTTCTCGTGATCGGACTCGCCCAGTCCGAACGCCTCCTGCACCTTGAGCGCAAGCGTTACGTGGCGGATCGCCTTGAAGCCGAGCAGTCGAACGGCGTTGTCAAGATTGACGGCCGCAGGTCTGACCCCCGCCTCCGCGCGCCCCAACATCGACAGCAGGCGCGCCGTCAAGGCCGGGTCCGTCTCGATCAGGCGGACGAGGTCCTTGGGCGACGCGTTTTCATCGGATGTCAGCGAGAGGATGCGCGTCGCAACGGGCGATAACGGCGGAATCGCTTCGAGCTGTCCGAGGACGAGATCGACCTCGCGCGTGTTCGGCTGTTGCGCCGCCGTGGACATGCTTCACGATCCCCGCACTTTGCCTGGGTCGAAGACGCCTATGCGGCGAGCAGTTCGACCATTCGACTGATGAGATGCTGGATATCAAACGGCTTCTGTATGAAGTCGTCGGCCCCCGCCTTCAGCAGCGTCTCGACTTCCGTCGGATCCACGGCGCCAGAGACGATGATCACACGCGTCTTGGACAGGTCCGCGTCCTGCCGAATTCGTTCACAGACGATGTTGCCGTTGATGTCCGGCAGCATGTAATCCAACAGGACCATATCGGGCTTGAACGACTTGGTTGCGGCGCCGGCGTCGAATCCGTTCGATGCGCTCATGACTTCGAAGCGACCGTCGGCCTCGAGGATCTCAACGAGCACGTCAACGATCTCGGGATCGTCGTCGACGATCAGCACGCGTTTTTTGCCCGTCTCCAGATTCGCCAGCGGTATCTGGTTCTCCGTCATGAAGACGACGAGGGATTCGCGCGGAATACGGCGAAACTTCGAGCCGGGAACGCGGAACCCCTTCAGCTTGCCGCTGTCGAAACAACGGATGACAGTTTGTTGACTGATCTGGCAGATCTCGGCGACTTCACCTGTCGTGAAGACGGACTTCTCACGAAAACTGCCGCTGCTGGCCGAGTTGAGCGCGTCGGTCACGATGGATACGTCCTCCCGCTTGTCGTGACCGCCCATTTTACCCAAGCCCCCTATTTTAACAAGTCATCCTGAAAATCGGGCCCCCGAGCGGGTTCCTTGATGTGATGTCGGGGGGATCGCCGCGCGCCGGGGCCCTGGCGGATCATTATCGGTGGCCCGCTGGAGGGTCCAGAATCAAGCGGCCGCGACGGCCGGAAAACGGGCAGAACACGAGCGATACCAGAATTGGCGTCGAGCGGCTTATCGCCCCCCGGCGTTCTCGATGCTCAAGATCAAATGCCATCACTGTGGCAATCCGCGAGAGTGCACCAAGACTGATCGCCAGCCTCCCGCTGCATGTCGGCATGCGAGAGGCTGACGCCACGTCGAACGGTCTGTTGGTGCATCCAGTCTAGTCGGCGACTTTTTTCAATGCCTGGGTCGATTCCTTCTGAAGGAGCTTCGCCGCACCCGCGTCTTCGAATCGGGACAAATCCGTCCAGAACGTGCCTTCACCCGCGAAGATCAGCCGAATCGACTGCGGATCGAAGTTCTCTGTAAACGTATAGAGGTTATACGCCTGCGGCGATCCGAACGCGCTGACGAGAAGGCGATAGCCCTGGGCGTCGGCGTCACGCTTCATGCGTTCGACATCCGCCGCCGCCTGACCGAGAATCTGTCGCCTTTGCGCATCGAGTTGGGCGACCTGCTGCTGAATCGTCGCGACTTCGAGTTCGGCTTCCGCCGAAATCTCGGCTGCTCGCTTGTCGCCTTCAGCCTTGATGTTCGCCACCATGATCCGCGTCTCGGCGCGGATCGTCTCCCTGGCAATGTCGACGAGCTTCTTCACTTCTTCAAGCTGTGCTTTGACCGTCGCGGCCTCGCGCTGCTTTTCTTTCGTCAGTTGGCTCTCGATCGCGATGTAGCTCTGCTGAATCGTTCGCTTGAGGTCTTCCGTAACGCTTGTCGGGCCGCCTTCCTGCGTCGAAGTGGGTGCGTGGACCTCGATGTCGCGAACGAGCGCCAGCAGCACTTCCACATTCTTCGCAGCGCAAACGCGCCGCAACTCGGCCGTCATGTCGCGCTGGAATTGCTCGCGCTTTTCGCCCTGTATGAAATCCCGCGCCGCATACGTCGAACCGATGTTGCGACATATGCTCCGAAGCTGCGGATTGATGACTTTTTCGAGCACCTTATCGACGTTGCCGAAGTTGTTCACGATCTCCGCCGCATGATTCGGATCGATGCCCCACACAACAGTCACGCCCACGCGAATCAGGTACCCCGTGTCCGACGGAAAACTGATCTGCGAATCGTCAACTTCATCGATGCGCAGCTGCGAGTACTCGTTGTAGCCGATTTCGACAAGCGTGACTTTCTTCAACTTCGGGTTGATGAAGTAGATGCCCGGCTGCAGAACGTCGCGAACCGTGCCTCGTTCGTCGGCGTTCGCCAGGCGCCGCTGATAGGACGAGGCCGAGCCTTCGTCGCCATAGCCTCCCGGTCCGCTCGTCGGAACGTCGGCCTGCTGCGGATCCGTGCGGTCCGCACCGAACAGATTCGTCACGACGCCGACGAATCCGGCCGGAATGACTGTCGCGGGATACGTCTCGACTTCATACACGTACGGATTGATCTTGTAGACACCGGGCGTGAGTACCTCTTCGAGAATGCCCTGATAGCCCGACTCGCGTGAAACGACGACCTGCCCCTGGGGCGGCCTCTTGCCGACTTTGCGGGTCACAACGCCGATCTTGGGGAACTCGCCTTCGAACGTGTACTGCCCGCTGCTGAGATCGCCGCCGGCTCGTTGTCCGACCGTGAGCTTCCACGTCTTCGGATCGCCTGACGGAATCTCTGTCAGCGGCACGAGCTGCCAGTCCCAACGAATCGGATCGCGGAAGTGCCGGCCGGGCCCAAGAACTTCTTGCTGAATGCCGCGCTGACCGCTCTGCGTCGCGACGGATTCACCTTCCGGCAGCACATCGCCCGTCTTCTTGATCATGACGGCGCACATGCCCTCGGGCACATAGATGCGACAAAGGAACCATGTGAACATGCCGAATGCCGCACCGACGATCAACACGCCGCCGATGAGAATGGGGATGAGTTTTTTCACGGCTTCACCTCCTGCTTGATCAGCGCCGGCTTCGCTTCACTCACGTCGCCGAACGATCCGAAGATATCCGCGAACGGACCGTCGGTATTCGTCAGGATGGATTGAATCGAAGGCGCGATCTTCATCAGGTAGAAATGCTGCGCGTAGGGCATGCCGCCGCCGAATGCCGCCACGGCGTCGGCCAGGGGCTCGGCTCGCGCCTTGTAGTCGAACAGAATCACGGCGGCCTCCGCCTGACCGCGGGCGATGGTGGCGGCTGCCTCTTTTTCAGCGGCCTGCAGGCGAAGTTTGGCCACTTCCAGTTCCCGGTTCGCCTGCGTGATGGCGACGCTCTTCAACTGCTCGGCCGTCTTCGTGACCGTCACGACTTCGCGCCGTGCGTCACCGACCTCACTGTTCTGCGTTTCACGTTCCTGCTGTTCGACGAGTTTGGCTTCGGCCCGCGCTTCCTCCATCTGATTCGTGGAACGATCGATCTCCTGATCCGCCTGTTCCCGCATACTGATCAGGCTGGCAATCTCCGCGGGCGGCTGAATGTCTCGGACCAGCGCCGCGCGAATATCGATTCCCTGCTTCCAGCATGCGACTTTGAGCTCTTCAAACAGCTTCGACTGAAACGCCGTGCGCGTCTTGCCGCTGATGAATTCGCGCGCCTTGAGCTTCGAGCCCTGTATGCGCGCGATGCTGCGCACGTTCGGCAGAATGATCTTGTCGAGAATGTGGGCCGCGTTGCCGTAGGTGCCGTACGCGACCATGACTTCCGCGACGCGATCGGGGCGAATCGCCCACTCGATCGTGCCTTCGATTTCGATCGTGAAACTGTCGCTCGACGGGAAGTAGATCGCGTCGTTGCCGATCATGTCGTACTTCTGGCTGCGCGTGTCAACGATGTCAATTTTCTTCAGATACGGGTTGATGTAGTACAGGCCCGGTTCGAGGCAGTCCTGCTGCACGCCCTTCTCACCGGCGCCGACGACATAGGTGTTCTGAACCTTCGACGTCTCGCCTGACAACAAGCTGACGACGCCCATGTAGCCGGGCGGAATCTGCACGGCCGGAAATCGCTGCACCTCGTAGGCGAGCAGGTTGATATCGTGGCGTCCGGGGCCGAGGACATCGGCGACGGGACCTCGTTCATCGGGCTCCGTTGCGACAGTCTTAGGAAACGGCAGAGGTTTGCCGAACTTGCGAATCTTCACGCCGATCTCGTTCTGCTTGATCAGCGTCGTCGGCATGATGTAGCTCTTGCGCGTGTAGGGATTCGGAAAGTACCGACCTTCCTTACTCACGTCGTAGCGCACGCCCTTGTACCTGTTTTGAATGTCGTCGGGCGACTCGCCCGTGATCTTCGCGATGCGTTCGACAAGTTGGGGATACAGGACGACTTGATCGCCGAATTCGTCGCGCAATTCGTCGGGGAGCGTCTTGCCCGTCTTGTTCATCAACACCATCAGTTCGTTGGTGTTCACTTCGACGCGAATTCCAAACCAGAGGACCGCAAGAAACGCGAATACGAGGCCGAGCAGGCCTAACACAAATAGCCGCCGCCTGGAAAGTCTGGGCCGACGCTCCCAGGGCGTCGTGCCTCGTAAGCCATCCACTCCTCTCATCGCCATCCTCCTTCCTGCCCATCATGGGGACAGGTCCCGGGTTCGTCCGAGCGCCGGCAGCGTCCATCACGCGCACGATCGCGTCAGAGAGAACCGCCTTGATCATCCAACTGCTTGCCGCAATGGCCGCAGTATTGTGCTGGATTCCTGTTTGCAACCCCGCAATACGGGCATGCTCGCCCCCCTCGACGGGCATTCGATCCGGCGTCAGCCCCGCCTCGGGAGTCGCTCCGCGCGCCGCCGAATACGATGACGCTACCTGTCAGCAGGATCAGGCAAAGGACTACAAAGACGCCGTACGTCATCATGGCATTGTCTCGAGACTCCGAGCGCTCAGTTTCGCGAACGCCCGACGCAAGCCGGACTACCGACCTGCTGTATTCTAAGTGTAACGCAATCGCGCAGGCCCGGTTTCTATAATCGGCGACGCAGTTTTGACCCACCTCTGCGCCGCAACAGGCAGGCCCGAGACCGATTCGGCGACCGCGCCGGGCGACGAGCGACTCAAACGTCAGTTGGCCGTGACCTTCTCGGTTGTGGTCTTTGTCCGCGCGTGCGTCGTGTCGCTGCGGATAATCCACTCCCGTCCCGCAAAATCGCACTCCGCGAGCAACGGCATTGCAGGATTTCCGCCGCCGTTCTCAATGGAAAAGAAATCCGACTCGGGAAGGTAAGGAAACACCCGCGTTTCGCCCGCAACACGAATGTGGAAGCAGCTGCGTTTGCCCGCATCGCGCGAACCACGCGCGGGCAGGAACAGCGGCATCACGAGATCGACGTCTTCCCGGCGCGACGCCTGCCGCTCCGCACCCATCGCCGCGTGCAGGACCATCTGCGTTCCGTGCCGCACTTCGATCGACGCGGGCACGCCGTCATTCACGTCGATCGTTGCGTGCCTGTGCGGGGCCTTGAAGAATGTCCGTTCGCACCAACCGAATAACCTGGACGAATGAAAGGCGTAGGCCAGATAGTAACCGTCGGGCTGCTCGCTGCCCTGTTTGCAGCAGGCCGCCACGGCCACGGCAACTTCACGAAAAGCGATGCCCCATTTGCCCGCCGCGACGCTGACCAGCACCTCCGCGCGACTGTCACGCTCAAATGGCGATAGACCAAGTCGTTCCAGCGGGCCGACCCACGGCGCCGCGCTCGCCGTCCCCTGCAATGTGACTTCGCGAGCATGCTCCACGACGGCTGCGTATTTCATCGAATCAGGCCCTCAGCGCGCCAGGCGCCCGGCACGCGCGAATCCGCGAATTGCCGAACATCGCCCGACGAAATCCGTCCGGTCGAGGATCGTCAGGCATGACACGCGCCGACGCAACCTCAGCGGCTGGAAGCGGGAGCGGTAGCCGCCGGCTTGGCGCGATTCAGGATGCTCAGCGCCAGTGCCAGCGTCACTGCCGCCACGAGAATCCCGAAAACCGTTCTGACGACGCCGATCATCGCTTCCGGATGATCCTGAACGCGATCCGCGCCAATGCGAATGGAAATCAGTAGCGACGCGATCAGCATGCCCGTCGTCATCCCTAGCGAGCGTGACTTCGCCGCCAGGGCAGAGGCCATACTGGTCGAGCTCATCGAAACGCTGTTCATGATGATCGTCATGTTCGGAGAGCTGAACAGCGCGAAACCGAGCCCCTGGAAGACCAGCATGACCCGAATGAACCAGAGACTCGTTTCGTCGCCCAGCGTCATCGCGAGAAGACCCGTCACGAGAATCGAAAGCACCCCTGCGCCCGCCAGCAAGCTGGGGCGAAATCGATCAGCAAGCCGTCCGGAGAACGGCGCCAGGACCGCCATGATAATCGAGCCGATCGCCAGCACGGGCCCCGTCTCATCCGCCGGCACACCCCGCGACACCTGCAGATACATACTCAGCAGGAACATCGACGCCATCGCCTGCATATACACGAGCATCTGAACAACCAACGCGTTTCGCAGGACGCGATTGGCCAGCAACGCCGTTACGTCCAACAGCGGTCGATCGAGCCGGCGCTGAAGCGCGGCAAAGATCACCGAAAGCACGAGCCCGACTCCAATCAAGGCATAACCGACGGCGCCTTCGTTGACGAACGAAGTACCGAATACGAGCGACAGTACCGCCGCGACGACGATCACGACGCTTGGCCAATGCAGCACGCGAAAAGGGATATCCCGCATCGATGGCATCATCGTTCGAATCAGCACGTACCCGGCCATCAGGGTTGCGGCGCCGAAGAAAAAAACGCCGCGCCAACTGAAATGATCGACGAGGAACCCGGCGACGATCGGTCCAAGCGTCAGGCCGGCGTAGATCGCGCCGAGGGAGCTCCCGAACGCGCGACCGCGATGCCGAACTGGCACAATGTCGGTCAGGATCGCCGGTCCCGTCGCAACGTAAATAGCAGAGCTCATGCCCTGCAGGAATCGCAGGCAATGAATGATCGGCATCGAAGACATCAGGCCGATCAGCAGCGACGTGAGTGAGAACCCGAGGAGACCGGACTTGTAGAGCGTCCGCTTGTCGCCGGCATCCGCCAGACGACCGCTTGGGAGCAGCATCGAGAGACTACCGGCAAGAAACAGCGTTTCGACAAGACTCAGCGCAACGCCGCCCGAATGGAGTTCCGCGCCCATCGTCGGTAATGCAATCGCCACTCCCGAGAACATGAAAGGCGGCGCGAATTGCGACACGATGATCGCCCGGGCGAGAAGTCGATTCTCAGAGCTCTGCTGCATCGGGAGGAACGGGGGTCGGGGTTTCACATCGGCCGCCGAATCGCTGACCGACGTCGGCAACGGGAGCGGCATGCATTCAGGACTTGATCTTAGTCGGCATCGACCGTCGCGTCCGCCTCCATGGGATGTCCGCAAATTCGAGCAAAAAAAAAGAGCCAGTGACGACTAGCGCCACTGGCCCACCCCTACCCTGTCCCTAAACAGAGCAAGCTGGCGGCTTTCCCCTATTCCGCCTTGATTCGTCGAATCTGCTCGCGCATCAGCCGCATGACTTCGTCGACCATTTCCGGCTTGGTGTCGAGAACGGGCCGGAAGCGGATCGAGCGTTCGCCGCAGCGAACGACGAGCAGACCGACTTCAAAACAACCCTTCCAGAACTTGTCGCGAAACTCCTTATCCTTCAGCGAAAAGGCGCACAGCAGGCCCTTGCCGCGCACAGCCTCGATCATCGGCTCCTCATCATGGAGCTTTGTGAGCTGCTTCAGGAAATACTCGCCCGTCGTCCGGGCGTTCTCCACGAGATCTTCCTGTTCGATAATGTTGAGATAATGGGTCGACCGAACCATGTCCGTGAAATTGCCGCCCCATGTACTGTTGATGCGGCTGGGCGTGCGGAAGACGTTTTCCTTGACTTCATCGAGGCGATGGCCGGCCATAATGCCGCAAACCTGCGCCTTTTTGCCGAAGCAGAGGATGTCGGGCAGCACGCCGTGATGCTGAAACGCCCAGTTCTTGCCCGTTACGCCCATGCCGCACTGGACTTCATCGTAAATCAGCAGCATGTCGTTTTCGTCGCAGATCTTCCGCATCTTCCGGAACCACTCCGTGCGGAAGTGGCGATCGCCGCCTTCGCCCTGAATCGGTTCGATGATCATCGCGCAGATGCGATTCGGGCGATCCTTGATCGCCTGCATGATCTCGGCCTCGGCCTGGTTCTCGATCTCGATCGCCTTCTGCGTGCGCTCGGGCTCCGACAATGCGAAATTAATTTTCGGATTGATCACGCGCGGCCAGTCGAACTTGGCGAAATACTGAACCTTGACGGGATCGGTATTCGTCAGCGACATCGTGTAACCCGTTCGGCCGTGGAAGCAGTTCCTGAAATGAAGCACTTCCGTGCCGATTTCACCCCGCCCCGCCGCGATGTTCTTGCGGACCTTCCAGTCCATCGCCGCCTTCAGTGCGTTCTCGACGGCGAGACCGCCGCCTTCGATGAAAAAGTACCGCGGCAATTCCGCAACGCCCATCACGCGATCGAACGTCTTGACGAATCTCGCCATCTGGACGGAATAGACATCCGAGTTGGCGATCTTGTGCATCGCGGCCTGACCAAGATCTTCGCGCACGTCGGGATGGTCGAAGTATGGATGATTGAAGCCGACAGGCATCGACGCGTAGAAGCTGTACATGTCGATGATCTCGCGGTCGCTGTTGGCGTCATACATCCGATTACCGCGACTACGCTCGAGATCGACAACGATCTCGAATCCATCGACGAGAATGTGCTTCTTCAATTCGTCGAGGACTTCCTTGGGGTTGATTTTTGCATGTGCTGCAACATTGGCGGACATGATCTGTTTCCGATCTGAATTGTTCGAGAGACTCTGGCTCAATCGAACAAGGCATTGCCTCTGCGTTTTTCTCTTCCCTTCCGAAGTGCGGAAACCGCATCTCCGGCGTACGAGTCGTGCGCCATCGACTGGTGCACGACGATCAACTCTTGAATCTGGTTTGAATCGGATCGATTTGGGCCGGAACTGGCGATGCGCGTCGGCTTAGAAGGATCTTTGAGCGCAACTCACCGCCGTCGGAGCCGCTGCCGATCGCGTCATTCGTTGAAAATCTTGGACATGAAATCGCAAACGCCGACCGAGACTTTCATCCCGCGGGGAAGCATCGCCGTGCGTCGGGACCGACGCTTGCGGCATACGAGCCGTGCCAGCATATCGACGCTGCTACGACGCAAAAGATAGCCTCCAGACGTCATTGATCGCTATTGTAGATTCGGGGACCGACGGCAGTCAATCAGAATCTTCCAGTCTCGCGGTCCGGCCCTTAATGCGATCCCCCATGTGGGTTTCCGCACTTTCCATGGAGCGCTTGATTATCCGGCACGCTCAAATCGTGCAGAATTTGCATCGCAACGATATCATGACGATCGGCGTCTATCGCCATAGCCTTCCGGATGCGACTGGTGCCATCGCCACGCGCTGGCGACGATCTCCCGTAGTTCCTTGTACTTCGGCGACCAGCCGAGCTCACGCTGTATCTTGCTCGAATCCGCGAATAGCCTAGGGACGTCGCCCGGACGGCGCGACTCCTCGATCGCCGGAATCGCATGCCCCGTCACTTGTCTCGACACGTCGATCACTTCACGAACGCTGGCGCCGACACCCGTGCCTGTGTTGTAGATGCGCCGTTCGCCGGGCTGAAGCGCCTCGACCGCGGCAACGTGTGCGGCGGCGAGGTCCTCGACGTGGATGTAATCGCGCAAACACGTACCATCCGGTGTTTCATAGTCCGTACCGAAGATCTTCACGTTTTCGCGCTGCCCCAGCGCGACTTTCAGGACATTGGGTATCAGATGTGATTCGGGATCGTGGTCCTCGCCGATCGTCGCGTCTGACGCCGCGCCGGCAGCGTTGAAATACCGCAGGGCTGCATAGCCCAGTTGCCAGGCTGCCGACGAGTCATCGAGCGCCCACTCGACGGCGTACTTGGCCCGCGCGTACGGGCTCGCTGGATTGCATGCCATCGTCTCGACGAGCGGCATCGTGTCTGGAGTGCCGTACACGGCGCACGTGGAGCTGAACACGAGCTTTCGGACGCCGGACACCTGCATCGCCTGCAGCAGATTGATCGTATTCGCCACGTTGTTTTCGTAGAACTTCAGCGGGTCGCGAACGGACTCGCCCACTTCGATGAACGCGGCGAAATGCACGACGGCGTCGAATCGCTCAGACTGGAAGAGCTCGCCCAATAGCTGTCGATCGCACAGATCGCCGACAATGAGCGGAACCCTCTCGTCCAGTGCAACCCGATGACCTGTCACGAGACTGTCCAGAACCACGACCTGATGCCCCGCGGCCGTCAGCGCCCTGACGGTATGGCTGCCGATGTATCCGCATCCGCCGGTGACAAGTACCTTCATGATGGGCAGTCCTTACTAGAAGCAAAACGGGGGCAGCGGCCCCAAAGGCCGACTCGAGTCGACGCTCAGTGTATGGCCGGACGATTCGCGCCTCAACTCGGCGATGTGACGACGAACGTGCGAAGCTCATCGGATCGTGTGCACACTCGCACACAAACCCGTCATTCTGCAGTGTGTTTCTCAAGAACGACGATGAACTCATTGCCCGTTGTGGGCATCTCATCAACGACGCGCATCTTCCACGAGTCGAACCGCTCGGAAATGGCGGAAAGCAACTCACGAAACCGATCGTCATTCCAGACGTGGTAGTGAATGCTGTAATCCTGCTTCCATAGCTCCCGCGCGTATTCTTCCGCCTCCTCGAGCGGGCGCGCGTGGAACGTCTTACAACTCACTTCTCGCGCAAACTCCAGGAAGTGAAGGAAGTCGCGTTCGCGACTTGGATCGTCGTAGTCCTCGAACAGATGGCCCAGCTCCGTGTACGGCCGATCCAGATCGAATGTGAAACGCTTGTCCGGCACGGCCAGGAACAGCCGGCCGCCGGCTTTCAGCACGCTGGACCAGGAAAGCAACGCCCGGATCGGATTGGCCATGTGTTCGATGACGTGATTCGCAATCACAAAATCCTGCGACGACGGCGCCACGGCTTTCAGATTCTCCGCGTCATCGAGGATATCCGGCTCGACAATCCGCTGTCCGCGCAATTCCGGGTACTGCTCGACAAGCGACTCAATCGGGAGACGATCGACATACCGAATCCGCAGATGCGGGGCGTCAACAGGGTTCTGCAAGGCGCCGATCTCAATGCCCGTGCCGCTGAGGAGCGCCAGGAAGTGCGATCGCTCATCGACGCGAGTCCGCCCCGAGAGCGCCTGTCGTATTCGGCCGAACACGTCGCCTCCGTTTCGTCTTCGCACGATCGTCGACGACGCCTTTTTCAGACCGACTCGTGTCGCCCCGGCTCGCCTCGACCGCAACCTTGTGGATGGAATCCTAAACGAGCAGCGCATCGGTAACAAACCGCGATATCATCGCTTCCGCCACGATCGGCTGCGGCCTCTCAATCGCGTCTTGCATGCCGATTCGCGATGATTACACTCAATCCGAGTGCGACCGGGCAGTGCAGGGCTTCGGTGCGTGGCGGGCAGCGTGGAGGCTCGCCGGTCTAAAGAACGGTTCCTGTTGCGAAAGAGGGAGCGATGATGAACAAGCGAATGTTGGGTATGGCGATTCTGTCGATTGGATTCGTCGGCGCAGGCATGGGTTGCAGTGCGAGTTCCGCATTCAACGTCGGCAAGAATCTGATGAAGAAGGACAGCCACCTCGTCGTCTATGTCGATGGCATGCCGGCGGAACAGAACAAGCTGAAGAAAGGCGCCATGGGTTACGCCAAGTTCAAAGTGAAGGGCACCTGCAGCACGTCGCCGAGCTTCAAGTTCGACTTCGAGGACCCGACGAAGTTCGGCCGCATCACGAGCACGAACATGCAGATCCATCAGGCGTTCGAGGCCGACTATTCGCATCAGCCCGAGTTCACGATCTACCCGGCCACGCAGGATTCCGAACAGCTCATGAAGCCGGGCGTCGTGTACAACCTCGGCGCTCTGCCCGGCAACATGAAGTGCATGAACTTCGAGAAGCAGCCCGTCGGCGGCGTCACGCTTAAGCCGGGTATGGACTACATGCTCGTGTTCACTGTCGCCGGCGATCGCAGCGAGTCCATCCAGGTGCTGTTCAGCACGAAGTAGGCGTATTCGAGGACCTCGAAGAACCAAGCATCATGAACCGGCAGTCGGGCGAAGCCGTCCGATTGCTGGTTTTCGTTGGTTCATCACGGCTGCGTTGGTGAACTGTTAGACTCGGCGAGCGGCGTGTCCGAGACGACAGCCCTCGTGCCACTGGGTGCTTGCCACCCAGTGCGAGGGCGCAGAGCGATCGTCCAATCAGCCACGACGCCACGCCGAATCGTTGTCCTCCCATTTCGCCTGAAATCCGTGCATCTTATTTCGCCCGAAGGGCGCACGG